>JAVYJL010000005.1:0-76225 GCA_034541955.1 Kovacikia ellensis JS3 | reverse complement strand
AAGGTGTCGATTACGAATAAAGATATTGGTTTTGTCAAAGAAGGCATGACCGTCGATGTCAGAATTGACTCGTTTCCCTTCAGCGAGTTTGGCGATGTGAAAGGAACGCTGGTCTGGATTGGTTCTGATGCTCTGCCGCCAACCCAGATTCAGCCCTACTACACTTTCCCAGCCAAGATTCGGCTCGACCGTCAGTCACTGATGGTGAATGGACGGTCAGTCAGATTGCAGTCAGGGATGTCGCTCAATGCCAATATCAAGGTGCGGCAACGCACGGTGATGAGCATCTTCACGGACCAATTTACGAGAACGGCTGACAGTATGAAGACTGTCCGATAGGAGCCAGGAATAGATTTCGTTCAATCTTACTCCTGCTGTTAAAAATGGGTTGAGCCAAGATACGTACTTTTTTTCATACCGCCTTGAAATGCAAGCTACTAGAAAGCGTTCTGGCTTTCACCTTTAATTATGAACACTGAAAGCATTGTTTGGTGTATATTTTGGCGCTAGTGTGTCATGAATGGGTGGCAGCATAATCATGTTACCCTGCCATACTCGTATCTAGCATAGAGGCAACCTCGCGGGCTGCCTCCTGGGTTTCAAACAGTAGTTGCATCGGTCGCATTTCAAAATGCTAGCGCAGTGATGACCGCTAAGTTTCGCTCGCAGCAGGTTCTATAAATTGTTGAGCATCGCCTATCAAACTCTGGTAGCCTTCTGCAACCTCTTCCCCAAAACCACCCGATTCAACATGGCGCATAAGGGACTGAATCATCGGGATTGCAATCCCCACCCCGAACAGGATATTAAACCCTGCAACCAGTGCTGGGGCAGATAGCAGAACCGCTAGCTCAGGAAAGAGGGCAATCACGGCAATGAAGATTAGGAAAAAGATGGGAGTTGCAATTCCAGCACTCACCGCCGCTCCGACCACCAGATCGCGAAACTCTTCAACCGTAATGTCTCCTCGATAAAGGTCGAGTGCATAGGAGATAGCAGTGATGACAGTTTGAGTCAGAATTGCTGTTCCAGTTGCAGTAACTCCTAGCTTCGCGATCGTGCCTGAATTTTTCACAACGGAGTCAACTGCATTGTAGAAGCGAATATAAATCTGTTCACCACCTGTCATTATCCTGGCTCCTCGCCGGATATTGTCAGTTCCGATTTCCCAGAGGATGTTGTCTGCACCGTTGGAACCCCTTGTTGCCGGGAGATGATGTGGCTACCGTGCTTATCTGCCAAAAACTCACGAATTCTGGTCTCATGAGAACCCAGTTTGGAAGTGCCTGGAATTTTCTCAAACAGCTTCATGACATCTGTATCCGAGCGAGGAGCATCCCCAACCCGTAGCCCTGCCCGATTTTGCAAACGATAGGCTATTTTCGGCATCTCTCTTGCTAACTCTTCAGCCGTTTGTGGCAAATCTTTGAGGGCATCCGCGATCGCCCCTCCAGTGACCCCAATCTCGAAAGCGCTATTTTTGACAGTCTCCAAGCTCCCACTCAGTACCTCGAAGCCCTGTTGGACTAGCTGACCAGAATGATGTTTGAAATCTTCTACATTTGCACTCAGATGTGCTGCCGTGTTCTTCGCCTCTTCAACAGACTCATTGAAATAGTTTGTACCTGTTTGAGCCAAGTCTTTTGTCGCACCGATTAGCTTTTGAGCTTCCTGAAAGAGGTCCATTGATAGTGAAGTAAACGATTCAATAGGAAACAATTGGGATGAATGCGATTACGCAGAAGCCAAACTTCAAACACGACATCTTCACGAAAAGCTGATACGAAGTCCCAGGTCGGTCTTAACTCAAATGACGGTAATTGTCTCCAACTGTGCAAAGGCTAAATGTTTGGGTCACGTCTCTTTGATTCGAGCTTCTCTAGTGAACACTTCACCCAGATCGGAGCCTCGTAAAACTCACCCCTTTGCTCCAGCTCAAACCCGCCTAACAACACCCCCAACCACACCTCAACCCACGACATTCCTAAACAACGACATAACTCAAGCAAGGAAACTTTCGGATCAGGTACCTGCTGCAACCTTTGGGCGATCGCCTCGACCCAGTCCGACACATTCTCATCGTGGGAGATCGCCCACACCTGCTGTTTCTGGCTCTCCTGTTCTGCCTCTAATTGCTCCACCATCACCAGCAGCGCTTCTTTATCCACTGTTGCAGCGATCGACCCTTCCGCCGTTTCTGTCGGTCCAACTCGTCTGGTTCGCGGCTTTCTTGGTGAGGTTGGCTCCATCAACTCACCCAGATCCACCGCCATTGTCTGACGTACCATCTCTGCAAAGAATCCCGGCTGCACCACCGGGTCGCGGTATGCTTCCTCCCATTCCGTCATCCAGACCTCAGAGCGGGTAGCATACACCGTTGCCACTTGCAGCAAAGCTTCCCCTGCCAATCGCAACCGCTCGGACTCTGGTAATTGCTCGATCGCTGCTTCAACCTGCCCCAGCAACTCCCCCAATTCACCTGTTCCGGCATCTGTTGGGCAGACTTCAAAGTATCCCAAAGCGGTAATTCTAGTTGTTGATTCATCCCCTCCCCTGCTCACTTCCACCTCGTTCAAATGCGCTGCATGAAATGAGCAAGGACGCACTGGGCACTGGGATACTGAGTGCTGCTCCTCTCGCGCATAGCGTTCAAATCCACTCCGCCGTCCATCCCCATACTCCTGGTACAGCGCTGCTAATAATTGGCGGGCATACTCTTTCACCAAACGGGGCGGCAACCCAAACGTGTGTTGAGGTTGCGTCATTGCGACAGGCTTGTTCCCCACCCACAACTCTGCACACATCGCGTGAATCATCACCTCATCATTGGTCTGCCGGGGTTTTTCCACGTAGGTGTGCAGCACCACATAGGGAATTTCAGGAATCGGGACAATAACCTCTGCGATCGCCGACTTTCGCTTCACCCCTTTCCCTCGCCCCTTACGGTAATAGGAGCGGCGACTCCGGCAGGTGTCCTCTCTCCAGCAGCCATCACCTCCCTGTTCGGCATCATGGAGCTTGCGGGCTTCACCCACCGTCAATAGGCTGCACGCCCAGCATTTCTCGTTCGTTCGTCGTCCCATTTGTTCTTTTGTAAACTGCCCTCAATTATCCGCCAAATGCCTAGAAGCAAAAATGGCGCTAATATTCTGACAATAATCAGATAGAGATAATTGCAATTATCTCTATCTGAATTCCTAGCAAAAGGGCGATCGCCATGTCTCTATCCCCTCTGATCCTGTTTTGCCGATCGTGATTGTGCCGCTACAGGGCGGCAAAGGGGAAGAGCCTCGGCAAGCGGAGCCGCCTGACCTCCGGCACTGGCAGATTGAGGAGTTTCTGCGCCAGACGGGGAAAGCAGAGAATACGCAGCGGACCTACCGAGGGCAGTTAGTGCGATTTGCCGCCTGGTGCGACAAGTCCTGGCTGGACGTAACGCCCAGCGACGTCGGCAAATATCGGCGGGAATTGAAGCTGAAGGGGTTGAAGCCCACCTCGATCAATCATGCGTTGAACACCCTGCGCTCCTTCTACCAGTGGCTCCGGCGCAGCAATGGCTACCCGATGAATCAGCCACTGCCAACGGACGCGATCGACCTGGAGCGACAGCCGGAACTTCAGGCAGACCATATCGAGGCAGAGGATTTAAGCCAACTGTGGGCGATGCTGGAACTGGAGGAGAAAACACGGGTGCGCGATCGCGCCATTGTTGCGGTTCTCAGTCATGGGCTGCGGGCCTCGGAAGCGTCTGCTCTGAATGTGGAGCATTGGAATGGCAAGATTTTGAAGGTGCATCGCTCGAAGGGGCAGAATGTATCGGAGGTGCCGCTGAGTCGGGAGGCGCGATCTCACCTGGAAGCTTACCTGGAGTGGCGGCGGCAGCAAGGGGGATGTTTGAGCCACTGCTGGAGAGTCCGATGTTCTTGGCGCAGGACCCAAAGAGTGCGGGGCAGCGGTTAGGGTACAAGGGGTTGCACCGGATGGTGAAGAAACTGGGGAAGATTGCTGGTGTGGAAGATGTGAAGCCCCATCGGTTCCGGCACACGTTTGGGACTGAGGTAACGCGGCGAGGTGTTGACCCGCTGTTTGGCAAGGAGTTGATGGGAATTAAAAGCGATAAGGTGTTTCAGCGCTACACCAAAGGGGTGTTTAAGCAGGCTGCTGCTGAGGCGTATTTGAAGGCGATCGGCGAAAGCGATGAGAGTCTGTAGATAGATGTACGTTGCTAATATCAAGCCGTAAGCACCCCTTTGATGGAAGTCCTGTCACTATGACAGGACTTTGATGGGGAAAAAGGTTTCAGCCTTTAAACTAATGAATAACGAACCTTTGTACTAGCGGATATGCGGCAAACCCAAGCAGGATACTGGCTCGATCGTGAGGAACTTGTAAAAATTCGCGATCGTAAACTACTTTGCAGCGATCGCGACTATCTATACTTTGCCCTGCAAATTGATTATCCCGGCAAACTCAATCCTAAGATTAACGTCGATGTTTTTGCGATCGTTGGAATCTCAGTGAGGGTGATTTCTATAAAGCCCTGGGTGATTTAACGAATAAAGGAATTGTAGAGGCGATTTCCAATCAAATAGATCTGCATCTTCAGGAAACCACCTAAGGAGAAGATGCTGTGAGTCAGCCCCATAGGGAATTACCGCCTTTTCCGCCGCTATTTGATTACCCTTTATTTACACCTCCGATCAAGATTGGTGGAGAGCTAATTTACAATGCGCGACACTGTGCGGCTTTTTTCCTGTATCAAGCTTATCTTCGGGAAACGAAAGCAATCGAGATCACTATAAACTTAATTACAGAAGCTAATTCAATTATTGATGCAATTCAATTATTTAATCGATGCGAAAAAGGCGATCGCGCAGCAATTTTGCAGGCGATCGCCTTGATGAGTCTAGCTTTAGAATATCGATTCGAGGCAGCAGGAGCCGCTGAATACAACTGATGTCAGGGAAAGACTGCTATTCCCAAACTAAGGGACGCCAATCAGCAGGAATTAATCCCTGCTTTAACGCGCGAGCGATCATTCCCTGGTGGGCATGACTGGCGCGAAGTACATGGCAGCGCCGACACAATACACGCAAGTTACGATCGCGGTTGCTGCCACCGTTTGATAACTCGACAATGTGATCAATATCTGCTTGCCAAAGTGGAAGCGAGTAGGGTAGAGCATCGACGCAGTAAGGCCCCTGACACTTTCCTTGATCTCGCTCCCAAATACGCTTCCGCGTTTTTTGCCACTCGACTTTGTGCTGACGTTTGGTTTTACCCATAATTTCTTAACCGTGCCGTGTCTTGTCGCACCGCGCCATGCCGAGCCATGTCCTGACGGGACATGCCGAGGCGGGACGCGCCTAGCCTAGTCGAGCCATGGCTTGTCCTGATTCACCCTTGTCAGGATGAATCAGGAGCCTCAAACGTTAGCAATTTGAATCTTCCTAAACCCATGGTTCGACCATCTCCCAAACCTACTAACGCTCCAGCCTGCACGCAGACGCTCTCCATTTGGTTGCGGGATACGATCGACTTATCAAATTGAATTTCAAAGTTGCATCGCCAACCTGGTGCAGTAGACACTCGATATCGGATGTTGCGGTTTTTGGTAGACGGATTCACCACTGGGGAGACATCAATGAAAACGTCGGGTAGTTCTTCCTGGAAGATGCCGTTGTGTAAGAATTCTGGTTTTTAGGAACAAACCGACCTTGAATGATGATAAATTTGCCTTGAACTTGGACCGTGGCGGTTACGAGTTTTTCCAGGCTGGAACGTCCTTGCTTGATGTATCGACCACCTTCACGCAAACACTTGAAGATGGAACTGGGCAAAAGATAGAGTTCCCGATCAGGGGACATCAGCACTGAATTTCGCCATTCATCCGGGTTGTTTCCTGCAACTCCTCCTCTTTCTTGAGGTTCAAGCGGAAGGGCATGGGGACCAAAATGGTTCCACATCAGAGGACGAATGCCTTCAATTGACACTTTAGCTTTGACTAAATTACCGACTGTAGGTTTGGTAAGTGGCATACTTTCTAGTAGTGGATATACTCAACACACCCACTATTGAAATGCTTGGCTTTCCTTACAGTCGAGTGAATCCTGTCACGCTGACAAGGGGCAACAATTATGAGGTTATGACTGTTGTAAAGCACTGGTAGGGTTGTGCCAAGCGTCGTAGAACTCGGTGTAGCTCATCCTAGTGGAACAACGCACAATGATATGACGAAAATAATGGGCACAAGCTGGGTTCCGTTCTCCCTGTTGCTTGTAACGGTATTTTGACCCTGCAATAATGAGTTTTAACAGCTCGGCTGTAGTAGATGAGGCAACCGTTAAATCGTAGAAATAGTCAGCGATCGCTACTTTGACAAATTCATCGTTGCACCGAGTAAGCAAAGAAGCCATTGCTTTAACTACGTCTGTCTGTTTGATACCGCGTCGAGCGAGAATCCACGCAATCGAACGAATAAAGTCGAGGTTAGAGCTGTTTTCGGAATACTTAATTAAGGCAACGATTGCGTCTTTATTACTAAGATATTTATTTGTCAAGTTGTTGATGACTTTGCCACGAATGAATGGATCTTCGCTATTGCGTAACCTCTTTACTAAACCTCGAAAGTCAAGGTTATCGATCGCTTCAAGTTCCTCCCTACGCAAAGTCTTCAGTTGTTCAACTTCATGTTTAAATTTCTGATATAACTTGTATCCAGGATTGCGTGTATACGCTGTAAATCGAATCGTATGGACCATGTAATCAAAGTCCGAAAGCGATGAAGGATCAACATCAGGAGGTTCGTTTATACAGTTTTCGAAATGCATCCAGTACCCTAAAAACTTCGTTAACTCCTCACAGTATTTTTTAACGGTATACAGCCATGCTTCGTCATTCCAAACGTGAGATATATCCCCCACTCGTCATAAAATAAAACTGTTGGACCAGCTTCTTTGTCTTCAGAAGTTACTTCGTTAAGACTACAGCCATCAAACATATTACGCCCTTCATTAGTAAGCGTGTATATGCGTGTTCGATCGAAGAAGTTTTCGCATCCATCATCAAATTGCAACACTAACCACAGAAATTGGTCTTTTTCTGCTGCTGTTATTTCTCTAGGGTTCCGTCCTAGCCAAAATAAAATAACCTCTCTCCAATGAGGATCAAAAACTCGGTAGGGCTTGTACTGGTCTGGATTCGTCTCGTCTTTCACAGGCTTGTTTTGGTGATCGCAAGGAAGGAAAAAGTCCCGACTATGGACAGCGAGGGACGCAAAATATTCCTGGAAAGAGGAGTGGATGAAGGCATAGGCGTTTTCTATTTGCCTCTCCGTTATGACCCGCATTGGTTTGAGCCAACCGATACCAATTGCCAGACCTAATAGTTGCGGACTGAGGATCTCCTTGACCAATTCTTCCTGTATCCAGAAATGAGAACCTTCATCGAGCGCTGCACATGCAAGCCTGGGTAAGGCTGAGTAAAGTTCTTCGGGCTGTATATCAGCGGTAGATAATGTAGGGCGTTTCCAGCTATCGATCGCCTCGACAAACTCTTTGTACAACCCAGCTTTGGTTGATGGCATGGGTCTCCGCAAGATCTCCCAAGTTTTGCACAGTAGAGTCAGAAGCAGTGGATTTTTGGCTAGATCCCGGACTTGTTCATTCCTTGGATCATGCAACTCAGAACGGAAAGCACTGAGTAATTCAAGTTCATTCGCCCACCATTTATGGAGGAATGCATCGACTAAGCCAGGAGAATCAGGCTGGCCGAGGTCAAGGATTTGATAGATTTCAAATCCATTTAGTTCGTTACGTCTTCCTGCCCACAAGTGAGGGCGACTCGATAGAACAACGTGCGCGTTGCTGAGCCAGCCTTTCAGTTGTTTGAGTAACCTGGAAACTGAGTCACTGAAACCGGGATACTCATCCAATCCGTCAAGCAGTAGCCATACCTTCTTGCGTTGACATAAATCTTCTAGTGCGTCTTCAGTTGCTTTATTAACGTGACGCTGTTTGAGTGCTGTCTTAAGCCATTCCCCTAGTAAATGCTCCTCCAATGGTTCTTTCAAATCTGCAAGGGGACCCAGATTGCTATTGAGTTCGCAAGTTGCCCAAACTCCGGTTCGGGAGGTGGCTCAAATATCTTCTCAGCAAACTCTTGTAGAAAAGTTGTTTTGCCTGCGCCAGCATCCCCGACGATCGCAATTCGCAGTCCGGGCGATTGGCTACCCGCTGAAGTTTCCAGCAACTGTTTGAGTAGAGCGTCTAGATCCAGAGCCGTTGTTTCTTCGTGATCGACCTCTCCTGGTATTTCAGAAGAACTCTGTTGCGGTATAGAAAAATGATGAGAGATTTTTCTCTTCTCACAACTTGGAGAGGAATGAAAAGGTTTTTACGGCTACGCCCTGGTTCTGTGTTACCTAGAAGTGGAGAACTGGTTAGTCTGTTCGTTTGCTCCTGCAAAGACTGGTACAACTGATGTCTTTTCTTCAGCAGTAAATTAAATTCTATTTCTGAATTTGCTTCGGTATAAACTGCATCGTTAAGGGAAGTCACAGACTTGCTATCGTCTGCTAGCAGCAAGCCTTTTGGTTGAGCTTGTTCTGTGTCCGAACCATCTTTTGCTTCTGAGGTTACTTCTGATCGCTTGGAGACAAGAGTTCGACCAGGAGAACGTTCCTCTACGCAAGTGTGAAATTCATCACGTGTAAACCCTAAAGTGCTTGCAATAGCCCATGCAATGTCATAACCCACATTCTCACGCTTAAAGAACCTTGCTACCGTAATTGGTGCAATATGGATTGCAAGAGCAAGCTTGTTTAGACTCCTGCTATGTTTCTTGTCTGCACTCAAGTATTCATCTTCATCAGAGGGGCTAATTTCCCCCAGAAAATAGTCTGACTTTGCTTTCAGAAATTTCTCCAAGCCAAGCTCAGTAAGATGAACGCCATTGGACGGGCGTTTAATAGAGCCTTCTGGCGAACTGGCGCTCTTTTGCTGAGTAGTGCGTTTGCTCTTGTTCATCCATCATCGTTATGTAGCACCACTTGAAGGATAATCACCTTTTGCTGAAAGAGGTAAGTTCTGTCTGTTCCTAATTGAGCCTAATTGATCGGCAATAGCTGAATTGCTTGCTACGTAAAGCTTCTAGGCTTAAAGATTCTTGTCTTGAAGATTGATCTTGATTGATCTTATTTGAACTGGTGAAAAGAATGTTTTCCTTTAGATTGAGATCGTTATCTGAAGCAACTTACATCTCTCTGATGTTTTGATTTAGATAATTCCTTGACTAGGGCTGAAACTCATGAAATTTAATTGATTCAAGTTGGCTCTAAAGACAACTTCTATTTGAGTATTTCGATGAGTTTTAAGTGCGTTTACTTACTTTGAATTTAACAAGAGCTTCTCTTATAAAACCTGTGCTCACTCGCTGAAAGGTTTTGCCATGTTGCTCACAATTCTTATCCGAGTAAGTAAACATAACTTGCAGAATCAGACTTTCTCATAGCCAAATCAATTGTAAGCATGACAGGGATTCATTGCCCTTGCGTTGTGCTGTCAATTATTTGTACTAACAAGTTCTGTAACTTTTCCTTCGTCAACTTTGCAAACTAGGTAGTTCCAATGAAGAAAATTCTAACAACTTGCAAAAGCTTAGGTAACTCCAAAGATTTAGGAGAACAGGCTCAAAATCCCTTGCCTCAAAAGCATCTGGCTCTGTATATGGCTCTCCTATACGTATCTGGATCTAGACCAGATGAAGCTAGAACACTTGATATCTCTGAATTGAAATTGAAGTCTAAATAGACTCAGATTTGTCAGGAAGATTTTGGTTGTTTGGGCTAAACACTTAGCGTTAAGGCTTCTATCAATCACTCAAATCAGAGGCGTAATGGTTCTACTTGTCCCGTTTTACATCATAAATAGGACACTTCAAATTGCAAAGATAATTTTGCCCCATTTCAAGCTTTTAGTGTTTGATCAGCCATTCATCGAAATGCAACAGTCGTCTTTAGCACTTCATCAACGACCGGAATATCAAGTCCACCTGTAAGCAATGCCGGATCAACCTTTCTACAAGGAGATTAGAAAGGTTTTTCTGAACCCTACACAGCTCATTAACTCATCAATTGGAGGGTAAAATATAAAATGGTTAAACCACAGAAGGAACCTGAAAACATTCTGGTTGCCTTGCCTCAAGCAAATTTGCGCCTCAAGGCAGCAAAAATTCCAGTTCAAATTGTTCTGCTCAGCAATGGCAACAAGTTAGGGTTGCAGGCAACCTTGCCAGACAAGAAAGACCCTAATGCTAGGTGGTACCAACAGAAAATTTCATTGGGCGTGCCAGCAAATCTGGAGGGCTTAGAATATGCCGAGGCAGAAGCCAGAGTCGTCGGTGGATTGCTGGCTAAGAGACAATTTTCCTGGGCACCATACTTCAAGCAAAAACCTGCCGAAAAACCTGTCTACATTTACATTGAAGACGCGATCGAGGGATTTAAGGAGGAGTATTTCAAACGTCGTGGTCGCACTGAGCGAACAGAATCAACTTGGGAGACAAATTATGCAAGTTTCTTCAGGAAGCTGATTCCCAAACCGAGGAGAACTAGCAATCTGCAAGTGAACGTGAGCGAAACCGATCAGTCTGTGAGTAACCTAAAGCCGTCTAAGACTAAACTTACAGCTCAAAGACTCCTTAAAGTAATTGATACAACTGCGGCCAATACAAGGAGTCGGCAGTTCGCCTGCATTGCAATTGACAAGCTGGCAACATTCCTGAAACTGGATTTAGGAGTTAATCTCAAGGAATTTGAGGGGAATTACTCGCCCAAGCCCCGCGTCATTCCTTCTGATAAGGAGATTGTTGAGAAGTACTACAAACTGCCCCCAAAGTGGCGACCTGCGTACGGCATGATTGCAACTTACGGCTTAAGACCCTACGAACTGCCTCATATTGATACATCTGACTTGGACAATGGAGGTTACACAATTTCAATTACTCTTAGCAAAAGTAGTAGAAAAAGGTGAGAACTCGCCGAATCTATCCCTACTACCGCAAGTGGATTGAACAATTTGGATTGCGGAACGCTGAGTTGCCCAAGCTCACTGGACGCAATAACAAAGAGCGAGGTGGGAAAGTTTCAGTTGCCTTCAAAAAGGCAGAAGTTGGTTTTGTTCCTTATGACCTACGCCATGCTTGGGCAATCCGGCTTATTGCTTTCGGTGTGCCTATAAGTATTGCAGCGAAAATGATGGATCACAGTGTTCAGGTTCACGGGGAAACTTACGAGGCTTGGATTCCGCCTGATTTCAACGAGCAAATGTTTGAAACTAGCTATAAAAATCCTCAGCGACTAGAGCCACCTAAAGTGGACATTCCTGTTGGTGAAATTTCTCCAAACTGCGATGATCAAAAAGATGGTGAAGTATAAAATCTGATTTTGAGAGAAAGGGGTAGTTGAACTGACTGTATCTACCCCTCCTCATTCATCTAGATGGCAACCCTTTTCAATTAATCAGAATTCTTTTGCTCTGTAATTTATTTTCTAATTTTCTAGCAATCTTCTGTACTTGCTATACATGATTTACTTCAACATATGCTGTTTAACACGCTTTTTTGTAAAAACTTTCTTGAAATTTGACTTAAAAATTCAACAGATTTAACGGTTTTTAAGGGGTAAGTTCTGAGCTGGAAAATACTCGATTGGCTGAAAACGCTCTCTAAACAAGGTTTATAGGTATTTGTATGACATTGCTATTTAGAGACTTGGAGGAAATGATACTGTGTATACACAGTAATAGTGTTCTCCAAAAGCCTTATTCCAACCTATCTTCAGGCTCTACCAAATTTCGTTTTCTTATATTTTGCTTAGATCGTCCATTCTTTTTCTGATTGTACTGCTTTTCAAGCTATCTTTAGCAACTATACAATATAGCATTGCTTTATAGCTTGCTATACATTTCTCATTCTATAGCTATCTCTTTGGATGACACATCTTTCCTCTTCTTCTGCTCTTTGGATTCGTTGAATAGACGTTTGCTCATCTATTGTGTCTGCTATGACTCACCAGTTTAATTTCAGAATTTCTGAAGACCTGTATGCCCTTGTGAAAAGACAAGCACAGCTTGAAGGCAAGACTCAAACTGAGCTAGTCACAACCGCGATCGAGTGTTACCTGGAAAAAACAGTGCTGTCCTCAGTCACAAAGTTCTATCTTCAAGCCCAGGCTCCGATCCATCTGTCTCTTGTTCTGATCCTATTCCAGTTTCTTTTCCGAGGACAGAACGGCTTCAATTGCCTGACCTGAACACTTTGTGGTTGGCTCAATTAACCATGCCCATGGAAGCCAAGTTCCAGCAGTCCATCTCCTTATTGGCAAGCCGGATTACTGCTCTAGAAGGGGCGCTCATGCATCAAGCGGAGAGAAATAGCCCCTCATGTTTAACCTCAGACAACTTTCATCACTCACCACCGCAAGAAGACCCCCACCGGTTTTCTGTGAGAAAAGAGGGGGTTCACTACGTAGGCAAGTTGAAAATGAAAACGGGAATTTTTCAGGAGATGTAGCACCTTTACAGCAAATGACCCAGGACACTAAAGCAAAACCCGATCAGCCTGGATCGCCTTCACTCCCCACTGTTTCTGAAATGCGTCAAACCAAAGCAAGCACCAATCTGAACTCCACCACAGAACATGCTAAAAATGAAATACCGATGGAGGAGTGGTTTTCCCCCAGATGGCGTATGAACACGCCAAAAGAAGGGCTATCAATATAGTTTTGATGCGTTCAGGCTGGCAACGACCAATAAAAAGACCCAGCCAGCTTCTTTGCTCAGTTTTGTCTGGTTTATGATCCAGCACGGCGAGTCAGCCGAGGCGTTACCTCAAATGTTTTCGGTTGATTCGGGAATGAGGCGTGTCCTACACCTCCCTGACACGATGCTTCGACTGAAGCGGATGATGCTTAGCAGACGATAATGCTTCTTCGCATCTTTGTATGTGCCATTGCCAATAGGGGCGCCGACTATTAGGCAGGCTGGCATCGCGAACATGGTATCCCTCCCGCAAGCAGCCCTTCAATCGCAATTTACGCAGTTGGTCTGGGGAAAGACCCAAAGCTTGGGCAGCCAGGTCTGTGGTTTGCCAATCGCTTGGAGGAGTCAGGGAATGGCGAATTGCATCAGCATCATTAACTAGCTGAAGTTCTATTTCCTCAACGATTGCGGTCTCATCTAGCTCAGTACCTGGCGGTGGTTTTATCTTGTCCATTTGGAGCACATATTGCCACCCTTCCATCTCCTTTGAAAACCACAGCCCCATGATGCGTCCTGAGAGCCAGAAGCGACGAGTCTCAGCAGTAATTAGCCATTTCACCCGCTCGCCAAAGTGAAACAAAGGTTGAGTAAACTCGGCTCGCATTGGTACAGCAATCATCCAGGCACAAGCCTGTTTGTTTTCGCATTGAGCCTTCTTCTTTGGCATGGCTCCACTCAACCGGGCTGCTAATGGACTTAACAGCCATTAAAAGGTTTGCCAAAGCTAAAGGAAAACAAATTCTGTTGGAGTGACAAGCTTTGATCGCCGACCCGATGGCTGGAACAATCCCACAACTCGTTTGACTGAAACTTGAGCCAATGCGATCGGTATTCTTTCCAGACGGTCTACCTCAGCTCAGCATCTGTAGGGGTTTGGTTAGAGATGGTTTATTGGAATTAAAAAAACCTGATCAGATGGAAAGCAGACGATGTCATGATGACAAGCACATGCTCCTGCACATATTTTCATGGTCAAAGTCGGTTAGGGCTGAATTTCTCTCTTGAATACTCGAATACTCGGTCTGTAGACTGAGTATGTTTACGGATCGTAAATTAGTCGGCACCAGCTTTGAATCAAACTTGGTTTTAGGCGATCGCTGTTGGCCCAGAGCAAATGAATTTCTGCGAGCCGCCGACAGCAGCGTTCAGTCGGCTCACGTCGGGATTTACCCTCGGCAAACCAATGTTCAACCGTGCTACGAGATGTACCTGCTAGTAAGGCTAATTCCCGGTAAGAAACCTCCCAGAGTTGGGTGAATGTCATAGGGGACAAAGGGGAGGGCAATCTTCGTAGAGGCGGAAGATGTCCCACTGCCTCTTTGATGGATATCGCTTCATTGCGCCCCCTCTGGGCGATCGCCTTCTACTTCTGCACCAACCAATTCCAAGTCATCCTCAAAACCCCAATCGCTGGCAATCCCATCCGCAAAAGAAGGACTCGATTCGTCCAATGCGATCGCGTAGTGAAAGCCAAGCTCACGAACACTCCCCTCACTGCCAAAAAAATTCCAATCACTCTCCCAAAGTCACTTGTAGGCACACACGCCCACCTCACCGTTTGCCCTAATTGAAATTTAGGTGTTGGAAGCGGCTGGGGTATTTGCTCCGGCGTAGTGACGGGGGAATTGATAGCTGTTTCTCCATAATCTTTGCCTCGGAGTTAAGGATTTACCCAAAACTTTCTCTGTGAAAGTCGTGATCATAAATTAGCATAAGCTTATGCTCAAAAGCATAAATAACCATAAATTCTCTGATCTATCTGATCAAACACTAAACTGTATGGCAGACAAGATCGAGGAAGAACAGTTGGTCAAGCGGATAACGGTCACATTGGATGACGACACACACCGCATCTTGCAGCAATGGGCAGACGACGAAGCCAGGTCTGTCCCGAATCTGCTTGCTTGGCTAGCCTTAAAAGCTGCCAAGGAGCACGATCAGGGAAAGACTGATAAGGATAAGAAGGAGGATGCCTAGAGTCGAGATGAAACGGTTAGTCTTTCTGATCAACCGTTTGCAGTTTGATCAAAATTGATCTTCTAATGTGATCTTGTTTGATCTTAAATAACCCTACCCATGGAGGTTGATAGACCTAAAATAGGTGCATGCTCACTAGATGTTGAGTAGTTCACGAATACTAAAAGATGCGTTAAGCTACCGTATCCCCATCGGATCGGGTAGATAACGCTCATTGGAGGAAATGAAAGGTGTTGATTGGATTAAGGAGGGTGCCTCAAAACGTTTGAACCCCCAACTGTTGGTACCAGTTAGGGGTCGCACGAAGTATTCATATTGAAGTCACCGATTAGGAGTACACAACGCGGCGAGACGAGCCTGGAAAACTTTCTTCCGCAATGTGTTGTTCGGTATGTAGCCTGGATAGCCCGACAAGGGAATCCATCCCCTACATGACGACACTTCGCCATGCAAACAAATTCTAACATCTTGGGATCAAGTTGCAAGTCCCGGGAAAAGTTTTTATGTAGATTTTTGCAAAGGCGACGACTTCTTTGGTGACTTTCATGCCTTGCAACACACGAAAGTCATTCATTAGGAGTTTGTCATGACCAGTTCAGTTGGGTCTTTGCCCGAACTAGGAGGTGTTGCATGATTGCACCTGCCTACAAGCCAGTTCCTCAACGTTTCGAATTTGTTCGGGAATGGGATGATCGATTTCTTGCCCTATTCCCCCACCGGGGCGATTACCTCTGGGCGGAGCACCCAGAGCCAAAGAAAAGACCAGAGTGGAAAACAGAAAGCACCCACCTGCTCACCGATCGCATGATCCAGAAAGGTGAGTATCTGTATGGTGTCCGGTTCGGTGCCACCACGCAGTATCTCCTGACCGACGTTGACGCTCGTAGTGCTTACCACCCTAACAAGGATCCATTAGCGATCGCCCGACTCATAGAGGCACTTGAACCATTAGGGTTGGTCGAGTGCATTATTGTCAGAAGTTCTGATAGCGGTGGGTTGCACCTGTACTTTCCGTTTGAAGAAGCAGTTCTGTCCTGGGCGATCGCCTTGGTAGCCAAGTCCTTGCTGGAAGGAAAGGGCTTTAAACTACGAGGCGGACAGCTTGAAATCTTCCCCAACCCAAAACCTGCAACTGAGTCGCCCATTAACTATAACGGGCACCGTCTGCCTCTCCAGCAGGGATCCTATCTGCTGAACAAAGACTGGGAGCCAATTTTCTCCTCTCATCACGCCTTTGTTCAGCAGTGGGAGTTTGCTGCACGCCGGAACCAAGTATCTCCCAGCGAGGTAGAGCGACTTGCCAAATCGGTGCAGCGCAAGAGCTATGGGAAGAGGATCAGAACCCGTGGGCGCAAGTATTTGACTGATTTAAACAACGATATTGAGCCTGGTTGGACAAGCTCAGGACAAACCCAATTTCTGCTTGGGAAAATCGCAAATCGGGAACGGGTGTTTTACCACGCTTTGTTTGGCGGTGAGCCTTTAGAAGGGCAAGCCTTAGCTGACCAAATTGCCGAAGTCGCTCAGTCTCTCCCCGGGTATCTGGACTTCTGCGGGCACCAGCACGAGATCCATAAGAAGGCAGCAGAGTGGGCACGGGCGGCAGAAGTTCGCTACTACCCATACCCTTCCACCAGCAAGAAACTGATGCAGCAGCCCTTAGAAGAACATTCAGGTGACAGCAAACCATCCTGGAACGAACAACAGTCTCAGGCAGCCAAAGACCGGATTAGACGTGCAGTCGCTGATCAATTGGAAAAGGGTACACTGCCAGCCCAAAAATCAGCGCGTCAGAGGGTACTCAGAACCTATGGAGTTGGTAACGTCACTTTAATTAAATATCGTGACTTGTGGGATCCCGAACACCTGAAACCCTTGCTAGATGAGGAATACCACCCTTTTAAAGGGAATTCGGACAATTCCGAAAGCCTGAAACCCTTACAGGACAAGGAATACCACCCTACTAATACCAATAAGCTTGTCTCCGACCCTGCTTCTGCACCCCAGTGCAGGAAGCAGGTGGAGTCTTTGATCTGGCTGTTGGGGGTCTGGGGGTTTTCCACAGGTGAACCTGCTAGAGAGGATGCTCCCTCTCCTTTGGATGCCTCTCACACTGGTAAGGCTGAAGTTTCCTTGACTGGACCTGCACTGGTTCGGCGGATTCTGGATCAGATTGCTGCTAAAAGTCAGCAGTCTAAGCAAGCTCGTTTCAATGATCTGCCTCCTCCTGATGAGCATTACTTCCGTGCAAGGAACAAACAACTGGAATTGCTGGGTGAGTCACCATCATCGAGTTCCTCCCTAAATGCAAGTACACCACCTAATATTCTGCTAAATGGTTCTGCTGTGTCGGAGCATGATTCGGGAGATTCTGAGAACGGTTCTGCAGTAGCTGCCAATTCTAATCCAGAGGATGTTGGAGACGTGATCGCTCAGGTTCAAGTGCAGTTTCAACGCCTTGGCTGGACTCCTGCACAGGCGAAAAGTTGGATCGCAGAACAGTTTGGAGGAAGAAGCCGGTGGCAATTAACTGACGCAGAACTGGTTGACCTATTGAGGAAGCTTCAGACCTGTACCTGACTGTTGCCTGGGGACCCTTCCGAAAATCCTATAATGGATACAAATTGTGTCGGTGCATCTGTTTGCAGTGCGTAGAGAAGCAGGCTGGGTACTCTAAGTTCAGCGTGTTTTGACTAGCTTCCGTTGACATGGCTAAACTCTCCGCGTAGATACGGACAGAATGCCCAACCCACCGGTTCTAACTATTAACGGTCGTTACGTTCTCTCGGAACCGCCTCATTCGGGTGGAATGGCAGACGTTTACCAGGCTGTCGATTTACGGGATAACTTCAACCGAGTTGCTGTCAAGGTCTTCAAGCATGGTCGCATTGAAGAAGAGATATTGGCGGAATCTTTTCGGCGTGAAACTCAAGCACTTCAAGAGCTGAAGCATCCTTGTGTTGTTGAATTGTTGGATTCAGGAATTGACCCTGAGACAGGGCATTATTTTCTAGTAATGCCCTGGGTGGAGCGGCAGCTGCTAGAACTGCTGGATGAATCACCGCCTGACGGATGGGATGATTTCTGGTCAGTGATCGGGTTGCCGATTCTACAGGCTTTGTCGTTCTCCCATGAGCGCAACTTTATCCATCGCGACCTTAAGCCTAGCAATGTTCTCATCTCTAGCGACAACCAAATTAAGCTGGCTGATTTTGGCATTTCCAAGCTCAAAAGATACTTTGAACCTAAAGTTACGCTTGCTGAATTCACTTCGCGTCCATATACTCCACCAGAACACGATAGGGGTGACTACACTTATACCCGTGATGTATATGGTTGGGGAGTCATTGCGCTGAGATGCCTGACATCAATTGAGCTTGGAGATTATGAGGACATTCCTAAAGCACTTAAGGCGCTGGATGTTCCATCTGAAGTTCTTGAGATTATTGAATCTTGTGTCTCTGATGCTCCGGCAGAACGTCCTCATAACGCCGAAGTTCTGCTTACTCAACTTGAAGCTATTCAGAACCAACGTTTGCGTGCCAGTAGAACTACGAGAGGAATTTGTTATCTCAAGCTTTCTCCTAAGGCAATGAAGAGTCTACAGGCTGAACTTAACGCTTCTCAGCCCGAGATTGAGCGGATTTTAAGGGATGACCTGAATACAGCCTGTGGCATCACTCGCTATCACAATTCCAAAGCAACCTCACCGGACGAGGAATATCCTGAAAATCACTACGCGCTGTATGGATCTGGCTACAGCTATCACGTTGCTGCTGACAAGGAGTACCTGTGGATTTTTAACGCAAGGGCACTACCCAATTCAGCGCTGGAAGGCAAGCGTGAAAGTGGCTGGCAGCCAGACTATGAATTTAGATTTGGCAGTCCTCCCAACTTGAATGAAGCGATCGAGGTCATTCAAAATTTTAAGTTTGATGTGGCAGAGCATGAAGCAACGCTGCGTCAAATAAAAGCTGAGGAGGAGAAGCAGCGGCTTTTCCGCGTGTGGAGTGATCTGCTGCGGGCGAAGGCAGACTGGGAGAGGGAGCGAGAGGCTCCACTGGCTTACTCCAGCTATGAATATGATGCCAGCCGTGTCTATTTTCAGCTTATGGCACTGCCTGACGACGATATTGCCGGTCAGCCACGCCATATTGTGCGGGAGAATGGCTCCAGCATTTTGGGTGGCGATGTCGAAGAAGTTACAGACGATCGCCTGGTTCTGTACATTCAGTATGGTGATCCAGCCCAGTTGCCAGAAGCGGGTGAACTGAGATTCGATACACGTGCAGCTGAGGTGGCGTTATACCGTCAAAAGGCAGCGGTCGATGCGATTCGCTTTGATCGGGCCGTGCGAACTAACTTACGACACCTGTTAATTTCCCCAGTACCACCCAGATTCCCCATTCCAAGCAGTTGGCTTCGTTCTTCCAAAAGCTGAATGAATCTCAGCAAGAAGCCGTGGAAGCGGCACTGGGAACGGAGGACTTTCTTGTAGTGGAAGGGCCTCCAGGAACTGGAAAAACTCGGTTTATCACAGAAGTTATCCTTCAAACGCTTCAGAGTAATCCGGATGCCCGTATTCTGTTGAGTTCACAAACTCATGTCGCATTAGACAATGCCCTTGAACGTATCCAGTCTCAGAACTTGAATCTGAAGCTGGTGAGAATTGGGAATCATGAAAAGGTGGCTGAAGGGGTTCAGATGCTGCTAGTTGAGGAGCAGATGAATCACTGGCGGCAGAGTGTGCTGACTGCAAGCCAACAGTTTTTGTCAGATTGGGCTGCCCAACACAACATTTCTGCCCAAGAGGTAGAGCAGGCGACGCAGCTCCAGGAGTTGAGGAACATTACGCTAAAAATTGATGGGTTACGAGCGGATCTGGACAGCCGTAAGCGTGAGCGAGACGATTTATACCCCATTCCCTATGATCCTCGAAAGCCGAAGGCTCTGGACGAATATGGGATATCTGAAGATCTGCGTGAGCGATTACTTCAGCTTGAGGAAGAGATTGACGACCTGAACCGACAATCAAAGCTTGCCCGTGATGAGAAGGAGAAAATCGCGAATCGCCTGCAACAAATTAGTGGCAGCAATATGCGGAAGTTTCTCAAGCTGTCTGTGAAAGAACTGGATGGACGGATGGAGAAAGTGATTGACCTGGCTCATCCAGATGCTAAAAAGTTACAGCGGTTGCTAGCCCTATAAGCAGAGTGGTCGGATCAGTTTGGGCGCAACGATCAATTTAATGCTGCTTTCCTTAAACGAGTGCAGGTCATTGCAGGAACCTGTATTGGGATGCCGCGAGATGTTCAGGATATTGAATTTGACCTGTGCATTGTAGATGAAGCCTCGAAAGCGACGGCGACTGAAGTTCTGGTTCCGATGGCGCGATCGCGCCGGTGGATTCTGGTCGGAGACTCTAATCAACTGCCACCTTTCCAGGATGAAGCCAGCAGCAATGCTCAGTTTCTGGGTAGATACGATCTGAAGCCTGAGGATGTTCAGGAAACATTGTTTGATCTGCTGCTTCGCACCCTACCGGAGGCTTGCTGTAAAAGTTTGGCAATCCAGCATCGCATGGTTCAACCCATCGGTGAATTAATTAGCCAGTGTTTCTATGACGGTAGACTTCGCAGTGATGGTCCGGCGCTCGATCCCCATCTAAATCATGTGCTGCCTAAAGCTGTGACCTGGTTGACGACTGCGTCACTCTCCGATCGGCTTGAGCAAGCAGCGCGTCCCAGCTATAACAATGCTTGTGAAGTGTCTGTCATCATTCAACTTTTGAGGCAATTGAACAATGCTGTAGCAGAATCCCAGAAGAAGTATGAAGTTGCCATTCTGACTGGCTACACTGCTCAGCGGAAGCTGATTAACCGACGGCTCAATTCTGAAATTGAAAACTTGCAGGCTCTCCATATTGAGTGCAATACCGTCGATGCGTTCCAAGGAAGAGAGGCAGATATTGCTATCTACTCCGTGACTCGCTCTAACAAGCGAGGTGAGCTGGGCTTTCTTAATAAGAGGGAGCGTCTGAATGTTGCTCTGTCACGCGGACGTATCGGTTTAGTGATTGTGGGCGATCACTACTTCTGCTCAACAGCACCGTCTAACCCACTTGCTGAGGTTCTGAAACATATTGAACGACATCCTGACAGTTGTGACCTGACGGGAGCCAAGCCATGAACGCAGAAGAGTTACCCCTTCACGATCCGGATTCCCTGCTTGATGACGTAGCTCGCCGCTACAACAATCGTGCAGGTTTTGACTTGGTGAGCTGCCGGGATGTTGGGCTACCGGTTTATCGCGTTACCGTTCGGGCAATTACTCAGGTCAAGAAGAAACTGCCACCGATTGAGGAGTTTATTCTGAAAGCGATTCACGCTGGGCTAACAGCCGAAGCTGAAATTACTGCATTTTGGGACTGGAACCGGCGATCGCCCGCGATGCAATGGTTAACCTGCGGATGACCGAAGACATTGATTTGCTTGCCCCTGAAGGATCACAGGTGCAGGAATGGGCACTCACTCAACGTGGGCAACGGACTCTGCGGGAAGCAATGCAGATTGTTCCAGAAGAACGATCATTTCCGGTTAATTTTGATGGCCTCCTGCGCCACGTTAAGTGGTACGGTCGGTTTGACTCCCGCTTGCTTCGCCCTAGAGATTTGCGCGATCGCGGTTTTCTGGAAATTCCACCCTCTAAGTCCAAACCTCCAGAGATCGGTGATCTCAAACTCAGGGATGTGGATGCTGTCGTTCGAAAAGTCGAAAGCACCATTAAACAGAAGCGAGAGCAAGAGCGAGACTTTTTGGCGCTCAGGGCAGTCGATCGGCGAGAAAGCTTCTTCGTCCCAGCTCAAGCGTTGGTTTACAGGTCTAAATCCGGTAATGAAGTGCAGGTTGCGTTTGTCGTCGATGGACGATTGGACACCGACTATGAAGACGCTTTTGCCCGTGCTAATAGTGTTAAAAACTCCGCATCCTGGAGAGTCTCTATGAAAGCGAGCCTAGAAGACTAGCTGAGAAGCTGCTGGGTTGGGACTATGTTCGCCAAGTACCCTTCTCGTCTCTGGAAAGCTTGAAACAGGAAGTTGCTTCAGCGCAATCCAGATCGGAAAGTGCTCAGAAGAAGTTAGAGACTGTTAAGGCGGACGAGGAAAAGAGGAACTACAGCGCCAGATTGATGCTGCCCAGAAAAGGATTGCTGAACTGGAGCAGAAAATTGCAGAAGCACCACTGGACTGGTTAGAGGTTTACGACCATCGTCCTAAGTTGGAGCAAGCTTTGAAGGATAGCCAGGAACGGCTGCTAATTATCTCGCCCTGGATCACCTCTGCTTCAGTGACGCGAGAGTTCATTCGCCAGTTTGAGCAGCTGCTTCGGCGTAAGGTTAAGGTTTACATTGGCTATGGGTTTGGAGAGACGAAGCCTGATAAAAGTTCTTGGGACAAGCAGGCACAGAAGGCAATTCAGGATTTAACCCAGAAATATCCCAATTTTAAGCTCAAACGGTTGGGTGACACCCACGCCAAGATTCTCATCTCAGATAGAAAGTTTGGGATCAGCACCAGCTTCAACTGGCTCTCTTTTCGAGGCGATCGCAGTCGTACATTCCGAGATGAGCGGGGACGATTGTCTATGATGCTCAAAAAATTGATGAACTGTTCGACAGCTACATGACCAGGTTTCAGGAGGACTGATAAGTCTTGCTGAAACCTCATGCCTACAGGCGCTGAAGCTCAAGCAAGATAGCCGCATAGTCTTCATTTAGTAGGTCATCAGTCCCTGGCTTACCTGATACGTCCTGAATAAAGGTTGCTACTCTTTCGGGTTTCCATTTCAGGCGTTTTGCATGATGCGAGATGACTTGATCGACCAGTTGCCGAGGAATCGGATGATCAGCCATCACGTCTTTAAGGGAGCTGGCTCTTCTAAAAGGTCGTCAGGACCGGGCGAAGATACCAATCCGCCTGGACCTCGTCAAAGGCTGGGGTGCTGCTGTGAAGTAAAGTGCGTCTAGCTCGTCATCAACCTCCAGCCAACCAATCATCCTTGCAAGGAACAGCCACTCTTCCTCATCCGCTTCGATCGCTCTGATGCGCTCCGGCTCGATTTCAGCTAAGGGATTGTAAACACCGGCATACCAGGCTAAAGCTTGTTTTTCACAATTAACTTTCCAGTCTTCCTCTGGGGAAAAACGAGAGCCTGCTTCTACGTCACACTGACGCACCTTAGATGCTTGAGATGCTAAAGGCTTTTGGCACGGCGCTTAGGCTTTGTAGCTCCAAATCCTCTTGACATGGTTTTTCCAAGAACTGCCGACTATTAAGTGATGCCACTATCCACCAGTAGCAATCCCTCTTTTATCATCTCTACCCTTATCATGGCATGTCTTTTGTAGATGTCATTCGTTCCCCGAATTTTAGGCATGACGAGTCGGTTTTATTGAAAACGGCTACCCTTGCCCTGCCAGAATCCCCTAAACTTTTGGATATAGATGTGGAACCTGCTAGTGGCAAAAGTTATCGCACTGTTTAACCAAGCGGGAGGGGTTGCTAAGACCAGTTTGACGATGAACTTGGGCTATCAGTTGGCTCAGAGAAACCGTCGAGTGCTGCTGGCCGACATGGACCCTCAAGCCTCCTTGACTACCTTTATGGGGTTGGACGTATACAACCTGTCTCGCACTATTTATAATGCTGTGGTTTTGAGCGAGGAGATGCCAATCCACAAGGGCATACATGGAATGGATCTGGCTCCAGCTAATTTAAGGCTTAGTGCAGCCGAATTAGAATTAGTTGTGGCAGATATGCGCGATCTCCGCTTGAAGGAAGCTCTAGCTCCACTCTTGGATTCCTACGATTTCATCCTGATCGACTGCCCTCCTAGCCTTGGCATTCTCAGCTATCTGAGCCTTGTTGCCGCTACTCATACATTGATTCCCATTCAAACGCATTACAAAGCATTGGTTGGAACCGATCTATTGCTGGATACAATTTCTCGTGTGCGTGCTCGTGCTAACAAGTCCTTGAAGATCGCTGGGATCGTTCCTACAATGCACGAGGCACAAACCGTTCAAGCTAAGATGAGCCTCCAAACAATCGACGATCAGCTATCTCAAGTGGGTAAGATCTATCCTCCTATTCCTCGCTCGATTGCGTTTGCTGATGCATCTCAGGAACACCTTCCACTGGCCCTTTTGCACCGAAGCATCCTGCGATCGCAATTCTAGATACTATTGCCCAAGGTTTAGAGAAATTGTAATGGCAACGAGAAAGCGGACAGCACAACCTTACCAGATGCGAAATGTAGGTGGTTTGCTAGAGGAACTGGGCGATGAATCTTCTACTGAGGTGCCTGTTGGTAAAATTCGCTTACCTAAGGATCAGCCTCGCAAGTACTTTGATTCCGCAAAGATGCGCGAACTAGTGGAGTCAGTGCGTGAGTACGGCATTCTTGAACCTCTGCTGGTTCGCCCATTAGCAAATGGGGAATACGAGCTTGTTGCTGGGGAGAGAAGATATAGAGCCGCAAAAGAGGTGGGGCTAGATACAGTCCCCATCGTCAGCCGAGATCTGAATGATCAGGATGCCATCCGCATTGCTCTTGTAGAAAACCTGCAAAGAGAAGACCTGAACCCTGTTGAAGAAACAGAAGCCATTCTAAGTCTCCTCACCATTGAGTTGAACCTGAGCAAGGAGGACGTAACCTCTCTTCTGAATCAGGTTGCCAATGCAAAAAAACGAGGGCAGGAATTGACGGGAAACGTTTCACGTCAAATTGAGCAAGTTGGTGAAGTGCTCTCTAGCATTGCTGATATAACGCCTGAAACCTTTCGTACAACTCGCCTTCCGCTATTAAACCTTCCCCTCGATATCCTCGATTCTCTCCGGCAAGGGCAGATTGAGTATACGAAAGCAAAGGCGATCGCCAAAGTTAAAGATCCTGAACAGCGGCAGGCACTCTTAAAGCGGGCGATTGATGAAGGACTTTCTCTTTCACAGATTCGGGCTGAGATTACTGTAGGAGATCAAACCAGTGATAGCAGTCAACTTCCTACCTTGAGAGATGACTTCGACAGAATATATGGAAAGCTGAAGAAGTCTGATGTCTGGAATGACAGTAAAAAGCAAAATCGTCTCAAAAAGCTGATGACGGAAATTGAATCCTTGCTAGAAGGAAAATAGTTAACTGTAAGAGCAATATTTATCTTCCCCTTCATCCTCGTGACCGATTCCCTCTTCCCTGACATTACCCGTTACAATGCTTTCTTCGATGCGCTTAAGACGCGCATTCGGACAGCGCAGCTTCGAGCATCCCTGGCAGTTAACCAGGAACTGATGTTGCTCTACTGGCACATTGGTCGAGAAATTCTTAAGCGCCAGCAAGAAGAGGGGTGGGGAAGTAAGGTCGTCAGTAGACTAGCGGAAGACCTGAAACGGGAATTCCCAGATATGAAGGGCTTCTCGCGGACAAATCTGCTCTACATGCGAGCTTTTGCAGAGGCTTACCCGGATGAGGCAATTGTCCAGCGTAGCGCAGGACAAATCCCGTGGCGACACAATCAGGTGCTGCTAGACAAGCTGAAAACGTTAGAAGAACGCCTCTGGTATGCCCAGAAATCGCTGGAGGGTGGATGGAGCCGGGACATTCTGGTGATGCAAATCGAAACTGGATTGTACGATCGCCAGGGCGGTGCTATCACGAATTTTGAACGTACCCTACCCAAACCCCAGTCAGACTTGGCGCAGCAGATCGTCAAAGACCCTTACGCGCTGGACTTTTTGACATTGGGCGATGAAGCTCAGGAGCGAGACCTGGAGCGGGGGTTGGTATCGCACATCCGCGACTTCTTGATGGAGTTGGGCACTGGCTTTGCGTTTGTGGGCAGCCAGTACTCGTTGGAGGTTAGCGGCAAGGAATACAGGCTTGACCTGTTGTTCTACCACATTCCCTACATCGTTACGTGGTGATCGATTTGAAGATGGGGGAATTTGAGCCACAGCACTCAGGGCAAATGAGTTTCTATGTCGCGGCGGTAGATAACATTTTGCGAACGGAGCGAGATGACCCCACAATCGGCATTATTCTCTGTAAGTCAAAGGACCGCACCACAGTCGAATACGCGCTTCAAGGTAGTAATCAACCGATTAGCGTTTCTTCTTATCAGTTTCAGTCTAAGTTGCCGCCAGCATTGGAAAAGAGCCTTCCAACAGCAGAGCAATTAGAGATTGCGTTGAACATGGCGATCGCTCAAATCGAAGCAACTCCAGAGGAGTAATGAACACCGCAAGGATACTCTAACGAACGGTTTAATCGCAAGGATTGTTGAGAAGGTTGGGGAGTTGGCGAAACTGCCATTTCCAATGCATCCCATATGCTACGAAACGGAACGGGTTTCTATCAAGTGAACAAAGGCATTGACACCCACACGATCTAGACATATTTGGGACATCGTAATATACAACATGCTGTGCGGTACATTGGGCTTGCTCCTGATCGCTTTTGACGTTGTGGAACGATAGAGGTGATTGTCGAAATGGGCAATTAGGTATTCTAACGTTCTTAGGAATGCGATATCTACCTCAACTACCCCTGAACTTCTGCGGTATTCACAGATATTTTCTAAGGATTAAGAGAACTGCGTACCGCATTAGATTACAGGGCAATACTCGTGTACTAAAATAACTCGTTATAATATGCCTGCAGGTTAGAGGCAGAGGATTCTGAATTGACCATATCAACAATGTTCAGCGAGTTTCTATGTAATTTGGCAATAGATAACGCTGAAGAGATAGGCAATCGGTATGGAGAAGTTACATCTTCTTTGAATAAAAAATTTAGAGATACAGAATCGAAGACAGCAAATTCGTTGCAAGTTGGCTCAATTGGACGCAACACAGCTATTAAGGGTGTCTCGGATCTAGATATGCTCTACATCATGCCTAAAAGAATGTGGGCTGATTATAAGGATGGAAGGCAGTATGCGCTTTTATCTGATACAAAAGACGCGATTAAAGCTAGATACCCTAATACTAAAGTTTTCGTGGATCGCCTTGTAGTGTGCGTTCAATATACGAATTTCCACATTGAAGTGCAGCCGGTTTTTGAACAGGATGATGGCAGCTTTAAGTATCCTGATACCTACGACGGTGGTAGTTGGAAAATAACTAAGCCTAGAGAAGAGATTGAGGCAATGTCTGAATTCAACATTCAGAAAAATAACAATCTTCGACGGCTCTGTAAAATGGCTAGAGCCTGGAAAAATAAGCATGGTGTAGGTATGGGAGGACTGCTGATCGACACTTTGGCTTACAATTTCCTAAAATCAACAACTGATTACGACGCTACGAGCTATGGCTACTATGATGAGATGAGTCGAGATTTCTTCGCATATCTCATGGATCAGCCAGACCGGGACTATTATGCGGCCCTTGGAAGTAATCAGAGAGTTAGAGTAAAGAAAAATTTCAGCGAAAGGCGAAAAAGCTTACGAACTATGTGTAAAAGCGATAGAAGCTGGTGAGCAGGATATCGCTTATGAAAAGTGGAAGAAAGTTTATGGTAGACCCTTTCCAAGTAGACCAGAAACCAGTAGCAAAGCAGTGGCAGCTTCCCAGCAAACATGGAGAAATACAGAGCAATTTATAGAGGACAAATTTGCAATTGACATTCGATACAATATGATAATTGATTGCGACGTTTCTCAAAATGGATTTAGACAATATTCTTTATCTGAATTTATCCGTAAACACTTTCGCCTTGCAACAAACAAAGACCTTAAATTCTATATAAAAGAACACGATATAAAGGGAGATTACTCTATCTATTGGAAGGTTCTTAATCGTGGTGAGGTAGCAAGAAAAAGGGATATGATTCGAGGACAAATCCTTCCTGACGCAGGTTCCAGAAAAAAATGCGAAACAACAAACTTCAGAGGGGAGCACATTGTTGAGTGCTACGCCGTTAAGGATGGCGTAGTGGTTGCTAAGGATAGAATTAGCGTTCCAATTGAGTGATTTTATGAATAGAAATGACTTGTTGAAGTTGATCGCAGAGACAGCATACAACGTCGGTTTTGGAGCCAAGAAACATCTGGCAACTTTTGATATTGTTGTCAAAGTTCCAGGCTTAATAAGACTTCTTTCCATATCTTTCGGTATCTATTCTCTGGCTATTGATGGTCTTTCAAGCCGTTTTCTATCTGCATCACTCATAATTCTTGGCATCATCGGCTTATATATATCGTTTTATGACTCACAAAAAGCCAAATATGAAGAGGTAGGTGTATCACTTATTAAGCTTTTAACGAACTCAAGAAGCTATATTTCCATGTCAAGGAAGCAGACGAAGCAAGTTTAGCTGAGAGTATAGAAAAATTAAATCAGATTGAAAATGAATATTATCAGCTAAGTATTAGCAAACAAATTTTATTTAGTGACTGGTATACTCACTATAAATTCTTTTGGCAATACCAAATTGATTGGGTAGATGAGCAGATAAATTTCAAATTATTCAGAGACAAAATTCCTCTTAGCTTTTCAATCACAATTCTGGTTTTATTAATCGCTTTAACGTGGTGGATATCTACTTCTGGAATCATATCTCTCTGGAAGAACAATATACTTGCTTAAACTTTTGGTAATTAGCTGAAGGTTTTAGCTACAAGGCTGTAGCTAAGAATGGCTTGTCTCGGTAGTGCGTCAATCAGATGTGGGATTGATAGAGTGGAGAAGCTCATTAACTAGGAATCACGCGATGGAATGCCCATTGTGCGGTCATAGCAAAGCCCACAAACACGGCAAGATGCCCAATGGACATCAGCGCTATCTTTGTCCTGCTTGCCAGCAAACCTTTTCTGAATCCTTTGATAGTCTTTACTACCGTCGCCATATCAGTCCTGAACAAATCCGCCAAGTGTTGCAAGCGCATAGTGAAGGCAGTAGTCTGCGTGGGCTGACTGCCTGACAGAAGTGGGTAAAAGCCAGTAGCAGTGGGCAGATGGAGAAGGGTAGAGAGACATGAGAGGCTGGAGTTACCACACAACAGCTATCTGCAATGAGACACTCTACCCAACTGTATGGTCAATTATTCGGTCTTCTGCGTCAATACTGCCGTGTTCAGGATTTACGGCATCTCAAAGCGTTGGCATGGATGGTGAGTGCCTTAATCTGTAGCGGACAACTGAGTTTGCCGGCTTGGGAACCCTATGTGCCCAGTCGAGCCACCCAAGCGCAAAGCGTGGAGCGACGGTGGCGACGTTTTTGGGCAATGAACGAGTACGGGTTAACCAGATATATGTGCCGTTGGTGATGGTTGCGTTAAGCGGATGGCAGTCTCATCGTCTGTATCTTGCCCTCGACACCACCGTTTTGTGGAATCGCTATTGCATGATTCACCTGTCCGTCGTCTGCTGTGGTCGTGCAATTCCCTTATTGTGGCGAGTCTTGGAGCATGGCAGTGCTACGGTTGCTTTTAAGGAGTATCAACCCTTGGTGCGAAAAGCTCGGTGGTTGTTGCGCCAGCATGGAGATGTGATGCTCTTGGCTGATCGAGGTTTTGCCAACCATGAGTTGATGAGATGGTTACGCGCAAACGGGTGGCACTACTGCTTACGGTTGCCCTGTGATGTCCTGTTGCACGGTGCCAGCAAGTATCCAACGATAGTCGGTACCCTGTATCCAGCTTTAGGAGAAGCCCGGTTCTATCGACAAGTGCGTTTGTGGGCGGATGGGGTTTGCCGTTGTAATCTAGTGCTGGCAACCGTGAAGGGAGCCAAGGAATCGTGGGCGGTCGTCACCGACGAGCCTCCTTCCTTGCAAACGTTGTGGCAATACGCCCTTCGCTTTCGGGTCGAAGAATTGTTCTTGGATAGTAAGTCAGGGGCATTTGAGTTAGAAGATTCCCGTCTCCGTTCTGAGTCTGCACTTGAACGCCTCTATCTCGTTGCGGCTCTAGCACTACTCTATGCGACTACTCAGGGAATGGCTGTGCAAATCGTTGGCTTGCGTCAACAGGTTGACCCTCACTGGCGACGGGGCATTAGCTATCTCAAGATTGGCTTGCGTTGGCTTCAGGGGTTGTGTCCAAAGGGCGGCAACTCCTGGACCCCATTGCGCTTCTGCCAAAAGACCCACAACCTTGTTTTGCCTCGAAGCGGGCTGAGCGAGATTTCTATGACCAGATTTGGTTTACTCGAATTCGCTCTTTAACCTCTAAGTCTTGAGTGACCGATGATTTGTTGAGATGTGTCAGGCAGTCAGGGTCAAAGGTTCTTCTTGGGTTAATACCAGCGTGCATTTTCCTGCTCCTTCTGCTACCAACGATCTTCTTGCAAAAGAAGATCACCTTCAACAACACAAGATTTTTCAAGCTCATCCTCAGTTAATTCAATCCTAGACATCTCAATATTGGGAAGTTTATCAAAGGCGAAAACTTCACCCATGTTGACTACTCTTGTTCCCCGACCATGATGCTCCTTCGATTTGTATATTCCATTCCTTAATGGTTGTGAGAGTACAGACTGAAAAGGTGCATACTGCCAATCTGCCGGAATCAAACCTATATCTGTTTCCTTCCACTCGCTCATATATTAAACCCCACCTTCGCCAACTGGGATTTAAGCTCCTGATCCAGTTCCGACACTTCTTTCATCTGCGCTGTCAATTCAGTCGTCAACGCTGCCATCGTTTCCTCAAACGAAACCCCGATTCCGTCTCATTAGAAATTCCCACATACCTCCCTGGCGTTAAGACGAAACCATGCTTCTCAATTTCAGGCAGGGTTGCCGACTTGCAGAACCCTTTGATGTCTTGATAGTTGCCACTGTGCCGCTTCCATTCGTGATACATCCCTGAAATCTTCTGGATATCCTCTTCCGCAAAAGCTCGATTGCGACGGTTGACCATATAGCCCAACTCTGACGCATCAATAAACAACACCTCACCTTTGCGGTTCCGGTTCTTGTTGCCATTCTTGTAGCGGCTTAAAAACCACAAACAAGCTGGAATTCCCGTGTTGTAGAACAACTGGGTCGGCAACATCACAATGCAGTCCACCAGATCCGCCTGAACTAATGCCTTGCGAATCTCTCCCTCACCGCCAGTATTCGACGACAATGATCCATTAGACAGTACAAACCCTGCTGCCCCTGTCGGAGATAAGTGATATAGGAAGTGCTGCACCCAGGCAAAGTTGGCATTGCCCACAGGTGGCACTCCGTACTGCCAGCGCCCGTCCTTACGGAGCAACTCACCGCCCCAGTCACTATCGTTAAACGGTGGGTTAGCGATTACAAAGTCTGCCTTTAAATCCTTATGGGCATCATTTAGAAACGATCCCTCCGGGTTCCAGCGAATATTCGAGCCATCAATGCCCCGAATCGCCAGATTCATCCGGCAAAGCTTGTAGGTCGTTTCGTTGCTCTCCTGCCCATAGATGGAAATATCATCCAACCGCCCCCGGTGGTGGCTGACAAACTTTTCACTCTGGACGAACATCCCACCAGAGCCACAGCATGGGTCAAATACTCTTCCCTTGTAAGGCTCCAGCATTTCCACCAATACTTTCACCACGCTCTCTGGCGTGTAGAATTGCCCCCTTCTTGCCTTCCGCCAGAGCAAACTGCCCCAGGAAATACTCATACACCTGCCCTAACAAGTCCTGCTGCCGTCGCGGTTCTGCAACTGGCTCAATGGGTTCTGTCTCCAGCGTCAACTGCCCATCCGACTCCGCCTTTGCCTGCGCTAAATTGATGCTGCCGATCATGTCAATCAGCCCACCTAACGCTGTTGGGTCGAGCTTTTGCTGACCGTAGACCTTTGGCAAGATCCCCTTAAGGATCGAGGATTAAATAAAGTGTAATTCTACTATCTCTATCTGTAAGCTAGAGAGATAGGTGAGTAACGAGTGAATTGATGCAGCCCTACCCTACCCAAATAGAAGCGCAGATGCAACGGTACTATCAATCGTTGTCGGAGAAGGATCGTCGTCGTTACGCCGCAATTGAAGCCGTGAAATTAGGGTATGGAGGGCAGGCATATATTCGACGTCTGTTCAAATGTCATCACGAAACCTTGGCGTTGGGACTGGTGGAACTGGAAGACGAAACAGTTCTTGAACAGGAACGAATCCGCCAACCTGGAGGTGGACGCAAATCAGCGTTTGAGACGATTGCCGGATTAGATGAAGCATTCTTGCGAGTGTTAGAGCAGCATACAGCAGGTTCACCGATGGATGAAACGGTGAAGTGGACTAATCTCAAGCGGCACGAAATTGCCGCATTGCTGAAAGAGGAGGGCATTGAGGTGAGTGTGACGGTGGTAGACCAGTTGCTAGAGAAACACAACTTTCGTAAACGCAAAGCGGTCAAGACTTTGGCAACGGGAGAGAGTAAACATCGCAACGAGCAATTTGAGACGATTGAACGACTCAAGCAAACCTATCAAGCCGCAGGCAATCCAGTGATGAGTATGGACACAAAAAAGAGAATTGATGGGTCAGTTGCATCGAGATGGAAAACTCTACACTCAAGAGCCAATTGAGGTGTTTGACCATGATTGGGCAACGCTTGCAACTGGAATTGCCATTCCTCACGGACTCTACGACATCAGCAATAACGTGGGCTACATTCAGATTGGCACTAGCCACGATACCAGTGAGTTTGCCTGTGATTCAATTCGCTACTGGTGGAACACCTATGGCAAAGCTCGCTATCCTCTAGCAGACTCAATTTTGCTGTTATGCGACGGTGGAGGCAGCAATAGCTCACGCTATTACATCTTCAAGCAAGACTTACAGACCCTGGTCAACGAGTTAGGCATTGAAATTCGCATCGCTCATTATCCCCTTATACGTCCAAGTACAATCCAATTGAACATCGTTTATTTCCCCATGTCTCTCGTGTGTGTCAAGGGGTGATTTTTGAGAGTGTCCAGACTGTTCAAGGACTGATAGCAACGGCAACCACTCGCACCGGGCTAAATGTGTTTACAACCATTCTTGACAAGACGTATCAAACGGGGCGAAAAGTGGCTGAAGACTTCAAAGCCAACATGACAATTGTCTTTGATGAATTCCTACCTCAATGGAATTACACGGCAAAGCCAGAATTACAGGTTATTTAATTCACGATCCTAAGCAATTTGGGGTTTTCTCGCTCGATCGCCTCCATTGCTTCATCAACTTTCTGCCCGATCGTCGGCTGCTTCGCCTGTGCCTGCAGAGCTGACCACCGCGCCTCTATGGGTACAAAAAACACATTCTCTGCTTTGTACTCATCTGGATCTTCCGGGTCAGCACCAGCGTAGTCCCCCTCGCCAGCTACCAACTTCTCGTGCAACTGGTCAAAAGCATCGGAAATATATTTAAGGAAAATCAATCCCAGAGCGATGTGCTTATACTCTGCCGCATCAATATTCTTTCGGAGTTTGTCCGCTGCCTTCCAAAGCTTCTGCTCTAGGCTTTCCTTGTTCTGAGAGTTGCCGTTGTTACCTCTAGGCATAGCAATTATTTATATTCCGTTGCTTATTTTACGGTATGCCTTAAGACGTAGAACCAACAGGGACTTCAACATCGTTTGGTAGCAATAATTTACATAAACATCTCAGACATACCAGGTCAGCTTGGTTTGAAAACCTCTTCAATGTCTCGCGACCCATGTAAGACACGAATTACATCAATCCCACCCTCAATTTCTCGGTAGAACACCACGTAATTCCCAATTGGGAAGCTCTGCAAGCCAGGGAGTAACTCCTCACGCCGCCTTCCAATACCAGGATTGAGCGCCAACACTTGTAGTTTTCCCTCAATCCGGTCTAAAAACTCGTCAGCATGGTCAAGGCTGTCGTCTGCAATGTAATCCCAGATGTCGAGTAGGTCTAACTCAGCACGGGGACGCTTAACAACGATCGCCATTACTTGGGTTGCCTCTTCTGACGACGCTGCCGCGCTTTGTCTTTAACCGCCTGCATATTGAGAGGCGTTGCCTCTCCACTGTCTAGCCCTGCCTGAATGTCTTGGCGTAACTCCTGCAAACGGATTTGCTGAAGCTGCTCCCGCTCCTTCAGCAGGCGCAACCCCTCGCGGATTACCTCACTGGCAGAGTAATAGAGACCGCTGGAGACTTTCTCTTGGACGTACTGCTCTAGCTCCGGTGTCAAAGACACGTTCATGTCTGAGTCCTCCTAGCACTTGGATTTCTCTATTTTCGCCTTAATAACAAGGAATAGCAACGATTGTTATTTTAAAGATTTAAGTTCACATCGGAAGTAAGGGGTTTGAGTAGCAACGGAACAGAAACTCCCGTTAAGGCTGAAAACCTTCTTCTGACAAGGGTTTAGTAGTCATACTCCTTTGGATCATTGGGATTACGGAGTGGACGGCTTCCTCCTTGTCGAATGGCTTCAGGGACATCGAACTGATAACGCCCCAACACATTGATATGAGCGTGGGTAAGGGGTGAGAGCCTTGCTGCATCCTCTGCATTAATCTCCAACCCTTGGGTCCGCAGATGTTGTAGAGCGGCATCCATGTAGAAGGTATTCCATAACACCAAAACATTGACGACCAGTCCTAACGTGTTGAGTTGGTCTTCCTGCCCCTCCTGGTATCGCTGGCGAATCTCACCTTTCTGTCCGTAGCAGACCGCTCGAGCCAGGCTATGTCGCCCCTCTCCCCGATTCAACTGAGTCAGAATCCGACGGCGATAAGACTCATCATCGACGTAGTGCAACAAATATAATGTCTTTGCCACCCGTCCCAGATCGCCAATAGCTTTGCCAAGCGTCGAGGGTTTGCCACCCCGCTGCAACACTCGCATAATTTCTAGAGCACTGACCGTGCCAAGTTTGAGTGACCCCGCTACCCGCAACATGTCATCCCAAGCAGCCTCAATCAACTCAGTCTTGACCCGCTGCCGCGCCAAGCCATTGAGGACACCGTAATCAGCCTCTCGGTCTAAGCGCCAAAATCTCGCTTCTCCCGCATCGGCGAGTCGGGGACTGAACTGGTAGCCCAGCAGCCAAAAGAGTCCAAAGACAATGTCACTGTAGCCAGAAGTGTCCGTCATAATTTCTCTAGGACGTAAGCTGGTGCGTTGTTCCAACAATCCCACCAACACGACCAAAGAATCCCGCAAGGTGCCTGGAACAACCAACCCATGAAAGCCAGTGAACTGGTCAGAGGTGAAGTTGTAATAGGTGATGCCGCGCCCTCTGCCAAAGTACTTGCTATTGGGACCCGCATTGAGCGTCCGCACTGGCACCACAAAGCGAATCCCGTCCGCCGAGGCAACGTCTCCGCCGCCCCAAGCTTGTGCCAAGGGAATTTGAGTTTGCGCCTCAACCAATCGCGCATTCGCGGCAGCAATCGTTTCAGCCCGGATGTAATGCTGCTGCACCCAGTTCAAACGATGACGTGTCAGTGCTGGCATCTCTTGACGCACTACTGGACGTAGCCCGATGTTGCAAGCAGAAGCAAGGAGTACTGCACATAAACTAATCGGTAAATCAACTGCCCGCATCCCTTCATCGTTCACATGAATGAACTGGTCTAGAAATTGAGTTTTGGCATGGATTTCTAAGATCGCTTCTGGCAAATCTATATAAGGCAGCAGTGCTGTCACTTGATGTCTCAGAGCAAGTAACTGATCCGACTCTTCCAACTTGTCTAGATGACTAATAGTCAAGGTATCCCGCCCCTTTTCCTGCTCAATGCGGACGGCTAAATTCGTGGGCAGATTTTTAGCTGTGCGCTCATAGGCCTCATGCAATTGCTGTCCTAACTTTTGTAGTTCAGGTTTTGGCATTGGGGCTAGATTCAGCGACCGACAAACCTGAGTGCGAACCGTTTCCCAGGCTGCTCCCTGTAAGAGCTTGGCGTGAGGATTACTCCAGCGCGCACTGGGAGTGACAAAGACATCGCGTCGCGTCAAGCCTTCCATCAACTGTTCTAGAACACAGAAGGTATAAGCGCAACGGTCAATTTTGCCAGTGGCTGGCACCACCCACCGCACCCATCCTTTACCTGCTTGACTGACAAAACGGGAGGAGGGTGAAAGGAAAGCTAGGAGGAAGCAGAGCCTGATTTAAGCTGATGAGTAACCACACAAATCAACTAAATCAATGTCTCCGACTTCCCGTCTTTATGATGCGCTGTCGCGCTGTTTGAGTCAATGTGAGATTCAGTGGCAAGATGTCCGTCATCTACAAACCCTATGTTGGATGATCATCGGGATGATCCAGAGTCAGAGCGTTTGTCTCAATGGGTTTGGCGTGTATGTCAAAAGCCGTGCCCAAGTTGCTCAGTCGCACCAAAGACGGTTTCGCCGATGGTTGTCGAATCGACGGATTGATGTCGTTGCGGCTCATCATGTTCTGATCCGGCAAGCCTTGTCCCAGTGGAGCCGTGAACGGTTGTATCTCAGCCTCGACACAACCGTCGTATGGAATTGTTTTTGCATCGTGTGGGTGGGCGTGGTGTATCGGGGCAGAACTATTCCCGTGGCTTGGCGAGTGGTGGCACAATCAAGCAGCACCGTCAGGCTGTGGACGATTCAGAGAGTGCTCAGGCAAGCCCAAAGAATCCTGCCCGTTGGTGTAGCGATTGTTCTGTTGGCAGACCGAGGCTTTGCCGATGGCAAGTTGATGAAATATCTCCGAGACAATCTGGGCTGGCATTTTCGGATTCGGATTAAACGTTCGTTTCAGTTTCAACACCAGGGACAATGGCGCAGAGTATCGTCGGTGCAGTTACAGCCTGGACAGGCTTATTTTACAGATGCGGTATCTGTCGGCAAAACTAAACCCTATCCCAATGTTTATCTGGCGTTCGCCCACGACAAGCAAAGTGGTGAGCACTGGACGATTGTGAGCGACGAGCCGACGAACTTGCAAACCTTTGCTCAGTATCGACTCCGGTTTTGTGTGGAGGAATCGTTTTTGGATTTGAAGTCTAACGGATTCAATCTCGAAGCCTCTAGATTGCGGGACAAGTTTGCCCTTTCTCAGTTGTGCGGAGTGATTGCTTTAACAATGCTGTTTCTGGTACTCCAGGGAGTGCAGGTTGTCGCCTCAGGCAAACGTCGCCAAGTCGATACCCACTGGAATCGGGGAATGAGTTATCTCAAGCTCGGTTGGAATTGGATTCGCCTTGCCATCACCCAGCAATGGAAAATTCAGGTTTACCTGTTTCTCCCAAGTCTGCCTGACCCTCAACCTGCTATTGCCTCCAAGCGACAACAGAATGCTTTTTTCGAGCGTGAATTTACTGTCCTCAGCCGTTTTTCAGCTTCTTAGTTTTGTCAGTCAATCAGCATCCTTTACTCACAAGGTGCAACGGTGCCGCGTTCAATTGCGGTTTGCGCTTGCCTTCGATGGCTTTGAGAAACTGCAGCGCTGCCAGAATCGGTTGCCCTGCCTTGTTAGCTTGAAAAGCGATGGTTTTCAGCAATAGCGGTAAAAATAACCGAACCTGTCGCCACCGTGCCATGACTTCAGGATAATACTGGTCTTCCGGTGGGCGTGCTAGTGCCTCTACCAGCGCAATCGCCGCCGCCAGCTTGGCTTGCGGAATCCGCGTGAAAATCGCATCTCGGATTGTGCCATCGGTCTCCTCTGAAGTCAGCAAGAGAGTACACGCTTCACCGAGTTGTAAAGCAGCGGCATCCAAGTCTTTGAGGGTACGGAGGCGCTCCTTCTTCCCCTCCCGTGCTGACTTTGCCAGCAGCTCCTGGAGCAGTACACCCAACAGATCGAGAACATCATCTTGAGCAATGGCTTCCATTTCATGGGCAAAGGCCAAGAGCGTGGCGATGCGACGTTCAACGGACATTCGCGCGATGGCTTGTGCGCGCACAGTGAACGCCGTGCGCGCAAGCGCCTTCAAGCGGCTCGGTGGAATCCGACCAAGGTTGAGATGGCTGATGTCTAATGCACGCACTTGGCTGAGGCGCTGCAAGGCATCCACCAACGCTGGAGCACTCCAGCGCGTCGGGGAACGACGCAATCGGTCTAGGGGCGTTTGATGCGTCTTCTCATTGACGACCACCAATGCTTCCAAGCGGCTTTGCTGTTGCATGTTGGGGAGTCGCGCTAAGTGATACCAAACTCGCTGAGCGACTCGTTCTCGCACCGTAGAAACCAGCCGTTCCAAAACGGTAACGCCTGGCAGCAGAATCTTCCGCTCCACCAACTGAGCGGTTGCTAAGTCGAACAAAACGCTAGGAGCTTCTGTCCCAACCCAAGCGCGACCATAAAGCCAACGGATTAAGCGCCAGTGTTGAGGTTGGTCGCTAAATTCTCTGTAGCCATCGTATTGCCGAATCTCCTGGGCATGTTCCCAATGGGTCTTTGACCGCTCCAAGTAACGTGGCAAACAGGCTAGATTGCTGATCTGCAATTGATGGGCGAGATAAGCAATTACACCGCTTGGCACCTCAATGGGATTCGCCAGGAAGGTGCCGAGAAACCGGACTGAACAGAGTTGGACAGCAAAGCCCAGTCGGTGATGCTGCCCTCGACGCTTGAGCACCAGGAGACGGTCTGTATCATGCAGATGAAAGTAGCAGGCAAGTTGCTCAGATGATGGTTCACCTGTATAACAGCCATAGCGCTGCCGCTGCGCCTCTGTGAGAAAACTAACTGGCATCCAGCTTTTCCCAGATCCAATCGTTTGCCTGTACCGGATAGAGTATAGGCTATTTGGTACACTAGAGCCGCACCATCCAGCATGGCTTTGAGGCTTGCGTTTTCCAGAGGGTTTAATTGGTACAAAAATTGCCATCTATTGTCGGGTATCGACGACGGATCAATCCTGTGACCGACAAGAACGGGATTTACTCGAATATGCTGCGAAAGCGGGCTATCAAGTGGTGGGAGTTTGGAAAGAAACGGCGGCAGGTACGAAACAGAATCGGGTTGAACGACAAAAGGTGCTCGCCTTGGCACAAGCGCGGCAGCTTGACGCCATCTTAGTCACCGAAATGACCCGTTGGGGACGCAGCACCATTGACTTGATTCAAACGCTACAAGCGTTACACGGTTGGGGCGTATCGCTGATTGCTCAAACCGGGATTCAGTTCGACCTCAATACCTCTCAGGGTCGCTTGATTGCCAATCTGATGGCTTCTCTAGCAGAGTTTGAGCGAGATTTAGTGCGGGAACGCGTTCGCTCTGGTATTGCTGCGGCTAAGGCACGGGGACAGAAATTGGGTCGGCAGACGGGACAACGAGTGAAAGCAGACCGCTTGGCTCCCAAAGTTCTGCAAATGGTAGAGCAGGGTCATTCTTACCGCACCATTGCCCAAGCGTTGCATCTGAGTAAAACAACCGTCAACGACATTGTCAAACGACATCGTCAAGTACATCCTGATCTTTCAAGCAACCAACCAACCATGGCAACTCGAAAGCAAGCAAAACTACAAACGATTTATCAACTTAAAATGACACTCAAAGATATTCGTCCGCCGATTTGGAGACGAGTCCAAGTGCGTAGCGATGCCACCTTAGCTCAACTTCATTGGGTGATTCAAATCACGCTGGGTTGGACAAACTCCCATCTCCATTCCTTCAACATTGGCGGCATCGAATATGGCGTACCCATGCCTGAATTTGACCTTGATGGGATGGCAGTTCGTGACGAGCACACTGTGAAACTGAACAAGGTCATTCCAGGAGAAAAGTTCAAGTTCTCCTATCTCTATGACTTTGGCGATTCCTGGGCGCACGAAATCTTGGTGGAAAAAGTCCTGGAGTTTGATCCAACTTTTGACTATCCTCACTGCATCACGGGTAAGCGTGCCTGTCCACCCGAAGACTGTGGTGGTGTCTGGGGCTATCAGAATTTTCTGGAAGTGATTCAAGATGGGAATCATCCCGAACACGAAGAAATGCTGGAATGGGTGGGAGGATTCTTTGACCCAGAAGACCCGGAGCTAGATGACGTTAATCCTCGGCTCAAAATGATTCCTCAATGATTTTACTGACTTCAATGGCTGAAAACCTTACATAGCAGTCTTTACAGCCTTAACGGGAGTTTCTGTTCCGTTACTACTCAAACCCCAAGCTGCCGAATTAAAGAATAGTATCAGTCCTTGCACCAGTTTCTAACTCGCTCCTTGTACCTCCTTTTCTGCCAAAGCTTTGAGCCAAATAAGCTAGTAAGTTGGGCACAGTACGTTCTTCTGTCTTTGCCCACTCTTCTAGCTTGGAGTGCAATTCTGCATCAAGGGTGACGTTGATTCTTTTAATTGACGACATGGTAGCCTCATCATCGCTTCAGCAAGTATACACGCAATCACACAAAGCGGCACAATATTTCGCTTTTTGGTGGTTGAAAGGAGTTGGTACTCCCGTATGGAAAGCATGGATTTAAGGAACTAAACCCTCCCGGCTGCAAGGATCGCGCTGACTGACAGTTCTAGGTAGGGAAAAGCTTCAGACTGAATAAAATCACCTTCCCGAAACTGCTGAAACTGATACTCTCCCTCAGTCAGCCGATAAACCGTAATTGTTGGCTGTTTCGGGGAACCAATGTAGCGAATTGCCCCTAAAGCGGCATAATCAACTACCCAGTATTCGGGAATACCCATCATTTCGTAGTCCCTGAGCTTAGTCAGATAGTCATCCTGCCAGTTGCTGCTGACAACTTCCACCACCAAGACAACCGACTCCCTCGCCGAACCGTGGACTGGCTTTTCCAAAGGGGTTCGTCCTCTAACCTTTCAGAATCGAGGACGACAATATCAGGACAATAGCTATCGCTGTCCCCAGTTGTGATTGCAGGTTCTACCGCACAGGTTCTGGGGATGGTGTAGCGGTATTTTCTGGTCTTGATTTCGATCCCGACTTCGATCGAGATAAACCCAGCAATATCTTCATGCGGTCCATTTGGGCGCACTTCCTAATTTCTCCCCTGAGCAACTCATAGCGTTTTCCATCACTGGGATACCAGGCTCTAAATTGCTCTGTTGTGAGTAATTTTGATGCTGCCTGAGCCATGACGATCGCCCTCACTTTCTTTTCTTAGAATCCCTATCCTTATTTTCTAACGCTGCCAAGACAATCCGCTCAACCAAGTTGCTGAGAGAGCGCCCTTCTTTATCTGCCCATTCTTCTAAGAGGGAACGAGTTTCCTTTTCGCAAGTGAAAGTGATTTTTTCGCGTTTGGTGGGCACATCCAAGCAATAAAACATCATCTGGATCTTACCTCTCAAGAATGAACCAATCACAATAGTTCCGAACAGTATTGACAAGTTCCACACTTATGATAGCATTCGGCTGTGAACGGTTGTGAATAGTTCGGAACCGTTCCGAATAAAAGCCAAAAGACCTTAAGCTGAAAATGACGATTTACAACGCAAAAATTATCGAATTCTTGAACCAGAAAGCCCAACAAAGAGGGCTGAAGCCGCCGTCAGACACTAACGGGGTTGCAGTTGAGTTTACGATCGAGCTACCCGACGATGAATTGGAGGATATACCGATCCCAACCTTTTTCATCGCCGATCAGGTTTGGTGGGCACGCTTACCAGGTGACGAAGAACCATTGGAAGGTGGCTGCGTCATCGGCATGAAATATTGGATACCTAGCTTCTCAGAGCATCCTGTGTCGCTTGATGCCGCTAAAGCAGAGTGGCAATACCTAATTTATCTGAACCGCAAGGCACCCTCTCGTGCCTGGTTGCGGACGGACTGGGCGGCTGAAAGTGAATTAACTTTCCAGGAGCCACGCGATTCCAGCAGTCCAGTCACCGAGCAGGAGGGCATCAAGCTTGAACCCTAAAGAACTGGAGCCACGAGAGCGAGCCTTACTACGGTTCTACCAGGACTGCCGCTATGGTCTCAGCCCAGCAGAATTCCGTCGTCGCTATGATTTGAGCTACCCAGAACTAGCTGCCCTATGCCATGTCTCGCTCTCGACCGTGAAGCGACTCTTTGCCTACCCGCCCAGACCACCATCCCCTGACTTAATGCGGACTCTAGCGATCGTTGATCTGCTGCTCCGTGACCAAGTCCCTCTTAGCCTGATCCGGCAGCTTTGTCCACTCCAAAAGCGTCAGGATGACTAGAAAGTGTCAGGATGACACCCATCACTTTCGTTGCAAGCCTCTGGCACCATAAGCTTGATGGCACGCTGAGTTCAGTGCCCAAGTGTGATTAAGATTTCCGTTGAACGACGATCGCTACAAATTTCGCCACAGACCCAGGCGCTTGCCGCTGCTGCATCAAGTCGGCAGGCGCTCAAGTCTGAACTTTTAGACAGGTTAAGTGCAGCGGCTCCAGATTATGCCCCTGTCACCGCGTGGTCAGTGCATCCAGACCTGATCAGAGCCTTGGTTCGTCTGAATAGTGAAGAGTCATCCTTTCTGCCATTAGAAGAGATCGCAAGCTGGATGAAATACACACAGGGGCTATATCTATTGCCGGGTATGCCCAGTCTATTTTATGCTCGCACCGATCGTCGCCTAGTATTACCAAACCGTTCAGCTATTGCAGCGTTGGGCGAAGCCGCCCTTGGCTTAGTCGTACCCTGGCTTTACCCATCTTCCTTCTTAATTTCTCGTCCCATATTGGACTACCCTGACGCTCTGTTCGATTGTCCTGCCAGCGATACGGTCTATCTGGCAGAGTCAAAGGCGACCACTCAATCAGAGGCAGACATCAAAGCGACCCTTGATAGTGAGTTGGCACGGTTTGTACTTCTCGTCTCTGCCTGTGCCCAGTTGGAGGTGAAATCATCTGTTGCAGGGCTTCTAATCGGTACAGTTTTAATTTCTACGACTGAATGGAAATGTCTTGTCTCTGAGATTATGGTGTAGGTGCCCAATGATTAGAGTTTTTCCCAGCGTGAGTTTCTTTTACGAAACCTTGTCGATCGCATCCAGGCAAGTGTAGAAGTCGGACGCAATAGCAGCATGATTGTGCAATACCAGCTAGGTCAGCTTATTCGCGTATTAATGCGCGACCTCGCCTGCCAAGATGAAGAAGGCAATACACAGAATGGGTTGCTACTCCAGGCGATCGAGATTGCAGAGTCCGAAATTGAAAGTCGTGCTGGAGATGCTGCACTCCATTTCGACTTGGGGTTGGAAAGCATACGCCAAAAACATCAGTTCACAGCGAGAGAAATGACCCTGCTACGCGCTCGCTTGCACCAAGCACGTCAGCAGGAAGTGGTCCGTCCCCGACGCTGGTAGGTGAAGAGACAGAGGTGCCGTTCAAGGTGATGGATCTGGGGTCACGAGACGCTTTAGAAGGGTTGATCGTAATCGCGTTGGCGGACGAATACAATCTCAACCTGGAGCAGATCCGCCAGGACTATTATGTCTATGGGGACTGGTTCCCTTTCCAGGTGACAGTCGCGCTCGATGGTGCCGCAATCAATTGCATCATTATTGAGAATGGCAGTATTCTGACCTTTCTGGCAGGCTACCCGGCAGGACTGGTTGAGCAGGCAAGATGGGCGATCGAACGATTGGCGCGGTTACTTTATACAACCGTTACCGCTTGATCTTGCCATGCCCTGGTTTGGGCTAGTGTTATGGGATTGGATGCCTGCACCGCTCTCTCGTCTCTACTAGCGATTAATGCCAAACATACTTCAATGCGCCTCTACCAGCTTGAAGCCAAGGCAGATAACTGAAATACAATCCTTCCAGCAGATACCTGAGTGCGATCACTGTTGGTTCAATGCAGGCAGTCCTTCCTCTGTTGCAGTCTTCATCCCGCTCTAGACTGCGCCAACACAGGTTTGTTGGAAGATGCGCCTTGTAACTTACTACCTGACTGTGATAATGCCGTAGACAAAGCGCCCACGACGTACAGCATCAACCCATAGGGGTAGCGAAGGCAAAGAGCCTGTTTTTGAAGTTTCCCACCAGCTTTGATCTTCTTCTGCTTCATAGCATTCATCAGCATTAGATTCATAGGCACGGGCTAGAACTGAGGCTGGCGGTACGCGCATATTTTTACGAATAGCAAAGGGTCCTTTTCTCCCGATGCCATTGGGATCAATGTAGAGGACTCGAAGTTTTGGCGACGGAAGATTGGGTACAGCCTGTTCCAAAGCACGTTGTTCAGCCTTGTTCAGCCCTGCATAAACTTCCATCAGTAAAGTAGGTTTATCAATGTGTTCGATGCTTCTCTTAGTAGTAGCTAACAGGCTAGCCTTCGGCACCACTGCATTTCGTGCCTCATCAATGGCATGAAATGTGAGCCGACCATGTACTTCAATCGCTGAGCGTAGAACTGGCTCAAAGAATGGTGCGTAAAACGCCAGATGTTCCGTGACATGATCAACGATCCATTCAATATCATCTACAGGCAGCTTTTGTGATTCTCTGTGAGGCAATAGCTGGGATGCTCGTCTTCTACTGCCTGAAGCAGGAGATGTGTAATTTCGTGCCAAGTAGTGAAGTAGGCGCGTGAAGCTTGATCACCTCGCGCATCAATCACAGCGAGAAATCTATGAAATGACCCCTCATTTTCGGACAGGGAGCTAAGAGTAGTAATCTTGTTCTGAGAAGGGGGCAAATATGGCAGCAAATCGTCGTCAATATACAGCAGAATTTAAGGCAAAAGTGGTGTTGCAGGTGCTCACGGGTGAGAAGACAAGCAGTGAGATTTGTCGAACCCACAAGTTGAACGCGAATGTACTCAACCGCTGGCGCAAAGAATTCTTGGAGCAAGCCGTGAGCATTTTTGAGCGAGAAGGAGTTGACAGCGAAGCCGAGCAAAAAATTGCGGAGCTAGAGCGACTGGTGGGACAGTTGACGATCCAGTTGGAGATTGCAAAAAAGCCTCAACTTACTTGAACCCACAGCGAAACGAGAGGCGGTGATGCAGTTGAGCCAAGACTATCCAATCGCAACCGTGTGCCAGGTGTTGGACTACTGCCGCAGCCAGGTCTACTACGAGCCGCAGTTTCCACCTGATGAAACAGAGATCAAGGATGTGATCGCGACGATTGCGGGGCAATATCCAACCTATGGTTATCGCCGCATCACAGTGATGTTGAAGCGAGCGGGGCATGAGATTAACCACAAACGAGTAGCTCGCTTGATGAGGGAGTTGGGATTGATTGGAAAGCGTCCGGTCAAGCGAAAACGAACCACCAACAGTAATCATGAATTCAAGCGGTATCCCAATCTGGTAATGAATTTAGTGATTGACCATCCGGATCAGGTTTGGGTTGGCGACATCACGTATATCAAGCTGCAACAGGAGTTTGTTTACCTGGCAGTATTAATGGATGTATTTACCCGAAGTATTCGCAGATGGCATTTGGCTCGAAGCATGGATCAGAGTTTGACCATAACGGCTCTGAGCAAGGGGTTGGAGAAGGGGCAACCGGAGATTCACCATTCTGACCAAGGAGTGCAATATGCGGCAAACGAGTATGTAAAACTGCTGCAACAGCACAATGTAAAAATCAGCATGGCAGAAGTTGGACAAGCATGGCAGAACGGATATGCAGAGCGATTGATGAGAACCATCAAGGAGGAGGAAGTTGACTTATCGGAGTATCTTAACTTCACAGAAGCATATCAACAGATTGAACAGTTCTTGGATGACGTTTATATGCGAAAAAGAATCCATTCATCACTGGATTATCTAACGCCAGATGAATACGAAAGAAAATGGAATGAACAGAAAAAGTAGAATGATAGTATAAAGGAAGCACTTCCTTAATTTCTTCAATCCTCTGTCCGAATTGAAGGGTTCACTTCAAAGCTCTCCGCCAGCTTATCGTAGCGAGTGGCAATGGCACGATACTGTTTGAGCTTGGCAAAGAAGTTCTCGATCAAATGTCGGGCTTTGTATAACTCCTTGTCGTACTCGCGTTGCTCACGCCGATTGCGCTTGGGTGGGATGACCGGGGTGATACCCTGTTGCTCCAACCGTTCAATCACGCGTTCATCGGCATCATAGCCCTTATCACCCAAAAGCTGCTTTGCTTCCAACTTTGGCAACAACACATCTGCCCCATCTAAATCACTGGCTTGACCCGGTGTCAGATGAAATGCCGTGGGATTGCCCAGAGCATCGCTCACCGCATGAATCTTGGTGCTCAAGCCTCCTTTGCTGCGTCCCATCGCTTGAGCATTGGCATCCCCCTTTGCCCCAGCACTGTGCTGATGGGCACGCACAATGGTGGAGTCAATCATCGCGTATTCGTTGTCGGGGTCAGCGGCGAGAGCTTGGAACACCCGGAGCCAGACACCGTTTTACACCATCGCCGAAAGCGGGTATGGATTTTGCGGTAGTGACCAAAGCGTTCGGGTAAGTCGCGCCAGGGCATACCGGCACGATACCGATACAGTACCGCTTCGACGAACAGTCGGTTGTTGCGTGCAGTCACACCAACACTGCCGAAACGACCAGGCAGCAGGTCTTTGATGCGTTCCCATTGGTCATCGCGAAGGGCATAGCGGTGCGTCATGATAGCACTCCTGGTCATAGTCTCAATCGTCTTGGTGTCTCGATCCTAACGCTTCTGAAAACCTATTTGATGACACGCCCTAGACCGCATGGGGTATCCTGCTGGTTCTCGATGGATTGGCAAAAACTCCTTCGATGTAGATAATGTTGTTTCTTACGTGGGGACTTTCCCATCTGAAGAAGTGTCCCAGCGTATAGATAAACTTCAGCAGTTTCTTTCTAAAGCTGTTTTGGTGTGTAAAAGGTAAAAGTGATGGGAACTCATTTTTTAATTTGTCGCCAGCCAGATTCGGATGATTGGGTTGCTGACTTAGGCAATGCTTCTGCGGGAAACTACACCCTTGAGAGGCTTTTAGCTGAGACTCAGCAGGCAATCAAAACTCAGGATACAAGACCCCATACCTTCTACGAGATAGAAGAAGAGGGTGTTCAGTATGAAGATTCTGAAGACTGCTACAAAGAATCGGTTGTTCTTGGCAAATGCAACCGCTGGCACCTAACTCGATATGAAGTTTACCAGGGAAAGGGAGATACGAGGCTGTAATTATTTTCTACTACGAACCCGTAAACATTCAATCTGTGGCACCCCAGACACAACCAGAATCTGTTCTCCTTGAAAGCGATCCTGCTTAGTTTTCTATCCGTCATACCTACAAAGGTTCAGGACGGGCGATCGCTCAAGCATTGAATCACCGGATCACCAGCAATTCTCCCCACCGCGTTGTGTAGCGGGGAGAGCGATGGGCAGACTTCAATGCCCACGGCTGCTTTAACCCCATCGACGCAAATCGCAGTGTCCCTGAACCAAATTGCCGATTGAGTTGATCCACGACCGTCATCAATTTGCGATACCGTTCGCGATCGCGCTCGTCAAACAGATTGGTTTGAATCTGTCGGTCAGGCACCAGATTTAGCAGCAGGACACCTGCTTTAGAGAACCTGTAGCCCGGTTGATAGAGCGCTTCTCCGCACATCGAGGCATAGTGCAGCAGTTCAGCCGTGTCGCTAGTGGCGACGGGAAGAGCCATCACTGCCGTATCGGAGTAAGGGGCATCGCCAAATCGGCTAGTTCGCGCAAACACGTTCAAAACCCCTGCCGCTAACTGCTGCTGACGCAGCTTCTCCGCCGCCCTGCTGGTATAGGTGGCGATCGCCTCTTTCAAGTACGCAAGCGAAGTGACTGGCTGCCCAAAAGAGCGCGACACCATCAGACTTTTCCGGGGAGCAGCAATCAACTCCAGCGGTAAACACGACTGCCCCGCAACTCCAAAACCGTCCGAGTCATCACAATGCCATAACGTTGCTTGACCCACCCCAAATCTGCATCTCGCAGGTCCAACGCCGTTCGGTATCCATACTGTCGCAGAGACTGGGCGTACCGTCGCCCAATGCCCCAGATGTCCTCCAATGCAGTAGCAGCTAAAACTTCATTGGTATCTGCCGTTGCCAGGTCAAACACCCCACTCCCACATCGCTTCGCCAAGTCATTCGCGATCTTCGCCAAGGTCTTCGTTGGACCAATCCCGATCGATACTGGAACTCCTGTTTGCTGCCGCACCGCCTGTCGAATCGATTGCCCGTACTCCGTCAGATTCCACCGGGTAAAGCCAGACAGGTCGAGGAATGCCTCATCAATGGAATACACTTCCAGCGCTGGCGTGAATGCGGTCAGCGCATCCATGACCCGAAACGACATATCACCGTACAGCGTGTAATTTGAGGAGTAAACACTGACCTGATATTGGTCAATCACATCTTGGATTTGAAAGAGTGGCACTCTCATCTTGATGCCCAATCGCTTTGCCTCCTGCGATCGAGCAACGACGCAACCGTCGTTATTACTCAGCACGACAACAGGCTTTCCACCAAGCTTCAGGTTAAATACCCGTTCGCAACTAACGTAAAAATTGTTGGAATCTACCAAGCCGAAGACTTTCATCACTGCCTCCGGAACGTTCAGTGAACATGAACCGAGGCAGTGACAACTCCCCAGATGTAGAAGTCCATTCCTTCGGTAATTTCTAGAGTTTCGTAGTTAGGATTTTCTGGAGCCAGGTAACGCTTGCCCTGGTCCTGGTAATAACGTTTGACGCTTTACTCCCCATTCATCACCGCAACGACTACTCTGCCAGAAACAGCCGTGAGAGAGCGATCGACAATGAGTAAATCTCCGTGATCAATCCCTGCCCCGATCATCGAATCACCCTCTACTCGTGCCAGGAACGTAGCAGACGGGTGTTTATGAGGTGGCAGTTGAGGTCTACCCTGCTTTCAACGTGATCACCCGCAGGCGAGGGGAAATCTGCGAATACTTCGATGCTGGACATAGAACGTTCACCTGTTTTGCATCGTAGCTAATCCTGCCTGCTCGATTCTGCCCAATCTGACCAGACCCACTGAGAGAGTCTGTAATCATGCAGAGAACCCTGATGCCTCATCCATCGTGGTTTCTGTATCTCTTTTGTCCCAACTTCATCTGCTCCACGACAGCCTGAAAACTCCTTCACAAAATTCACACGGTTTCTCCGTCCGTACTGACAGCGCAAGTACGATCGCCTAAAAAATGAAGTTCCGTAAACTCGCGCTTATAGACCCGATTGATTTACTTCTATAACAGAGAAAGCAGAGAAGACTGCCCTACTACCGTAGCGACTTCCATTCGTAGTGACTTCCATTGAATGCATCCCCATTCAATCAAGGTTCAGATCGCTTGCGGGGACATCAGATCAATGTGAGCGATCGCCCCACCGTACCCAAGATTTTTAACCCTAAGAAGAAAGTTCATGCACCAAACCGTAGCCCTGCAAGAGCTAGCGATTGTTATCGCTGCCAACAACCAAAGTCCCGCTGTCGTTAACCTGGAATTCCTCAAATATAGCGGCATTGTGCCGCTGGATTGGGAACTGGCACGCTCCCCGTCTACACGCCTCAATTAGTGCAGCATACGTTTCAGAACAACATCACCATTACCGCTCAACCGAATCGGGTGATCTTCACCGAAGTCATTGAAGAGAAGGACATTGCCACGATCGAAATTGCCAAACTTGCTCGCAAGTATGTCCAGAGCCTGCCCAACATGGAGTATGAAGCACTTGGCATGAACCCAACCGGACACGTTGTGTTCAACGGAGAAGAGGCAGTGAAGCAGTATCTGCGCGAGACGCTGCTTGCCCCTGGACCCTGGCAACAAGTGGGACAGTCCCCGGTTCGCACCACCATCAACTTTAGCTACACGTTGGAACGCAATTCACTCAACCTGACGGTGAGTGAAGCCGGGTTACGGCAGGATGAGGAAACCATTACCCCCGTCGTGCTGTTTGTTGGTAACTTCGCCTACCGGGTCACTGGCAGCACCCAGCCGGAGCGGATTGAAAGCCTGTGCCAAAGCTTAGACCACTGGCAGGCAGACCTGGAAACCTACCAGGAGATTGTCAATCAGAATTTCCTTGCCAGCCGTAGCAACGAACCGAAGTTGCTGCCAGCCTTTGCCTGAGGAAACTGGCTGTTAGCGGTTAGCGGTTAGCGATTAGCCAATAGCCTATTGCCCTTATTGATTGACGGCTCCTAATGCCGAGTGCCTGATTTTCAAGCACTCTCAGTTTGAATTGACTCTCTGACAGTTGCGTCATCGGGTGAGCTACTGGTGTTCACCCATTACTGCCCCTGTCTAATTTTCGCCTGACCCTCTTTTCTTCACCCACAAGGATTGCAATGAGTAAGCCGGAAGATGTGCTGAATAGCAGCAGCAAAGACGTGTTCGCCCAACCCTCTTGCAAAATGCATCTTTGTTAGATGACAGCGGCTTGCAAGGTCTCAATCAGGCGCTGTCATCCGCCACTAAGGGGTTGAGCCTCACTCCAGATCCCATTGCCAAAGCAGGAGAAGAGGGTTTTGCTCTCACAGCGCTGCCCAAGAAAACCACGCCACTGGATGTGCCAACGGTGTTTGGTCCGACCTCCACGACCCCAGATTTGGGAACCACTCAGGCAGGGGTAGACCCACTGACCGGGAACCAGGTGACCACTCAACTCACCAGTCAACTCACGAGCCAGATGACTAATGCTGTGCAGGTGACGGCTCCAGTCCTGCCCGACCTGCCCAGGTTTGCTGTCATGGCAGAAGGCACGCTGACGATCAACGGCAGCAGTGACTTTGATGGCGACCCCAGGAACCTGCAAGACGATGCCCTGATGTATGGCGGTGCCGGGTTCACCATCAACGGCAACCCCACCCTGCCCGTCCAACGCGACAGCAGTGGGAATCCGATTCTGGATGCAACTGGCAAACCCATTCTGATCAAAGATGCAGTGGCAGTAGCGTCGGACTATACCGTGAGCAACGCTGCCGGTAATCGTTATGCCGGACTGCTGCCGCCGCAGGTTGTACCCAAGCAAGTAGTGAACGTGCCCGCCTATGCGGACATTAAACAACAAGAACTAACCCGTCGCATCCCTACGGGGACAGCAACCGTCACTTTCAACGCTCAACAAAATCCCATCAACACTGCGACTGACTGGACCAGGAAGTTTCCCGCTTCAGGCACGGCTGGACACCCTACGGTGGTGCAGGTAACGAACGGTGGACTCACCATCCCTGCGGGTGTCAACCTCAGCCACACCATCATTACTGTGGTGAATGGCGATATCAACTTCAACGGTAGTGGTCAAACCTTCGATGACGTTGTCCTGGTTGCAAATAACGGCAATATCAACCTCTCTAACGTCCGTGCCACTGATCTGTCTGTCCTGGCATCCGGCACCATCAACATGAATGGGGAGCCAGGTTTGGGGGATCTACCCTGATGGCAAACGGTGCTGGAGACATCAATTTTAACGGTGCTACGACCACGACCACGACCACCAGCAATCTGGAGGTCATTTCCCAGGGTAACATTACCTACAACGGTGCCTCTAACACCCGAGGCGCATTCCTGAGTGCCAAAACTTTACCTTCAACGGCAGTTCCACACTTTATGGCGCGATCGGGTCCAAAGGCAACGTCATCTTTAATGGCAATGCCACCGTCATTGCCGATGCTGCCATTACGCTGTGTCCCCACCCCCGTCATTACCGCTGGACTGAGCCACGACACGGCTCCTGGCACTACGACTAACACCGACCGCATTACCTATGACCCGGCGATCGCGGGCACGATTACAGTTACCAATCCCGGCATTCAAATTGGGGTGGGCGGCAGCATTCCGATCGGCAGCGTCACCGGAAATGCCTCCCTGACCACCGGGAATCAAATTGTTGAATTCAAAGCAGGCTTTGATACGACCCCGACTGGCAGCTACAGCAATGTGCTTTCCAGTCTGCAATCGGACGGCAAATTCAGCTTCAGCCGCACCCAATTGAACCAGATCTACGGTGGTACGTTGCCGGATGGCAATCACACGCTCCATCTGCAAGCTAAAGACCAGTATCGCAATGTCACCACCTTTGAGATTGCGTTCACGCTCGATACGACGACCGCTGCCCCTGTTCTGACCCTGCAATCTGCCAGCGATAGTGGTCAGAGCAACAGCGATCGCATTACCAAACAAATCATGCCTGTAATCACAGGCACCGCTGAAGCTGGAGCAACGGTGCAATTGTTCAGCGACAATCAGGTGATCGGACAAACAACTGCAAAGACAGACGGCACCTGGGAATTCACCACCCCGCAACTAACCAATGGCGTGCATCAACTGAGCGCGATCGCCACCGATATTGCCGGGAATACCAAAACCTCTACTTCTTTGCAGGTGACGATCGACAATCTTCAGCCCCAAATCAGCTTAACCACCCCGGTGGATCAGTCTCCTTTAACCCAGGCAGCAAGATTGACTGGCAGCGTGGATGGCACAGGTTCTACCATTACTGCCCTTAGCTACCACTTTGATGATTTGGCTGCGATTTCGCTCACAAAGAATACATCCGGCGCATTTGATCAGGCAATCAACTTTACAGGCATCAGCAACGGCTCCCACATCCTCACCCTATCTGCCACCGATGTCGCCGGTAATGTCCTTACCACCCGCTTCAATGTCACCGTTGCCCTGGATACGACGGCACCTGTGATTACGGCGCAATTGGTCCGTGACACTGCTCCTGGCAGTACCAATACTGACCGGATTACCTTTGATCCAGGCATTACCGGAACGCTGACTGATACCAGTCAGGTCGCATCCTTCAAAGCAGGCTTTGACACTGCCACCAGTGCCCAGTTTGTTGATGTTCTGGCTCAACGTCAGTCCGATGGACGCTTCACCTTCACCCGCATTCAACTGGAGCAGATCTATGGGGGAACCTTACCCGATGGACTGCATCAATTGCATCTGCAAGCCAAAGATGAGTATGGCAATCTTTCCAGTGTCTTTACCCTTTCCTTTACCCTCGACACGATCACTCCGGCTCCTAGCAACCTAAAACTAGCACCTGAAAGCGATAGCGGTCAAAGCCACTACGACACGATCACTCGCATTAACACTCCCATCATCACAGGTCAGGCAGAGGTTGGAGCACAGGTTGATCTGTATGACGGCAATCAAATCATTGGTAGTGCGACCACCAGTTCCGATGGCACCTGGCAGATTACAACAACTGCATTGACCAATGGCACCCATGCAGTGACCGCGATCGCCACCGATATTGCAGGCAACATCAGTTCACTCTCCCAGGCGTTGACGCTCACCATTGATGCGCTCCAGCCGCAACTCACCTTCACGACTCCCATCGATGCGGCTCCTCTGAGAAATGACGCGAAACTAGCTGGCACGATCGATGGGACTGGTTCTGCCATCACAGCCCTCAGCTACCACTTTGACGCTCAAGCCGACCTTCCACTGGACTTCAACTCAAGCGGGGCATTCAATCAGGCATTCGATTTTACAGGCATCAGCAATGGCGCGCATACGCTGACGGTGACGGCGATCAACGTTGCAGGTAATGTGCTGACCACGCAGTACAACGTTATGGTCGCGCTGGACAATGAGGCTCCCTCCATTACAGCGGCTCTGGCAAACGACACGGCTCCCGTTGGCACCAACACAGATCACAGCACTTATGATCCAACCATTACCGGAACCCTGAGTGATGTCAGTCAGGTAGTGGCATTCCGTGCTGGGTTGGATAGTACCAGCCCCACAGTCGATGTGCTTGCAGACCACCAAGCTGATGGTAGTTTTACCTTTACACGCGAGCGCTTAGAGCAGATTTATGGCAGCACTTTAGCGGATGGTTTGCATACGCTTCAACTTCAAGCAACCGACCAGTACGGCAATGTCTCCCAAATCTTTGAGATTTCTTTTACCCTCGATACCACTCTCCCTCTGGGTTTCTCGCTCAATCCTGCCTTTGATTCCACACCCGTTGGTGACAATCAAACCACTGCAGCTAAAGTCAGCCTCGATGGACAAACGGATGCCGGAGCAATGGTAGTGTTGCAGCAGACGGGAGCGACAACGATCGCCGATGCAAATGGTCAATTTACCTTCTCCAATGTGGCATTAACCCTGGGAGATAATGCGTTTACCGTTCAGGCAATCGATGTCGCAGGTAATCAGAAAACCACCAACCTGACGATCAAGCGTCTGGCAACCAATCAGGCACCCACTGACATTGGCTTGAGCAACAACATCATTGCCGAAAACAGCACAGCAGGCACCGTGGTTGGACGGCTCAGTACGATCAACCCGGATGCCGCCGATACTCATACCTACCTCTTGCTGGATAACGCGGGTGGACGCTTTAAGCTGGTTGGAGACCAACTGCAAGTCGCACCAGGAGCCGTGCTGGACTATGAGAATGGCAGCAGCTACACGATTCAGGTGCGGACCACCGATAGCGGCAAGCCGGGGCTGTTCTTTGACAAAACCCTCACGGTCAATTTGACCAATGTAAATGAAACCCCTCGCTTTACCAGCACTCCCGTTTTGAATGCAGAAGCGGGCAGTGCCTACAGTTATGCGATTGCAACCGTTGACCCAGAAGGCAATGCTCGCACGATTACAACGAAGAATCTGCCCAGTTGGTTGACGTTAACCGATCACGGGGATGGCACCGCTAGCCTGACGGGGACTCCCACCACCGCTCAATCTGGGATTTACCCAATCGCGCTCACTGTCACTGATGCTGGGGATTGCAATCGACCCAGACTTACCTGTTGGCGATCGACGTGATGTTGCGAGAAGGGACAAACTTCAGTCCGACTCAAGCGGCTACCTTCACGATCAATCAACCTTCGGTGCTCAGTTTTGCGATCGATCCTAGTTTCGACACCACGGACTCCGACTCAATCAACGATGCGTTTGAAGTTGCCCTGGTGGATGCCAACGACAATTCGCTCGTCCATACCATCGCTCAAGGGCGGGATGCCTTCTTCAACTGGACCGAAGGTGAACCGATTGCCTTAGGCGCAGGCACCACCTATACGGCAGCAACGAAAACCATTAGCCTGAACCTCACGGGTATTACTCCTGGGACAGCGGTCACCCTCATCTTCCGACTAGTCAATGATGATGGCGACATAACTACCAGCGTTCGGATTAAAGAGCTTGCTCTAATGGATGCTCCCTGGGAACACAACTACCCTCAGGGCTTAACCAGAACACATCCACCACGCCGACTCCCATTCCAACATCGGGCTTCTCTGGCTTAAGCGATGTTTCCTCTAGCATCAGCACTGAGTACCACCGCACGACATTCAATGCCGATACTCACCTGCTGTACACCGATGTTGCTGTGCATAACATCGGCATCTACAGCGTCGATGCGCCGTTGCTAGTTGCTGTGAGAAACATCAGTGACCCCTCGGTGCTGGTGCGGAACCCGGATGGCTATACCCCGGACAGGTTGCCCTACTACAACTTCAGCAGCTTGGTTGCTGATGGCAAACTTGAACCTAATGAACTGACCAGTACCCGCAGCTTGATCTTCTACAACCCAAATGGGGTGCAGTTTACCTACGATCTGGTAGTGCTGGCGCAGTTGAATCAAGCTCCGGTGATTCACTCTACCCCGAAACTGAAGTAGTAGCAGGTTATACCTATACTTACGATGTGAAGGCGGACGATCCGAATGGTGATGCTTTACGCTATACGCTCTTATCTGGACCTGCTGGAATGGATATTGATCCAATCAGCGGAAGAGTGAGTTGGACATCGACAACCGATGATTTAGGTACTCAGAGTATCACAGTACAGACAGAGGACAGCTATGGCGGTAAGGCTCAACAAACTTACAGTTTGTCTGTTTTGGATGGTACACAAATCTCGAATCGTCCGCCTGTTTTCACGAGTATTCCTATCACTACTGCCACTATCAACAAACCTTACGTTTATCAACTCACGGCATCAGATCCAGACCATGACAGGCTTTCCTATGACTTGAATTATGGTTTAGCTGATACGCCTTCTGGAATGACGATTAATCAAAATACGGGATTGATTATTTGGACTCCCACATCCGAGCAATTGGGAACTTTTACCGTTCAGGTGATTGTACAAGATCGTAGGGGAGGAGTTTCTTATCAACGCTTCCAGATACAGACCCAGGTACAATCAGACAATCATGCACCGACTATTACCAGTGCCCCAATCGTTAATGTCTTTGCGCACAATAACTATGCTTACGATGTCAAAGCAACAGATCCAGACGGTGATGCGTTGAAGTACTCACTGGTGGGCGCTCCTACTGGTATGTTTATTGATGCTGATACTGGTAAGATTCGTTGGCGTGATCCTGTAATCGGTCAATACGAACTGTCTATCAAGGTTCAAGATAGTCAAGGTAGCGTAGACACACAAAGCTTTAAGCTGAACGTCAACGAAACAACTCTAGGCACGCTCACCGGAAAAGTTTATTCCAACCACTACCTATTGCAGGATACAGCGTTACCTGTCACAGCTAAAGTTGATGCTGACAATCACTATGGTCTTTACTACGGCAATGCAGATGGCAGCGGACTGACCTATGTGGGGCGGAATGAGCTGGGTGAGGGCGGAGATCCTGGTCCCTACGATTGGTCTTTGCCTGAAACGTTCAAGTTTAATGTTCAACCGGATGACTACTTGTATGTCATCACCTGGAATACTGGCAGTTCCCGGATGTGGACAGGTGAGTTTGATCTTCCGGATGGAACATCACTCTTCTCTAATGCGACTGATTGGGAAGCTATCGTTGCAACCGGGAACAATCCGGGAGATAACGGGCATGTACCTCTAACCTCAGACATTGCTCAAGAAATCACTGGAGCGAATTGGCATTCAATTGGAGCATATGCCCCAAATAGACCAGGACAGATTTGGGGGCAAATTCCAGGTCTATCGACCTCTGCTGAGTTTGTATCTTACGATTCGTTCTATGGATATTCTCCAAGTGATTCCCACTATGTCATTTATCGCTCTGTAGCCCCTGTAGCCAGCTATTTTGCCGAACAGAAGAACCTGGGGTTAGAAGGGCAGATTGTTTACATTGATAGTAATCAAAATAGTCAACGTGATTCTGATGAAATCTTCACCACTACAGATGCCGAGGGAAATTATTCATTTAATGTAGCTCCTGGAGCTTACACGATCGCAGAAGATCCGCAATTTGGATACCTACAGGTTGCGCCCAATAATCAGTCCTATCATGTCTCACTCGATGCTGGTGAAAAGGTCTCATTTGTGGATTTTGTAGACACGCTTCAGGGTGTTCATCAGGGCATTGATAACAGTTCTCCCGTCTTTACTAGTCAGCCCAAAACTGACATTGTTGCTGGACAGAAATTGCTATACCAGGCGACTGCGACTGACCGTGATGGTGACCCACTCCGTTATGATTTAGTCGTCAAACCAGACGGTATGCTGGTAGATCCAGTAACTGGACTTGTGAGTTGGCGTCCAACGACTGCTCAAGTGGGAGACCATACTGCCATTCTGCGTGTCCAGGATGGTTACGGTGGAGTTACTCTGCAATCATTCCAGGTCAAAGTGGAACCATCGGTTCCACCACCTGTGTTTATCAGTGAGCCTCCATCGAATACGATTCATCCCATTGTTGGACACGCTTTTCAATATCAGTTCAACGCTCAAGATACTCAAGGAAATCCTGTCACTTTTCAGCTAGATTCACCTGACTCAAATGCAGCTATTGATGCAAGTACGGGACTGTTTACCTGGACCCCAACAACAAGTACCTATTCTGGTTCTCCCACAGGAGCCTTTCCTTTTGCAGTTACTGCCGTTAATGGACAGGGTGGCAAAACAACCATCCTTTTTCAACTGAAGGCTCTCGATACAACGACTGAACCTAATGCACCACCGTCTATTACATCTAGTCCGAGTACTCGTACAGCGGTTGGTCAGACCTATTTGTATCAAGTCGAAGCAAGTGACTCCAACCATGATGCGCTCGCTTACAGTCTAGTCAATGCTCCTAACGGCATGACAATTGACAAGACGGGCAGAATTCTGTGGATGGCTAAAGCCGACCAACTGGGAACTCAGTCGGTAACAGTGCAGGTAAATGATGGTCAAGGTGGTATCACTACACAGAACTACCAACTCCAGGTCACAAACTCCAGCGATCTTGTTATTCATCCCCGACGTTTACAAGTGATCCGTCCAATACCTATCTGGTTGTGGATAACCAGTATCGGTATACGCCTACGATCAGTAATCCTGATAATGAGTTTGTTCGGTTCATCCTTGATCAAGCACCGACTGGCATGGTGGTTGATCCCACAAGCGGCACAATTGTGTGGACACCAACCAGAGATCAGGTTGGCGCTCAAGAAGTTGCTTTGCGGGTTCAAGGAAGGAGTGGCTACGACACTGAAATCTTTACCCTCAACATTGAACCGATTAACTCAGCGTTGGCGATTGTCTCAATGCCTCCTACCCAGGCTGTCTTGGGTCAGCTTTACGCTTATCAAGTTCAAGCGTCTGGTGGAGATCAGGATTCTCTCAGCTATGGCTTTATCTATGGCTATCCCAACGGCATGACGATTGATGCCGAGACGGGACTGATTCAGTGGACTCCGAATGAAGGACAGCAAAATAGCCAAAGCTCAATCATCATTGAAGTTCGAGACGCTCACGGTTACAGTGCAAGGCAGAACTATAGCATTTCAGTTAGTACGACTGCTGCACCTGCTAGCAACCAATCCCCAGAGATCACGTCTCAACCCATCTTCGCTGCTGCTGTGGGTCAGTCTTATCAGTATCAAGTCACAGCTAGAGACCCGGAAGGGGCGGCACTGACTTATGCTCTACAAGATGCACCTCAAGGGATGACAATCGATCCGCTTACAGGGCTGATTCAGTGGACTCCATCTGCTGATGAGGTGGGAACCTATACCGTTAGTGTCCTGGCTCAAGACGCTCAAGGAGCAGTGGCAGGCCAAAGCTTTAAGGTTAATTCTATCCTCAATCATGCCCCAACATTGCTTTCTCAAGCAATTACACAGGCTGCGGTTGGGCAGTCTTATCAGTATGATTTGAAGGCGATTGATACGGATGGCGATTCACTGACCTATAGCTTGGTACAGGGTCCTGAAGGGTTGACCATCGACGCTTTGGGACGGGTCCGATGGATGCCAACGACGAGCAATATTGGAACCACCTCTATTGTGCTGGGTGTGACGGATAGCCGGGGTGCCACTATTCAACAGTCGTATGATCTGAGCGTGATTGCTGACATACAGGCTCCAAAAGTCAGCGTAATTGCCAGTCAAACTACTGCAAACATCGGTGACAGCGTGACGTTTAGAGTGAATGCCACTGATAATCTGCGGGTGGCAGGAAGAACATTAAACGTGAATGGCGCTCCGGTGGTTTTAGATGCTTATGGACAGGCAACTGTAACGCTGAATCAGGCGGGAGCAATTAGTGCGATCGCGACAGCCGTAGATGAGGCGGGCAATAGTGGACAGGCAACGATGTCAGTGCAGGTGATTGATCCAACCAACGCACATTCACCCGATATTAGCCTTGATCTATCAAATATTCCGACTGGCGTTATCACAGAACCTGTCGATATTTTGGGTAGTGTTACTGATCCAGATAATGACCTGGTGGAATACAAACTGGAAGTTACCCGAATTGGGAGCGACCAGTTCACGACAGTTTATGACAGGACAGATTCGCAGGGCATCAATTCCGTCAACGGAGTACTGGGCAAGTTTGACCCCTCACTACTGGAGAATGATACCTACACGTTGCGTCTAACGGCTGTAGACCGTATCGGAAACATCAGTATTGTTGAAGACACCATCAGTGTGGCGGGGGACCTGAAACTGGGGAATTTCCGCCTCTCGTTTACGGATTTGTCCATTCCCGTCACAGGGCATTCCGATTACGCTGACGCGTACCTATGACAGCCTCACCGCGAATACCACGGATGATTTTGGTTATGGCTGGCGGATGGAATTCCGCGATACCGATTTGCGGACGAGCTTGAAGCGCACTCCGGAAGAAGAGTTGCTAGGCACCTACCCAGCCTTTAAGGATGGGACCACGGGTTTACATCACCCTACCAGGTGGCAAGCGGGAAGGGTTTACCTTTAAACCGACGGGCGATCGGTTTAACCAGTTCTTTGGCGATGCACCAGATGCCGCCATGTATCATCCCAGCCTTTACCGCTGATCAGGGCAGTACGAGTACGCTGACGGTCAGAGATACGCGCATCACCCGCAGCAGTGATACCAATCAGTATGCTGGACTGGCGGGCAATCCTTACAACCCGGCGGACCCGACCTATGGTGGCGTGTATGTCCTGACGACGAAGGATGGCACGGTATATGAAATTGATGCTCAGACAGGTGATTTGCTGACGGTGACGGATACGAATGGCAATCAGCTCACGTATACCGATGCGAGTATTACCAGTTCGACGGGACAGAAAGTCACGTTTGAGCGGGATGCTCAAACCGGATTACCTCGGTCAAAGACCCGATGGGTGAACTGGTACGTTATGACTACGATGCGAAGGGCGATTTGATTGGCGTGACCGATCGCGAAGACAACACCACTCACATGGAGTACAACAGCGATCATCCTCACTATCTCGACAAAATCATTGACCCATTAGGGCATACCGGGGTTAAGACCGAGTATGACGAGAATGGTCGCCTCAAAACGATGGTGGATGCCGCAGGTAAACCGGTCAAGCTCGCCTATGACCCAGCTAATGACATTCAGACTGTAGAAGACCAACTGGGCCACAAGACCACCTATGAATATGACGAGCGCGGTAACATTCTGACCGAGATTGATGCGGAAGGCAGAATCACCAAGCGCACGTACAACGACAACAATGATATTTTAGCAGAAACCGTCGTCAGCGATGAAACCGGACCCGATGGTTACACCACCAGCTACACTTACGACAGCCAGGGAAATCAACTCACCCGCACCAACGCGCTGGGTGAAACCGATTACTACACCTACACCAATCTGGGCAATCTTCTGACCAGCACCAATGCGTTAGGACACACGACCAGATACACCTATGACAGCAAAGGGAATGTCCTCTCCAAAACCGATGCCACAGGTTATACCATCAGTTACGTCTATGATTTGGCGGGACGCAATCTTTCCATTATCGAAGGCACAAACGACGTTACCACGTTTGAATATGATCGTTTTGGCAACCGAACCCTTAAGCACGATGCTTTAGGGAATGAGACAATTTACACCTATGATGGCAATGGCAATGCATTGATAGAGACCCGCAAACTCACTACTCCTGATGGCATTCGGACACTCACGACAACCAGAACCTACGACGATAACAACAAGGTGAAGTCAGTTCTCGATGCCGAAGGGGTTTAACTCAATATGACTACGATGCCAATGGCAATCAGACGTTAATGGTTGATGCGTTGGGTCGTCGGACTCAAATGACCTATGACAGCAAGAATCAATTGCTGGAAACGATTTACGACGACGATACCCCAGAAACCGATACGGATAATCAGCGGATCAAGTATGACTATGACGTGTTGGGGAATAAGACCGGGATTACTGACCAGTATGGTCGTCGCACCGTTTACTCCTATGATGCACTCAAACGTCCCACAGGCATGATTCTGCCGGATAGTACACCCGAAACCGATACCGATAATGCCAGGGTGGATGTGGAGTACAACCAGTTAGGTTGGATGAAGGCTCTGGTGAAAAATGGGGTGCGGACAGAGTTTGAGTACGACAAAACAGGTCGCATGATCCTGTCCCGCAACTGGCAAGATGGGCAGGCGATGGAAACTTCGACCATGTTTGACCAGGCAGGACGGGCGATTGCCAAGACTGATGACCTGGGACGCACCACCCGCTATGTCTACGACGAAATGGATCGGTTGGTGCAAACGCTCTATGTCGATGGCACCCGCACAAAGACGACCTACAACGCTTTTGGTAAGGAAACCTCAAAGACTGACCAGGCAGGACGGGTGACGCGCTATGAGTATGATGCACTGGATCAACTGACAGCGGTTGTGGATGTGTTAGACCATCGCACGGAGTACCGTTACAACGAGGATGGTGGGCTGGTTTACCAGGAGGATGCGAATGATCAGATTACTCGCTATGAGTATGATGGGCTGGAACGCCGTGTAGCCGTGATTCGTCCGTTGGGTCAACGCTCTGAGACGACCTACAACAAAGCGGGCAATGTGGTTCAGACGCAGGACTTTGATGGGGATATCATCACCTATGAGTACGACAAGACCAATCAATTGCTGGCGAAACACTATGTCAGTGAAGGACATACCACTACCTTTACCACCGCAGCAAACGGGCGAGAGCGGACGGTAACGGATGAGCGGGGTTTGACGCACTCTACCTACGATGAGCGGGGACGGTTGCTGGAGAAGGTGGAACCCGATGGGCGTTCGATTGCTTACACCTATGATGGAGCAACTGGCAAGGTGGCAACGGTGACTACGCCATCGGGGACAACCCGCTATCGGTACAACAGTCTGGGACAGTTAGCGAAGGTAATTGCACCGGAAGGGGAGACGACTTACGCTTACAATGCGATCGGCAATTTGGCAGAGCAGCGGCTACCGAATGGAGTCACACAGGCTTATCAGTATGACAATCTCAATCGGGTGGAGGTACTGGAAACAAAAGCGGCGGATGGAACCGTGCTGGCAAGGTATGCCTATACCTATGATGCAGTCGGCAATAAGACCGCAGTGGAAGAATTGGGTGGACGGAAAGTAGAGTACACCTATGATGCACTCTACCGATTGACGAAAGAGGTCATTACCGATTCAGTCAATGGAAATCGGGCGATCGAGTATGTCTATGACAATGTTGGTAACCGCTTGACGAAGCGGGATTCAATCGAAGGAGAGACAACCTATAGCTACAATAACAACGACTGGTTATTGAGTGAGACAACAGGTGGTCAGAGTACAAGTTACACCTATGACAACAATGGTAATACGCTGACCAAGACAGGCGTTGGAGAGCAAACAGTTTACGTCTGGAATGATGACAATCAACTAACAGGAGCAACAGTTACAACAGGTGTAGAAACCAAACAACTGAGCTACCGCTATAACACCAACGGTATTCGAGTTTCATCTGTTGTAGATGGACAGGAAACTCGTTATTTGGTGGATGAGAATCGCCCCTACGCTCAGGTGTTGGAAGAGTATGCAACGAATGGAACGGTGCAAACGCGATACATCTACGGTGATGTGCTTGATTTGATTGCTCAAACTCGTAGTGGTGCATCAGCATTCTATCTGGAGGATGGACATAGCGGAGTAAGACAATTATCTGATGCTGCAGGAGCAGTCACAGATACCTACACCTATGATGCTTATGGTGATCTGCTGCAATCCACAGGTAATACACAAAACAGTTACTTGTATCGTGGAGAGCAGACTGATCCCAATTTAGGAATGCAATATTTGCGGGCACGATATTACAACCAAGGTTTAGGGCGATTTGCCAGTACTGATCCGTTTGAAGGTTGGCAAGAGTCTCCGATTTCACGACATAGGTACGCTTATGCTAATGTAAACCCAGTTATGCATCTTGACCCGACAGGAAAGTTTTCTTTACCAGAGCTATCGCAAGTAATTAGCATATTAAATAAACTTGCTCTGGGTGCTTTGGCTTATGGAGGTGTTGTTGGGACTTTAGCGCGTGCTCTTGCTGGCGAAATATCTTGGACCGGATTTTATGCTTCTCAAAATATAGATATTGGAATGCTAATTCCAGCATACAAGGGTCTATCGGGTTCAGTGCTAACAGCCAGTTTGAAATCTGAACCCATTCGAGGAAAAGAAAAAAAGTGAATGTTCTTGGAGTATTTGCTGGCACTTCATGGGGAATTCCTATTCCTCTTACCGTATCACTATCAACAATGGAAGCATTTTCGCCAATTGGATTTGACCCTCTCGCGGCTTTTACAGGTCCCGCTTTACAAGCAGGAGGAGGCATAACACTGCCAGTTCTAAGTTTGACTGGTCTTAATCATCTAGGTCTTGAAAATCAATATTCTCCAGGAGCCACTTTCTGGGTACTGGGTCCGAGTGTTGCACGTGCAGTTAATAACACTGTTTCTCCCATTGGAGAGGCTGGTTTAGGATTATACTCAGGCATATCTCTTACTCTTCCAGCCTGAATGTTTAGAGAAGCTTTTATTGTAAAGATTAATTTGAAGTAAATTTTCTCACTTCAAATTAATCTTTACAATAGCGCGGAGGAAATAAATTTCATAGCAGGTATAGCATATAATGACTAATAATCAACCACATCCTTCCTTGAAGAAGTTGGCTCAATACACAGAGTCTACAGGTAAGTTTTTCCTAATTTTCATATGGGAACTTATCATAGTTCTGATCTGGTATTACAAAGTAGCCTTTCTTAACTTAATAAATTTACTTTCAATATTGCTGTTGACTCTCCTTTACTTCGTCTTTACATATATTGCACACCATATGCAATTTTTTGAAGGGAGAATGCTTGTCAAGAAATTGAATTCAAAAAACCGAGAGAATCAATACTGTATTACAGCATTTTATATGAACTCTATATACATTATTACGCTACTTGCATATGCTTCTAAATTAATTAATGATATTTCTAATGTTTTACTGCACAAGAAGATTCTTGATGATTTTGATCTTGCTAACCCGATCATAGCTGTCCCTATAATCATATCTACATCTCTATATATAATTCTTAGTTATAAATTTCAGTAAGTTTAATCGCTATCGCTTTGTGATTTGAGTTGATGTTGAAGTTGATCAGATGGTGCAGTTCACGCGCTTTGTGTATGACAAAGTGGGGCGATTGATTGAAACCCTTGCTCCCGATGCCACACCAGACACTGATGCGGACAATCCCCATACCCGCACGGAGTACTTCACGGATGGGATGGTCAAAGCGCAAATTGATGAGCGGGGCAATCGCACGGAGTTTCGCTACGATGCGGATGGGCGGCAGCTTGAGGTGATTTATGCCGACAAAACACCGGATGACCTGAGCGATAATCCTCGGACGAAGTATGTCTACGATGATGCAGGGCAGCAAACAGCGGTGACCGATGCCCTTAATCACACCACTCGCTATGTTTATGATGACTTGGGACGGCTAATCAAAACCCTCTTCCAGGATCAGACCGTAACCACCAGTGAGTATGATACGCTCGGTCGGCGGGTGGCGCTGGTGGATCAGGCAGGACATCGCACCGAGTATCGCTATGATGCACTGGGTCGGCTGACGGGCGTGAAGGATGCCCGCAACCAGTGGACGGAGTATGGCTATGACGAATTGGGACACCTGATCTCGCAGGCGGATGCCAATGACCATGTGACCCGTTATGAGTATGATGAGGTCGGTCGGCGCACCGCAACCATCCTACCCATGAATCAGCGCTCCACCCTGACCTACGACGCAGTCGGCAATCTCCACTCCATGACGGACTTCAACGGTGAAACAACGGTCTATCGCTATGACGAGCGCAATTGGTTGATTGAGCAGGATTTTGCTGATGATCCCACCGTCAGCATGACTTATACCCGCAATGGGTTAGTTGAAACCGTCACCGATGGGCGGGGCATCACCCACTTTGAGTATGATGAGCGCGATCGCCTGACCAAACGGATTGATCCTGATGGTACGTGGATTGCCTATGGCTATGATGTGGCAGGCAATCGGACGCTGGTGAAGACGGCACTGGGTGAGACTCGCTATACCTTCGATGCACGCAATTGGCTCGACACCGTGATTGCCGCCAGCGGCACCACGGACTATGACTACAACGCCGTTGGCAATCTGACTCACACACACTTTGGCAATGGCACCCAGGAGAACCGCCAGTACGATGACCTCAATCGTCTCAAGTACCTGGAGAATAAGGAAGCCGATGGTGATCTGATCTCCAGCTACACCTACACGTTGGACAAGGTGGGCAATCGGCAGTCGGTAACGGAAAATGACGGGCGCACGGTTAATTACACCTACGATGAACTCTATCGGCTAACCCAGGAGCGGGTGCTTGATGCGGTTAATGGCGATCGCACTTCTGGTTACGTCTATGACGCTGTCGGCAACCGTTTGACGAAGACGGATTCGGCTGCGGGCACGACGACCTACACCTATGACAACAACGACAGGTTGCTGGCAGAAAAGGTCGATGGTCAGGTCAAGACGACCTACACCTATGACGACAATGGCAACACGCTGACCAAGACAGAGCCAGGGCAGGAAACACACTACACCTGGGATGACCAGAATCGCCTGGTGGCAGCCGACATCATGACGGCGACAGGTACGAAGCATCTGGAGTATGCGTATGACACCAGCGGTATTCGAGTGGCTTCTAAGGTGGATGGGCAGGAAACTCGCTATCTGATTGATGCGAATCAGCCCTATGCTCAGGTGTTGGAGGAGTATACGATCGATGGCACGGTGCTGACTGCCTATGTCTATGGGAACGATCTGCTGTCCCAGACCCAATATGACCCTCAAACCCAGGTGGGCAGCACTACCTACTATCATGTCGATGGGCTGGGCAGCACTACTGCACTCACCGATGAGACTGGAACTGTCGTGAGCACCTCCCGTTATGACGCATACGGCGAAAACATAGGCGGAACAGGGGATGTAAGCAATAAATACCTCTTCGCAGGGGAGCAGTATGACTCAATCTGGGTGACTACTACCTGCGGGCAAGATACTACGACAGTGAAACTGGAAGATTTACAAGGAGGGATGACTACGAGGGCAGGCTAGGTGAGCCACTCACGCTACATAGGTATACCTATGCTCATGCAAATCCGGTCAACGGCATAGACCCCTCTGGATTGATGTACAGCATGGCTGATATTTCAGCAGCCCATGTGATCGCGAATGATTTAATCAGACAGTATCTTCAATTTGCAGGGCAGTTTGCTTTAGCAGTTTGCTTTAACTGTTGCAGCCGAATATTCATCAGAAGCCAAGAACTTAAAGACGTTAATTGATTTTGGCGGCGAATTCATTAATCTGTTCTGGGATTTCCAACCAACAGTTCTATACTCCTCTTCAAGCGGTGGAAAAAGCGGTAGCATTTGGACACCAAATCCTAAGAAAGGCTGGAGTCCAGTTCAAAACGCTTATGAGCATTGGAAGAAACATCGCATGGACTTTCCTCATATATCTAATTCCAAAAGCTTTGTGGAATTTGCTCACAACTTTATTAAGCAGCCACCAAAGGGAGCACATGTAAAAAACCGCAAAAATGGTGACATCGTTGTGTACGATCCAAAAACTGATTTGTTTGCTATAGGTAGAAGCGACAAAACCCTTCGAACAATATACAAGCCAGATCCCGCATTTCACGGTTACCCCACAAATAAGGATTACTTCGATGCTCAGTAAAAAGGATGTTAATATTTGTCGAGTTTGTGGACTTTGGCATGATGAACCTCCCTGGGGAGAGGAAGGTGATACACCAACTTTCAACATATGTGAGTGTTGTGGGACTGAGTTTGGCTATGAGGATGCTACTTTGAAAGCAATCGTAGCATCTCGTACAAGATGGTTATCTAGTGGGGCAAAATGGCACATACCAAAATTTAAGCCGGAAAATTGGAGTGTTGAGGAGCAGCTTCAGCAGATCCCCAGCAATTTCGTTAGACAATTAATTGGTCTATGAATTGATTACTCTATTAAGAGTGGGATTGCCCCTCTCTCAAAATCGGGTCAAAATCACGAAACTTAACATCAACAGTGATTTCAACCTATTTCAAATGCGATCACTCTTGCTCTGAGTCTTTCCATTGAACAAATCTAGCAGCATGCGATCACACTACCTTAAAGCATTTTAGCAATAGTTGTGCGTTGCGCTTCTAAATTAATCAATCTCTTCATTATCGTCAGAATCAGGAATCTTCAAGTCATCACTTTCTAATTGCAACTTTCTCTGTTCTTGAAAATCATCGAACAGACCGAAGAGTTTATCTAAAGCATCTCGTTCGTCTGCGGAGTAGAAGAGTATAAGGTTAGCCCATGTGTGATTTGTTTTCACTGGACATATTTCCCTAATCCACGCTAGGAATTCATCAAATTCCTCCTCTTCCGTTGTTTTAGGTAGTTCAGCTTGAATGCGTGCAACTTCGTAGCCTAGAAGAAAAGAGTTAAAATCAAAAATTGTTTTTCTACTCAAGTACAAGCTAGGCTTTCTTCTGATTTCCTGCAAAAGTTCATAGAAACTCATCTTTTCACTCCACTGTAATTGCCAATAGACTGGCTTGATAGCAGACACATTCCTAGGGAGAAAACGCTTCATCTTTAACTATCTGAAGCTTATTACCACCGCCAGGAAAAACATCGAACTTTTTCTGCCATGCGTCATACGCAATTCCTCTGGGATTAAGGTTGTCGTAAACTATATCTTTTCCACCAACTCTAACAACGATAGCTTCATGGAAACCATCAGTTGAAACAGGTTCGATTACCCCTTCATAACCAATTCTTCCGTAAATCCCTCTTCTGCTGGCACTTGTTTCAAGCCGAATATATCTTCCTGAGACTCCATTTCTAAGAAACTCAGTTTTAATCACTTGAGCACATTCATTACAAGTTCCAATCCGAGCAAGCCCCTACTTGTCACTGCTCTACTAGCAACATAAGCCAAAGCCCTTGTTTGTCTGACAGCAAGCGCTACGGCAGCACCAACTATAGGAGCAGCGATCAGTATTCCTAGAGAAACTAAGCCATCTCCGAGAAAATCTGATGGTGTATAGTCTCCACCTCTTAAAGTTGCTGTTACTAAATATCCTCCATTCCCAGTTTGTATACCTGCTAGAGTATTTTGGATAGCATACGCAGCACTAACCTCCGTCATTGTGAACCATCCAGTCGGATCTGTGAAGTTGACTGGATTCGCGTGGGTGTAGAGATATTTTTGCAATGTTAGAGGTTCAGTGATTCTTCCCTCATATGCATCTTGTCTTGTGAAGCGACCTGTACTACTGTCGTAATACCGTGCTCTGAGATAGTAATCGCCCAAATTGGAGTCATACTGCTCCCCTGCGAAGAGGTATTTATTGCTTACATCCCCGTCCCACCCGTCTTTGTGCCGAAGGCATCATAACGGGAGGACTGTGGCAGAAATTAAGGGGGTAAAGAGGTTGGATAGCGCTCTACAATAAGAACGCTTGAACTAAGCCCGAACTGAGGCAGACAATGACTCGGACTCCCTTTGACCAGTTCTCCAAACAATTTCTGGAGCAATTCCTGACTCCACTCGGCGAGGTGCACATTACCCAGGAAGTGCCCGGTGAACCTCGCCTAGTGGATGTATACTTCACTCCCTCCACCCAACCTGTCATTGATCCAGCGTCCCTGGGATTGCTGGGCAGAATGGCTACCATTCCCTGTTTGATTGAACCTTTTCGCAATGCCCCGTCTGCAACCGAAGTCAGGAACTGTCTGCTTAAACTCCTGTTGGTTCATGCTGATCTACATCGTCAAGCGAATCGGCAGGGGCAGCGGGTGGCAGACCAGGATCTACCTCATCTCTGGGTTTTGGCTCCGTCTGCGAGCGATGCTTTTCTGGAAGGACTGAAAGCAGAAGCGAATGAAGATTGGCGACCAGGGGTGTACTGGCTGGGTAGAACATTCAAGACTGCGATCGTTGCCATTAACCAATTGCCAAAGACAGAGGAGACTTTATGGCTTCGGATTTTGGGTAGAGGAGCAGTTCAAGAGCAAGCGATCGCTGAAGTGCTGGCATTTCCGGTGGATGACCCACGCCGTGGGAGTGTTTTACAATTGCTAGTGAATTGGAAAATTAGTCTGGAATTGACAGGCGAGATCGAACAGGAGGAGCAAAGTCTGATGGCAACACTATCACAAGCCTATTTGGAGTGGGAGCAACAAACCGAACAACGGGGTATAGAGCGTGGAGAGCGATCGCTCATTCTCCGGCTTTTAACTCGAAAAGTAGGTGAAATTCCCGACACAGCGCGATCTCAAATCGAAGCACTCTCGATAACTCAGTTAGAGTCATTAGGCGAAGCATTGCTGGATTTTAGAGCGATCGCTGACTTAGACACTTGGCTGCGAACACAACAGTAAGAGCGATCGCATTTAAACTAAGTTGAAAATGCTATTGATGTTGAATTTCGTGGTTTCGACTCGATTTCTGGGGAGGGGCGATCGCGCTACTTCTTAGGGTGGTTATTCTCAAAGACATCAATAATCTTTTCTAACCAATGGTAAGCATTGGTTTCATTTTTGAAAACCCTATTTGCATGAGCTGCTATCTCTTGCCAAGGGAAAGGTTTCTCTTGTAGCAAACCTTTACCCTGGGATAACAACCTATCATAGGCTGGTAAAGGAATTCCGTACTGAATGTAGTTAAGAGCCAATTTGTCATCAGATAACATATCATCAGATGGATCTGCTAACCAACTGCTTAGAAAATTGGTGAAATCAGGGTAGCGATTCTTTAAATTCATATAAAATCCTCAATCACTAATCAAAATGCCGATTTTACTTTGGATGGGCAGTGAGAATTGACCAACCTTTCCCGTTACGATTCTTCAAAAGAACAACCTTTGTACCAGTTCTCGGTGAAGATGATAAATCTCCATATCTCATTCCTCTACCTACTGTAGATCCGTCTCCCTGGTAGTCTAACTCTAACGTTGGTAAAGAAGAAGAGCTTTTAGTCCACGCACGAATCTCAGCTTTATTCTTTTTAACTGTCTGACTAATTGCCTTTTCAGCAGTTTCCTCATTATCAAAATAACTGAGTTCACCTGTTAGATCTGCACCACTCTTTGCTCTAGCATTCCATCTCTCTCGTAATTTGCCATCATCTACCCAGATATGTTTTAGGATAGTATGCCCTGCACCTCCAAAGTTTTTCTCATGTTTCCATATCCATCCCCACTAGGTCCCCCACTAGTTGCCCGTAGAACTAGTGGAGAATTTGGGAAAGGAAGTTGAGTAAATACATCAGCAAAATCTTGAATTGCTCCGCCAAAAAGACATCGTCTATGAATCTGCCTGCAAAAAGGAGTTCCTGCTTTATTAAATCATTACGAATTGCTTCAGCAGCAGCTGTATCTGCAATGCTGTAAGTAAACCAACCAGTTGGGTCAATTCCATTGGTAGGGTTGCTATTCGCATAGATGTATCTGTGAAGCGTTAACGGCTCATCACGCCTACCCTCCCAATCATCCCTTCTGATAAATCGACCAACATCAGTGCTGTAATACCTTGCTCTCAGATAGTAGTCACCCAAATCGGAGTCATATTGCTCGCCTGCAAACAGGTACTTATTGGCTATATCCCCTGTTCCTCCCGTCTTTTCCCCGTATGCATCATAACGGGAGTTTTGCACTCAGATAGACAGGAAAAACTCACTCCAAATCACGAAATCCTGACACCAGAAACCAGAGAGAGAGTGCAACTCTATGGTTTGTGGTAAGCGTCGAAAGACCTTTTAGATTTGGAGTGCAGGACCATGACAGCCGTTTGTATCCCCCATCCTTTGGTGCAGGCAGTTACCCCACGAATCATCTCAACGCCACCTCAAACACAGCCATTCGCCATTGCAGAAACCAACGAAGAGTTGATTGAACTGTGGCTCTATGGCAAAAGTCCCAATACTTGTGACGGCTACCGTCGAGATATTCGCCTGTTTCTCAACTTCATCAAAAACAAGCCGCTGCAAGCGGTCACGCTCAACGATGTGCAAGCCTTTGCCCATCAACTTGCTGCCCGTAACTATGCCTCTGAAACACAACGGCGACGGCTCACTGCACTCAAATCCCTTTTAACCTACGGGTATGACATGGAAATCCTGCCCCGCAATGTGGGCAAGTGGATCAAACTACCCAAGGTCAAGGTAACGATCGCCGAACGCATTCTGAGTGAACAGCAGGTGATGACAATCCTTTCCCACTCGGTCAAACCACGGGACCACGCACTCCTGCGACTGCTTTACGCCACAGGTTGTCGCGTCTCTGAAATTTGTGCCCTGAGGTGGCGAGACGTACAGGAATCGACGGGTGGACGAGGACAGGTCACCTTATTTGGCAAAGGACAGCGGACCCGAACCGTCGTTTTCAGTGCTGCCACCTGGCAATTAGTGAGAGATTTGAGAGGGGCAGCGAGTGCGGATGACTTTGTGTTTCAAAGTCGCACCGGGAAGAAACTGTATCGCAGTCAGGTGACTCGAATTTTGAGATCAGCATGTGAATGTGCTGGGATTACAGCGAAAGTGACGCCGCACTGGTTCCGGCATTCCCATGCCTCCCATGCCTTAGAGCGCGGCACCCCATCAACCTTGTCCAAACCACATTGGGGCACGCCAGTATTGCTACTACAGGCATTTACCTGCACGTTCGTCCCCAGGAATCCAGCGCGCTGTATCTAGCCGTCTGACACCTACGCTATCAACCCAAGCCGTCGTATTTTTACGCAGCGACCACCGTAGCGCCTCTAAAAATGAGTGAAAATCCAGAGCGATTTTTCTGGTTGCGGGGAACTCTAGAGCGGGAAAGCCCTTGAGCGAGATCGCGCACTGTGATTTTCCTGCCCCTGTGTCTGGAACCAACCCATGACCCCCATTCTGCAAATCGGTGATCGCACCGTCACCGCGACCGAACTCCTGCCATTGCTGATCCGCTACCAACTTCTGCCGCAACTCCTGCGCGAACTGCTGATTGACCAGGCAGTGGAGAACATCGAATGCAGCGCCGAAGAAACCGAGCAAGCGCTTCACCAATTCTACGAAGCCAACCAGATCACCGATGAAACGGCTCAAACCTGGGCTGCGCGAAACGGGATGTCCACCCAGCAACTGGAGAATCTGGCAACCCGTCCCTTCCGGATCGAGAAATTCAAACAACTCACCTGGGGCAGCAAACTGGAATCCCACTTCCTCACCTGCAAAGCCCAATTGGATCAAGTCACCTACTCCCTCATACGCACCGCCCAACCCGAAATCGCCCAGGAACTCTACTTTCGCATCCAGGCAGGGGAGCAATCCTTTACGGAGCTTGCCCGTCAATATTCACAAGGACCCGAAGCCGAAACCGGTGGATTACTCGGACCCGTTCCGCTCACCCAACCCCATCCTGCGATCGCCGAAAAACTTTTCCGCAGCCAACCCGGTCAACTCCTACCACCCAGCAAGATCGGCGAGTGGTACGTCATCCTGCGCCTGGAAAAACTCATTCCCGCTCAACTCGACGCACCTACGAGGCAGCGGCTGCTCGATGAGTTGTTTGAGGAGTGGATTGAGCAACGAACCACGCAGCCGCTGCCAGCTATTAGCCGTTAGCTGTTAGCTATTAGCTGTTAGCTGTTAGCTGTTAGCCCAACAGCCAGAACTACAGACGCACTACCCAACTCCTCACCTCTCTAGCCAACAGCCAATAGCCAACAGCCAACAGCCAACCGCCCCCTCCCCATGACTGCCACCCAAACCCCGATCTACAACTTCCTGACTGCCACGCCTCCCTTTGACCGCCTCTCCTCCGAGACGCTGGAGCAATTGGCAAGCAAAGTCCAACTGTTGCGGTATCGGATGGGACAGCCGATCGTCCTACGAGAAACCATGCCTGCCCAAATCGCCATCCTCTACGAAGGACAGGCACGGCTCCTGGGCTACTCCCCTCACTCCGCCTTACCCGAAACCCTGGAACTCCTGCGCCCCGGGGCCATTCTCGGTTGGGCAGGACTGCTGCGGGGTGTGCCGTGTGAAACCGGGATCGCCTCCGTTGAATCCGTCTGTCTCACCCTGTCTGCTAAAGACTTTCGCACCCTCCTCCAGCAAGAACCCGACTTTGCCGATGCCTTCCACCATCACTGCGAGCTGAGCGAACTGTTTGATTTGTTGGGAGCCGAAGCCCAACGACGCGCGATCGGCGAAATCGACCTCAAAACCCTCGCCCAAAAACTCGTCACCGAAGCCGCTGTCCTTACCCTGCCGCAAGGCAAAACCCCTTAACCCAACTCGACCCCAACCTGCTGTGGCTCCTCAGCGGTGGCAAAACCAACTTCCTCATCGGCAGTCGCCTTGACCCTGCAAATGAGGAAGTTCTGACCATAGAAAGTCCCAACGCCCGCCTCATCGGTATCCGCCACGCCGCCTTCGATTCACCCACCGACTCTAACGCCCCCTCTTCAAAAGCTAATCGCCAACAGCCAACAGCCAACAGCTCCACCCCCATCCCCTTCGCTCCCGAACGTCCACCCGCCCTCGACGACGAAGCAGACACTCCCACCCGCAAACTTAAATATCCGCATGTCCCCGGTAAAGGGGCTGTGGATGGCTCCCTCGCCTGCTTCCAGATGCTCAGTCAGTATTGGAAGATACCCTTTCGTCGCGATGTGCTGCGCCGTGCCCTGATCAATCAAGAGCGCCGCGCTGATAGCATCTCTCTACAATTCTGTGGGGCGATCGCCGAGTTGATGGGACTCACCGCCCAACTCGCCACCATCCCGGCAGAAGCCGTCAGTCGGTTGCAAACACCCGTCATGCTGCCCTGGCAGGACAGCTTTGCCCTGCTCTACAAAGCCAGTGAGAAAGAACTGATTCTTTCCATTCCTGACCAGGGATTCAACGCTGGAAACCCGCCGCCTTTATCAACGCCTGGGGCGAAGAAGGCGAAGTCCTGCTGCTGCAACCGACCAAAGACACGCCCAAACAGAAATTTGGACTGGGCTGGTTTCTACCATCGGTTATCCGCCACCGCAAAGTCCTGATTGAAGTGCTGATTGCGTCGTTGTTTGTGCAGCTTTTCACGCTGGCAAATCCTTTGATCACCCAGGTGATTATCGATAAGGTCATTGTCCAGAACAGCGCCGATAGCCTCAATGTCCTCGGTACTTTGCTGGTGCTGATGGGCATCTTTGAGGCACTGCTGACCGGACTTCGCACCACGCTCTTTGTGGATACCACTAACCGAATTGACATGGCGTTGGGCAGTGAGGTGATTGACCATCTCCTGCGGCTGCCCCTGCGCTACTTTGAAAAGCGTCCGGTGGGGGAACTGTCTACCCGCGTTAATGAACTGGAAAACATTCGCCAGTTTCTCACAGGCACCGCTTTGACCGTGGTGTTAGATGCGGTCTTCTCCGTCATCTACATTGTGGTCATGGTCTGCTACAGCCTGTTGCTAACAGTCGTGGCCCTCGCCACCGTGCCCCTGTTTGCTCTGCTCACGCTGACGGTGGCACCAATTATTCGCCAGCAAACCCGCACCAAAGCCGAACGCAATGCCGAAACCCAGTCCTATCTGGTCGAGGTGATGTCTGGTATCCAAACGGTGAAGGCACAAAACATCGAACTGCGTTCCCGCTGGCAGTGGCAGGACCGCTATGCCCGTTATGTTGCCGCTGGCTTCAAAACTGTTTTGACCTCCACCACCGCAGGTTCGCTCAGCAACTTTCTCAACCAATTGTCCAGCCTCCTGCTGCTCTGGGTCGGGGCTTACCTGGTCTTGCAAGGCAAACTCACTTTAGGGCAACTGATTGCCTTCCGCATTATTGCGGGCTACACCACCAGTCCCCTGCTGCGGCTGATCCAACTCTGGCAGAACTTTCAGGAAACGGCACTGTCTCTGGAGCGCCTGAGTGACATTCTCGATACCCCCAGGAAACTGAAGAAGCGGATCGCAAGAACATTCCGATGCCGGAAATCCAGGGAGCAGTCAAGTATGAAAAGGTTTGCTTCCGCTTTGATCCAAAGGGACCGCAGCAGTTAAGCAACGTCAATCTGGAAGTTCCAGCCGGAATCTTTGTCGGAGTCGTGGGTCAAAGTGGAGCCGGAAAAGTACGCTGACCAAAGTGCTGCCGCGACTCTATGACCTGGAATCCGGTCGCATCCTGATTGATGGTTACGACATCCACAAAGTCGAACTGTATTCCCTCAGACGGCAAATTGGCATGGTGCTGCAAGACACGCTGTTGTTCGATACCACCGTGCAGGAAAACATTGCTTTAACGAACCCGGATGCCACCCCTGAAGAGATTGTCGAAGCCGCCAAGATTGCCTTCGCCCACGACTTCATCATGAACCTGCCAAATGGCTATAACACCCGTGTCGGGGAACGGGGCTCTGCCCTCTCCGGTGGGCAACGTCAGCGAATTGCGATCGCCCGCACCGTACTGCAAAATCCCCACCTGCTGATCCTGGATGAAGCCACCAGTGCCTTAGATTTGCATAGTGAACGCCAGGTCTGTCAGAACTTGATGGCAGCCTTCCGGGGACGCTCTGTTTTCTTCATCACCCATCGGCTTGCCACCATTCGCAGTGCTGACCGGATTTTGATGATGGACAAAGGGGCGATCGCCGAGCAGGGCACACACGAAGAACTGATGGCAATGAAGGGATTGTATTACTGCCTCTACCAACAGCAAGATGCCAGCGGTGAGTCAGGGTAAGAGGCAGGATCAGGTTTAGTGAGATTCAATTCACCTGGGGTAAGGGCAGCGAGCAATGACAATGACAGATGGACATTCTGGGGCAGGCAACTTGAATGGCAAGGCAG
>JAVYJL010000004.1:0-239760 GCA_034541955.1 Kovacikia ellensis JS3 | reverse complement strand
GGTTCGTTTAATCGTGATGTAGTCGGTGTTTAGGCTAGTGCTTCCGACATTGGCACGAATTCGCAAAGCATCGATCGTTTTGTCGTAGTCGAATCCAACATAGGCGTAGGCATTATCTGGATGATAGAAGGAAAGCGCTCCACCTTTAATCGAAAGCTTATCTTGTGGATTGTTTGTGCCAATACCGATGTTGCCTTCGACGATCAAACTATTAGCTGGAGCAGGATTGGTGCTGGCGTAGGTTGTGCCGATCGCCACTCCATCAGATACGGACAAACGGCTTTTAGGAGTATTTGTGCCAATACCGATATTTCCTTCGACGATCAAACCGTTGTCAGGAGCAGCGTAGTTGCTGGCGTAGGTTTGCCCGATCGCCACTCCATCAGATACAGACAAACGGCTTTTGGGAGTGTTGGTGCCGATGCCAGTGTTGCCGGTGATGCTCAAGTTGCCCTATAGAGTGACTTGATCGTTTCCCTGCGATCGCAAGCTCAATTCACTTCCATTACTACTAGGAAATCGCACACCTGAATAGCGGCGAATGCTGGAATCGATCTTAATATCGCTTCCAGAAAGCGACAGTTTTGCTAAAGGGACATCTTGATCGGTGAGAGCATTCTTTACCTGGAGGATAGGACGTTCGTGATAGCGACGATACTCTTTGCTACCTGCTTCGGTTTGCAAATCAGCTTCATCGTAAGCTTCATCATAAGCAATCACCAGGTAATAATCTGCGCTGCCTGTACCTGATTTAGGGTGTTCCACATTGATCTCAAAGGGTGGCGTATCTTTCAACTGACCTTGAGTGTTAGACGGGGTTTTGATTAAGGCTGTACTTTGCAATAAAATTTGTCGCCCCTGGGCATCAATGGCGCTGCCGGGTATCACGGTAACAACAAGTTCGTTGCTGCTCACCTCTAAGCCATTGAGAATGCCAGACACATGCAGAAATTGTAGGGAGCGGCGCTGGCGATCGATGTGGTAGTTTTGCTCATCCGTGAAGTCTGTCACGTTGAGATATTGACCATCAAAGTAGCGGGGGCGCTTTTCGATCGGTGGAATCAGTTCAGGCATAGGGATTAATCTCCAGATTGGGGCTGTGCTTGCGGTCTTTTATTCGAGCTACCTAAAATCGTTCGGTTAGGATAATCACTCTTAGGATCATTGGTAATTCTCAGCATGGCTTTGCCTTCTGTTTCAGCTCGCTCCTTAGAAATGAGCTGCATGGTGGGCATTTTGATCCGAAACGCATAAAACGTATGGGCAGGCTTTTCTTGATCGATGATGGCGCGGGCGATTTTTTCTTTCTGCTGATAAGCTTTCAGATCTTGGCTGGCAAGCTCTAGTTCGACTTGAAAGTAGTGGGCAGGCGGATCAAATTCATAAACAGACACCTTTTCTTGCTCGTTGTTTAAATAGAGCTTCAGCATGGCAATCAGTCCCTCTTTGGTGCCTCGTTTTTGATAGAGCGGCACAATCTGGCGAATGAAATTGCGCTTGATGGGGTCTGTCCAGTCTTCTCGCAGGCTGAGGGCGACCCAACCCGCCAACCAGGGCAAGAATTCTGCTGGGGTTTTCATCGGATCAAAGTAGGTATGGATTTGACCGATTAGGGCTTCTAATCCAGGAGGATCGGTAGTGTCTGGCTCAACGATTTGAGGTGTATTAGACGTTGAGGGCAACCCGCTCAAGATCTGCTCAAATGCCAGTAAAAACTGTGCCAACACTGGATCAGTTTGCAGGATGGCGGGTAAGTATTGCAGGTAGTCACTCATGGGTTTAGATTGCTCGCCAGCCATTGCCAGTCGGCTCCATCAAGGTAAAGGGATTGTCGCTCAGGTCAGCGTAAATGAGTTGGGGGGCGATCGCCAGCATATCCTTTGCTGCTGCACCAGCTCCTAGCCGCACTTCTTGCACATAGTCCACACCGGAAATGCGATCGAGCAGAGCATACAGGTCTGAAACATACACCGATCGCCCAAAGGGCCAGCCGTGCCCCTCCCAATAGCGCCCCGATGCCAGTGGGTGAAAGAATTCTGTCAGTTCTTTAATGGCGCGATCGCGCACCCCATTTGGACCATCTGGATTGGCATCTGCTTCCAGAAATAGTTTGGCGTGGGGCTGAATGGCAACGTACTCCGGAGCAACAATGTGATGACGGACGGTAAGCAACTGACGCGGGGCAAACCAATCGTACAGGGTTGTGAGTAGTTTGGCGCTGGGTTGAGGGCGAACGACATCGGTAGGGACATCGGGTAAGACAATCAGGCTAATGTGGGCAGACTCGTCGGTTGGGGAAGAGGACGATCGCTCCAGGTTGCATTGGGGGAGACAGTGCGATCGCTTCACTTTGCCCAATGTTTGCGCGTCTTCCGTCTGATTCCACTCCAGCACCAGCGCCTCAAAATCGGCAGGGGTAACAGCACGATAGCGCTGCCGCAGTTCCAGCACGGTTTGCCGCCGCGATCGCAGCAGGGCAGCTTGCCGATCTTCGCCTTGCTTTAGTTCCAGTGACCAGTCTTTGCCGTTGAGTAACTGGAGAAACGTGACGGTGTTTTGATCGGGCAGTTGGTTGACGCGATAGAGCGCCAGTTCGGTTAGCCACGACAGCAGTTCGATCAGGATAATGCCGGGGTCGCTGGCGTTGTGATCCGTCCAGTCGGGAGACTCGATCGAGATTTGCGATCGCGCTTCGGCAACCAAATCGGCATAGGTGCGATCGTCTAGATTGGGAAGCGGTAATGTCATGGTTGACCTCTTGAAGATGGCATCACTAACTGAACAGTGTGAGTGCCAGAAAAGACTAACGTATCCATCGGCAAAGCAGTTTGATCGAGGGAAACCTGGAGCGAGTGGACATGTTCGACTCCTGGTACCGCCGCGATCGCCGCATACAGATCGGAGTCTTGCGGGCGGCGACCAAACTGCCAGCCGTTGCCTTGCGAACCGCCCGTGAGCGGATGCAGGAACGATTCCAGCCGTTGCAGCACCTGAGTACGTAAGCCATCTGCCCCTTGCAGCGACACGGGAACGATCGCCGCCGTCACGACGACTTCTTGCCACTGGGGACGCATGACTTGCAGATTCAGGGTGGCTCCACACCGCGCTTGAATGTAATCTGCCACGCGATCGATCAATGCCAGACTGGGGGTGGGTTGGCGTGCCGTGCTGTAGGGCACAATCAGCAGCCGCACCGTGCCAACCTGAGCGTTTTGGGCAATGTCCCGATGTCGCGTCAGCTTGCTCTCATTCAGCTTGTCTTGCGGATCGAGCCAGAGATTATCCTCTAAAGGGTTAAATTCCGGCGTGATTGCCTTTGCCCGCGCGACATCCGGTGAGGCTTCCAGCGCCAGATCTTCAAAATCCTGGAGGGTCACGGCTCGTCCGCGATGCCGCAGTTGCTTGGGTCCGCGATCCTGCACAGCCTGGAGCGATTCCTGCGCGGCTCCACCGCCGCCTGCTTCTAAGTTGGTGACGCGATCGACAAACGGAATGGTGGTCTTCAGTTGGTTCACCGTCTGCGGCAGAAATTCTTCGCGATCGCCCCGCCCGTCTGGTAATACAGGCGAATGTTATTGCGTCCCGGTGGCGGCACCCGCCCCGACTGCCCATCGCCAAACCGAATCGTGCCTGTCAAGTAATCGATCGTGTAGTGGCGATCGCGGGCAGAGGAGCCATAAAAATCGGGGACGGCTTGCCAGCACACCCAAACTGCTGTCGTCTGCCCGGTTTCATCCCGAACGATCGTCACTGCCTCCGCGCCGACGGTTGCTTCCAGGGCTGCGTGTTCTTCTGGAGTAGGAATCGTATTTTCTTGCACTTCTAGCCGCAGACCCAACAAAACAGGCGATTGGGTTGTGACATAGGTTTGATTGGGGTCGCCATTACTGGAGCCAAGAATCTCACGAGGTAGGGTCTTGGTTTGGCTTGCCCACATGGTATTGGTCAAAACGCGCCGCAGTCGGGGGTAAGCCGAAACTTGCCCTCTTCCCAGCGCAGCCGCAGCCAGTAGCCGCTCTGCCCAAACCGCGATCGCATCTGCCAATCGGGGGTGCAATCCACTGCATCAAGCCTCGTTCGCTAAACCTTTGGGTTTCATCTTGAATTCCCAGTCCTGTCCAGCCGTTGGGACTGGCGTATTCTGCGGTCAGTCTCACTGGAGTTGCAGTTGTATCCGCTTCCTCGTCTGGTAGGGGCGGTTCGACCTGGAAGTACAGAGCAGTCAGATGATTGGCGATCGGTTTGTCAAAGTTGAGATAGAACGTGGGACGACGATCGCGGCAGGGCACAAAGGGGCGAAACAGCGGGGTCAGGGTGGCATCTTTGGCATAGCTGCGCTGCACGGGTTGTTTGAGGATCAGCAGGCGGCGATCGCGATCGATCACTTCAATTTCTATAGGTTCCGTATTGCCTTGATTCACGTCTTGGAGGGTGAATGCTGTGTCGATCGTCAAGCCTTCAACGCTATTGAGCTTAAGCAAGTAGCTGTCTTTCGCAACATCAGTAGTCAGTAGGAAGGAGCGATCTACGGGTTGCAGGTCGGTGAAGGTAAACTCGTTTTGGGCAAAAACCTGGGCGAACACTGGCTCCGAATTGTATTCATAGCGCAGCGTCAGCTTTTTAATTGACGGCGCACCAGACCCCGACTCCAGCCTTACAATTGCCCCGACTAGATAGTTATTTTTAAATCATCCTTCAGAATAATTTGTCGCTCTTTTTGCTTAATCTCTGCAATTTCGCCGGTTTCCTGGTGTCGCCATCGGCAATCCGAATTGGGTCACCGAGAACAAAGCCCCGCAAGTTATGCACAAGGAGGGTCTTTTTATCGGAGGGGTCTTTTTATCGGGGATGTCTGCCTGAAGTGAGGTGATGGTTGCTGCTTGAACCGCAGCAGTCTGGTAGTTGCCTCTCAAGATGCGAACGCGAATCCAGTATTTTGTCTCACCCCTACATCAACTGTTGCCAGGGTAGGGGGTAGCTTAAATTTGATATCACCATCGCGCGTGAACTGATTTGTCCCATCTGTCAATTTAAAGTCATCGGTACTCAGGGATTCCCAGGTTTTTCCCGTCCAGGCTTCCCAAATTAATTCCAGATCTTTTGGGCTAACCGTTAGCGGCGGTGGGCTGCTCAGTTTAACGTTTAAGGTGACGATCGCCCCTGGCTGTGCTAATCCATCCTGGCTGGCAATGTAGAACGTGTCGTTGAAGCGGGGTTGTTCGCCAAACGGGAAAAAGTCTTTGCTAATGTCGATCGCGGCGGTGTTGAAGCTGCACAAGTCGGGCAGTAAATCACTGCGAGTGGTGTTCACTTTGACATCTAAACCAACCAACTGGGGCGAATTGAGCGACCCATCAAGCAGCGACGCATTGAGCGATGCTCGTAACCAGGCGGCTTCCACTCCATGCAGGGTTTGTTTTACAGGAGTCGGCAATTGCGTCAGGGTCAATTCCCAGTTTGTGCTGGTTGATGCGATCGCCTCAAAGGTGTGCTGAATCTGACCCTGTTTATTGATTGCCAGTCGTGCCAGGACAATGTTACTCCCCACCGTTGGATTCAGGCTGCCGACAGCATTGACCCCCCTGAATCTTCGTATCTCTCTGTACCGATGTAGTTGAGATCCTGAGTATCAAGGCTATATCATCGCGTCCAGCGATTTGATTGCGTTGGGATTCAGGGATCGTCAACGTCTGCTCATTCTCCAGCACGATCTCATTCCCGGAAGCATCGATCGCCCGTCCCTGACTAATTTTGATCTCCTGATTCTGCGTAATCGTCACTTTTAAGCCTTCGAGAATGCCCAGAACTGGCTGCCAGCTTGCGCCATTCCAAACTGACCAGGTAATGGGAAGCTGCGACAAATCACCCGCTTGGGGCGATCGCACACTCACCGTAACGGTCTTTTGTCCTGGCAGCGTCAGCAATTTATCGCAAGCAAAGTAAAGGTGATGATCGATGGCGCGATCGCCCTCAAAGACGGGAAAGGCGGCATCGACGCTGCCCGTAACTTCAGGGGTGCAGTCTCGCAGACGATCGCGCTCTGGCTCAATGGCAAACGCGGCTGTGATCTGTGCCGTCGTGACCACCAATTCCTGCTCGGTTTCAAACACCACTTCTTCCCCATCAGGCAACAATGCCGCCACCTGCGTCTGAGCAGGCACAAAGGCATCGACCGGACTGCCCGCCGCCAGTTCAAAGGTCAGTGGTACTCGCGCAGGCTGAGGCGGTTGAATTTGACTGCCAATCAGGTCGAGAAAGGCGAGAAAGTTCTTTTCGGGGGTGCGGTTGAGGCGATCGCTGACCAATGCTGCCATCCGCCCAAAAATCCGAATCAGCGCCACTCCGGCATCCGGTGGGGTTCTGGGTTGCCAGGATGGAACGTTTTTCTGCGCCAGTTCGGTCGTCTGGCGGACAATATCCTCATAGGAGCGGCGATCGATTTTGGGGGCGTTGACATTCTAATTACTCTAAATAGAACGGATACACCAGATTGAAGCGATTGGTCGTATTGCGAATCTGGTAATTGATTTGAATCAGCAGATGATTGGGATTCTCTGCCTCTGGCTGAACCACCACATCCAATACATCGATGCGGGCTTCCCACTCCACCAGAGATCGCCGCACTTCGCTGACAATCCGCCCGATCGTTTCTGCCCCATTGGTGGCAAACACCAGATCGTGAATGCCACAGCCAAACTCCGGTTGCATCAACCGCTCACCCAGAGCCGTACTCAAAATCATCCGAATCGACTGCTCGACTGCTGCCTCATAGCGCACCATCTGCATCCGTCCGTTCGGGTCGATCGTCAGAGGCAACTGCCATCCCACACCTAAAAATTCGCTATCCATGCTCTACCCTCCAATAAATACCTGCGTCGGTTTGCCAGGAGCGGGGGCAATTACACCATGCGGCGGCGGTAGTTCGCTACAGGTCTTCACCGGATCGCCAATTCGCGCCACGGGTTTGCCTTCAATCTTCACGGTTTTGCTGCCCTGAAAAACTTCTGCCTGGTTGTTGGGGGTTTGACAAAGCCGATCGGTGTCGTTCCCGGTGGCGGTAAAGGCGGATGCACTTTGCCAGCCCGGTGCTGCCTTTTAGCACAACAAACTTGCCGTCAATTTTTACCTTCTGGCTCAACTGCTGATCGAACGGGGCATTAAACGGATGAGAGACAGGGGCGGTGACGGGTGGAGCAGTAGGATCGGGCGGTTTTCCTGCACCTGATGTTCACAAGTGGTGGTAATGAGATCGCCTTGACGGGCAACGGGTTGGCTCATAGGAATTCTCCTTAATTGATGTTCACCATGTTGCCTTTGATATTCAGTTGTGGACCTGCTTTTAAGTCCAGCGTTTGTTTTGCTTCTATTTTGATTTCGGCGGCTGAGTTGAGTTCAATTCCTTTGCCGCTGAGTTTGAGTTTGCCGTTCTGAGATTGAATCACAATGTCGGCATCGCTAGCGATCGTTACGGTGTTGGCTTTGGTGCTAATCACGATGCTGTTCTTGCCGCTGCTGTCGATAATTTCAATCTTGGCATCATCTTTGGTGTCATCAAATCGAATCGTGTGACCACTACGAGATTTGATTGTGCGTGGATTGTTTTTACCGTCACTATTCGATTCAAACGGTTTATCTTGACCGTTCCACAACGCACCTAAAATATAGGGAAATTCAATGTCCCCATGTTCAAACGCGACTAACACTTCTGTATCCACTTCTGGTAAAAAATAGATGCCATAACCGTTTTTGGTATCTTGATTGGTGCCTGCCATTGGGGTCAAAACTCTTGCCCAGTAGCCTTCATCGGTTTCTGTCAGCCAGGGAAATCTGACTTTCACTCGCCCTAAATTTTCTTTATCTTGATTGTTCGTCACCGTGCCGATCGTCACACCGTAAAAGCGATCGTGCGAATCTGGCGTTCCCATCATTTGAGCAAGCGGCGTAGACATCACGTGGCATTTCTCCTGACTGTAAATTGAGTCGTGTAGCTTTGTTCAGGAGTGTAGGTATGCACGGCTGAAACGACATAATATAAACCGCTAAACCGTTGACCAATATCGATAATTTCCACCACACTGCCTGCTCGTAAATCGACTTGTCCGGTACAAGCCCCTTCGCCTGTGATGTAGTTGAGCGATCGCTGATTAAAGTCCGCTTTTGCTAATTGATCGGCTGCGGCTTTGCTGGCGATCGGTTGGGTGACAATTCGGTAGCTCGCGGCTGAAAATTCTTTTTACTGCCATCGCCCCGCTAGTGGTGCCGCCCATTTTGCTAATTTCGTCCTGGTTGGCGCTGGCTTTGCCGCCGATCAATTGTTTTTCTCGCGTTTGCTCCTTCGGATTCCAGCCGCGCACTTCCACTTGCGCCACCTGTCCCATCGTGCTAAGACGGGGTGAGAATTCTAAGCGATCGGCTTTGGGGCTGAGGGTCAAAACTTTGCGATCGGCAAACTGCTGCGGGCGAAAATGCACCATGTCGCCCACCATCACTACTTCATAGCCAATGCGCCGCGCTTGAGTTTGAAGAAACTCCAGATCGGTCTGGTTATGCTGAAGGATATAGTCCAGCTTGTCGGGGGTGCGGGTGGCTTTCCCCTGCAGTCCTGCATCTTGCAGCACCTTCTCAGCCACCTCGCTTAATGTCATTTGGGTGAAGGATTGGGTTTTGTGACCCCGCATCAGGCGATGGCGCAAGTCATGACCGCGCACGGTCAGCGTCGGCGCACTTCCTGGCATAAACTCTGGCTCTAACCCGGTAATTTCCCCGCAATCAAGGGTTTTAAGTCTTTGTCATAGCCGATCTGAATCTTGATCGCGGTGCCCAAAGCAAACAAATCGTCATCCAGCCAATTGTAGAATTCTCCCGCTTCGGTGTCCCAACTGGTCAAGGTCAGGGCAAACATACTGGGTGCTTCAATATCGTCGGTGATGACTGCCGTTTGCAGATCGGCGATCTCCTCAAACTGGCGGAGGTTGCCCTGCACAGACACTTTGATTGCGGGGATGGGGATCTTAGCGGGGTTGGTCAAACTCATAGCGGCTATCCTCGTCTCTGAGGCGTGCTAGTAGGACGCAGCGGCGGCACGGTCAGCAGTTGTCCGGGGTGAGACCGCGTGGATCGGTGAGCCGATTGGCAGCCGCGATCACCCGCCACAGTGCCGGATCGCCATATTCTTCGGCGGCAATGCTGCTCAGGGTTTCACCCCGTTTGACAATGCGGGTTGGGTCGTCTACGAGTTTGCTGCGCTTTTGTTGCGTTTTGGCAGACTGCCACTCTTCAAACGAACAACTGAGATTAGCGCGGGTGGGCGTGCCGTCGCTTAAAAAGCGGGTGTAGGTGGTCGTCACCTGCATCAATACGCCCCAAAATTCAAACGGCTCGGTCAAATTGCCCCACTGCAAGAAGCAGATTGGCGGTCGGGGTCGTTTGCTGAGGGTGCCGTCGGGCTTTGTCAGGTCAGTAATTTTTTTGGTGTAGGGTCGCACGTCTTTGGCAATGCTGATTTTGGGCACGGGAACTGGCATTGCCGTCAGGTAGGATGCGGCTTTGATCAAATCGAAAAAGCTGGGCAGCGAATCGGGCAGGCTGGTATCGAAAAACAAATCGAAAGTTAAGGTTGCAGGCGTATCAGCCGGAACTAAGCGATTGCGATCGCCGTGCTGCCAACCCGTTTGCACAATTTGAATTTGATTGGGGTTATAAGGCACCTCAAACGGTTTCAGCAATCGGTTTCGCGTTTCGGGCCAAATTTTTAGCTTTGCCAATTTCGTCAACATTATTTCCACCCCCGTCGTTCTCGTTCGATCGCCATTCGTCGCGCCAGTTTGCGCTCTACTTTGTCTGCCAGCGCATCTACATCAAGCGGCGGTGGTTCAGCCCGTGAGACGATCGTGTGTGGCGTTGGCGATGTCTGTGATGATTGTAATTGTAGTTGCGACTGTGATTGCAGCGATGCTTGCAACGATGATTGTGATGTTGTCTCAGCTTTGATTTCACGAACGATCGATGGAGAAATGGATTGAGCATTGGTTAAATGCGTTCCTGTACCCTGCGGCGTTGCATTCTGAGCCGCGATCGTTCTGACAATTCTGGGGAAGTTTCTGCTCCCGTTAAATCTGAACTGGCTGGATGATTTGATCTCGCAGTGGGCTGAGAAAACACCAACGGCGTTTCCTGGGGCAATCTTGGGGCAGGGGGCATACTGCGAACTAGAGGCAGGGGCGATCGCCTGTTTTCTGGGGTTGGGTCTGTCGTTCTGGAGTCGGATAGAACGGATTGAATTTCAGCGTCCATTTGAACGGTTGAAGGGCTGGAATTGCTCTCATCCTTCGTCCAAAGCGGGAGAGAAGCTTTCGGATTAACTGTTTGCGCTTGCTCCCTTTCTCCCCTGGTGGAGGTTAAGGAATGAGGGGAATTGCAGGTTGGGCAGATACGATCGGTAGCCCAGATTCTGGAGCAGCATAGCCTTGAGGTGCGATCGCGTCATTATCTAAGGTAGGGACGGGCGATCGAGCTTGAACGATGGGCAAAATGGGCAACGGATGAAGGGATGGTTGGGGTGATGGATGCTGGAATGAATTGGACAACGGATGGGGAGATGGTTTAGAAGATGGATTTTCTGATGCAACGGGTGATGTCGTGGGATAAGAATTGGTTGTGTTAAGGCTAACAGGTTGATGAGAGGGCAGCGATCGCTGGGCTGATTCGGGTGCAATCACTGGGCTGGTTGAATGATTGGTCGGTGCAGAGGAGGCAAATTTGGCTTGAATGACGGTGGGGCGATCGGATCGGGTTGCAGATGGCGTAGACGGCTGCGCGGCACTCTCTGATGTCATTTCAGCAGCTACAGGCTGGGCATAAACGATCGGCGGTTGTCCTGCTGGCGAACCTTCGGATAGCCGGTGCTGCTGAGTGATTTGGGTGAGTAATGGCAAACGATTTGACCAGCGATCGGAGCGCGATCGAATCTGATCAGCCAATGCAGAGCCAATCACACCAGGCTGAACGATCGGGCGCATTAATCGCTGCACTAGTTGGGGATTGAGTGTGTTCTGCCAGTGAGACGGTGAATGGGTTGGCATCCTTCAAAGCCTCCCTAGCGATCGAGTTTGAGCGAGGTGGTAGCACGATTCTGCTTAACCAATCGAGCGGCTGAAAGTGCCAGTGATAGTGAAGGTTTGGTTACACCCCGATGCACCAGTTCCAGTTGTTCAACAACCACCGTGTTGGAGTTGCTGGCATCTAATTGAGGTCCCACCCAGCGCACGGGATAGGCATCTTTGAAATTCCACCAGGTGATCGGTTGGCGATCGCGATCGAGCATCATCACCGTGCCGTTGAGCCGCAAAATCACGCCCTCAGCCGCTGCGTTAAACCAGTGCCAGAGCACATTTAGATCGGTGATTCCATGCGTCAACACCAGATTCGGATAAGTAACCTGAGTGGGAAATTGATGGGTATAGCCATTCACACCGCCTTCCTGATAGTTTTGCAGTTGCATACTGCTCTCTAGTCCCGAAACGGTGGTAAAACCGCCCGTCAGTAAGCCGCCAATTTCCACCAGAAAGTTGTAGCCCATATAGGGATCGAGCCGACGACCCGATCGTTCCATCGCAGCAGCAAACAAGGCATTGGCAGGGGCGTTAATACCATAATTTTTTCGTATAAGTGAATCGTTATTGTCGAACTGAAACGAGATCGAACTGTTGATTAATGCGGGTAATCTCAGTCACCCACTGCTGGCGATCGCGGTGTTCAAGCTGCATGATTTGTTCGGGCGACCAGTGAAAATGATAGGCAATATACGCTACCTCCGCTTGCAGCCGCTCTAGGGGGTAGCGAGTAACTCCCCGCTGGCACAGGCTCCACCTCAAACTCGCCCTGACAGTGGGGACAGGTGACCTGAAAGCGAGAATGACCGACTTGATTGATCCGTTGATAAAAGTCTTGCAGATAAACCAGATCGGCTGAAAATAAGCCTTCGATGATCTTTGGATTCAGTGACGGCAATTCTCCCAATTGAGTGATCACTCGCGCCAGCAAAATAATCACCAGATAACCCGGATTGCTTTGCACACGCGGATCGCGCAGGGGAGCAATTTCGTCGTAGGCGGTTGCCAATCGCATCGTACCTTCTTTGTGAATCGTGCCTTCAGAGTCGATGTAACCCTGAGGCAAAGTGAATGCAAACTCAGTGGACTGAATCATGACGGATAGTTTCTATGATGCGGTTTGAATTACTTCCAATCGTCGATCGTGATGCCTTCATGCACCAGTTCAAAGGTTTCGATCGCGGCTCCGTCAGTGGTGGCATCAAAGTCAGGCGCAGTCCAGGTCACGGGCCAGCAGTTCGACAGGTTCCAGCGAATCTTTTCCTGTCCGGTTTGATCCATCAATACGATCGAAATATCGCGGCGATCGGCGTTACCTTTCATCACGTTTTCGCGCCAACTCCATAGCTCTTTGTTGTTGGTAATACCACGCTGCAAAGTGATGTTGCTGTAGGTGTTGAGTCCGGGTAGTTTCCGCATGGTGGGCGGATCGGTGCCCTCGCGATATTCGCCAGAGGCTTGTGAGGCACTCAGACCCGAACATTGCCGAAATCCAGCGTGAATGATGCTGTTCCACTCGACAAAAAGTTATAGCCCTGATACGGATCGGGTTTATGGGCGTTACTGGCAGGCATAATCAAGTCTCCTTAGAAATGTGAGTAGCAGACCCTTCCCAACCTCCCCTTGGTAAGGAGAGGTGCCGTTGGCGGTGGGGTAGTAAGGTTGAAATTGTGGCTATACGAGGGTGACTCCGGTTTCTCCTTGAATCAGCCGCACCACAATAAACTCGCTCGGCACCGTGGGAGCTAACCCAATTTCGGTAATCACCATGCCACGATCGAGAACTTCGGGCGGATTGGTTTCGGCATCGCACTTGATGTAAAACGCTTCTTGGGGCGAGTTGCCCTGGAGTGCGCCTTGTGCCAGCAGAGTCTCTAGATAGGCGGTGAGTTCGCGCTCAATCCGAATCCACAGCATCAGGTCGTTGGGTTCAAAGGTGAAGTTGGTCAAATTACGCTCGACCCAGCGCCCCACCGTCAGAAACAATCGCCGCACATTCACATAGCACCAGTTAGCATCCTGGCTCAGCGTCCGCGCTCCCCACACGCGAATGCCCCGTCCCGGTAGAATTCGCAGACAGTTGACTCCGCCTGCCTGATGAGTCGGATTGAGGCTTTCCTGATTGGCATTGGATAGATTCAGACTCAAATCCACCACGCCATTCAGGACAAAATTGGCAGGCGCTTTGTGAACCCCCACATCTAGATCGCTCTGGGCATAGATGCCAGCAATATGACCACAGGGGGAATCAGAGCAGGCAGATTGGGATCGAGACGCTGCACTCGAATCCAGGGAAAATAAAGGGCGCTGTTGTGGCTACCCCGATGGCTGGAAAGCTGCTGCTGGTGTTGCTGCACATCAGCGAGGGAGGCATTAGGAGCATCCAAGATGGCAAAGCGATCGCCATCCAAACAATGATCCAACAGCGTCTCTTGCAGTTGCAGCAGTTGATCGTTATCCTGGCTGCGTCTGGCTAGGTCGGGAACACACACCAGGTCAATGGTATCTAGAGTGGCGATCGCTTCCAGTGCCTTTGCAAAGACGGTTTCCAGTTCGATCGGACTGGCGATATGCCACTGCACAACATAGCAAACTCTGCCGCCATTGCCAAAAAGCCTTGCACCGCATCAGCTAAGTCACCTGTTCCCGCAATGCCAAAGATTTCGACAAACTGCGTCCATAGGGTTAGGTGCTGAGGTTGAGCAAGCTCATTTTGTTCTATCTCTGTAAACCCGATAAAAACAGGTACACCCGTCAAAAACTCAGGAGCAGGGGCTGCAACGCTGGATTCCCAATAAACCCCTGGAGTTGCGAATGAAGTCAGGGGCATCGGTTATTGTCCCTCCTGTCGCTGGCTCAGGCGAAACACGACAAATTCAGCAGGCTTGACCACCGCTACGCCAATATCTGTTACTACTAGCCCCAGTTCCCGTTGTTCCGGCGGATTATTTTCAGCATCGCATTTGACGTAAAACGCTTCTTCGGGAGTGCTACCAAACAGTGCCCCACTGCGCCATACTACAGTCAAAAGGCGGTAACGCTGCGGCGAATTCTCGCCCACAGTTCCGGTGAGTTGGGTTCAAATACTGTCCATTGGGTGCCTTCGTCGATCGATTCGCGCAAATAGTTAAACAGTCGCCGCGTACTGATATATTTGAATTCACCATTGGCATCTCCACCCAACGTGCGTGCCCCCAAACGCGAATGTTGCCATTGAAGTTGCGAATACAGTTGATGCCGTCTTTGTTCAGCCCGTTTTGCTGGTTTTTACTAATCGGCTGCGCCAGACCTACGGCTCCGGCAATCACTTCGTTCGCTGGTGCTTTGAACACGCCCCGCTGACCATCCACTCGTGCATAAATACCTGCAATATGTCCGCTGGGCGGCACTGCTCTAGGAACTTTTGGATTGGTTGGATCGAACACGAGTAGCCACGGAAGATAGAGGGCGGCATAGTCCGAGTCAAACGGCTTGAGCGCTGTAACGGCATCGTTAGGTTTAGCCGTTGCGGGTGGATCGAGAATCGCCACTCGGTCTTCCATCTTTTCACAATGCTCTTTCACCGCCGCTTGCACGCCCGTCCCCTGCAATCCTGGAACCGCGGCGATCGCGATTTCATCGATCGCTTCAAATTGATCCAGAGCCGAATTTACGGCCCCTGTTGTGTCTTCGGCAATTCCCACCACATAGCAGCGCGTTCCCCATTCCGAAAGAACCCAAACACCGCATGAGCTAACAAATTGGGCTGACCTTCAACAAAATCGCCAAATAAGGTCTTGAATTCAGTGAAATTAGTGCAAAGTTTAACTTCCCCGGACTTTGCTACATCTGATTGAATTGTTTCAGGGCTGGCAGTTTCAACAATAGCGGTGGCTGGTTTCGCCTTTGCAGCCTCAGTGTTGCTCCTAGCGGTAAGGATGCCAATAAAAGCAGCCGTACTGGTGCCTACGCCCGCGATCGGTGCGGCGGATCGTTCTTCAGACACATACACACCGGGTGATTTTGTGATGACATCGGTTAGCGAGATAGGGGGCATAGAGTGTTTCTCCTGATACTGGAAGGGGAATACAACAAACTAACTGAAGTGACTGATCCAGGGTATTGAGATGATTAAATTCATGATTCTAAGAAGAATTGGGCGATGGTTCCGAAGAATTGGTCTCTGATCTCTGCGCCTTAAGTTCAAAATTGAGCGTGGTTAATTCTCCCTGCTTCAGTTGCACCCCTTGAGCCACGGGTGGATAAGCTTTAGCAAAAACTTGCACGCTCGGTCGGGGTGATTGCTTTGGAGAAGTAGATTGCCAAACTTCCAGCCCAGTTAGCAAATAGGTGCCATCAGCATTGCTAAACGTAGAAATGCTACTGCCCTCAATTTGAATTCGCGCCATACTCACAGGTTTACCATCACCCATGACTGTGCCTGTGAGCGCTGTTGTTGGTAATGTTATTTCCACGATCTCTGTTTCCATGTTTCCCTTCGCATTCTTGGAGACAGTCAACGGGGCGGTGGTCACTGTTTCGTAGCGAGTTCCAGTTCCCGGTAACGATGCTGTCAATCTATAGTCACCTGCGGGCAAATCGAGAAAGTAAAAACAGCCATCGATCGCACTCACGCTTTGATCTAAGTGTTCAATTGGACGATCGCCAACCTGGAGAGCTTTCAGCTTTAGCCTCTGCTGAAATTTGTCCGGGGATTGCTCGATTTGGATGATGGCTCCAGCGATCGCTTGCTTGGTGACGGCTTCAATCACTCGTCCGGCAATCGCCACCTGCCTGCGTTTGGTCGTCAACGTCATCCATGCCGTCATGCTGTTCTCCCGAATGTCAGCCTAAATCTCTGCCTTAAGCCAGAACCAACGGTATCGCTTCTGATTCCTCGTAAACAGGAATGGCGATCGTCACGGTATAGTTCAGGGCAGGTTTGGGTCTGCCGCCCATTGCCTGCCAAAACTCACCCAAACTTTGGAGTTGTGTGGGGCGTAAGGTCAAGCTACGCGGCAGAATTTCTTGCTCCTTCATGCTGTCTTGCAAAACCGCCGCAGGAATGATGGGATGTCGCAACAGGGCTTTCATCACCTCTCCCAGCAATTGATGTTCAGTCCTCGGATCAGACTGATTGCCTGCTGACCAAATCGTGATCGCATAGGAACAATCGACCCGAACTGATGGGCGTTTGCGCGTTGCCGTGCCATTGGGCTGGCGATCGAGCACCCATTCATTGCTCCGCAACTCCAAATTCTCCCGCACATCGTACAGGAACAAATTGATTACGGGAGCATTGCCAATTTGACCAGCAAATTCGTGATCGGGCGTGGCAAAACTAATCGACACTCGCGTGGTGGCCTTGGCTCCCACTAGAGCGGACGGTAGTTCAGCCTTGAGCAATTCTTCTAACGTTTTATCTAAATCATGAAGCATGAAAGAGAAATATTTTGCACGTTAATGAGAAGTGATAAAACTCTAATCTGCTTTTTCTGATCTGATGAATAAATTTTGATAATGGAAAGTTTTAAATCTTAGTGGAACGTAGAAAAAGTCGTATTGCAGAGCCTGAAGTGATAGGCTGCCCAAGTTTGTCCAGCTATTCTTGACCGGATGCTATACTCCTGACAGCGTTTAATGCCCTCACTTGAAGCGATCGCGAGGTAGTCATGAAGTCTCGCTGCCCGGTTGAACCCAAATCTACCGCTCCTGAATCTGCATCCGCCACAAAAACTCCGGTTGCGCCCCACGCTTTACTGCAACAGCAAGCAGCGATCGGCAATCAGGCGATGAATCAATGGCTTAACCAACAGTACACATCTGAAGAAGCACTGGTTCATTCACGCGATCGCACTCTAGCCCCACCGCGATTAGCGCGGAGCGCAACTCCGAAGGAACCGCACCCCACCTTCCGGGGACTCTCCCACGAATTGGGGCAAACTCTTCAGCCGAGTGTGCCAATTCAAGCCAAACTGGCGATCGGGCAATCGGGCGACAAGTATGAACAGGAGGCTGACCAGATCGCAGCGGATGTTGTCGATCGCTTAAATGGCTCTGCAAGCCGTCAGATGCATCAAAGTCAGATTCATCAAGGTCAGACTCTTCAGCATCAAGAATCAGTCGCCGGTACATTACTCAGGATGCAACCGCTGGTACAAAATCAGTTGGTTGCAGAGGAAGACCCTACATCAAGCCTGGAAGCATCCATCAATCAGGCGCGGAGTAGTGGACAAGCTTTACCAAATCAAATCCGCGTGCCGATGGAACAGGCATTTGGCACCGACTTCAGAGATGTCAAAATCCATACGGATGATACGGCTGACAGCTTGAATCGTTCGTTGCAATCTTATGCATTCACCAGCCATCAGAATATTTTCCTACGTCGGGGAGCATACAACCCCAGCAGCCAGCAAGGGAAAGCGCTGTTAGCCCATGAGTTGACTCACGTCATACAGCAAAATAGTAAGGCAGCGCAGTTGCCTAGGAGGATTGCAACAGACATTCATCCTTTAAGCAATTCTACTAAACAGCCAGAAAACTTAGGAACGTGGTTGACCGCTGCTGATGCAACATTTCGGTAAGTTCGGCTCCAGCAAACTACATTCAATGTTACAAACCTGATGAGCAGCTTCCGTTACCTCGTAAAAAATTAACGGGCAGTCAGACACGAACCAAAAACCATATCAGGCTAGCTTTGAAAGAAGAAAAAATTGATGATGTATTTATTGAAGAGTTTATTAGAAGTAATGAAACCGTTGTGGCGATTCTCAATGGTCAAAAGCAGATCAAATTGGGAGCAATTGTTTCTGAAGCTAAAAGCTTGTACGACGTATTAGGCCCCTCCAGCCAAATGACGATTGGGAATACTGGTACACCAAAGATAGGTCGGGGCGGCTTTACGTTTAAGCCCGATCTACATCCCGTTAAAAGTAAAGATCAAGACAGACTATTAAATACTGACAAAAAACCGACCTTTCAACAATTTCAAAGGCAAGATTTAGATACTATTCTTGAACATTACAAAACAAAACCAGATCCTAAACACGGACGCTTACACATCGTAAGAAGCGAGATCTTAGCAAAGGCGATGGCTAATTTTTATCTTGAGGCAGGAGAAAAGGTCGATCTAGTAGCAGTTCAATTCGCAGTTGCACTTCATGATAATGCTAGAAGTGGTGGCGGACCTGATATTTGGGAGCATGAGAGCGCCAGAAATGCATTCTATTATTTGAAGGAACTAGGTTATGACGATCAGTATGCTAAATATGTCGCTAGTATGATTGTTAAAAATGATAGACATCAGCCTGATTTGACTGAGAAGATTGTTCATGATGCAGATACTTTAGAAATTCTTAGGGTTTTGAAAAACAAGGCTAAAGACCCACGAGATGAGTTTAGGCGCGACCAACTTAATTTCCTTAAGCCAGAAACAGACACTATACCTGGGGAAGATCAAGAAACGGTGCGAAACCGTATTCGTGAGCAGTTAATTAAAGATGCTCTGGATCTGATTGACCTTACAGAAACAGACCCTAAAGTGAGAGGAAATCTAGAATTTGAGAAGTCTGAGAATTATCTCCAAGCAGTAGAGGGCTTGCTGATTGAAGAAATTATGAGGGATTCATCAAAGTTTCCCTTCCTGAAAACCTTCTATTTTCACAACCAAATCAAGCCAGCTTCCCCAGAGCTGAAACGACTAGAACCTGAACAACGATTAGCCTTAATTCGCAACAAGGTGGCAGCCCATGAGCGCTCACCTCAAGACACTGTCCAGGCTCAAAACGGTTTGCTCAGTTAAATAAGGACTGGGAACGGAATATGATTACGATCTCTTCAAACAGCAGATTCAATCAGCCCCCTTACTTTCAATATCAAACCGCATATCTGGGAGTACATTGCGAATGATCCGGCAACAGATCCCAAGACAAATCGTCCAGCCCATTACAAAAATCTTTGGGAAGCTGGTAAAAGTGAAGCATCTTCAAATAAGGAGTCTCGTGAGAAAGTGGAGTTAGAAAAATTTCAATACCAAACCAGTTATAAAGCTTCAGGGTTTGATCCTTACATACGACCTAAAACTGCTGCAGCCAATGTAGGAAATTTTTCAACAGGTACAGCAAATCGCTATGGATTTACGCACATCATTCTCCAAGAAGCCATCAAAGAACGGGTTACTTATACCAATAAAGATAGCTTTGGTTCCACGGTTACGCCTGATACAATTGCTGTCAATCAGCATCTTGATGCTCTTCTCGTAAATCCTGGTTTCGATCCTAAGATGCTGCGGGTTGCCGCTTCGCAGACTTCTAAGAAACAGGACGAAGAAGCTGAAAAATGGCGACGCGACTATCAGCAGGGCAAGATGGGAGAAGCATATTCTGAATATATTGAAGCGCAGGTGCATGGTCCTATCGATTGGGCGACAGATGTGGCAGCAATTGTGATTGAAGTGCAGGAGGTGAAAGAAGGAAGCACGGAGGAAAAAAATGTTGAGACAGTTGCTCAACGCTTTAAGATTCCAATCAAGTATTCCAATCGCGATTCAGATGGGATCTTTGGCACACGGGAAGAAGCAGAAGGATTTGCAGCAAAGGAAGCCCGTTCAGCGAACCGTCAGCAAGAATCTACTCTGACCTTTGCCTTGGTTGGAAAACCAGAGGCCCTAACGCCGCCCAAGAACACTGAGGCACTGAAAACTACAAAGCAAGGTAGCTTACCCACTTCTCCTCCTCGAAGATCACTGACGCCTCTCGAGATTCAGGATCGGTTTAGAGAAGCGATCGTCGCAATTGCTGGGAGAGCTGAGCAGGGATTGGATGATGATGAACGGTCTAAACACTTAAGTTTCTCTGAAGCAAGGCAGAAGCGTCAAGAATTGCGGAGTATACAGAGATCTTGCTCGACAAAACCCTACACGCCATTGGTCAAGACCCAGCAAATGCTTTGCAATATATTACTGAGGCCAAGCAGCGGTACGATGGATTTATCAGAAATTTATTCGGCAGCGAGAAATATTAAGTACCGCCCAAACCATCTATGAACAGCGGTGAAGCCGCCTTAGTGGATACTCATAACGCAGAGTACGATTTCTATTCAATGTAAGGATCGCAGCCGGTCTCGGAAGTCCATTACCGCATCAAACTGATTGGCAGAATTGACATAGCTAGCTAATTGCTGTACATCCAGGTCAGGCAGTAATTCACTCTGGTGGATTTGTTCATATCCCTCTGAGCGCAGATGATAAAGCAAGAATTGCCCATCCTGCCATTGCCAGACTTCAGTGACCCCAAGCCCTGATAGATATCTAACTTGTTGATCATTCCACTTGTAATCACAACTTCGATCGCTAAATCAGGAACCTCTTTCTTCTCTCTCAGGCAATAGCATTCATCTGGCTCTAACCCTCGTAGTTTCATGGCTTTGCGAAATGTGGCGGAACCAAGCGCATGAAAGCGGGTACGAGTTTCCTGAAAATAAGCCTCCAGCAACATACCAATCACTTTTTTGAGTTCCTCATGCTCTGGAGATGTGGTCATGATTTCTAAAGTACCTTCCAGATAACTCAACCGCAGATTGGGAAAGTCGTCACCAAGGGTAGCCAGCATGGTTTCATACTGTTGCCAACTGACTCCCTCTAAAACCAACCGCTGTTCCGTGGCAGGTGTCATCGACTGGGTCAACATTGGAGAACTCATGAGACTTTTGCTTCTAACAAGATTGCTCCTTTATTCTAGGGGGTCAATGCTCTCTACCGCCGCCAGTATGCCTCTCGCTTGTTGATGCCGCCCGTGGAAAACACCACCTCGTTACCTCCATGACCGTCACGACCGTTCCCGTTCCTACCTCTCGAATCTCCAAAAATCGCTCCTTTATTTCCTCAGCGATCGGCACCGTCACCAGCAGCGGCTCACTCAAAGTGGTTGTTCGTTGTTGAGGTTCAGCCGTCTCCGTGTTGCGTTGAAAGACTGAAACAACTGGAATACCTACTAGCAAGGAATCTGCATATACTCGCTTTTCAACCGCAGCCCGATACTTAGGAGTAATTGCCACCTGTAAATTTTTCGGTGATTTGCAATTCCCTGTAGGGGCTTGGCATTCGGGCAAGAGTCCTAACGTTCAGCGAGAGTTGAATTTCCGAATGCTAAGCCCTTACCAGGAGTTGAGTTCATCACCAGAAAATTTACAGCAAGCAATTTTATGTCTCTCTAACAGGAGTAGATCTGGAGACTGGGAGGGGCGATCGCTTCCCAATAAAACGTAACTGTTACACTGTGCATATTCTGTTTGGCAGGTTGTTGAGGCGATGAGCATCACCACGACCCCATCTCTTACATTGGCTGAGTTTCTCAAGCTACCAGAAACGGAACCTGCCAGCGAATATATCAATGGCGAGATCCATCAGAAGTCGATGCCAAAGGGAAAGCATAGTCGACTACAGCTAAAACTATGCAACAGCATTAACGAGATGACCGAAAGACAACAGATTGCCTATGCCTTTCCAGAACTGCGATGTAGTTTTGGAAATCGCTCCATCGTGCCAGATATTGCCGTTTTTAACTGGGCACGAATTCCCTTTGATGCTGATGGAGAAGCACCCAATGATTTTTTCCAGTGTCCAAATTGGACGATTGAAATTCTCTCTCCTGAACAAAGCTCTAATCGAGTCATTGGTGATATTCTCTATTGCTTCCAACAGGATTGCGAACTGGGTTGGTTAATCGATCCGACAGATCGATCAATTCTTGTGTTTCGTCCAGACACTCAACCTCAATTGTTGCAGGGTAGCGATCGCTTACCTGTACTTGAGAGTATTGACCTGGCTTTAACCGTTGATCAAGTGTTTGCCTGGTTGAAGATGACCAGTAGTTAGCCAAGAATATTGCAAAATTGGAATGGCAAATATTACGTCAGGCAAGCTGCAATGGGCGACACTAAAGCTAATACTCTCAACGAACTGTTGCCATTGCTTCAGAGACTCGATCGCTTGTTAGAATCTACGATCGCTGCTGCCCAACATGCTTACGGTACCGCTCCTGATGCCCAACGAGGATTGCACATTGACGAAGCCGAAGTCGATCGCCTTCTGACTCGCGAACCGGGTGCCCCCACTTTTCAAGGCTATGCAGAAGCTAACGAACCCATTCCAGCGATCGCGCTTTCACCGGATTCTCGACTAGGCTGGTTGCAGCAAACCTTTGAGCTAGATGAGTTTGATCTCGATGTGTTGGCGGTCGCCCTCGCACCCGAACTCGATCGCCGCTACGAGCGCCTCTACGCCTACCTGCAAGACGATGTGCGCTGCACCCGCCCCACGATCGACTTAGCCCTGAATCTACTCTGCGCTGATGCCGTCGAAAAACTGGAGCGACGATCGCACTTTTCTCCCGCTGCGCCACTGCTGCGCCACGAACTGCTGCATTTAGGCAACGAGATTACACCCAAACCCACCTTTCTGGCGCAAGAACTCCACCTCGATCAGCAGGTCGGGCGCTTTTTGCTAGCAGAACCTGGATTAGATTCTCGCCTCTCGCCCTTCTGCCAACTGCTCTCTCCGGATTCCCTACTAGAAGCCCCACCGGAACGACTCGCCCACGCGCTGCCACAAATCACCCAGGCATGGCAAACTCAGCAACCCTTGCGGCTCTATTTTCAGGGGACGATCGCCTGCAACAGCGCCACACAGCCCGCTTCCTGGCAAATCATTTGAACGTCCCTTTACTGCGGGTAGAGTTACCGCGCCTAATCGCTGCCAAAGTCGAACTTGAGCCAATGCTGAAGCAAGTGTTCCGCGAAGCTCAGTTTCAAACCGCACTGCTGTATCTGGAAGGCATCGAGAGTTTGCGAGAAGCAGGCGCGATCGCCGATCAAACCTTACGAATTCTCCTGTCTAAAACCAACCGCGTCACTCTCCTGTCAGGCATCGCCGAATGGACTCCTGGCATCACCGAGCCACCTTTGGGCATCATTTCCCTGCCGTTTCCCTACCCGACTTTGCCGAACGGCGGCACTGCTGGCAGACACACTTGGATGAGATGAAACTGACGATCGCGGAGACAGACCTGGATACCCTATCCGATCGCTTTTGCCTCACCTCGACTCAAATTGCCGAAGCCGTTGCCACTGCTTGCAATACGGCAGAGTGGACTGGAGAACCAGTCGCCCTGCCTCACCTGTTTGCGGCAGCCCGCGCTCAAGCAGGACATGAACTGCAAGGGTTAGCCCGCAAAATTGAGCCAAGATATCGCTGGAGCGATATTGTCTTGCCGCCTGATTCGTTGATGCAGTTGCAGGAACTTTGCAATCAATCTCAGTATCGGCATGTAGTGTATGACGAATGGGAATTCGATCGCAAACTATCACTAGGCAAGGGCATCAATGCTCTATTTTCCGGGCAACCGGGAACCGGGAAGACGATGGCAGCCGAAGTGATTGCCTATGAATTGCAGCTTGATCTCTACAAAATTGACTTGTCGCAGATTGTCAGCAAATACATTGGTGAAACCGAAAAGAATCTCGATCGCATTTTCACCGCCGCTGCCAACTCCAATGCCATTCTGTTGTTTGATGAAGCCGATGCCCTATTTGGTAAACGGTCAGAGGTGCAAGATGCCCACGATCGCTACGCCAACATCGAAATTGGCTATCTGCTGCAAAAATGGAAGAATATGAAGGCATCGCGCTGCTAACAACCAATCTCCGCAGCAGCATGGATGATGCCTTTGTGCGGCGACTGCGGTTCATGATTGACTTTCCCTTGCCAGATGAGGACGATCGTCATCGCATTTGGCAACAGGTCTGGACGAAGCGTGCCCCCTTGACCCAGATGTGGATTTAAGTGTCCTGGCTCAACGACTAGAAATTACAGGCGCTGAAATCCGCAATATTGCCTTAGCAGCAGCATTTCTAGCCGCTAGTGAGGGCAAATCGATTCACATGTTCCACCTTGTGCAAGCAGTTCGGCGCGAGTATCAAAAATGGGGAAATTGCTAATGGAAGATTTCTGACTTCCCCATTGTCCATTGGGTATGACATCTCGTCTGACTACAGGTCAATTTCAATCCCAATACCCGGGAATTGCAGCACACCCTTCAGTAAATCCTCTTTTAATGCTTGGGCGATCGCTTTGGCTCCAAACATCTCGGGGTAATTGAAGTCATTGTTGAGTTGATTGGCGCAACAACGACAACAACAGGTTTACGAGTGCAAGCTGAGCGAGATACCGCGACTTATCCAACTAAAGTCAAAGTCTCTGATACAGAACTAGCATCAGTTTGTGTGACTCCTCATGCGTTTCACGGAGCATGGAGTTACACAATTTCACCACAAAAGAAGTTGTCAAACTTATTCCTTTACAGATCCTTAGAGTCTCCAGCAGAGAAACGTAAAGGGGCAAGCTCAAGTAATAAAATTAGCTTTTTATAAAATCAATAGTTCGGACAATTTTAGCGTCCGCAGTAGACAGAAAAGCCATTCATCCTTTAGGGTGTGAATTGAAACTGTAACGCACTGGATGAATAGCTGTATGAGTATTGTACAGAGCCTACTTGCCAAAGTAGGCGTTTTCACAAACCGCAATTGATGGCGATGACGACCTTATTTGCCACGATTCTGATAGTCTGTGGCAAGGTGAACTTTAGCAATATGAGTCGTTACAGTGACTTGAGCGAGAAAACCTATCGCCGACTGTTCAAGAAACAGTTCGACTTCAGCGCGTTCAATGCTGCCCTGATTGAAGCGGCGATTCCTAAACACCACTCGATGATTGCCGTGATGGACTGCTCATTTATTGCCAAAAGCGGTAAGAAGACCTTCGGGTTAGATGAGTTTTACAATGGCTGCCACAGCAGGTTCTGTCGCAAAGATTTTAAAGTGATAAACGAACTGGTCTCGTTCGTATTGTTTTAAGCAATTACCCCAAAGAGTTCGTTGATGAATCTTGCTCCAGATACACTATCCCCTTGGTTGATTCCTTTCACTTGCCCTTTGCGAAGCATCGCCATTGCCTCGATCCCTCGCAATGTTCTGCTTGCTGTGAGATTGATCCGGTTTAGTGGACATCTGAGTAAGAGTACACTAGAACTAGGAGGGTTCAATGAGTCAGAAAATCCGCAAGGAATATACGGATCAGCAAAAGCGGAAGCGGTCGAAATTGTTGTAAGTACAAAGCAATCGGTTCGACAAGTTGCTGGTAATTTAGGGATTGCGGAGAGTAGCCTCAGTCGTTGGGTCCGTGAGAGCCAGGAAAATACTGCGACTAAATCGTCCGGGGTTTAAGCCGTGATGAGCGTCAAGAACTGATACAACTGCGACGCCAGGTCAAGCAGTTAGAAATGGAGCGAGAGTTCTTAAAAAGGCCGCTGCCTTCGTTGCTGGGGATCTGTCGTAGAACGGTACGAATTGATCGCCGCAGAGAAGGCGAACTACCCCGTCTGTTGGATGTGTCGATGGCTCAAGGTCAGCCGCAGTGGGTTTTACCGTTGGTTGGCGCTCAAACCCAGCCAACACCAACTGCAAGAACGCATTCTGGCACAGAGGGTGACGGATATTTTTGAGCAATCGCATCAGAGTTATGGGTCTCCCCGCATTACTGTGCAACTAGCCCAGCAAGGGTGGGCTGTCAGTCGCAAACGAGTGATTCGGTTGATGCAGCAACAGGGCCTCGTTGCTCGACCTCGTCCCAAGCGGAGTCGGCAAACCTCAGCCCCTGAAACACCTGCAGCTCCCAATCACCTCAACCGTCAATTTACAGTAGACCATCCAGACCAAGTCTGGGTCGGAGACATTACGTATTTACCCAGCACTGAAGGATGGCGGTATCTAGCGGTTTGGATTGATCTGTTCTCTCGGCGAGTCGTGGGGTGGGCATTAGCTGACCATCTCCAGAGCGAACTGGTGCTCGAAGCCTTACAGCGGACCTTTGGTCATCGGTTGCCGCATCCAACTGGTTTACTGGTTCATTCTGACCAGGGCTGCCAGTACACGAGCCATGCCTATCGTCAGGTGCTCTCCGCTCGGGGTTGACGTGCAGTATGTCCCGTCGAGGCAACTGTTGGGACAACGCTGTCGCTGAAAGTTTCTTCTCCACCTTGAAAACAGAACTGCTCTCTAAAATGGAGGTCTTGCAATCAGCTCAGTTACAGGTCGAAGTGGCCACTTGGATTGAAGGGTTTTACAATCAACAACGTAAACATTCAACCCTCAACTATCTTTCTCCAATTGAGTTTGAACAGAGGTACCACGATGTATCTAGACTAATATCATCTGTTGCTTGAGTCATTGTCTACAAAAGCGGATCAATCTCAGGATAACACTTGAAGTAAAACAAGATGAAAAACAGCTTTTCTTGGGTATGGAACAAGCGGGCTTTACGCCCACCGCCAACAGCGCGTTGACGCGGTTGAGTCTGACGACTTTGCTCGTAAAGGTTGCTAAACTCCACCGCCAACGCATCGAAAGCCTTGCGGTTCAAGCCAGTCAGGGCCGCAGCAAGCGGTCTTGGTGCAATACGCGTTGAATGTCCAGCATAGGCTTAACTTGTTACTGCCTCTATTCTCGCTTATTCCCCGACAAGTCTATTCAACCACCCATTGTTGTGGGATTACCAATTGAAGTGAATGTCGCGATCTCAATTTTTACCATTGTTCTGGGCTGGGTTGGATTTGTCCTCATCGCTCAAGCCATTAAGCACCGGAGACAGCCTACTCTCATTCGCTAAAGGTTTGTTGTGCGGTGTGTCTCTTACAACCGATTTTTATATTCGGGGTGTTGAAGATGTTCCAGCTGCGATCGCACTGCTGCGACTAAACTACGATCGCCGCTTAACTTGTCGGTTAAACTGCCAATCTTCCCTGGTCAGAATCTATATCGCGTTCAATATTGAATGTAAACGTTCTCATCAACCAGTTTCCTCTACTAAATCATAGGAATAAGCGGTGCAAAATAGTGTACAAGACCGGGCTATCGCCCCTGGTTTAATTTGGCTCAACCGCATTGTGGGCGATCGCTTACCCGAAAAAGTTCAAGACCGGGCTGCCTGCCTCTGGCTATTTTCTGGCATCTTTTGGATGCTCATTGGCATGAGCTTAGGCATGATTTCAGCCATCAAAATGATCTATCCTGGCTTTTTAGGCGGCGTTTATGAACTAACCTTCGGACGACTCCGCCCCGCTCATGTCAACACCGTCTTGTTTGGCTGGCTCACCATGTCATCGGTTGGCAGTTCCTTAGTGATTGTGCCTCGCCTGACAAAACGGCATTTATATTTGGGAGAACTGGCGGTTTTCGCTGGTTGGGGCTTCAACGCGATTACCGCAGCCAGTATTGTCACCCTTGCCCTCGGACTGACGAAAGGCAAAGAATATCAAGAATGGATTTTGCCACTCAACACAGGCGTTTTGATCTGCATCAACTTGGTTGCGGCCTGCTTGCTGGTGACGTTGCTAGAGCGGCGCGACGAACGGATCTATGTCAGCATCTGGTACTTTATTCTGGCGTATGCGGCTCTGGATATTGTCTATTTTGTCGGCAACTTACCGATTTATGCAGGCTCACAGGATGCCGCTATCAACTGGTTTTATGCCCACAATCTATTAGGCATGTGGCTGACCGCCTGTAGTATTGGCACGCTGTACTACGTTGTGCCTAAACTCTTGCAAAAGAAGCTGTTTAGCCATGCGCTGAGTTTGTGGTCATTCTGGCTATTTGCTGCCTTTTATGTCTGGAATGGTGGACATCACCTGGTTTATGGTCCTGTGCCAATGGTGATTCCAATGCTGGGAATTATCTTTGCGTTGGGCATGACGTTACCTGTAGGCGGCACCTTTGTGAATATGATTGGTACGCTTTGGGGTCGAGTTCGTGATGTCGGTTCTAACGTGCCGCTGCGCTTTGCAATCCTGGCGCTGTTGAACTATTTCTTAGCGTCCTATGAAGGATCAATGGAGGCAATCGCATCGATCAACATTGATGCTCACTTTGGTGATTTTCCGGTTGCCCACGCGCACCTGGGCTTTTTGGGCTTCGCTACATCATCCATGACCGCGTTTATCTACCTGTTTGTCGAGCGCGGCTTAAAACGTCCCTTGACTCCGCTGTTAACTTCGCTGCATTTCTGGCTGTTTTCCCTGGGCTTTTTGCTGTATGTTGTCCCGCTGCATCTAGCTGGCTTTATGGAAGCAGCACGCTGGTCAACGTTGGATAATCAACATGTTGGCGATATGGTGGGGGCGCTGGTTGGGCGATCGCCTTACTACTGGCTGCGAGTGCTCAGCGGCTTACCGCTGGTGGGTGGACAATTGATCTTCGCCTGGAATTTAATTTGGGCGTTTCAGTCACCGCCAACAGGGGAACTCGACGCGCTAGAAGCGGAATGGTCGCCCCATGCTACGGAAGCGGTATCGCTTGCCAGGGAGGAGTTACAATGAATCGTCGCTTTTTAGCATGAATCGGATTTTTGCGATCTTCCTGGGAGTGACGCTATCGTACTCGATCGTCTTGACTATTCTCAGTGGTTTACCCAGATTTTCTCACGTTCCTGATCAGCCGTCTCCAGGCTTGGTGGACTACACACCAGAGCAAGCGGCTGGACGTAAGCTGTATGTGCAAAATGGCTGCGTTTATTGTCATAGCCAGCAGGTACGTCCGGTTGAAATTGACACTCTCTTTCTGCACGGCACCCGCCCGTCGTTGCCGAGTGACTATGTATACGATCGCCCACATTTGATGGGCACGATGCGGACGGGTGAAGACTTCACTAACATTGGACGTAAATACACAGGTGAGGCAGGCAAGCAAAGGCTAGAAGCAATTCTTAAAAACCCACGAGCAGCCGTGCCAGAAACCTTTATGCCTAACTTCCATCACTTAAGCGATCGAGAAATTACGCAGCTGGTCAGCTATCTGCAATCGTTAGGAAGTTGGAAGGAACCGTATCAGGGCGCGATCGACGAGTGGCAGCCGAGCTATTGGAAAGATATCCCCAATCGTACACAAGAGGCAAATCAAGCGATTCAAGCACAGCCAACTTACATCTATCCCATTTTTATTGTCATCGGTTCCATCATGGTGCTTGTGTTTGCCGGATTGTTGTGGTCATGGCAACGCAATCATTTCGCCGATATTGAAGAACCCGCTCATCGGATGATTCATGATCCGGAGTAATCTGATGCTGATATCCAACGATGTTTTGATGCTACTGCATTTTTTAGCTGTGAATTTGGCGATTAATCTGTTAGCGACTGCGATCGCCCTCATAGGCGTTTTAGTGCTTGTGTTTCTAGATTTGTCCTGGTCTTGGCATCGCTCCTACTTTCGTGATCTGTAGAGATTGACATGCTTAATTCAACGCTCAATGATTACAATCTGCCGTATTTGCTTCAGCTTCATCCGATCGCCGTTCATTTTGTGATTGCAGCCGTTGTTATTTCTGTGATCTTTGATGGCTTAGGCTTTATCACGCGTCGCCAGAGCTTCTTCAATGTGGGCTGGTGGAACTTAGTGATTGCAACGGTAGCAATTTTAGTTGCTATTTGCCTGGGGCAATTTGAAGCGTCGATGGCGGTTCCATCACAGGCAACTCAGCCTGTGCTCGATCGACACATGGCGATCGGTTGGCTATTAACCTTGATCCTGGTGAATCTGGTGCTGTGGCGTGGCGTCTTGCGCTACCACATCCGCCCTCGCATCTCACTCTTTTATCTCAGCGCTGGGTTGTTAACGGTCGCTCTTGTCGCTTATCAAGTGGTGCTGGGAACTCAACTGGTCTGGGTACATGGATTGCACGTCAAGCCAGCCATCGAAGCTCTGAGGGCAACCGCACTTGAAATTGAAGCACTCGAATATAAACCGACTCGGACTAGCAGCAGCCCATGAGACATTTACTGATGAGTAGCGTTGGTCTCAACCAACTCCCTTATAGTTTTCCGTTACATCCCAGTCTGGTTCACTTTACGATCGGGCTATTTATCACCGCTATTCTCGCTGATTTATTTGGAGTGCTCTATCGCCCCAAATCGGTGCAGGATCAGGCTCAAGTTGAGCGGCTCAACTTCTTCGACATCGGCTGGTGGAATTTGCTGATGGCGACGGTGATCACCGTCGCAACCGTCGCAGTTGGAATCTACGAAATCGTTTTGGCAAGGCCACCAGAAAACCTGACCACTGCCTGGAGATTGAGCGGCGAACTAACAATGCACCTGCATGGCATCAGCGGCATCATTTTGTTTGGGATCATGATCGCTTTAACAGTCTGGCGAGGACTCCAGCGCTACAGCTGGCGGAGAACTAAGTCGCAGCAAGTGTCCCGGAAGTATGCGATGGTTGGAGTCTTGGTCGTTGGGTTGATGTCTATTCAAGGCATCTTAGGCAGTCATTTAGCGCATGATATTGGGATTCACAACACGGCAGCGATCGGGCGATCATCTGTAACTCAATCAGCTCTAGCTCCAGTACAGCTACAGCCTAATATTAGCGATCCGCTCGCACCGCATCCACCTTCGTTGGCAAAATCACGCACCATCTCAGACTCGATGGTGTATCCACCCCTGAATTTACCTGATCCGAAGTTTGCTCAGGTCGAACAAACGCTCTACTATGGTGTCTCCCCATTCTACGGCTTCCCGATTCGACTGACTGGGTAGCCCTGCTAGAGCGATTGAATCAGCGATCGTGGCGCGCCGACCAGTTTAAACTCGACAGGTCAGGTGAAACTGCCCTCATTACGCTTGCGGGTCAGCCCCTGCTGCAAGCTGATCGTTCTCTTGCAACAGCCTGGCTTTATAAACTTCAGCAAGCCTTTCTCTGAACGCTTCTACCGCAAGAAGCGTAGGACACAAACGATATTCAAGTGGCGGCATGCCTGCAATCATCTTGCTGAACGTGCGCTGGTATTGCCGCTATGCCTTGAGCGATCGAGATCTCGAAGAGGTGAAAGGGGTTGAATAAGGAAGTCGTGTCTCTCAAGTGCAGTTTAACGAGCTGACCCACTGCTAGATCAGTTCGTGTGCCATTGTATTGCTCAACGTAGCCGCTACAGTCCATGCCAACAATTCACGGCAATGGAATCCTGCGTAAGCACCACGACGAGACAGCATATCAAAGGGATTAATCGAGGCAGCGTGAACTTGGATCAGAACCTTTTCTGGCTGCGGTTGTGGCAGCGGCAATTTATTTAATGTGATAAATATCGGGAGCGCCTAAATGTTGCTGATCGAACGGCTTTCATTGTCGCTACAAGCGTCTCCTGAATGAAGACTTAGTGAGTAAATTCGCCAGGTTTGCTGGTACGTTGGAGCAGAAAGAGAATTGTTGCAACCAGAATTAAGCTGATCCCAATGAAATAAAAGCAGTCACTAAACGCCATGATGGTTGCCTGTTGGCGAACGGTTCCTCCCAATGCCGAAGCTGCCTGAGTCTGAGCGACATTCGGATCACCAAGTTTGCTCGTAAAAACTTGACTGAGCTGCTGTAATCGCTCCTGCGTCTGGGTGTTAGACGAAGAAACGGCTTCCACAATATGATTGGAGTGAAATTGTTCGCGCCTGGTGAGTAAGGTTCCCAGTAACGCCGTTCCCAACGTTGCAGCGACGACTCGAATGCCATTAAAGATGGCAGACACGGAATCTGCTTGATCGCTTTGCACTCTATTGGTGGCGATAAATGAGACGGCAACCACCATCACAGGTTGTCCGATCGCGCGTACCACTTGTGACCAAACAAACTGCTCTCCACCGTTGGAGTAGGTCAGGGCTGAATTCATAAAGCAACTGACGACGAAGATGCTTAACCCGATCGCCAGCACCAGCCGCGCTTCTAGATGTTCCACCAGTTTCGGCACAAAGGGATTGACCACTGCTCCCCAAATCAGCACTGCCCCAATTTGGACGGTATTGTAGCCTTGAACTTGTCCCAGGTATTGCGGCAGCACAAATGTATAAGCCAGCACTAGCCCAACGCTGAGATTGAGCAGATTAGCGAAGGCAGAATTTCGGTTTCCGAGCAGTCGCATATCGATTAACGGCGATCGAACTCTCATTTCCCATGCAAAAATAGCAACAGAAAGAAGAGAGAAACCAAACTCAGCCGTACAATCTGATCAGAATCAAACCAGTTTTCAGTATTGCCTCGTTGTAGCACCGTGATCAAACAGGTTAGGAAATTGCTAATAATGCTAAACCGAGCCAGTCTATCTGCTTCAGTACTGATAACCGTATGGGTTGTGGATCAAGCCAGTGCCAGAGTCCAGCAACCAAAAGCAGACCCAGGGGAATTTCAAAGGAGTAGAACGCTTGCCAGTTGTAGTGATCAACAAACCAGCCAGCCAGCAGTTGAGCGATCGGAATCGGCAAACTGGATGTGATGCCCACCAGCACCAAACCAATATGCTGCTTGAACCGGGGCATTTGCGTGATCACGATCGTAAACGCAGAGACGATAAATATACCCGCGACGAATCCTTGCAGTGAACGAAAGATAATGAAAGATGTTCGATCCCAGGCGGATGCGGCAGCGATCGTGCCACACACAAACAGAACGGCATTTACAGAAAGACACCAACGACGCGAGAATGCCCGATTGAGCCAACCTGCTAATGGAATACTCACCAGTTCGGCACTGGTGTAAGCAATGGAAACCCAGGTGCCTTCATCGGCTGAAAACCCTAAAGCGCCCTGCACATCCTTGAGGCAGGCATTGGTCATTTGCAGATCGAGGGTTGCCAGAAATGATCCTAAGACCGGCATAATCACCCCCAGCAAGGCACGCACGGGCGATACCTGGTCGGGTCTAGGCGCTGCTGTCGTTGGTATCGGCTGAGGCGCTTGAGGTGGGAGTTGGTTGGATTGATTGGAGTTCACGGGTGATTTCTCGGAATCAAGGGGAAGGGGGAAAGGAAGAAGTTTTAAGTTTTGCTTTCGACCTGGTTTCAAGCCGAAGGGAGTTTTGAATTAAGCTGAATTCTCCGCATTTCCGTGTCCTTGCAGTGCCAGTGCTCGATGCTGTTGGAGCCAATCATTATCTGGTTGCAATTCAAGGGCGTGATTAAAGTCAGCGAGTGCTCGATCGAGTTGCCCCCGTTGCCTGTAAACCTCTCCGCGATTGCCTAAACATCGCACATAGTTAGGATCAAGCTCGTTCGCATAGCGTTCCTGTAAGGAAATCGCTCGATCGAAATCGACCAACGCCTCTTCGTAGAACTCAATATGGCGATAAATTTCACCCCGATTCACTAAACACCAGGGACAGTTCGGATCAAGGTCTAACGCCCGGTTGAAGTCTGATAACGCTTCCAGATCATTGCCTAATTGCAAATAAGTCTTACCACGATTCGCGATCGCCCATTTGTAGTTTGGATTATGCTCAATTACGCGGTCAAAATCTGCCAGTGCCGCTGCATATTGCTCCAACAACCGATAGGTTTCGCCCCGATTTGCCAAACACCAGAGACAGTTGGGATCAAGCGCTAAGGCATGGCTAAAATCTTGCAAAGCTTCATTGTAATACCCCAGTTGCCGATAGACCTGACCACGATTGGCGATCGCCCATTTGAATGCCGGTGCGATGTGAATGGCATCGTTCAAATCAACCCGTGCTTCCTCATAGCGCCCCAACACGCGATAGGTTTCGCCTCGATTTGCCAAGCACCAGGGACACTCAGGGTCAAGCATTAACGCCTGGTTGAAGTCTGCGAGTGCGGCTTCGTAGTGCCCCATCAGACGATGGAGTTGGGCTTTGCCTGCGATCGCCCATTTGTTTCGCGGTCTGAGATGAATCGCACGACTGAAATCTGCAATGGCATTGCTAAAGCGTCCGCTCTCTTTATGCGTCCAGCCTCGTTGAGTCAGTGCCCACGTCGCATCGAAGACAATTTCGATCGCAACAATGGCGATGATGCCCCCGACGACTCCAATCAAGGCGATCGTAAGATTCATATTCCGTTAGCACCTGACAACACTCGTTTTTCCAAATCTGAGCGATCGACGTGGCAAAGCCCTGAGGATTCTACTGTCCCGGCTTAAACTGGCAGCCTTAGATTCTATGACTCCACGAGTTTTGCAAGAATCTCTTCATACATGATGGTTTGGATGGTTTGTCCCGCCCCTTCTGACCAGGAATTGGCAAGTTCTGCCATCACCTGATTGGTGGAAGTCAACGTTACCCCATGCTTTTCCATACGTCTGAGAGAGGTTTCATCAGCAAGCGTTGTCGGTGAACCGCCTGCATCTACCACCACTTGCACTTCAAAACCATCTTCAACAGCGCTGATGGCTGGATAAACAATACAAACGTCATTGGTTAAGCCGGACATGATCAATTTCTTTCGCCCTGTCGCCAGCACCGCATTTTTGTATGGCTCGTACTCCCAACAATCCACCACACCAGGGCGCTTGACCCGCTTCTCGTAAGCATCTGGTGCAATTTTTGCAGATCGTCGAGCAGCAATCCCTGGAAATGATCTTCCATACTGCTGGTCAACACGATCGGCATCTTAGTTTCGATCGCGGTGCGAGCCAGGGCGCGGGTGTTTTGCACAATCTCTTCGTAGGGCAGATTACGAGCGAGCTTAATGGTGCCCTGCTGATGATCAATCAACAACATTGCCGAATTTTCGATGGTAAACTTGTTCTTCATTGCAGCTCCTTTCGCTTCTTATCAGTAGCATCGCTTCATCACAGACTTGCTAATTGCACGCCCTTTCTTGATTCGCGCACAGGCAGGAGTCCTTGAGGTGATTGAATGCTAGTTTAGTTTTGACGATTACTGCACTTTTGACCAGGCAAGATCAAGCAGTTAAGGCAGAAGTTAATCAAAAATAACGATTGCTGCTGGGAAGCTTTAGACCGGAATTGCTTTCACATTAAACAATCAAAAGGTCAGTTCCTGCGATTGAGGCTTTGGCTTATCTTCCTTAAGTTCATGATTAACATGTTGATCTTATCTGTTCATCAAAAGCACAAAGTGAAACACTGAAATCAAACTCCTTAACGGTGAGTTCTAAAATGGAACCCTCAAATTTTCCCAACGGCGCACCGCAGTTTGATGGTCGTAAAGCCGAAACGGCTGCGGATCAGTTGCCGCCAAGTCCATCTTCTGCCCCTATCACCTCTCAGTCATCTGCATCAACGTCACAGACGCGAGGGCGAGAGACGGCTACTGCAACTATGCAGGCAACCAAAGCGCTCCCCAGTACTCCTCCAGGAACACCCTATCCCGTTGCTCCCATACCAAAACGCCCCTTAAACGAGTTTTGCTCGTCGCGTTGGGGGTGGGAGCGATCGCCCTGACTGTGGCGGGAGTTCGCTGGTGGCAATATGCAGGCACCCATCAGGAGACTGATGATGCTTACGTCACGGGACATATTCATCCCGTAAACTCACGCGTCTCTGGAACCGTTACGCAGGTATTAGTCGATGACAATCAACGGGTTGCTCAAGGGCAACTCCTCGTTCAACTTGACCCACGTGATTACGAGGTTGCCTTGCAGCAGGCAGAAGCCGCGTTGGAAACTGCTCGCCATCAAGCGGATGTCGCCCAAACCAACATTGGAGTGGTTGCCGCCAATGCTCAGGGGCAAACAACTGCCGCTCAGGGAAATATTGATGCCGCCGCTGCCAGCATTTCGACTTCAGAAGCAGCCCTGGCAGAAGCACAGGCAGGGGTTCCAGCGGCACAAGCCAATTTGGCACAGGTGGAAGCTAATTTAGTCAAAGCAAAACTGGACTACGATCGCTACATTAGCTTAGTTCGAGAAGGCGCTTCTCCGCAGCAGCAGTTAGATGCCGCCAAAGCAACCTATGAAGCACTTCTGGCACAACGCAATACGTTGAAAGAGCAGATTCGGCAGGCACAGGCGCAGGTCGTGCAGGCGCAGAAAAATGTGGACAATGCTCAAGCAAAATTGGCAGCCACGAAAGGGACGTTGGAACAAGCCAATTCGGTGACAAAGCAAACGGAAGCCAATCGGCGGCAATATCAGGCGGCACTGGCTGCGATCGCCCAGGCTCAGTCCCAGGTAAAAATGCCCAGCTTCAGTTGTCTTACACTCGGATCACGGCACCTACAGCCGGTCTGATTGGCAACAAAACGGCGGAAGTTGGGCAACGGCTGCAATCGGGACAAACCTTGATGGCAGTCGTGCAAGACCAGGAGTGGATTGTTGCTAATTTCAAGGAAACCCAGCTTGGCAAAATGAAGCCAGGACAATTAGTGGACATTAAAATCGACTCCTTCCCCAATCATCCCTTTAAGGGCAGAGTAGACAGCCTATCTCCGGCTTCGGGCGCAAAGTTTGCGCTCCTGCCCCCGATAATGCGACGGGCAATTTCACCAAGATTGTGCAGCGAGTTCCAGTCAAGGTTGTGTTTGATCCAGAAAGCATGAAGGGGTATGAGTCACAGATTGCTCCAGGAATGTCGGTTACGGTGAGCGTGTTGCTCCATTGATGCCTTGTGATCAATTTGGCTTCGATACCACCAAAAATGTACTCTGCTGTTTGATTATTGTTTGTACGGTATTTGCTGTGCTGGTTTCTAAGGCGGGCTGAACCATCAAATAGTTTGTCTCCGCCAGTAGTCGCAACTTATCAAGAAGTGAACGAATCAGGAGGAATGATTATGGATTTTGAAGAACTCGTGGCGCGCGAAGAAATTCGTAATCTTACCGCTCGTTGGACAGATGCAGTGGTTTGGCAAGATTTCGGTACCTTCGGGAGTTTGTGGACGAAAGATGCGGTTTGGACGATAAGTGAACCGATTTCGATGCAGGTTGAAGGTGTCGATCGTATTGTTGCCAAACTAAGGGAACTCTTGACGCGCGAAAAAGCCTTCTTTCAAGCATTGCATGAAGGGGTGATTGATCTGAAAGGAGATCACGCTTCTGCCCGTTGGGGAGTGACTGAATTTGGACAACCCGATGCACTCGATCAGGGATATTTCAACCACGCTGTGTACCAAGACGAGTTGATTAAGACAACAGATGGATGGAAATTTATACGGCGCGACTATCAATATATCTACGTTGATGCTTCGCTGCTGCGCGGCGAGTGGTATTCACCTGGCAAAGTTAAAACCGCAATATAATTTACTACTGCACTGTTCTTCTACTGCTTGTAAAGGAACCTGATAACACACGATACAAGGCACGATCGCTGGCCTCAATTGCAGAAGCGTGATCGTGTCTGTGTGCTTGTCATTGATCTATTTTGTACTCTAGCTATGTTTATACCAATTTAAATAGCGAACAGGGCGGATTAGGGCCGGAGTGCAGGGTGGAACCCCTGGCTGGGGCTTCGCCCTACACCCCATCTGCAACTTTCATTCTTTGAATAAATTGGTATTAGATCCTATCTTAAAACATGACTATAAGTTCTTGGTTAACAGGTGAATTGTGTTTAGCAGAAAGCTAAGGAACAGGTGACACTCATCTCAACGTCACGTAGAGAGCTGATGTTTGTTCGCAAGCTGTTATTAGTTAGTTCAACAATGCTAATTACGTGTTTAGTGTACTTGAAAGCTGCGATCGCAACCGATGAAGCAATGGATAGTTTGACATTGGTTTCTCAGTTATCAGAGGTACGATCGAGTGATTGGGTATTTCAGGCACTGCAATTGTTGGCTGAGCGATATGGGTGCTTAAGCGGATCTTCCAACGGTACTTACCGAGGAAACCTTACCCTCAGCCGCTATGAGTTCGCATCAGGCTTAAATGCCTGTTTGAATCAGATTAATCAACTGATTGCCTCTAGAGGAACATCGGTAACGCAAGCTGATCTTGCAACCTTACAAAAGCTACAGGAGGCATTTGCTACAGAACTTGCAACCCTACGCAGTCAGGTTGACGCTTTAGAAGCTCGATCGACAACGGTAGAAGCCCAGTCATTCTCAACGACAACAAAGCTACATGGACAAATAATTTTGGCAGCAACGGACACGTTCGGCGATCGCGTTGGTGCACAATCTAATCAATTGAATGCCAGCTTTGCCTACCGCACACGGCTCAATCTTGAAACAAGTTTTACTGGTAAAGACTTGCTTCGCGTTCGCTTAGAAAGTGGTAATTTTGGCTCCAGCTTGGCTGTAACAGGCACAAATATGACACGGCTAAACTTTGACCGCAACACCAACGGACAGGTTGTGCTTCCACATTTGCTGTATCGGTTTCCAATCGGGACTGTTTCAATTGCCATTGGCACGACGGGCGAAGGTTACACCGACATTACCGATACCGTTACACCCCTACGATCGCCGATGACAGTCGCGGAGTGCCTTCACGCTTTGGAGAATATAGCTCACTGTACCGTCAAAACGGTGGCGGCATTGGCGTAAACTGGAATGTCACACCTGACTTAAAGCTGACATTAGGCTATCTAGCGGGAACTCCATCCAGTCCAATTCAGAAAAATGGAAACTTCTTCAATGGTGGTTTTAATGCCCTGGCTCAATTTGTTTACACTCACAAGCGGGGTGCAGTTGGGATTGCATACTCTCGGCTGTATGCGCCAGGTGGACGGGTTGACCTGACCGGAAGTGTGGGCAGCCTTTTGGCATCACAACCGTTTGGAAATGCGATCGCAACTTCTGGCAACACCCTTTCAATTCAAGGCTTCCATCAATTCACGCCCAAGCTTCAAGCTCATGGTTGGGTGGGGTATACACGCGCTGAAGCAGAAAGCTCTGGGTTGAGTCAACTTTCTGATGGTCAAGGTGGCAGCCTGGTTCGGCAAGTAGAAAAAGGAAGCAGCGCTGACCTCTGGTATGGCGCGATCGCGTTTACCTTTCCTGATGTTGGTGGCAAAGGCAATTTGCCCGGTCTTTTAATTGGGTTGCCGCCCCATGTTACTCGCGGTGATATTCGTCGATCGGCTACTTCGCTTCACATCGAAGCGTTCTATCGCTTTCAGGTGAATGATTTCATCTCGATCACTCCGGGGTTTTGGCTCGTTACAAATCCTGAGAATAGCAGTAACGCAACTCAGTATGTGGGTGTGATTCGCGCAAGTTTCAACTTCTAACTCATTGCTTGATTATTAATTGGAGATGGATATGCCCAAAAAAGTATCGCGCCGTTTGTTTGTGAAGTATGCAGGTTTAACCGGAGCCGGACTTGCCGGAGCCGCAACTGCACCCGCTCACCTTCTAGCACAACCGCCTCAATCCGCTGCAACAGCAACACCTGAGTTGCTTGAAGTGACTGTGGCGCAATTTCCTTGCAGCCAACCAATTACACATTCTTTACGAAATCCGAAGCCGCGTTTATTGAAGCCGCGATCGATCAACTCATTCCCAAAGACAGTGTGAGACCGGGAGCCTTGGAGTTGAATGTTGCAGTTTACATCGATCGTCAGCTCACCAGTAGCTTTGGTAATGGTGAATACCTATATCTCGAAGGTCCTTTTCAGCAAGGAACGCCGCAGCAAGGCTACCAACTGCCGTTGCGACCGAGAGAAATATACCGGATTGGAATTGCTGATGTGGATTATTACTGTCGCGCTAGTTTTGGTGGAAAGGTGTTTGGACAACTGGGAACGAGTTATCAAATCAAGGTCTTAACTGGGTTGGAAAAAGGAGAAATCACGCTAGCGAATCTATCGGCTCCTTTGTTTTTCGGAATGCTGCTGCAAAATACGATCGAAGGCTATTTTGCAGACCCAATTTATGGCGGCAATCGAGACATGGCAAGTTGGAAAATGCTCGGATTTCCGGGTGCTCATGCCGACTTTCGGGATGAAGTTGGTAAGTCAGAGCGTGTCGTTCGTGCACCAATCGACTTAGCACAAGCAATGCAGCAACCCCAACGAGCGACTCGTGGTTAAATTTGCGTTGCTGAAACCAAGATGATGGGGAAAGAAGTGCCAAACATCCAGCCCTGTCGCTCTGGGAATCAGCAATGCCAGCAACTTTAGCTAACTCAAAATAGAGGAATTATGACGATTCAGAAACAACCCGTTGATGTTGTAATTGTAGGAATGGGCTGGGCTGGCAGCATTGTGGCAAAGGAATTATCTGATGCCGGATTAACGGTTGTGGGATTAGAGCGGGGTGCGCTTCGCACTCAGTCAGAAACGTTTAGCACACCGCGCATGTTTGACGAGTTGCCCTTTAACATTCGCAACGCTCTCGCAATGGATTTGTCGCGGGAAACAATCACCTTCCGTAATAGTTCTACCGAAATCGCTCTACCAATGCGTCAAATTGGTTCATTTAATCCGGGGTCGGGCACGGGTGGATCGGGCGTGACTTGGAGCGGTCACACGTTTCGCAACTTACCCTCAGATTTAAGTCTCCACAGTCACATTCGCGATCGCTACGGCAGCAATTTCATGCCAGAGGGAATGACGATTCAGGATTGGGGCGTTACCTATGAAGAATTGGAACCCTACTACGACAAATTCGAGGCAGTTGCAGGCACCAGTGGTAAAGCGGGAAATTTGAAGGGCAAAATTCAAGCGGGTGGCAATCCGTTTGAAGGAGTACGATCGCGGGAATATGCTAATCCAGCCTTACCGCGCACGTACGCTGGCGAACTGTTTGCAAAAGCAGCGAAGTCGTTAGGATACTCTCCGTTTCCAGTGCCAGTGTCTAACAGCAGTCGGGCGTACAAAAATCCCTACGGTGTAGAGCTAGGAGAATGTCGCATCTGTGGTCACTGCACTAACTTTGCCTGCACTTATAGTGCTAAAGCGAGTGCAGTCACCACGATTCTGCCCGCACTGCTCACGAGCAAGACCTTTGAGTTGCGGACAAACGCCTATGTCGTTCGAGTCAATCTTGATCAAGCGCGACAGAGAACCACCAGCGTGACTTACATCGATGCTGCGGGTCGTGAAGTTGAGCAACCAGCAAAGCTGGTGTTTCTGACTGCGTTTGCCTACAATAATGCCCGCATCATGCTGCTGTCGGGTATCGGCAAGCCCTATAATCCTAAAACAGGTGAAGGCGTAATTGGGCGAAACTATGCCTATCAAACGCTGTCCAATGCGATCGCCTTTTTCGACAACAAAACCCTCAATCCCTATGTTGCTGCAGGCGGGACAGCGACTGTGATCGATGACTTCAATGGCGACAACTTTGATCACAGTAAATTGGGATTTATCGGCGGTGGCTTTATTGGTTCGTTTATTGCTGGAGGAATGCCCATTAGCTACCGTCCCACACCGCCTCGCACGCCTGCCTGGGGCAGCGGCTGGAAAAAAGCAGTTGTGGAGTCTTATCAAAGTGCAACCGGATTGAATATTCATGCTGCCTGCCAATCGTATCGTGGCAACTACCTCGACCTTGATCCAACCTACAAAGATGCGTGGGGATTTCCACTCCTGCGGCTGACGTTTGATTTCACCGAGAACGAGCATAAAATGTCAGACTACATTACCGATAAAGCTCTTGAGATCGCACAAGCAATGGGTGCAAAACAGGTGTTGCCACTTCGGAGAACGGGTCACTACGATATCACAAAGTATCAAACGACCCACAACACGGGTGGTACGGCGATGGGGACTGATCCTAAAACTAGTGCTGTTAATCGTTATCTACAAAGTTGGGATGTCCACAATTTATTCATTGTGGGGTCAACAGTTTTTCCACAAAACACTGGATACAATCCAACCGGCACAGTGGGTGCACTTGCTTACTGGGCCGTGGATGCCATTAAGAATCGCTATTTAAAGCAGCCAGGTTTCCTTGCTTGAGCGTGACGCGATCGCTGTGATTTCAGACAAGAAGTGCCGCCATCTGAATAAAGCAGGAGTCACTGCTCATAGCCTTGTCATACCGCGCTTGAGGGCGATGAGCACTGCTTGAGTGCGATCGCTCACCTGCAATTTTCTCAGAATGCTGCTGATGTGGAATTTGACTGTGCCCTCGCTAATGTAAAGGGTGTTAGCAATATCCTGGTTGGCTTTACCCTTCACCATCAGTGCCAGCACGTCTCGTTCGCGATCGCTCAGTTGCGGGCGACTCATGCGCTCTACAAGTTTGGCTCCCACTTCGGGAGGGATGTAATTTTGTCCCGCATGCACAATGCGAATCGCTTCCAGCACTTGATCGAGCGGTGCATCCTTGAGTAGATAGCCTTTAGCTCCAGCTTGCAAACCCTGGTAGATTTCTTCATCGCCATCGTAGGTGGTCAACACAATAATTACGGCATGAGGAAACTCGTCGCGAATCGTGCTAATAGCCTGCACGCCGCTTAGCTCTGGCATTCTCAGATCCATCAGCGTCACATCGGGCTGGTGCTGACGAAAAAGCTGGACGGCTTCCAGTCCATTGCTGGCTTCGGCAACGGTTTCTATCCCCGGTTCGTATTTGATCAACAGCATCATGCCGTTGCGAACGATGGGATGATCGTCAGCGATCAAGACGCGGATGTTAGCTTGGCTCATAGGTCATCGTTGCCTCTGCTGACGGACAAGGGGGCAGATACAATCACTTCGGTTCCTTGCCCAGGCTGAGTGGCGATCGTCAGTTGAGCGCCAATCCGTTCGGCTCGTTGGTGCATACCCATCAGCCCAAAACCATCGCTGACACGACTGGCGCTGGCAGGCACGGTAAAGCCCCGTCCATTGTCGCGCACACTCAAGCTCACGGCTTCAGTGTCACAATCGAGGTCGATCCAAATGGTAGTGGCTTGGGCATGTTTGAGGGCGTTGTGTAGGGCTTCTTGACCAATTCGCAGCAGGTTTGTGGTGACGATCGCAGGCAGGTTGCAGGTTGCCTCTTGCAGGTTGAGTACAGTGCGTGCGGTGCTGCCGTCTGTCAGTTGTTCGACGCTGGTTGTGAGTGCTCGTGCCAGATCGGTGTATTGAGTGCCGCCGTCATAGAGCGCCCAGACAGAGCGACGTGCCTCTGCCAAGCCAGTTTGAGCCAGGTTGCTGGCGCGATCGAGAATCTTTTGTACTTCTTCGGGGTCTTGAATGCGTTTGGCAACACCAAGCTGAATCAAGATGCCGTTAAAGGCTTGCGCCAATGTATCGTGAATTTCACCTGCCAATCGGTTGCGCTCTTCGGTGAGAATGGCGTGTCGATTTTGCTCGGCTAGCTGCGCCAGGTGCAGGGCTACGGCGACTTGCTGCGCCAGGGTCATGACGAGTTCAATGTTGGAAGGCAAGCGCGATCGCGCCTCCTGAAAGCAAAAGCCGATAAAGCCGAGCAGATGCAGCCCCAGCATCAACGGCACGCGCACGATCGATTGATGTCCCTGGCTGCGGTGCCACTGAAACCGACTGCACACTCGCTCGTTGTTAAGGTTGAAGAACACCGCTTCGTTTCGCGCCAAGGCATAGTCCCACAGAGGAACGGGATCTCTGGGTACAGGGGTTCTAAACAGTGCCAGGTCTGGATGGGTGGTGATCGAGTGCACCTGTCCATTCTTGACAAAGCTCTGCATGGATTGAGTTTCGGCATCGTTGTAGAGAAACAGCGCGGCGGCATGGGCGTTAACCTGATCTGCCGCTTCCAGTAAAACGTGATCCATAAAGCTTTTGGGGTTGAGTTGCCCTGCCAGTCGATCGACGCAGTTTTGCAGTGCCATATTTGCTTTCACCAGTTCGGCGGCGCGTGCCTGTTCTGCCTGAATTTGTTCTTCAATCAGGCGATCGACCAACTGTTTGCGGTGCAGGGCGGCTCCGATGCTTTCGGCGGCTGCCTGGAGTACATCAATTTCTTGTTGACTCCACTGACGGATGTTGACACAATCATCAAGGGCAACGCAGCCAATGTAACGCCCTCAAAAAAGATTGGCACGACACCCGTTGAGAGAATATTGAGCGCTTCAAACTCTAGTCGGGTCACGTCTGGCAAATCGGCAACCAGTCCCCACCAGGACTGTCCCTGATGCAGCACCTCAACCAAACTGTGAAAGGTGGCGTTATTAGTTGCAACTAAACCCAACGCTGGCTGAATGCCTTCTGCTACCCATTCATAAACAATGTGGTGATGCAGCGTTTGTGTATCAGGGTCTTGAGATTCAATCACCAGGAGCACGCGGCTCATCTCTGCCACTTCACCAACTGCTTGCAACGCCGCAGGAATGGCGATATCAATCTCATCAACTTCGAGCAAGTCTTTGGTGATTTGAGCGACGATAGAAAGTAGGCGATCGCGCTGTTTGAGTTCTTCATTGATCACCGCCAGTTCTGCGGCGCGTTCTTGGGCGGCTTGCTCTTGTTCACGGGCGATAACTTCGTTAAGCTTCGCTAACGCCGCTTGTTTCGCTTCTTCTGCCAATCGCGTTAGTTGAATTGCCAGGGTTGCTTGCTGGGCTAATGCTTGGAAAAAGGCAAATTCTGATTCTTTGAATTCGGTGCGATCGCGAAAAGTCAACCCTAAAAATCCCAGTGGCTGATCACCCAACATCAATGCCGTGCAGCATGATCCTTTTTCGCCTCGGCTACGATGAAATTCGATCGCACCAGGCCAGTGGTCAGGATCATCTAGAGGGAAAAAGATGGGATGTCGTTGCGTCAGCATCCGTTGCCAAGCACTTGTAATGTCTGCCGGAACAGGCTCAGCGATGGGAAGTTTGCTCACTAATCCAGGTTCGGGGTGACTCACACCCTGTGTATCCACTCCTAAAGAAGGGGAAATTGTGTGGGTTTGAGCATCGTAGAGAAAAAGCTGGGCAGAGGCTCCATCCAGCAGTTGAATCGCTTCTTGCAGAACCCGTGCGAGAAAAGACTCTAAGCTACGATCACTTGATAGTTGGTTGAGGCTGCGCTGGAGAGCATCATTTGCCTTTGCCAGTTCGTCGGCGCGTGCTTGGGCGGCTTTTTCTTGCTCACGGGCGATCGCGGCTTGTTTTGCCTGTTCTGCCAGTCGCTGTGTTTCTAATGCCAGCGAGGCTTGATGGGCTAGGGCTTGAACGGTCTCCCGCAACACCTCACTGGGCGATCGCGACTCGCGGAATGCCAGTCCCAAGTAGCCCACGACATCACCACCGACTTGGAACGGAAAGTGCCAAATCATCTGATGTCCTCGACTGCGATGATAGGCGGCAGCTTCAGGAAACCAGGCTTCTAAGTTGTCATCCACTGGAAAAACGACAATCTCACCGGCAGCAGTGCGGCGCATCACACCCGTTGAATCCCTGGCAGTTCTTACTCGATAGAGGTCTTCTGTAGAATGGGGGTCAAACGGTTTCACAAGTTCCCCATCTTGAGCGAGTGCCCGCATGATGAATTCATGTCCAATGCCCCGTTCCATCACTGCACCCGATGCCGCTTCTGCTACGGATAGCGCCTCTAGTAGAAAGGCATCAAGTGCCGCGTCCAGCGTACCTGATGCAACTAAACGCTCAACGCCTCGTCGTAGTGCATCATTTGCCCTCGCTAGTTCCGTAGCCCGTTCTTGCGCGGCTTTTTCCTGTTCACGGGCAATCGCGGCTTGTTTGGCTTCTTCTGCTAGTCGCGTCAGTTGAATGGCTAAAGCTGCCTGGGTACTCAGCGCCTGCACTAGCGCTGTCTGCTCAAGATTGAAGTGAGGTAGAGTCTCGTAGGCAAGGCTGATTTGACCAAAGAATCGATCGTCCAGACGAATGGCGAATGCAACAGATTTTCGCTTTCCACGAGTTCGCAGAAACTCCACTGCACCAGTCCAGAAGAGGTCAGCATCCTCTTCTACATCGAAAACACAGAATCCTTCTGCATTGAGTAAACGATTTAGAAAAAGAGCATCTGGGCGTGGCAACGCTGGAGTCATCGGATCGAGCGGGGTAAGTTTACCATTGCTGAAAAGAGCCGCTATCCACATCTGAGCGGTACTGGGATCATAGGGAGTGATGACTGCCGTATCAGTATTTAGTTGAGTGGCAATCTCGTAGAGCAAAAAACCCAGAAAACTGTCAAGATTCGGTTCAACGGCAAGACGACTTACAGCCCGACGCATTGCCTCATTCGCTTTTGCCAGTTCTGCGGCGCGTTCTTGTTCCGCTTGCAATAGGGCTTGCTGAGTGCGATCGCGCTGAATCGCACTGCCTACACAATCAGCCGCAATTTTCAGTACCGCCAGTTCCGCCGCACTCCGCTCCTTTGCTTCCCGACAGTCATCGAATCCCAGCAAGCCCCACCACTGACCCTCAACCTGAATCGGCACGATTTGCGTTGACTTCACACCAATTGCCATCTGTTCGCTGCGAAACGGCTCTGGCGCATCTTCAATCCGATAGCTGACAGGTTGTCCTTGTTGAAATTGCTCATAAAACTCCTGAATCTCCTCATAGCTGCCTTGAGCGGCATCTGGGTCACTCGGTTGATGCACGATACCGGGTGCATCCCATTCGTGCAAAATCTGCCAGCCAGGAAAAGTTGAGTCAGAAGGGAGGGCAAAATTCTCGATGAGATTGACGCGATCGGTCTCCAGCGCTTCACCCAGAATTTGCAAGGCAGTGTGGATGGCGGTATCTAACGGCGCGATCTTCAGTAGGGCATTAGTGGCTTGAGCCGTCGCTTCTAGAATGCGATCGCGCTGTTGGAGGGCTTTGTTAACAGCAGTCAGTTGAGCAACCCGCTCCTGTTCTGCTTGCAATAGGGCTTGTTGAGTGCGATCGCTTGTTTTTAACGGCTCAGTCTCAGACCGACAGCGATCGAGTTCAGCCTGAAGCGTCGCTTTTTCACACTCCAGACGGGCAATTTGCTCTCGCAGGGCGATCGCCTCCACCAACGACAGTGGCTGTGGAGCGTTGCTCTGGCTGGAAGAACCATCAAGCGGGTCTGACATAAAACAGAGGCATCTTAAAGGCGATCACCCTTCTCATGATGACTAAAAATTGTCCGTTTTACCAGCATCAAGGAGCGCACGATCGCCGCGATCGCCAGGAACTCGTCGGCAGTCAGGCATTCAACCTGGACTTAAGTCTAGTGTTTACCTTGCTTGAAAGGGGTTGAGATTCCCAGTTACAAGCCAGTAGGCAAATCTTGAGGTCAACCGTAAAGTAAATGGCATACCTGAGTCCCTCTCGCCGTTGAGGTCAACCTTATGTATTCATCCGATCGCTTCCACAAGCAGATTAGCCCCTTGAGCCTGATGAATTATCCAGTCCATCAGCCAGAGCGATCGCCCAAGTTCACGACAATAGCAGAGTGCCAACCTGAAGAAACCATACGCAGATCGATATCGACTCCAGAGTTAGACAAGCCTCCAGTAACCAGGTCGCGTCGTCGGGGCGTAATTCTCACTGAACAGGGCTGGCAACGGTTGCTGCAAGCCGAAGTCGTGTATACCGAGTTTGGCGATCGCCGCACCTTTGAAGCATTGAGCGAGAAAACGCTGCTTGACCCACGCACAATCAACCGCATTCTGAGTCGTGAAACGGGCGTCGATCGCCGCACTCTGAAGATCTTTTTTGATGCATTCGACCTCAACTTAGCACCGGACGACTACACAGCAGCCTCTCATCGGCATCCATCATCCCAGCCGCAATCATCTCAGTGGCATAATATTGCCAATCCAACCCCTGCGACCGATCCTCTACCATCAATGTTGCCTGATTACGCAGAAGAATTGTCCCAGCTCAAGCAGCGGATTAGCGCCGATTGCCATCGGTTATCCATACTGTTGGGATGCGATCGCGGGCAAACCCATCTAACCATTAAGCTGTCTCCAGAAGCGATACCCCAACTGGCGATCGATACTCGTCAGCACTATGAATTGCCCTTAGTCTGAACAGACCGCGCTAGAACAGGTCGATCGTGGGAAACTTCGCTTGTGCTTGCAGGCAGTCCCACAGATAAATGGCTAGACCGAGGTCTCCTGTCCAGAGCGGATAACGCAACTGCCGATAAAGTTGCTGCGACAAACGGTACTGTTCGATCGCGTGCATGGCAAACACTCTAGCGCGATCGAGCCACATCTGATTTCCGGTTCGGACGAAGAGTTTGAGCAAGGCATAGCCATTGCCCCCAGTGCCGTGACACAGATTTGACCCTTTCCTCAATGGACCTGCTTGCCAGGTCAGTTCTCCACCCTGCTCTAAGATGCGATCGAATGACTCATTGATCCCTTTCGGTAGCATGGCTAAAGCTGTCACCATTCCAGGTGCGCCATGACAGTACTGCACCAGACCTCGAGTTTGATCAGGATGTGCTGCGTCATAAACTTCGGCCCAATTTGCTTTGCCATCCTCCGTCACTGCAGTCTGAACCAGAGTGCTCATCGCTTTGGTTGAAATAGCTTGAAATTCTTCATCGGTTAATAAGGATTGTCCAATCAGCAATGGCGTTAAGTTACTGGCAAAGCCGTGTACAGGTCCCAGCCAGTGCTGCTGACTACCGTACAAATCAATCATCCATAAATACCCAGCTTCACCAACCGATTGCCATTCGCTTAGGAGTAACCCTGCTTGCAATTTAAAGGCTGCTTGCCATCTTGATTCCTGCGTCCATTGATACATAAAGTAAGCCGTTAGCATCGAACCTGCGATGCCCCACATCAACTCTCGAATCGGCTGGGAATCATTCTTGTGAATCAATCGCAGAATTTCATTTGCTGTGTCCTCAGAAGGGTTGCGTTTATACTGCAATAGCAGCAGCGGCAATTCCCCAAACAGATAAGACGCTTGTGCTGGATAGGGACTGACTTTGGGATAACGCTGCCGATTTTGTGCCAGTGCTGCATCGAGATGAGCTGCAATATCAAAGGTGGAATCAACTGCCCCAACCGTTTGCAAATAATCGATCGCCCACAGCACACCCGCTTTACCAAGATACAGATCGCTGCCAAACGCCTGATCATCCATTGGATGACCAGATAACAACGGCGCAGTTTGCAGTTGAGCGATAGTTTCGTGGACGATCGCAGCGATCGCTTGTTGAGCCATATCGGGGTTCCAATCCATCTCGACGAGTGGATAATGTCTGCTTGCGTCAAATAAGGGCATCTTTTACTTCAGGGGTAGTGATTAGTCTGCTCCAGCCCGGTTTTTAGGCATTTCAATACGTCCCTTTGCGACGCTCTCCAAATCTTGGTTCAGCACGAGGAGCCTCAATAAAACCCGGTGTGACGAGCGCATTTCCAGTTGCAAACATATACGTTCTAAGAATGTCTGCTTGCAGTTCTAAGAGCCATGCATTCGATAACGGACCAAAATCGACGGGCTTCAGCCCAATATCGTTGAGCAATTTAGCCGTGACTTGTTTCGCTTCATGGTCATCTCCAGCCATAAAAGCTTGCACACCTGCCTCTCTCAGTGCTGCCGCATCACTGTTGAAAACCTCCATTGCCTGGTTATTCAATGCTTTCACGACCCTGGCAGCGGGGACATCTTTCTGAGTTGCTTCGGCTAGGGAATTGAGAAATTCTTCAGGCTGATACTCACGCGGAAAATCTCGATTGTTTAAGTCGATGATGACTTTGCCTGCCAATGCTGAAGTTGTCGCTAGTAAACTGGAAGGAACAGCACGCACAGTACTGACAATGACTTCACAGGATTCGGCAACTTCATCGTTTGTCCCACCCGTTGCGGTAAAGCCAATTTCCGCAGCGACATCACGAGACTTTTCAGCACTACGCGAACCAAAAACGACTTGATGCCCTGCTACTGACCAGGCACCTTCAAGGACTCGCGCCATATTTCCACTGCCCCAAAAACCTAGCTTCATTCTTAGTCCTCCCGATGTGCCAACATGACAGTTTCCTTTAAAGTGAACAGCTTCTGCTCACGGCTTGATTGCTAACGAATTTGCGTGTAACGGTGATTGTCGATCGCCTTGAATTGCCCACCAAAAATAAAGGATTGCGGCATTTCCTGATTGAAAAATCATGGGGAAAGCCGAGTTCAATTTGACTCACCTGATCAAGTTGAGCGAGTTGTTCATCGGCTAATTTTACGTTCACACAGTCGAGATTGTCTTTTACCTGGGCGGCTTTGCGAGCACCGACAATCGGAATGGTGCCTTGATGCAGCAGCCAAGCCAGAGCCACCTGAGCTGAACTACAGCCAATTTGAGAGGCCACGTCATCCACTGCACGGGCGATCGTGTGGTTGCGATCGCTCTGCTGCACAAAGGCAGACATGCCCTCGTTATCCAGTCGTTTAGATTCGTCACTACCAGTCTCGTGAGTGTATTTTCCAGTCAGCCAACCATTGGCTAACGGCGACCAGGCAGTAATCCCAATATCCAGCGATCGTGCCATTGGCAGCAGTTCTCGTTCTACCGTGCGTTGCAGCAGACTGTACTCAATTTGTAGCCCAATAAACGGTGTCCAGCCGCGTAAATGGGCGATCGTGTTGCACTGTGCTACCACCCAGGCAGGCGCGTCAGAAATGCCAATGTACAGCACTTTGCCTTGACGCACTAGATCATCGAACGAATCGCATCACTTCTTCGGGCGGTGTGGTGAAGTCCCAGGAATGCACCCACAGCAGATCAATATAATCAGTATTCAGCCGCTTCAGGCTGGCTTCCACCGATTGCACCATGCGCTTGCGGTGATTACCTGCCCCATTTGGATCGTTGCTCGGCATCCCGTTGGAATATTTCGTGGCAACGACGATCGCCTCTCGTTCCGAAGCCATCAATTCATCCACATATTTCTCACTGGTGCCGTTGGTGTAAATATTGGCAGTGTCGATGAAGTTACCGCCTGCTTCCCGAAAGGCTGTGTAGATGGTTTTGCATTCATCTAGCGATGCGCCCCAGCCCCAATCTTCGCCAAAGGTCATGGTGCCAAGACACAATTCCAAAACTCGTAAACCGCTGTTGCCAAGTAGTTTGTAGTGCATGGCTAATTCTCTTGAATGAATTTAAGAAAGGCGTAGGCTTGTTCGAGTGAGAGACGGAAGCGAGTTTCGTTCCGAGAGGCTTCGCCAACGCCTTTGTAATCAATGATGTAAGTGCCTAAGACTTCGCCACAGGCAGTACAAGTGACTGCATTAGACTTGAGCGTGTCTACACTCAGTTGCAAAATTTGTGCTTTCAGCCAGTCTTCAAAAGCGGCTGTGATGGTGGGATTGGAAATCATAGTTAGTCCAGATTAAGAGCTTTGATTAACATAGAACCGAATCAAACTTGACTAGAAGGGGCGTGATCCTTCCTCCCATGTCCAGGTCATCTTCATGCCACGAACGCGCCAGCCAGACAACGTTTTGACTAAATCATGGTGGTAGTGCCCACCCAATGTCCATACGCCTTTGGATGCATCAAGGGCAACGTGCCGCGCTTGAAAGTGTGATAGGCAGGTGGCAGCATCACCCTGAAGGGTCATCACATGACTGCCCAGTAGATGTTGCGTGGTTTTGAACGTGCTTTCAAAGGCAGTCTTCCAGCGTTGGACTAATGCCTCTGCCGCGATCGTTTCGGGCTTTCCACCTGCTAAGGAGGTGTAATCGACATCAACCTGATCAGTAAAACATTGACGCACGGCTGCCCAATCGCGTAAATCAGACAGGATGGCGATGCGGTTGACGACACTAATAATTTCTGTTCCGTCCATTGTTTTTGCGGGTGATGGTTTTTGAGTTTGCGCGATCGTGTTAGTCGCAGTAGCAAAGAAGGCTGCGATTAATCCGCTGCTGATCATTAATTGCCGACGTTGCAACATATTGCTTCAATCTCCTTAACCCGCAAGCTGTCCGCCTGTCACATCGAGATCCATGCCCGTAACAGAGGTTGCACTATTGGACGCAAGAAACATTACTGCCTCTGCCATTTCGTGCGGTGTCATGACTCGCTTCGTCACAAAGCCTTTCGTCGCTTGCTCATAGGTGATTTTTTGAAAAGCAAAGGATTCTCGCAGTTGCGGCGTATCTACAGCAAGCGGAGAGATTGAATTAATGCGAATGTTATAGTCAGCATTTTCCAGAGCGGCGGCTTTGGTCAACCCAATAATGCCATGTTTGCTGGCGTTGTAGTGAGCGGTTGTCTTAAAGCCGACATGACCCGCAACGGATGCCATGTTGATAATGTTGCCACCACCCTGTTGTCGCATCTGTGGAATTTCGTATTTCAAACACAAAAACTCACCAACCGTATTAGTAGTTAGAATATCTACGAAGTTGTCGAGTGGGATTTTGTGAATTTCGGCTGGTGTCATAAAAATTCCAGCATTGTTAAAGGCAATATCAATGCGCCCATATTTTTGCACACAGGCATCCACAAAGGCTTTCACATCCGCCTCTTGCCGAACATCGGCCCGCATATAGGTTGCCTCACCGCCAAAGCCTTTAATTTTGGCTTCCACCTGCTTCCCTAAATTCTCGCGTCGTCCACAAAACATCACCTTCGCGCCTTCGTGAACAAACGCATAGGCAGTCCCTTCTCCAATGCCAGAGGTTGCGCCTGTAATCAGCACCACTTTATTGGCAAATTTGCCCTGTGGATTGGCTTTTCCAGTTTCGGGGCGATCGGCGTTTTGTGTTTGCCTGAACTTGCTGAGCGATCGTCGTGGCTGCCACTCCCGCTGCTCCCATTACTCCGACTGTTAGCATTTGACGACGGGATAGAGCAGAGCGGGATAAGAACTTGAATCGTTTCATCATTAGTTTCTATGAATGGGTATCCGGTTAACGTCTATACTCTAGAAAAACCCTGAGAAAGCTTCACGACCGATTCTTGCTGAAAATTATCAAAATCTTGCTCAACTTCAGGTAAGGCATTACACACTGGTGCGGTAGCCTCTAGGGGTCGTTCCTGTCAGTTTACGAAACTGAGCCGTAAAGTGGCTCTGATTCGAGAACCCAACCCGATCGCTAATCTCCGCTACCGATAACTGCGTCACTGACAAAAATATCTTGGCGCGTTCGATGCGACGCTGCGTCACGTAACGGTGGGGGCTTTCTCCCGTTGCGGCTTTGAATGAGCGCGCAAAGTGAAATTCACTCATCGGCACGATCGCTGCTAGATTTGCAATACTCAACGATTCGGCTAAATGATCTTCGATATACGTCTTGACCGCATGCATTTGCGGTAGACTCAAGCGCGTTTCAACAGTCTTGATGGAAGCCGCTTGACTGTAGTGCCGCAGCAGATGAATGAGTAGTACATTCCGCAGCGATTCCACAAATAAATCGCCCGAAAGTCCACCACTCAGCACTTCGGCTTTCAGTAGATGAGCAATGTGCAGAATGGTCGGAGCGAGAAACAGCACGCGGTGATTGAGTTGGGTGTCTGCTGGCAGTCCGCTTTCTACAGCTATGCGGCTGATCAACTGCGGATCGAATGTAATATGAATCCACTCGCTGGGTTTCTCGCGCTGATGCCAGACAAACCGACGCGAAGCGTACAGAAACACGCTGCCCGGAGGCATTGCAGTTGTCTGTCGATCGCCACCATCCATCGACCAAACCACACGATCATGGGGTGCAAACGCGACGGCGATTCCTTCCTGTGGCATCGCCGCATCAAACTCTCCGCCTCAAACATCTAACCATAATCGATGGAAATGCCATTCCACTGCCGCTGCATCAAGTTGAATTGCATCGCTCAATCCCGCTGTTTATCACCTGGCTTAGTTTGCAGACGATCGCTTTGTTGGCAATCATGATAATTTTTTTAGCTTAATCGTTCATGAATTCCTAGTGAGACGCTTCTGTGAATTCAAAATTGGTGTTCGCGGCGATCGCGTCCCACTCATCCAGTTCTTTTGTAAGTGACGCGATTTTCTCCCGAAACTTGCTGTAGGCATAGTGACCTAACACCAATCGCAACGGTGGATTTTCAGCATTGACGATTTGAATAATTGCCTGAGCCGCTTTGTCTGGGTCGCCCGGTTGAGTACCTTCAATCTGGTTGAGGAATTGCAGAAACTTGCCAACGGTTCCTTGATACGCTTCCATGCTGTGTTCGGCTCGATCGAGCGATCGCCGCCACGACCGCATCTCTAACTTTTTGGGAATTAGTAACATCAAGGCGAATCGCTTTTACAGTATCGGGATGTTGAGCAACCAAATCATCAAGTTGTTCGGGTTTGCGAGCGGTGGCAATGACGCGATCGCCATACTTGAACACCGCTTCGGCAAGCGATCGTCCAAATCCGGTAGAACTACCTGTGATCAACCAAACTTTTGCCTCTGTAGTCATCATGATTCTCCTTTTTGTTAGTAATGGAATTCATCTTGGTGCTTCAAAGCAAACTCCTTCCACAGCGTAGGTTTTCTGCCCGTGATTGTCTCAAAGTTGTCAACTAATGGATGATCTCTAGTATCGTCGGTAACTTACTATCCGACCAGACAAGAACACCGCGTTAAGGCTGAACTTAGCTGAAAGATAAGAGCCATGAAACCTTTGAATTCACCTGTAAACAAAACGCCATCAACTAGCCTACTGCTTTTCCCTCAATAAGAGATCTCCTGGCGATCGCGGAAAAACTTCCCACTCAGCTTCGGTGATGCTTCTGTTGCCAACCAAATAGCGGTATCGGCACCTTGTGCGGGCGATCGAGTTGCGCCAGCGCCACCCATATCCGTTCGCACCCAGCCGGGACACATGGCATATACGGCAATGCCTTTTGATTGCAGCGCCTCTGCCAGCATAATCGTCGCTCCATTCAGCGCCAGTTTTGATAAGCAATAACTCGGTACACTGGCAGATAAGCCATTGAGCGCTCCATAGCTGCTAGAAACATTAATGATGCGACTCGTAGGAGCTTCTTCTAACAGCGGCAGAAAGGCTTGAGCTGTCCGAATTGGACCAAAGGCATTGGTGTGCATGGTGCGATCGAGCAAGTCACGATCGATGGTGAGAATATTGACTCCTTCGTCGGGATAGATACCTGCATTGTTGATCAAAATATCCATTTGATTGAAGTTGCGTTGCACCTCTGCAACCGCATTACGAATGGAGAGATCGTCAGCCACATCCAACACCAGTGGATGCACTTGAGTTGATTGCAGTTTGTCAATGGCTTGTTTGGCTTTGTCGAGCGATCGTGCTGCCAAAATCACCTCAAAGTCAGCTTGCAGTAAGCCCTGACAAATCACAAAGCCAATCCCTTTATTGCCACCTGTGACTAACGCAAGTTTAGTTTGATGTTGATGACCAGCATTCATGGTGATACCCTACTTGACTTGCTGCTTGTCTAACTCGCACAGCTTCTGCAAAGAAGTTTAGCATTCGTTGCCACGATCGCGCTTCGGCTTGAGGATTCAGCCCTGCTTCTGGCATGGTATTACACGCTTGAAATCCCATCATCGGTTTGGTAGTCCGTTTGATGTTCTGATGGTCTTATTCGCTGATGTGTCCAGATACTTACTCTGCCACAATTTGGTCTCTGCCTTTAGGATTTTGCCGCTAAAACTGGTGCTAACTCCTGCTGCGTCATGCTAGAAAGCTGGTAAAGTGCTTGTTCTCCATCTCCACTAAATGAAGATCCATGCATTACGGCAAGGGTTTGAGGTTTGAGCGCGGCAAGCGATCGCAAAATACGATCAGTGTGTGGTGAATGGCATATAGTTAGGGTAAGGCCCAACTTCGTAATCGGCGATTGTCTTACGAGCACGCTCAATCAAACTCGATGTTGTTAGCGGTTCAACTTCACCAAACTGATGCATCAGGTCAGAACAAAACAGGGTGCGATGTGTCATCTCAAACAGCATCCCAGCATCCCAGGCATGAGGCACCTGCGGTGTGTATTGAAACTGGAATTGATAGTTACCTGTGGATAAAATCTCACCGTGTGGCATCGCTTTAGGGGCACGAATCGCAAAGTCATTCAGGCTCACAAATGCCCCTACTTCACTGCAAACGGCTTGCGCGTGGGGGCAGTATGAAGCCACTGGTTTAATGAACCACATTCATCCGCTTCAAAATGACTAAAGCTAATCCAACGTAAATTAGATGGATCAATGAGTTTAGCAACGGCATCGCACACATTTGTAAACATGGATTTTAATCCGGTGTGAAAAAGAAGCGGTTCATCATCCTTGACTAGAAATTGAATGAATTGCAGATTAATTGTGGAGTCATAGGTTGAAAGGCGATAAAGATCGGGAGCAATCTCATGAATGGTCGTTGTCATACTGTCTCCTACTGCCGCTGTTGGTGAATCAGGTTAAATTGAGGCGCGATCGCACAATGGCTGTTGCACAATGGCTATTGTCTGTTGAAATGGAACACAGGGCTGCCTTAGTTTCGATCAACTGCCCAGGGCACTACCAGACGAAAGATCAGCTTGAACGCAAAATCGATCGCTAAACCAATTAAGCCAATCAAGAGAATGCCAACAAAGATTTGATCGGTTTTAAGATATCGTTGAGCTAGCAAAATGTGATAACCTAAGCCAGAATTTGCTGCTACTAATTCTGCAACTACCACAAAATTCCAGGCTCCCGCAATGTTGATGCGAAGCGTATCGATGATATTAGGTAGCGTTGCCGGAAAGATAACATGAAAAACACGTCTCTGCGCGTTGCTCCCAACGTGTAAGCTGTCTTAATCAAGTCGAGTGGAATAAACTTGACGGCATCAGCAATCATCAAAATGTTGTAGAAGAAACTACCCAGAAAGATAATGGCAATCTTTGAAGGTTCCCCTAAGCCAATCCAGAGAATGATTAAGGGGATAAAGGCTGCTGCGGGCATATAGCGCATTAAACCTGCGATCGGCTCTAGTAATCCTTCAATGCTTTTGAACGTGCCAATTAATAGCCCAATTGGAATACTGATAACAGCAGAGATGAGAAATCCCCAGGTAATTCGATTCACACTCACCGAAACATCATTAATCAGTTTGCCGCTCTGCAACAGATCATAACCGCTCTTGAGCACGGCAGTTGGGGTCGGCATGAACAACGGCTCAACAAAGCCACTATACGTTAGTAACGACCAAGCAAGCAATGGAATCGTAATCGATAATGCCACCATTGAGTAATAGAGCCGATAGGGAATTGGAGTGCGAATTTGCCAGAAGAATGACCGTCGCTTCTTGCGATTCGGATGTGGACGTTGATCGGTTGTTCGTTTAGATTGATTGATTGGTTCATTCACGATTGTTTTCATGGCTGAGATGGGTAAAGGACTGGAATCATTAATGCCAATAGCAATCACTTAAGACAGCGCAAGTAGGGCTTCGTTGCAAATGAGATCCAGTACTTCCTGGCGCTCCTGTTGAAATACAGTTGTGCGCTTGATAGACAGATCGCGATCGCTGGGAAGTCCGGTTGTGACCTCTGCCTTAACCTGTCCTGGACGGCTTGAAAAGACATAGATTCGCTGAGCTAAGAAAACAGCTTCTTCCACATCATGGGTAATCATCAAGATGGTTGTGTGAGTGCGTTTCCAAACATCCAGCATGAACGCTTGAAGCATTTCTTTGGTTTGGGCATCCAGTGCTCCAAACGGCTCATCCATCAGGAGAATACCGGGTTCATTAGCTAACGCGCGGGCGATCGCGGCTCGTTGCTTCATACCGCCCGATAGGGTTTTGGGTAAAGCATCGGCAAAGCGAGTCAAACCGACAATTTCCATGTAGTACCGAACGCGATCGTTGCGCTCAGGTGCAGGCAGTTTACGTCGTTTCAAGCCAAACTCAATATTCTGAGCTACAGTGAGCCAGGGATATAGCGTGTAGTTTTGGAATACCATGCCGCGATCGGCTCCGGGCTGATCAACGGGATGCCCTTCTAATAGCACTTCGCCCGATGTTTGCTCATCCAGTCCAGCAATAATGTTTAACAACGTGGACTTCCCTGATCCAGATGCCCCGACAACGCACACAAATTCATTGCGGCACACTCTCATATTGATGTCTTCCAGGACGAGCAGAGAGCCTTTGCGAGCTGGAAAACTTTTGTAGAGATGACGAATTTCGAGTTCTCGGATACCTGCCATTGCTATTTCCTCCTTTAACTTATTTACTGGCGATATGTTGGCTGAGAAATTGAGTATCAATGAGCGCGGTCATGGATGGCGGCTTCGTTGTCATCATTTTCTTGTCCAACAGAAATTCAGTAATGATTTCGCCTGCACGCACAACCGATTCTGTCGTTTGTCCAGCCTGAAAGTTTTTAGTAGATTCTTGCGGTGTTTGCCATTTCACTCCTTGACCAATTTTTCTCAGTTCATCCACAGATGATCCGGCTTGCTTCGCTTCGATCGCCAGTGCCGTGTCCAGGTTCTTCTGACGATAATCAAGCGTTTGATACCACACCTTGACAAGCTTCTGAACGACATCTGGACGCTGATCCAGCACTTCTTGGCGCACAATTAACAAATCAGCAATTAAACCCGGAACATCCTTACTGGAGAAAATAACGTTTCCTTTACCGCTCGACAGGGCTTGACTGATGAATGGTTCATAGGATGCAGCAATTTGAGTCTTGCCAGCTATCAGCGCTGTAATCGCAGCATCGGAGGCTTGATTAGTTACCTGGACTGCATTTTCCGGTAAACCTGACTTTTTCAACGCCTGTAAAAACAATAAATGCTCTACAGTGCCAACTTCAACGGATGCATTTTTACCCGCGAAGTCTTGCAAGGACTGAATCGAGGGAGAGACCACGATCGCGTCTGCGCCCAATGAGGTATCCATTTGCAAAACTGCTTTGGCTTTCACCCCATTGCTAACGCCCGTGAGGAAATCAGCAATAGTGGTTTCCAGCTACATCCACTTTTCCGGCATTAAAAGCAGTGATTTGATCGCCAAGGGCAGGAAACCAGGTAATCTCTGCATTTAACCCATTGGCTTGGAAAAACCCTTTTTCTTGGGCAACTTGAAACGGCAGATAGCCTGCCCAAAGGTTAAACCCCAGGTGCAAAGGCTGTTGAGCCGCATTTGCCTGATCGGGAGGCTGTCGGCGGCAGCTCGTTGCCAACAAGGTGGCGATCGCAGCACTGGAGATATACAGAAACGAACGGCGAGACATAGGGAACTGTGAGCGAGACGAACGAGCCATATCGCTAAACTCCCGGATTGATGAATGGTTTACACGGTCTGAGAAATTAGAAACGAGATTAGAAAATTGTTCTGCCACCGTCTACTGTGAGCGTGGCTCCGTGAATGAATTGCGAGTCTTCGCTGGCAAAAATAGAATGGCTTGGGCAATATCCTCTGGTGTCCCCAAGCGTCCGGCTGGAATTGAGCGGATAACAGCCGCTAATTCAGATTCAGGCTGGTTTGCAACATCGAATTCAGCTTGCAGTAAAGATGTTTGTACAGGACCCGGACAAATGGCATTAACACGAATGCCTTTATCGACCCACTCAATGCCAGCGATCGCGTCAGGGCAAGCACACCCCCTTTAGAGGCACTGTAGGCACCATAAAGCGGTTGAGCCATAATCGCTAACTCAGACGCAATGTTGACAATAACACCGCCTCCCTGCTGCACCATGTAGGGAATGGCATGTTTGCAGTTGAAGAACACGCCTTTAAGATTGATTCCTAAAATGGTGTCCCACTCCGCTTCTGTCATCTCAGTAATGCGCTTTAGTCTTGAGATGCCTGCGTTATTGCAAAGAATATCAATTGCACCAAAAATTTCTACTGTTGTCGCGATCGCTTCTCGAACCTGTTCCTCCTTGCTAACATCCACCACAACGGCATGGCAGATGCCACCCTGTTGTTCAATCAGCGATCGAGTTTCTTCAACCGCGTCAGCATTTCGATCAATGGCAACCACCTTTGCCCCTTCCTGGGCAAACAATTGGGCTGTCGCACGACCAATTCCAGCGCCTCCTCCGGTAATTAAACTGACCTTACGTTTCAACTTCATATGTCTTACCACTGAACTTGAAACTGACCATACGGTTCATCGCAAGGCTCTAATTGTAGTGTCAGGCACACTATAAGAAAGTCTTTTACTGAATGAGCAAGACGAAAGGGAATAAATTTAACAGGAGGTGAGTTTTAGCAGTTTTGATTGTTTTTATAGCAATTCTGTCGCCAAAAAACTGTTTTCAGGATAAGCAAACAAACTTTACATTTTGACAGATACTGATCTCAAATTTTAGAAGTTGAGGGTTTTTGAGCGCTGAAACCATTCTCCTACGGCTGTTTTAGCGGAAATTATATTGATATTCTGCTTTCAGTAGCCGCAAAACGGTATTCGATTCATAGCTAATCACCCCTTGAATCTGGTGCAACTTGTCGAAAAAGGTCAGCAGATCGGTATGGTCACCAAAATAAACATCTGCTGCAACGTTAAATCGACCTGCCAAAATTGCCACAAATCGGACTTCTGCCATTGCTGTTAACTTTTCTGCTACAGCGTCAATCTGACCGTTTTCAACCGTTAAAAATAGGATCAGCATGTGGGGTTTGCCCATTGTGTTGGGATTGGGCCATGCCGTTATTTGAATCGCTTTGGATTGGAGTAAGCGCTGTACACGATACCGGGCAGTAGCACCGGGAATATTGAGTTGCTTAGAAATCTCGGTCAGCGCCATGCGTCCATCGATCCGCAGCAATTCAATAATGCCCTGGTCGATTTCATCTAGCTCAAAGTCAGTCTCAAGCGGCGGCGGCATCGGCATCATTTTCAAAAAAGCAAGTTAAACGACTGAATTTAAATAATTTAACAGCTTATCAATCGAAAGCTGTAATTGTATTAAAACTTACACTTTTATAGTTGCTAGCTCAATAAAGTTTGATCGAGCTGAGTGATTCACTCCAGAGCAGACTGAATGCGATCGCTCAACGTAGCTACCGCGATCGCAGCTGCAACAAAATTTTAGAGGTTTAGAGGTCGAGCAATGAAACTTTCACCCCTGATGATCAATAGTTTCGCGTTGAGTCATATCTTGATTGCGTATAGCCTAAGTATCGGATTACTAGTGGCTAGCGGGTGGGTATGGAATCTAATTGGCTTCATACTATTGATTCATGCCCTGATTCTCTCTGCCACACTCATTCATGAATTCATTCACGGCAATATTTTCAAGGCGCGATCGCTCAATGCCTTCTGGGGAATCGTGATGTCCCATCTGAATGGAGCTTGCTATGCAACCTGGGAGGATTTAGTCGAGCATCATTTTAATCATCATATTCACCACGCCGATTTTGTTGCCTTTGATATGGCTGAGTTTGTTAAAACGTTACCCTCAGCCATTCGTCCAGTGTTTGTGATATTGGAGTGGGCTTACTTCCCAGCATTCGAGTTTGTGCTGCGTCTGCGGACGATGTTCCTCCCCTTTTACCAGCCTGACAAACGGCATTTATGGTGGCGCAACCTACTGCTGCTAATCTACAGAGGCACCTTATTTACACTATTGGCTTACTTTTCGCCCAAAGCGGTTGTGCTGTATGCGATCGCCTACATCAGCTTTGTCAATTTGATGCGCTTTGCCGATGCTTTCCATCATACCTATGACTATGCCGTTGTGGGTCGAGCCTTTCCCAAACGCGATCGGGTGTACGAACAAGCGCATACCTTCTCTAACCTGGTCTCGATCGCTCACCCTTTGTTAAATCTGCTCTACCTCAACTTTGGGTATCACAACGCTCATCATCACGATATGCGTTGCCCTGGTACAAATTGCCAGAATTGCACGAAAAGCTCTATGGCAGTGAGTTAAAAATCTTCTGCCTCTGCCCCAACTGATCACGAACTATCATCAGTTTCGCCTCGATCGCCTGTTTGGGGGCAAGGTGAAGTGGCTGAAGATAGAACAGAAATTGCTGCATTTACAGGTGGTATCGGTGTTTCCTTTCTCACACCTCCTTAATTCACTCAGTATTCATTTGCAGGGAGTTTTCCATGCCTTCATCGTTGATTCGCGGCAAGTATGTACTGTGTCGATCGCTCAACCACCAGGATATTGAAGTCATTGATGACGGTGCTATCTATCAAGAAAATGGTGTCATTGTTGATATTGGTAGCCATGCTGACTTAGCGGCAAAATACTATCCTGATCAAGTATTAGGCTCGTCCGAACACATTGTTTTACCCGGTTTGATTAATAGCCATCATCATGTTGGGCTGACACCGCTACAACTCGGATCGCTGGATGTTCCTTTAGAACCGTGGCTTGCCAATCGCATCGGCGATCGCGCCGTCGATTTATATCTTGATACCCTCTATTCTGCCTTTGAGATGATAGAGTCCGGTGTCACAACCGTGCAGCATCTCCACGATGTTTTACCTGACGATCCATCCCAGTGGCATCCAGCAGCCAACCAGGTGATTCGGGCGTATCAGCAAATTGGGATGCGGGTGGCGTATTGCTTCTCTATGCGGGTGCAAAACCATGCTGTGTATGAATCCAATGCGGAGTTTGTGCAGCAGTTACCGCATGAAATTGCGTCTGAAATTAGTCAGCTCCTCAAACCACGAGAAGTGCCCATTCAAGACTACCTGGACTTTTTTGAGCAACTTTGGCAATCATGGGGAGAGAATCAACAGTCTCATGTTCGGCTCCAACTGTGTCCCGCCAATCTACAGTGGTGTTCAGACGATGATTTCATGGCAATTCAGGCTCAGGCGAAGAAGTTGAATGTTTTGGTTCATATGCATTTACTGGAAACGGCATACCAGAAAATTCATGCTCACAAGCGATCGGGAAAAACGGCGGTTCACCATCTCGATGATTTAGGCTTTCTGGGATCGCATCTCACCCTGGCGCATGGTGTTTGGCTGACTGAAGCGGATATTGAACGGGTTGCAGCAACGAAAACCCGCATCTGTCACAATGCGAGTTCAAACTTACGATTGCAGAGTGGCATTGCGCCTTTAACCGAGTACTTGAAACGAGGTGTCACGGTGAGTATGGGGATCGATGAAGCCGGAATCAATGACGATCGCGATATGTTGCAAGAGATGCGTTTAACTCTGAAATTACATCGGATTCCTGGCATTGACGAATCAGTTCCAACGACTACCCAGGTATTTCAAATGGCAACCGAGTATGGGGCAAAAACAACAGGTTTTGCACGAGAAATCGGTACTCTGGAAGTTGGTAAAGCAGCCGATCTGGTGATGATGAATTGGCATCATATTGCCTATCCTTATCTCGATCGCGGTGTTCCGTTGATCGATGCCATTTTGCATCGCAGTCGAACCAGCGGTGTGGAAACCGTGATGGTCAATGGAGCAGTGATTCTCAATCATGGCAAATTTACCAACGTGGACAAAGCCGCTGTACTGCAAGAGCTTGCAGCATCCCTGAAGGTTCCATTGACCGCAAATGAACAACACCGTCGAGGACTGGCACAGCAGCTTGTTCCCCACATCAAGCATTACTACGAGGGTTGGCTCAATTCCCATCAACCTCAGCCTTTCTACTGCCAAAACAGTCGATTTTAGGAGCAGACATCATGACCTCATTTGATCTGGTGATTCGTAACGGCACGATCGCGACTGCCGCAGACATTATGCAATGTGACATTGGCATTCAGAACGGAAAAATTGCGGCACTCGGTATTGGGCTAGGCTCAGGTGCCAGTGAAATAGATGCCACTGATCAACTCATCCTGCCAGGTGGAGTGGATGCCCATTGCCATTTGGATGAGCCAATGTCCGGTGATGTGGTCATGGCAGACGACTTTTATACAGGAACCGTAGCGGCTGCCTGCGGTGGCACAACAACCGTCATTCCCTTTGCTCGCCAAATCAAGGGCGAATCATTGAAAGCCGCTGTGGAGGATGCCCATCAGCGAGCAGCCGGAAACGCCATCATTGATTATGCCTTTCATCCGATTATCTCTGACCCAACGCCAGAGATTCTGGAGTTTGAATTGCCTAGCTTAATCAGAACCGGGTATACCTCGTTCAAAATCTACATGACCTACGATGATTTAAAGCTGAATGATTACCAGCTTCTCTCGGTTCTGGCAGTCGCACGGCGTGAAGGGGCGCTGACCATGGTTCATGCTGAGAATACCGACTGTATTGCCTGGATGATTGTCCAACTGGAAGAAGTTGGAAAAATCTTACCCTACTACCATGCGGTGTCTCGCCCAATGGTTGTGGAACGAGAAGCGACCCATCGTGCGATCGCTCTGTCTGAATTGGTCGATGTCCCCATTTTGTTGGTGCATGTGTCAGGGAGAGAAGCCGTTGAGCAGATTCAATGGGCGCAGAATCGTGGCATGAGGCTGTATGCAGAAACCTGCCCACAGTACCTGTTTTTGACTGAAGAAGATTTAGGACATGGGTTTGAAGGTGCAAAGTGTGTTTGTAGTCCTCCTCCAAGAGATAAAGCCAATCAGCAGGTCATCTGGAAGAGCTTAGTGAATGGAGTCTTTCAAATTTTCTCTTCCGATCATGCGCCATTTCGCTATAACGACGCGCACGGTAAGCAGGTAGGCGGGCAGGAGAATTCGTTTAAACATATTCCCAATGGAATCCCTGGTATTGAAACGCGACTCCCATTACTATTTTCTGAAGGCGTTGGCAAAGGACGGATTGATCTAAACCAATTTGTTGCTCTGACTGCTACCAATCCTGCCAAACTATACGGGCTTTATCCCCGAAAAGGCACCATTGCCATTGGCTCCGATGCAGATTTGACGATTTGGAACCCACATCAACTCGTAACCATTACCAATGCTAGCCTGCATCATAATGTGGACTACACGCCCTATGAGGGGATGGAGCTTATAGGATATCCAGAAACCACCATTTCAAGAGGTGAGGCTGTCTGGCAACAGGGGCAGGTGCTGGCAAAGGCAGGACGCGGAGAATTCCTGCCTTGCGGTATTTCTTCACTCGCGCGCCCAAAACCACATCAGCTACATCAACCCTGAAGAGGCTACAGTTGCAGTTCCCCGAACGACATGGTTTAAATTTTGAGGTAACTCAAATGTCACGATCGGACCTTTGGGAATGATGCGACGATTGATCACGCCTTCGTAAGTGTCGTAATAATGCCGTTTGATGTGATCAAGCTTCACCGTTTCGGCAATCCCTGGAATATGATAAAGCTGCCGCGTGTAGTTCCATAGATTTGGGTAATCCACCAATCGTCGCAGATTACAGTTTAATGCTGCATAATAAGCGACATCAAAGCGCACCAGGGTCGCAAACAATCTCAGGTCAGCTTCGGTTAATTGCTCATCGATCAGGTAGTGCCTGTTTGCAAGTCGGATTTCCAGATGATCCAGGGCATCAAATAAACTGTCGATCGCGCTGTCATATTGAGCCTGGTTTTTGGCAAAGCCAGCATTGTACACACCGATATTAATGCGACTTGCCACAAACGTATTGATGCCATCAATTTCTGTTCTCAATGCTGTGGGATAGAGATCAATATCAGCTTTAGCGAATGCATTGAATTCTGTGTTCACCATTCGCATGATCTCAGCCGACTCATTATTGACGATCGTGCCCAACTTCTTGTCCCACAAGACTGGAACGGTGACTCGACCTGTAAAATCTGGTTTGGCTTTGGTGTAGATTTGGTGCAGCGCCTCACATCCATTTACACTATCCGGTGTCGTGTCACCCCAACCTCCAAATACCCAACCATCCGGGCTGCCCCAATCGGGACTGAGCACCGACATCGAAATCACATCATTTAGCTGTTTCAGTTGCCGCACCAGAATTGTGCGATGAGCAAACGGACAGGCATAGGAAACATACAGATGATAGCGATCGGGTTCAGCCCGAAAGCCAGTCGTACCATCAGCAGAGATTTTGTCGCGGAAGGCACCGGAGGCAATCCTTTCCCCTTCAAGGGATTGAACGTCCGTCTGCCAAACCCCATTGAGCAGTAATTTCATCCCTTTATTCTCCTTTCGTTAGCGCTTTGCATAAGCGACAAGTGAACACCCAGAATCACAAAGACTGCGCCAGCAATTTGTTCAGGACTGGCGGGATGTTTAGTAAGTCCGATCGCGCCATAGTGATCACAGTGCAGCCATCAAACCTACCAGTGACTGGCTAACGCTTGAATGGTGGATCTTGTCTCGGCTAAACTCTGATCTCTGAGATCCGTTCTCAGACCGTTGGCATTGATGAACTGAATTTCTGTGAAACCGATGAACCCGAAAACGGTTCGCAGATACGGCTCTTGAAAATCTGAAGGCGCAAAGGCTGAACCAGGACGAAAATCACTGCCGCGTGCAGTGATAAACAGGAGCTTTTGCCAGTCACCAAACCTTTGAAGGCACCATTCTCAACTGCAAACGTGCGGCGTGGTCGAACGATATAGTCAATGTAAGACTTGAGGACGGCTGGAATGGTGAAGTTGTACATTGGGGCTGAAATGATGTAGCAGTCAGCCGCCAAGAATTCATCCACCAATTGATCGGAGAGTTCAATTGCACCTGTCAATTCAGGCGTATATTGATCGGGCGCAGTGAATTTGGCAGTAATCCAGGTATCGTCAAGGTAGGGAACTGGATTGAGCGTTAAATCACGCAGTATAACGGTTGCTTCAGGATGGTAAAGACTCCATTTATCGATGAATTCTTGTGTCAGTGTGCGGGAATGAGAGTGTGCGTAGCGCGGGCTAGAAGCAATATGTAGCAGGCGTGTCATAAATAAACTCCATTAATTAGTAGCTTCATTACTTTTGCTCCCATTCATTGAGAAATGAGACTGGATAAATAAGAATTGCGCTGCTTGAGAAATATGAGCAATCGCTGTGGATAATTTTTGACAACGGCACTCTTCACATGGAGATGGCTTCGTAATACTTGTCGCCAGCGTTTGACGTTTGAAGTATCAGCAAAAGTCAAGATGAAGGGCAGTCTCGAAGACATCAAAATAGCGAAAAATAGGCGCATAAACTGCATCCACGAGAGAAAACACTGTACCAGCAAAATATGGTTCCCCAAGCCCATTGCGTTCTATCCAAGTAAATTTGTCGAGCAACTCTTGTTGCTTTTGCTCAAACAATTCTCGACTGGGAGCATTGTAAAAACCAGCGATCGTATTGAGAATACTTGATCCAAACTCAATGCAAGCCCGATGCTTGGCTCGCTGAAGTGGATCGGCAGGATGCAGCGAACCAGGCGTAATTTCATCCAAATACTCACAGATAACAGCAGACTCAAATAGAATCTCATCGTCAACTTTGAGCAATGGAACTTTGCCTAGCGGCGAAACGTGTAAAAACCAACCGGGTTTATTGGCGAGATCAATATAGGTGCGGTCATGCGGAATTTCTTTTTCCAGCAACACAATGACTGCTCGTTGAACGTAGGGGCACAGGTGATGGCTAATCAGTTCTAGGCGAGGAATAGGTAAGTCCATTGCTGAATAAGTTCTGTTGTAGCTATGCATGTCAAGACAGAATTAGATGGATCAGGACACTTTGCGAATTCGCAGTAGTGTGATGGCGATGAGAATCAACACGCCACCCAGCATTTGTAAAATGGTGAGTTGTTGTCCGAACCAGATCCAGGCAATCCCGGCGGCAATCACAGGTTCGATCGTGGCGGCGATCGCCGCTCGTTCTGCCTGCAAATGTTTCATGCCCCACAGGTAGAGCAAGTAAGGCAATAGACTCCCGGCAATGCCCATATACACTGCTTTTGGCAGCGTTTGTGGCTCAATAAGATGACTGGAAACCCGTGGAATAGGAAGTAACCAATCCAGAGTAAACTGGCGACCCAGAACGTCTTTAGGAGTGAAGTTGTGGCACTATGGGTGGTGCTGATTTGTTCACTCAATAGGGTGTAAGCCGCAAACAACAGGGCAGTGCTTAAGCCCACACTCACTCCAAACCAATTGAACGCCGCCAAATTCCCGGCTAGTAATTGCGATACCAGCGCCACACCAATCACGGATAGACCAAGAGCGATCAAAACTTTAGTTGAGGGCAAGCGTCGTGAAACGGACGCCGTCCATAGCACAACCAAGACTGGAGACGTGAAGATCAGCACGATCGCCACCGCAACCGGTAGTCGCGCGATCGCCAGATAATCAGCCGCCACAAACAAAACAAATAAGATACCCAGCACAAACTGAGATGGACGAACCGACAAACGAGACAGCCCTTCGCGCAAGGTTTGCACCAGAATCAGGGCTACAGTTGCAATTAAGGTTGCAATACCCGCTAAATCAAAGGCATTGATACCGACTTGAAACAAACTGCTGGCAACATTGGCGGCAATTGCCCACAAGGTTGAAGCCGCGATGACCGCAAGTAGCCCAAGGGAAGTACGCATCGAAGGAGCCTGTTGCATTGTTTTCTGTGCCAACATATGCCGTTTCCTGTGAAGTGATGAAAATGTGGGTTGTGGTGAGCAGTTTTCCTGAATAGATGGGCTTTGTGAATGCTCCAGGATTGCTGCTCACAACTAAATTCGTTCACTGTGTTGTATCAGCCACCATGACCGTAAATCTGTACGCGACCATAACCTAAAAACAGCCCGTTGCTTTGATCACCCACCGGATAAGCGGTGATGCCATACAGGTAAACCCCTTCTAACGTTGGAGTGCGATCGGCTTTGAGCGTAACGGTTACGGTTTCGCCAGGTTGAATTGGTTGCTCAAACGCGATCGTCGTGTCTGTTTCACTAGCACCCCCAATACTGGCGAGCGGAATGTTTGCTCCATTGGCGGCAATGGCTCGACTTTCATTGGGATTAAATGCCACCGTGCCCAGCCCCGGTTCTTGACGGATGGTGACGGCTTGTAGCGATGCACCGGCATCTTGAGGCACCGTGATAGTGAATTCATAGGTTGCTCCACCTACATACGTTGCAGGAATGGCACTCGTTGTGGTTCGCACCAAACGTGGAGCATGGTCAAAAAGAGTCGTCCATCGGAGTGCTGTCCCGCAACGGCAAGCGATGCTGAGAGCGAAACGAACGCTACTGTCGCTGCCATTGCTTGAGCAAGACGAGCGGTGTAAAACGAGCGCCGTAAAGCAGAAGTATTAAACATGATTGGCTCTCCTTCGAGATTTGTTTGTGCTTTGATAGTTGCTTTTACAACTAAAATAAGAATAACACATGTAGTTGCATTTGAAACTATATGTTTTGAATCATTTGCAGATGCAACTATTTTTGGCATAGTAAGGTTATGAAAAAACTGGATGACCTTCGCAATTCCACCTGGCGGTTATTTCTCACCGCTCATATCAAACTGCTCGATCGTATAGAGGGGAAACTCAAGGAGGCAGATTTACCTCCATTAGAGTGGTATGACGTACTGTGGGCGCTTAAAGAAGCTCCAGATCACCGATTGCGGCTCAGTGAGCTGGCTGATAAAGCCCTGTTGAGCCGTAGTAATTTGACGCGGTTGGTCGATCGGCTCGAAGTGGCTGAACTGTTGCAGCGCGAACGCTGTCCGAGCGATCGACGGGGCGCGTTTGCTGTATTGACCGAAGCAGGATTGGCGATGCAGCAGGCAATGTGGATAATATACGCTCAAGGTATCTCTCAATACTTTGGTCGTTATTTAAGTGATACCGATGCAGAAGTGCTTATGCAAGCCTTTTCAACCATGCTAGCAGCAGTTAACAATTCTGAGAGTTCTGACTCATCAGGCTGAGTCTCTAACCAATGAAAGATCTGATTTAACTGCTCAATGGAAACAATACCAAACTGCCACAACAACATTGGGATAGAAGTTACCGTTTGTTGATGATGACGCAGAACCAACTGAATATCAGTTGTTGTAACCGAGAATTCCTGCTGACAGAATTGCAGAAGATTGGTGTCGTGTTGAGTGAGCTTCATCATTCAGCGCCATAAGATGTGAGAGTATCTTGCCTGAGCGTCAGGAACCGTACAAGCATCGCTGGAGCGTTTGCTTATAAAGCCAATCACCGGATGTAACCTGTGGTGGGAGTGCAGGGCAATAACCTGGATAGGAATCATCTTGTACTCGATTGGAAGGCTGTTTAGCAGCTGGTTTAGAGCAGCTTTCAATTTTAAGTTGCTTTACAGCATCAGTAGAAAGGCAGTTGCTTGGTTTGGTGGAATTAGGGGTGGATGAATCAGATGGATAGTTTGGTTGTGGACTTTGGGAAGTCTTAAGAGTACGTGGCGGACCACCGGTAATCAACATATTGGTTAAGGGAGCAGCGATCGCTGCGAGAGGCAGCATCAAAGCCATTGTCAGCATCAATGTCGCTGAAGAGAGTAAATATTTCACTGAAGTCTCCTTGATTGTGTAAGAAATAGATTTGAGTTAAGCAATTGAAGTAGTAGCAAACCACTCTTCAAACTTGAGCAGGAAAAATGTGGACTGTCTATGCTCAAGGCATCGCTACATACTTTGGTCGTCATTTGAGTGACACTGATGATGCAGTGTTCAAGCACGCCTTGTCTACGATGCTGCAACCGCTGATGCTGAACGTCCCGATGCATAACCTTGAGCGAACGGAACTGATTGACTGACAAAACTAAGAAGCTGAAAAACGGCTGAGGACAGTAAATTCACGCTCGAAAAAAGCATTCTGTTGTCGCTTGGAGGCAATAGCAGGTTGAGGGTCAGGCAGACTTGGGAGAAACAGGTAAACCTGAATTTTCCATTGCTGGGTGATGGCAAGGCGAATCCAATTCCAACCGAGCTTGAGATAACTCATTCCCCGATTCCAGTGGGTATCGACTTGGCGACGTTTGCCTGAGGCGACAACCTGCACTCCCTGGAGTACCAGAAACAGCATTGTTAAAGCAATCACTCCGCACAACTGAGAAAGGGCAAACTTGTCCCGCAATCTAGAGGCTTCGAGATTGAATCCGTTAGACTTCAAATCCAAAAACGATTCCTCCACACAAAACCGGAGTCGATACTGAGCAAAGGTTTGCAAGTTCGTCGGCTCGTCGCTCACAATCGTCCAGTGCTCACCACTTTGCTTGTCGTGGGCGAACGCCAGATAAACATTGGGATAGGGTTTAGTTTTGCCGACAGATACCGCATCTGTAAAATAAGCCTGTCCAGGCTGTAACTGCACCGACGATACTCTGCGCCATTGTCCCTGGTGTTGAAACTGAAACGAACGTTTAATCCGAATCCGAAAATGCCAGCCCAGATTGTCTCGGAGATATTTCATCAACTTGCCATCGGCAAAGCCTCGGTCTGCCAACAGAACAATCGCTACACCAACGGGCAGGATTCTTTGGGCTTGCCTGAGCACTCTCTGAATCGTCCACAGCCTGACGGTGCTGCTTGATTGTGCCACCACTCGCCAAGCCACGGGAATAGTTCTGCCCCGATACACCACGCCCACCCACACGATGCAAAAACAATTCCATACGACGGTTGTGTCGAGGCTGAGATACAACCGTTCACGGCTCCACTGGGACAAGGCTTGCCGGATCAGAACATGATGAGCCGCAACGACATCAATCCGTCGATTCGACAACCATCGGCGAAACCGTCTTTGGTGCGACTGAGCAACTTGGGCACGGCTTTTGACATACACGCCAAACCCATTGAGACAAACGCTCTGACTCTGGATCATCCCGATGATCATCCAACATAGGGTTTGTAGATGACGGACATCTTGCCACTGAATCTCACATTGACTCAAACAGCGCGACAGCGCATCATAAAGACGGGAAGTCGGAGACATTGATTTAGTTGATTTGTGTGGTTACTCATCAGCTTAAATCAGGCTCTGCTTCCTCCTAGCTTTCCTTTCACCCTCCTCCCGTTTTGTCAGTCAAGCAGGCGAACGGAAACCGGAAGGGGCATAAAAAATCCATTGCTGTCCTTTATCTCATCTTCCAGGCAGAACTTCCTCAAAAAAGTTCACCATTCGTTGCCACGATCGCGCTTCGGCTTGAGGATTCAGCCCTGCTTCAGGCATGGTGCCGATCGCGCCTTCGCCCGTGAAGCTGTGTTTGGCATCGCTGTAGATATCCACTTCCCAGTTGGCATTGACTGATCGCATTTCCTCTCGAAACCAATCAGTTTCTCAAAGGGCACGATCGGATCAGCGTCGCCATGCAGCACCAAGATTTTTGCCTGCATGACACCCGGTTGGGCAGGCAGGGGTGTATCCAGTTCACCATGAAAGCTGACTACCCCTTGCAAAGGCGCACCGCTACGTGCCAGTTCCAACACGGCACAGCCACCGAAGCAATAGCCTATGGCAGCAATCTGACTGGTGTTGCATTCTGGCTGCTGCTGTAAGGCTTCTAAGCCAGCTTTGAGGCGGGTGCGGAAGTGATGGCGATCGCTCATAAACGGCTGCACGATCGCCTGGGGTTTTGGGGTGGAGCCGGACGAACACCTGCCCCAAACACATCAAGCACAAAAGCGGCATATCCTAAAGCCGCGAGGCGATCGGCGCGTTGCTGCATACTGTCCGTGATGCTCAGCCAGGTTGGGGCAATTAGAATGCCTGGAGCAATATCTCGATTGTGCGGCAGGGCAAAATAGCCTTCAAGCAATTGCTCACCATCAGTATAAGGAATTAAGCGTCCCATATTGTTCTCCTAATATCCAAACTCCTTAATGTCCAAAGAAGGAAACCAGTGTCGGTTTTTCAGAGATCGTGAGCCAGCGCCATTGCGTGTACTCATCCCAGTTCACATGGCTGCCGTAGCGTCCGCCGTTCCCAGATAGTTTCACGCCACCAAAGGGGACATAGGCGCTGTCGTCGGTAGAGCGATCGTTGATGTGAATCATCCCGGTTTGCAGTTGTTCGGCGACCCGCGTTGCCCGCACTTGAGAGCCAAACACCGCTCCCGATAAGCCATAGGCGGTATCGTTTGCCAATCGAACGGCTTCATCGTCGGTATCGAATGCTGTGATCGCCGCGATCGGACCAAAATCTCTTCATCCCAGGCGATCATGCCAGGTTTCACACCACTCAGGATGGTGGGATGGAAAAAGGCACCGCTCGCCTTACCGCCCAGATGCAACGTTGCACCTTTTGCCACCGCATCGTTAACGATTTCCTCCTGACGATGCACCATTTCCGGCTGAATCATCGGACCGTAAAACGCATCAGGATTGGCAACCGGATCATCTACAACCAGTTTGCTGGCGGTTTCCACAAAGCGTCGAATGTAGTCATCCACCAAACTGCGATGCACGAGATGTCGCCCTGCCGTCATGCAGGACTGTCCGCCAAAGTAAAACGTGCTAAACACCGCTGTGGAAACCGTTGCTTCTAAATCTTCAATATCTTCCAGCACCACAAAGGGATTCTTGCCACTGCCGCTGATGGAAACTTTTTTGAGCGATCGACTGGCGGTTTCGGCAATCCGTTGTCCCGTCGATGAGGAACCTGTGAAATGGATCATCGAGATATTGGGATCGGTCTCAAACGCCTCTGCCTCCTTGCCTCTAGCAGGAATCACATGCAACAATCCAGGCGGCAATCCTGCTTCTTCAAAGATGCGGGCAAACATAAACCCACCGCAGACGATCGAGGCGGGATGGGGTTTAACAATGACCGCGTTTCCGGTCGCCAGAGCAGGCGCAATCACCCGTGCTGCCAACAAGAGCGGCACATTGGAAGGAGTCAAGGCCGCCACAACCCCATAGGGCACCCGCACCGCGTAGCTTTTGCGATTGGCGCGATCGGCAAGCAATGCCCCAAAGTGTTGTGTGGGATAGGAAGCTGCCTCCAGAAATTCATCGGAGCAGAACGTGATTTCAAACATTGCCTTCGAGCGCGTTGCGCCAATTTCCCGCATTGTCACATCGCAGATTTCATCGGCATATTTGTGTAGCAACGCATCAGCCCGAATCAGGAGCGATCTCTTTTCTTCCGGTGGCACCAGCACCCATTTTTTCTGCGCTTCCGCTGCAATTTCTGCCGCTTCTGCAATGATGGCAGCCGAACCTAGTGCCGCCTGTCCTAAGATTTTTCCGGTTGCGGGAGCCACAACATTTGTGGTTTGAATGCCGTCTCTCCAGCCGTTGCTGTAGAGTTTACCGTTCATTTCCGCCCAGTTGAACAGTTGTGTTTTTGTCAATTCAGCAACCATTGTTTATTCTCCTGTTTCGATGCGTGTAATTTTTGAGGAAGAGGGGAAGAGGTAATTGCCTGGTTTTCATTCCCCTTACTTACAACTGCCTTTTCCCTGCCCGAAACCCTTCCAATCGCCGTGCTACAACATCCCAATCCACGACGTGCCAAAACGCCTCTAGATAATCTGCCCGTCGATTGTGATATTTGAGATAGTAGGCGTGTTCCCACACATCGCAGCACAGTAGTCCGGGCAGTCCTTCCAGCAGCACACTGTCTTGATTTGCAGTGGTATGAATTTTGAGTGTACCGCCTGCTTTTGGATCGACCACTAGAAAAACCCAACCGGAACCAAAGACTTTCAACCCTGCGGCATGGAATTGAGTTTTGAAGTTGTCAAACGATCCAAAGGCTTGAGCGATCGCCTCTGCCAATGCTCCTTCAGGTTTCGTTGCCGGACCCGGTTTCAAGATCTTCCAGAAGAACTGATGGTTTGCATGTCCACCGCCCTGATTGCGAACCGTGGCGCGAATGCTCTCTGGAACGTGATCAAGCTGTCGCAAAATATCTTCGATCGACAGTTGATGCAACTGTGGATAATCCTTGATCGCCGCATTCAAATTATTGAGGTAGGTCTGGTGATGCAATTGATGATGCACCTGCATCGTTTCGGCATCAATAAACGGTTCGAGCGCATCATAGGCAAACCGCAATGAAGGCAAGGGAAAGGGATAAACAGGAGCCGTATTGGAAGCCGTTTGTTCTAAGGTTAAATTAGTCATAGAAGTGATCCTTGTAGAGGGGAAGGGAGAAAGGAAAGAATCAAGTGCATTTCCCTTTTTCAAAAACTGTCAGTTAGTCACGATCGCTGAAGGGTGTCCCCAGTCATCTGTAAACACAAATTCTGTTAGTGGTTTGCGAGTTCTAGGTGCGGCTTCTCGCTGTTGATATTTTTCGGGCAGGGTTTGTGGATTGCCCAGGTAGCCGATCGCAATCGCTGCAACAGGCTCGTAGTCAGTTGGAATCTGGAACAGCGATCGCGCTTTGTCAGCGTCAAAGCCTGCCATTTGATGCACAAACAGACCCAACGCTGTGGCTTGCAGGGTCAAACTACAGGCCGCCGCACCCACATCGTGGATGGCATGAGGATTCGGCTTGTGATGGTGGTCAAACCGTAGTTTGGCGATCGATAGCATCAAGACAGGAGCCTGCTGTGCCCAACTTTGATTCGACTCCGTTAAGCAACTCAACAAACGGCTATATTCATCGGGCATTTCCTGAGTGGCAAGCAGAAAATACCAGGGTTGCTCATTAAACGAAGATGCTGCCCAACGACTTGCTTCTAGTAATACCAGCAGTTTTTCTCGTTCGACTGAACGACACGAAAAAGCATAGGGACTCCAGCGATCGCGAATGAAATTGTGAACGGCATATTGAGTATCAACAAGTTGCATGTGAGATTCATCCCGATAGTTGATTGATCACAAATGGCTGCATCAAAAGGTCTTGATTAAGCCGCTACCGGAACTTTGTGAGCTTGTTTTGCTAAATAATCCAGATGCGCCGCAATAAACCCAAAGTTGGGTAGACGATTGGCATACAGCTTTCCTAACGGAACGCCGTAACTGCTCGACCAGTCTGCCAAGAGTTCCGCGATCACCATATTCGTATTGGCAATTTTCACGCCCGCTTGGCTCATGCGAAACATGGATGCATACATGGCTTGTTGATTGACGGTACCAGAGGCATCCATCACCGCATAGACATCAAAACCATCTCTAACCGCCCCGATCGCGGGAAAGGTTAAACACACATCGGTTGTGACTCCAGCCATGATCAGCTTCTTGCGCCCCGTCTGCTGCACCGCCTGCAAAAAGCTGGGGTCATCCCATGCATTGATGATGACGCGATCGATGATGGGCGCATCGGGCAGAACGTCCAGCAATTCTGGAAATAACGGTCCGTTCGCACCATCAGGATTGCTCGTCGTCAAAACTGCCAGGAGGTCAAAAATTTTAGCGGCTTCTGCCAGCCACAATGCCTGATTCTTGAGATGTAAAGGCATCAAGATCTGTAATGCCAAAATTCATGGTGCCAACCTGATGGTCAATCAGCAACACCGCTGCATTCGTTGGCGTTAATCGTTCAAAAGGCTGTTCGTTGTCATTGAATTTCCACCTTCTAGACATTTCAGATGATTAGGCAAGCAAAGATTGTACAAACTACAGCTAGTATTCAGTTTTCACTCGCTTTCTGCTAGAGAAGATCAACCCGTTAAACCAGAACTTAAGATGCTCATTCTGAAACAATTTGCGCGATCGCAGCCAACAAACTCTCCAAATCCCAACCACCCTGATGACGAACACCGTTAATAAAGAAGGTTGGTGTTGTCATCACACCACTGTTGATGCCACTTTCAATCTCTGCTTGAAGTTGCGCGGCATGAACGTCTCCAGTCACATCCTGCAAAAACTGAGAAACCTCTAAACCGATCTCGATCGCACACTCAAATAATTTTGCGTCCGTTAAGGCAGCTTGGTGGGCAAACAAACACTCGTGCATCTGCCAGAACTTACCTTGAACCGCTGCCGCTTTTGCCGCTTCAGCCGCCTTCTGCGGCTGCATCTCATTGAGCGGAAAATGGCGAAACACAAAGCACAAACGATCGCCCAATTGCTGTTGTAGTGCCTGAACAATTGGATAAGCCTGAGCGCAGTAGGGGCATTGATAATCGCCATATTCCACTAATACAATTGCCGCATTGAGTGCCCCTTGCCTGTGGTCTCGTTCTGCGATCGCAGGCATGAGCAGAGTACGATCAGATGTTGGTTTCATGGCAAAGAGGGCATCTACGGTAGCGCGATCGTTCTAAGATACTCAGTCGTCTTATTGTGTCGTTGAGTGGTGGCGGAACCTTGAATTAACGCTGACTTTTAAGCTAGTTGCAATGACAATCGCAGTTGGTTGGTATGCTCCAAATATTGAATTTGTCATAGACTTTTGCCAGGGAAGATGAGCAAGTTAACCGACGAGTTAGCCACGAACTTAAACTGTCCGTATCTTGCCAGCTTCAAGGAAACGCAATTAAGCAAGCTGGGTGGCGCTACTTCGTAACGGCTCAAGAAAAACCTGATAGACGAGTTCAGCCATTTGTAGTTCAATGCCCCGTCGTCCAGTAGAGTTTGTAGTTCCATTAGAGGATGTTTAAAGGTTAGCGAAGCCGTAAAAAGCTCATTCAGTGTAAGCTGCGAATGGATAAGTAGCTAGTAGGCTACGGCGTAAGTACGAATATCATCTAGGCGGCTAGAGCTTTGCTCTTATAAGGGTATTGTCAACTTAACCGGAGATGTTCAAAATTAAGCACAATCATCCCGCAATCGCTAGATTCGCTCAATTTAGGCAGCAGATTTTAACCCAGCGACTTCTCGCCAATCTTCAAATCGTTGGCGGAGTTCTTGGCGGTATCGGGTGGCAGTCAGGTGGTGTTGCTTGGGGTGGAAGTGGTTTCGAATCAGTCCAAAGGCAGAAAGAAATCGTTGGGCTTGCCCTGGGGATTTGAAGCGTCGCATTCGGCGCTCTCGCGTTCGAGTCGGTTGATGGGAGTTCTCCGCTCGATTGTTCAACCCCTTGTGCTGTCGATGCTCTACGTGCTTCATCACTTGTTTCTTCGCCGCTTCGTAGCTTTTGAGTTTATCGGTGACCATCACCCGTGGCACGAAGCCTTGTTCTTTGAGGAGTTTGCGAAAGAATCGTTTGGCTGCCTTCGTATCCCGATGTCGTTGCAGCAAGACTTCCAGCACGTTCCCTTCTGAATCTACTGCCCGCCACAAATAATATTGCTGCTTCTTGATTGTCACCACCACTTCATCCAAGTGCCATTTATCAGTGATGAACGCGTGGTTGCGGTGAAGCTGATTCGCATACTGCTGCCCGAATTTCTGACACCACTCTCGAATCGTTTCATACGTCACCTCGATCCCTCGATACAGCATCATCTTCTCGATATCCCGGTAGCTCAAGGGGAACGTGTAATAGAGCCAGACACAGTGACTAATGATTTCGCTGGGGAATCGACGGCGGGAGTACATGAGCTAGGAATCGTGAACGGAGTAGAATCAGTACGATTATTCTACCTTTGGGTTAAGTTGACAATACCGTCGAAAGACACCATAGGGATTGACATGGGCATAAATCAGCGGTGTTAAAGCTCTGAGTTCATTCACACCCATTTGCCCCATCCAGTCCGGTTCAGACAGAATGTGCTGAAGAAGCAAGGTGTTGATGTAAACCAGGCTCACCTGGAGCAGGTGTAAACAAAGCATGGAGATTTCCTTCAACCCAACGGGAGCTGAAGTAAAGTCACCGCTCTTGCCGTAGAAGATGAAGTCATTGGCGCTATTCCAGTTTTCGACGACATTCAAGCCCTCCTGGATTTCCTGGCGCATCCGCTCATCATGCAAATAGCGACACAGAAAGATCGTTTTGATAGCTCTCCCCAGTTCAGCTAAAGCCAAGTAGACCGGGTGTTTGACATTGTTGCGTGTGAACCGGGATAAGATTACCTCTGGCTCAGCCGTTCCTTGTTTAAGAGCGGTGGCAAACTTGACCATCAGGTCATACTGTTCTCGGATCAATCGCCACCGGATAGGGCGTTTGATAATTGCCTGAAGATGTGGGTAGGATTGGGATTGACCCTTATCGGGTAGATACAGGTTTTGCTGGTGAATGCCTTTGATGCGTGGCATCAGTTGGAAGCCGAGGAGATAGCAAAAGGCAAAGCCAACTTCACTTTGACCATGTGTATCGACGTAGTTTTTGTCGATAGACATTTGAGTACAGTGGCGTAGTACGCCCTGAATCATAGCCGCGACCTCAGAGGAGGAACAGCGCTTGAGTTGGGAATAAACGCAAACCGACTTCTTTTCCACATGCCAGTAGATCATCACCCCCGTTGTTGATAGCGCGGGTGCCACTCGGTCATCAGGTTCTGGTCCCAGGTGCCAAACTGTTTGGAGTCTGAGGCACAAGCCGTGGTGCCATCTCCCCAAATGTGAGGCAAGCGGACACGGAATATTGCATCCGCCACATCGGTAACCGCTTGCCGGAGTGCCGCCTTACTCAAGAACTTGCGGCGGACATAATGTAAATCAAAGTAGCCGATGCCATGGTCTGAGGGCGCAACCCGTTTGATGCCCAGATTCGTTCCCAATGCGTACAGGCACAACAGCAGGCGTTTCTGTCGCTCAGTCGGGTCAAGGATTTCCCGACTGCCAGTGCTACGAAAATGGGTCGTGAACTGGAGCCGAAATTCAGTTTCTTTGAGGATGTCGAGCAAGGGAACCGTGGCCCAGCGACGATTGAGTTCTTCTTTCAACTTTCTCAACTGTTCCGGTTCCGGCTGCGCTTTCAGTGGTGTCAGGCGAATCCAACCGTCGCGAGTCGAGGAAATGTCCACTTTGGAATTGGTGGGCAGCCCCGCATTAAATTGCTCCAGGGCTTGAGCCATGTCCTGCTGGATCTTGGCGATGAAGGATTCAACCTCCAGGGGTTGCTGCAAGTCCTGATAATAGGTCGTCCGCTTGGTCTCAAAGTCTTGCGGTAAATCTTCATCTGGATTGCGGTAGCGCTTGGCTCCATCTACCCAGATCTCCTTGCAGCGCAATTTGTCCCGCACAGTTTGAAGCACGCCCAGTTCATACGCGACCCGGTCAATTTGAGCTTCGCCGTTCTCTCCGGTGCTGACCGCGACGGATTGCCAGGTGGAACTAAGAACCCCTTCTATGGGCACGGTTTTATCGGCTGGGTAAGGCGTGCGAGAGGGGTATCCGCGTAATCCTTCAAAAGCCGCAGGGCATCCATGACCGGTTGCAGTTGTGGGTTATCACACCGAAACTCCAACGCCTTGAGAATCAAGGGCAGCATCCGACGGTAATGGTGATTATAGGCAGAGCGCAGGCGGGCATGAAGCCGTTCTCGGAAGGTCTCTCCCCGCTTAAACTGCCCACCAGTTTCTCCAAGGTTTCTTCCCCTGCAATGGGATAAATCACATCCTTGACCAACCCCTCGGGTTCAGCCAAGGCAGCCAGAGCGATTTGGTACAGAATTGTGTCGTGGTCAGTGTTACTTTGCGCTTTGGCGACCACTTCTTCGGTGACTCGCTTGCGGCTCCGTCGTTCCAGGCGATTCACCAGTTGCAGCAAAAGTTCAACGATGTTGTCGATGACCTCTTGCAAGCGTAAGGAGCAAAATGCCGCCAGTAGGGTGTATCGAATCGGCTCAGGGTGTTGTCTTAACTCCGTCAGCGTCTCCGTCTCAACCCGCAATCGGTATCGCTCCACAATACTGTCGCACAAGTTCGTGAACAGATCACCTGGAAGTTCCACCGCTTGGAGAATTTCGAGTTTCGACAACGATTTCGGCTCGATGATAGTGACTGGCTCGTCCTTGCCAATCGTACTCCTGGTAAAGGCTTGCAGAAATGCCTAATTGCTGAGCGATAAATTCTTGCACAATCCGCGGAATCTCATTCTTCTTTTCTGAAACCGCCCTTTCCATTGAAAGAACTTCAGCAGTAGGGCGAACCCTAAACGGTTGGCTCCCTTCTTTTGAGCAATCCGTTCCCTTTCCTGGCTATCAAGACTCCAATGCTCAGTTAGCTCCTCGTTCTCCCACTTTCGCTTCATGCTATGCCTCTAAATGACTGCTTTAGAGAGCGTAAAACGCCAGTGGCACAGATAATCTAAACTTATCGTTCAGAGGATGTAGAAGACCGATACCTGGGAAAAATCAGTCGCTAGACCTCAATCACAGCAAGGGTTTTGGGCTAATTGCATCTCATGACAGCAACCCTTCAATTACCCCAAGTTCTGAGAAAGTTTCCGGCTCAGTAGCTCTATATCTAGGTTGGTAGAGTTGTCCGATTGTGGTAACAAGTGTGCCGATGTTGCGATTGTTTATCTTCAGCCATTCTGAAGCATCTTGTTTAATGACTAACCGAATACTCCAAAAATCGTCTAATTCTAAATCAACGTAGCGCCCCTCTTCTGCCTGTTGTACCTCTCGACCACTGGGTTGCTCTCGAACAATTTTTGCAATAGCTGTTGGGAAGCAACTTTACTCTGCAATCGAGTATTGGGCAAGCAGAAAATGAACTTATGAGCATAAGAATCCTTGGCTCCATATACTGCTCTATTTGCAATTCCCGAATTCCCTGAACAGGTCCATACACGTCGTTAGATTCGCCTCTCAGATAGGGGACTCAAGAGAAAAGCAATGTCCTTCAATTGAATTTAGCAAGACATCATCCTGAGTATAAAGGGATGGGAAATTGCATTGCACTTCCCCTAAAATCTCAAACTGCCAATTGAGACTAGGTGAAGGATAGATCTGAAGCTCTGCCAGCAAACGTCCCTGACAATCATTAATTTGGGCAATATTGTCATAAAGTTTCACTTTCTCCTGAAGGAGAAGCTCCTGGAATCTTGGAAATAATTTTGAATATGACTTCTGTATCATTGAAGTATTGATTGAACCTCTTTCTCAGTCACCTATTCACGCTAATTTCCCTGAATTTAATGAAGCCTCTTACTTTTGTAGGTTCTGTTCACACAATTCAAAGACATGGCGTAGCCTTCCCAGTAATAAATCCATATCGCCGACCGAGTACAAGGGGTTTCGTAAACATCTCCAGTTGTGGTCAACCGATAAAATCGCCAACCTTCGCCATTGGTGACAATTCCAAACACATCAATTTCATGATTGGCTTGACGGTTTTGCCATTGACAGGCTTGCATCTCCACAAGGCATTGGGCTAATCCCTGTTCAAAGTCATCTCTCTTCGCTTCAATGATGCAAAGCAGTGGAGTCTCTAAATACCGTTTGCGTTCTGCGACCAGATAATCCACATATCCCGTTGCAATGTCTCCCTCTAACTGTGGACCTTTCCAGATGCGGAGGCGATCGCTAGTAATCATTGCCTCTTCACAAATGGCATCAATCAACAGTTTTTTAGACTCTTCATACCCTTGGAGGTTGAACGTCTGTTCCAGTCGTTTGAGTCGCTCCTGAAAGAAGGCTGAAGGCTCTACAGGTGTTGCTTCAATCTCCCAATGAATGAGATCGGTGAGATTGAGTTGCTTGAAAGCTTCGGTGTAGGTGAAGCTAGAGAAATTTTTCTTCTTGGATTTGGGAATTTTGGATTGTGCTTTACTCATTGTCCATCACCGCTCCAAAATCTAAGGTTTGCTGCCCGTAGCCTAAGTCTAGTTCGGGCTGGATGTATACGACTTTGGCTTTGATCTCATCCATTGCCAACCACAAATCCGCGAGGGCTTTCTCTTCGGGGATGCGTTTACGTTCGTCTCCGATGCGAGGAATGACTTTGAGAGCAACTTCCCGATCGCATAAATAAATCATTGCTCAGTAGCCCGGTTGATTTCAGGAAGCGGCGGACGGGTTCGATCGCCTGTTCTTCCAGGTACAGGGTGATGATGGCGTGGAGGGCATCGATGAGATAGCGGGCAGAAAATTCTTCTTCGACCAGGAGAAGGCGCGTTTTTGTGGCGTTGTTGAGGGGTGAGGAATTTGCAGGTGCCGCTGGTGGAGTCGAGCAATTTGTAGGTTTTGCCAGGTCTGCGACGTTGCAACCGCCGACTGCCAGGGCAAGCTGACGGGCATCATCGAAGGGGAATTCGCGGGCGCGGAAGGCATCCCAGGCGAGCATATACCAGGTGGTGAGGGGTCGAATCCGGCTGTGTCGGTTTGGGCAAGTTTGCGGAAACGGTAGTTGGCGATCGCTCTCCTGGCTTCGGCAAAGGCTTCTTCGGGGCGCACTTCGTTACCGGAGGAGTCGAGGATGGGATAGTGGCGGAGAAGACGTTGAGGGCGGGACCGAAGGCACTCAGGTAGAGGTCGATGCCTGTGATGTCGTTTGCCTCAAATTCGGGGCGCGTTGTTCGACGAGGTTGGCGACATCGGGGCGGAGGTCATCCCACCAGGCTTGTCCGGCGTTGGGGTCGCGTTTGCGGCAGACGAGGAGGACGGTGCTGGAGACGGAGTTTTTCTGTGCCTGGTGCAGGTTTTGCGGGTTTTCGGTGCTGACTGCCCAGGATGCAGTGATTTCAAACCCGGCATCAATCAGGGATTTAGCGAGAACATCCCATGCTCCGGAGTCTTTGTGGTTGAACTGAACGGTCATCACGCCATCGTCGCGCAGGACTCGATAGTATTCAGCAAAGGCGAGTGCCATTTTTGCTTCGTAGTCCTGGTTGGCGAGTTCTTCAGGTGAAGCTCCCATGTTGCGGAAACGGGAGGGATTGGCAACGGCTTCGCGCTCACGATCGCAAATTTCAGTAGAAAATAGTTCGGGTGAAACATCGTTTAATATTCGCTTCATCCAGACGTAGAAAAAATCGATCAAATCAGCGTATGGGACTGCTCCATAATAAGGAGGATCGGTAACAACCAACGGTATTGATTTGTCAGCAATATGAAACAAACTATCTGCTGAAGCTAGATTAATTTGAATAAATTTTGGGTCGTATTCCTCAATGCCAGATATGTATTTTGATCCTGGCTTAGAACCAATGAAATTACAAAGTTTTGAATAATCTGATGCGAATGCATCAGCACTTGATCTCCATAGTTCTCCTGCACCATTAATTTCTGGATAATTCCACATTGAATTTAGGGCATGTTGTGTAGACGCTCTCTCAACACAAACCCTCGATGAGTGCCATACGCAAAGTCTACAATTCCTATCAACACATCTATCAAGTATTAAAGACAGGTAAACTGTTATTGCTTCAGCCTTATCGGCTTCATATTCAGATCCAATTACGCGCTTTGCATCGTTGATAATATTGATATAAGTTATGAGAGTTAGTAGTTGCCTAGGATTGAACAAGTCCGACCAGACTTGGCAGTAATTTAGAATATGACCATGATCATTGATGATTGCTTCAAGTGGTATCAAATCATTCAACTGCAAATCGGATAGAGTTTTATTTAGATATTCTAAAGTATAGCTATACCCTTGAATATCTTCATTCGTCGGCAACTTAAACTCAATATTACTGAGTCCTCTTCTGTAGGCAACTGCATACAACTGATGATTCAGAGCCTTAGACTTAGCTTGAGCTTTTATAATTTCATCTTCGATTACATTGCCACAGTTCACACATTTACCTACTCCTCTAGCAATAGTAGTTGCAGTATCTGGATCATATTCTCCGTCACTCGCGTGTATACTTGTCCCCTTCCCTTTTCTCCCTTTGACTAATTCAAAGTCAACTCTCTTATTTCTAGGATTAGAGAGCGGTTTGATCGCATACCAATCACTTGTAATTTTTCTTTCTTGCCCTTTACCTGCGTAGTTGCTAGTTTTGCTTAGCCACCAATTTGGGCTGAGAGGAACAATAGATTCACAGTTAGGACAAACAACTGTATGTGCCCAAAGATAATTTTGAACCTTCTCTCCCGGCAATGATGGAAAAATGGGGCAAGGCGTTTTTCTGCCTCATCACCCACCCACTTCACCCACTTATCAATCTCCACCTGAAGATCCGCTCCAAACTTCAGCGGATACTCGATCGCCACCTTCATCGTCACCACTGCCACCGGGTTTAGATCCGAAGCCAGCACATTCAACCCATACCGCGCCGCCTCAAACGGAATGCTGCCCCCACCCGCAAACGCATCCAACACCGTCGGCGTTTTCGTGCCCCACATCTGCTCACAAAGTTCCTGCACCTTCTTAATGCGATCGAGCGATGGGGAGTTTTATACAGCTTCGTCGTCTTGTCCTGAATTCCCGCCACCCGACGATTTAGCCCCAGCAGATACTCAAACTCCTCGATCGTCACCTCCGCAGGCAGCAGCGAACCCAACACACTCGCCCGACTAAACGACAACGGCTTCCGCGAATACCACCGATGCAACCCCTTGAAAGGATTGCCGCCATGCTCGTAATACACCTGCTCATTCAGGAGGGTGACAGGCATGATTTTTTCGATGAAGACGGGCTTACGTTTGGGAGTCGTCATGAGCAGGGGTTCGGCAATGACACATTCACCCTATTATTCCCCAGACCAAAGGCAGCACAGGCAAATCACAGATTTTGCATACAAATCCCTACGACCGTAACCCCGCCTCCTGCAATAGCCCATCGATCCAAGCCATTCCCTCTTCAGCAAGAGGCGGTTGCAGGGGTTGCGTATAGTCAATTCGCAGATCAAACCCCGCCCGCTCATAGACACCATTCAAGATCTCATTCAGGTTGACCAACGGTTCTGCATCTCCAGCCTTCAAGGGCAACGGAAACCCAGGAATCGGATCGCGCAGACTAAATGCGTAAAGCTGAGCCGTTGGACGGCGATCGCCTCTACTGACCAAAATCCGATAATCTGCACCAGGCGCGGTTCCCTGAATTGGCATGGGTTTCCCGGCTCGCAGCAGGTCAATCTCAACCAAATGCGTCAAACTCGTTAAAACCTGCTGCCGCTTTCGCAAATAGGCATCCCGTCCTTCCCCAGCCCGTTTATTCTTGGGAGACAGCACCTCAAGCGTCGTAATCACTGCACCAGTCTTCACTTCCCGGATCTCTAAATACCGCTCCTGCATCTCCTCCATCAAGGGAACCGTGACCGTCAGTGGTTCAGCGGCAGACGGCAAAACAGCCGTTGCAATCTGGGACTCATCCCCTTGACGATTGGCTGCTGATTTTGAAAAGACCGAGACATCTGGAATCCCGACCAAAACACTATCATCGGGTTCCGCCATATAGGTACGTTTTTCTACCGCAACGTAGTAATTAGGGCGCAACGGTAGGGCAATTTCGTCCGCGATCGCCACAATCAATCGGCTATGGACTTCTGACCATAGCTCAGGATTCTCCAGATAGGGGTTCATTCCAGGAAAGGGCGATCGCATAGTTCCTGTTTAGCAACGCTATCTTGATCATGGCTGGAAAAAGGCGATCGTTCAACCTTTCAACAAAGATAAACTCGCGATCACCATAATCTATACTCAGCACGCCCCTAATACCAAACAGATGTCCCTTGTATTCCTTTGCTAGATATAAAACTTAAAGTTAGGCTTGCGTTTAGCAACAGTAGGGTTAGAAACCAAAATCTCTCCAACTGCATCAGAGTATCCTACGGTAACAGGGTCAGACTCTCCTAAGCGACAGGCATTATAGTTTAACTTCGTAAGTCCGAATATATCTTGCCCAACCCTTTCAATAGGGGCATCCCCATGTTGGATATCAATCCGCAATGGTGCAGGAGTTTCCCAACCGTCATACGTACCCAGTCTTGGTTTAAATCCACTCCCCCAAAGGAAGCCTGCGCGATCGTTTAATCGCCAAAAAGCTCCTCGAATCATAGACATCTTTCCAGGTCTAAAAAAGCGTAGACCGAGTTTGTCAATTCTTACCCTTACTCCAATCAGTTTCACGCCAGGTGGGCAAGCTTCTCGATACCCTGCAAATTCGTCATCATAGATAGTTGACCGAGAATGGATAAAGATTTCAGTTAATTCTTTTCCTCCTAAATCTCGATAGGTTTGCAAAACACCCTGCAACAATTTGCGAGCAGCATCTTTACTCAAATGAAATTGCCGTGTCGTCGGAGAAAACCAGGGACCATACTCATCCAACATGAAGACAATTCCGTCTCCTGTATTTAAAAACATTTGGGCTGCACAACACGCCGTTTTTCCCTGCTCAGATGTATCTGTGCGTCGAAACGCAATACCGATATAACAGACACCTTCCCTAGCAGTGACTAACCGCCAAGGCTTTCCACCGCATTTGTAATACAAAGCATTAGAAAGATTCCACATCCGGTCAGAGAGTGGAGTCAGTGTACGTTGTCCCCGCACATTCTGATTACTTAGGCGTAGCGTAGATTCCCGCACAATCTGCAAAGGGATATCGTACTGCATCGATCGAGCCTTAAGCTGTCTGCGAAAATCAGGAGAGAGTTCATATTGCTCAGGCTCAAAGCTATTGAGCAGTTCTAACTGACCCAACTTACGAGATTTAATCGTTTTAGGTGAAACAGATTTGCCAACTGGATTGGCAACATGAGATTCTGGGCGGCAATTCTGCCAAAGTTCATCAGGTACAATGCAAACTGCAACCCCGATCCGTTCATCAAGCTTGCCTGCAATAGCTAGTCCTTCAAGATAATAGTTAACGACTCGAAAAGTACGCTCATATTTACCTCGTGTTCGAGAAGCTTCTAATAGCTTCTCCTGATCAATGGGATAAACCCAGATAGGTTCACTAGACCATTCAGTTCCAAAAGCTGCCTCAAACCCAGGATAAGGACTCCACAACCGAAAATTTGCTTTTGGAGCCTCAATTGCAGGAAGAAGCATTGCCTTTGACCAAGCTTTGAACTGAGCAATGCCACTCTCTGTTCCCAGGAGGACGTATGACAGTCGGGGTCTTGATGCCGCATCTGCATCGTAGGGACCGAACAGAGCTAATCCATCATGAGGATCTTTAACCCGCTGCCCATATCGAAACTCTAATTCTGGCTCATCAAAGAAAATGATTGAATCTGCCATCTAAGCTCCTCCGATGTCTTTGTTAGAGTCTTCCTCATCAAAGTCATCGCCCTGTAGCATTGCGATATACTCCTTTCGATCAACTTTTAATTGATCAACGACATCTTCATTCACTGATATGGGAGATTGAAGAGAAAACAGTTTGGCGTTAACGACAACTTGCTCCTCCAACGATTCGCCAATCACAATTCTTCCGTCATCCCCTAAAAATTGGCAGATAGCGTTTATACGGTTAAACCAGTCCTCATTCCACCAACCCTGACAAAGATGCTTTCGCCTCGAAATAGCAGTTCGCTTAGATAGAGGGCTATCTTTTTCATCAGTAAGATAAATTTTTAACCGAACCTGAATAACAAATGGTTCAAACAAATTCTGCGATACAAAGAAATAAGGAGCCAGATGATAGCAATATTTTTCAGAGCCTGATGGCTTCCAGTAGCTTTTTGTGCCATGAACAGCGACATGAGTTTTGAGCCATCTGGTTTGATGTAATAAAGCCGATTCCCTTTGAGTAACTCATTAGGAAAATATTGAATCCTGCTTCTCCTGTTGCTTCTCTTGCTATTTCCTCTAGCGTTTTTCTCACTATCTTTCTTATCATCACTTGGCTCGACATAACTCACTAAGCCAAGCGCATGACATTTAACTACAAAACTTTTTCGCAAAAGTTCTGCGACTAGATCCGATGGCTTTATTTCTTGAACCTTTTAGAGTAAGCCCAAGGATTACTACTCACAAGTCTTGCCCTATAGATATCTTGAATCACAGGTGGAGGTTGATGAAAAGACAAAAACTTACCATTTAGAGTAGGGCGATAAGCCCATTGAAGCTCAAATAGTTCTAAGTCTTCTTTAGGTATGGGTTTCTGAAACTCAAAGCAAAGGATGTTTTCTGGTATCCGTTCAATTCTTAGACAGTTAGAAAAAACCTCTTCAGCAACCTCAGAAATTACATCCCGTCCTAGAAACGACTCGATTGCAACTCTTCTACCATCTGGGACTAGCGGATAATCTAGTGTTTTAAGCTTCGATAGTAGTTGTCGCAGCCCCTCCGCCCAGCTTGACTCAAATGAAATAAATTTTAGAGAACGAGTGAGAGTATCCAATTGATTAGATTCAAATGAATCGATTCTTAAGGGAATTAAGAAATCCTCTTTTCGCTCTTTACCAATACTCAGGGCAAGTGCCCTAGATACAAGAATGTCAGGATTAGTCAGTGATGCTTGTGAATAACAAGAGATAACTCGAAAAGTATGATTTTTGATAATGCTTTGAATGTCTTCACTTTCATCTTCTCCACCTAACAGATCGAAGTGTTCACTCCACGTCTGATATCCCTCGGCGGTTAATTTCTGCGCTAGCCATTTTGCAAAAACAACGTCCTCTAACGCGCAGTTGATGTATAAGTATTTTCCCTTTACCTCTCCAAGTTTTTCTGCGGCTATGTAGATTTCAGGAGGAAATAGTTGTGGGTGATTTGCTCTGATTGCAGGATGTTTTACATCCAATAAAATTCTGAAACGTTCTAACCCAAACAGTTCCAAATCCCAGCCATACTGCTTTTTGATAAATGCGATCGCCTCATCTCGCTGTCCTGCGGTAAATTCTGCTGTGGTGCAGAAATACAGTTGGTGACAAGCGTGTTGGTGTTTGTAGATTTTCTCAGCATCCTCAGCAAGTTTAGCTCTCCATCCATCACGAACGCTGTAAGCAAAAATGGTGACTTTGTTGTCGCCGCATTTATGAATTGCATCTCGCCCTTTGTCACTAAAACCACCCAATGGCTCAATATTAGGGAAGCCTTCGAGAACCATCAGGTCATGACAAAGCCGCTCAAAGGCAAAATAATCCGTGAGTTCTTGGAGACAGTAGATTGTAGGGTTTGAAGCCATTGTTGAGAAGGCAGAATCTAGCGTATTGACTACACGAACACCTAAACCCGTCGCATAAGCAACCAAAACTGCTAACTGACACTCCGACAGTATCACCCTTTCTCCAAAGGCGTAGGAACTATCTCTAGTAGACAGCAGCCAATCTAACGCTATATATAGTTATAGTTCCTTTGAACTAAATTATGGATAAAGGACAGCTAAAATTTTGGTTTATCTTAAAAAGTGCATGGAAGAGACGCTTTTCTCCAAAAAACTAATCTCCTAGCAACACCCGAATTGCTCTTAACGCTTGGCTCCGCTTCCCATTCGACACCTTAGCAAACCAGTAGTGCGACTCCTCATTACTCATCGATCGCACCCCAGCAGCAATATTAGCAATTCGTTCGGGCTTCGAGAGTGGTTGCAAGGTCTGAAACAGTAAAGCCAAATTTACCCCCGATTCCTCACTCAGGGTATAAGGGGTTTGCCTAGAACTGGTCAACGTTTTTGGATCATAGCCGTTCGTTTTCAAGCAGTCATAAACTGCCTGTCGTGCCTGTACCAACGCCTGTCCCTTCAACCGCCCAATCCGCTTCGCCGCAGGACGCTTCTTCTCGCCTGCCTTCTTATAGGCACACTGGTACAATTCCAGAGCAAAGTTGTTATTGTCAGTGGGCACAACGCGAAGCTGAAATTCCTGCATAGAACGGGAGGCAACACAACAAACAGACAAGGGGCAATAGCCCTACAGATTTAATATGTTACTCGTGCTGTCAAGTTTATGCGATCGACTGGGTTACGTCCCAATGCCTGGGCGATCGCCCCAATTTCTTGCCCTCCCACTTCCACAGGTGAGGAAAATTCAATCACCAGTTTCAGCATGACATTTGCCTGAATATCAGAGCTACCCAACAGTGCATTAGTCGGGGTCAAAAGCTTTGAAAGCCCCGCATCGGTCCCTGATACTCCAATCGAACAAACTGATCTCCGGTTTGGATCGTCACAGTCTGGTCAATCTGTATGGGAAATTTCGCCAGTAGCGGCAATGCCGTTGTTAGCTTCCGATAATCCATCACCTGGCTCACCGAAAGTTCCAACGCCGCAATCCCTTTAACCTTGTGATCGTGGATGCGATCGCTCAGCCCACTAAACACACTGTTAGGCGTACCCTCCAAATCAAACTGTTCCGGTTTAATTGCAAAAATCCCCGGCTGGTCATGCCCATTCGGTATTACAGGCTGATGACTGGTATATACAACCGCTTTGGTTTCCTTCTGAGCCGTTTCACCGTTGCCATAATCCGCCACTACTCGAAAAACAGTGGTTTGGGCAATCGCCCCTTCATACTCATCAGATGGGCGGAAGTCCTGCCCGACTAAATCGCCATCCTGGTACATGCTAACCGCCAGTGCCCCTTGTGCCCGTCAACGCATTCGCACAGGTTTAACCGATTCTGTACTAGGCATCACCTGAGCACTCAATTCCACTTCTCTCGGCTTCGGTGGCTCTAAAATGCCTCGACGGTACAGCACCATACGATCAGAAAACTCGATCGTCTCAGGGAGGGCAGGTAATCCTTCGTCTGTTTTAATGAAAACCCGATCTCCAACTTTCAGATCCCACTGACCGGACTGTAAGCCCTGGCGGATTGTATCCCGCAGCTTTGATACTTCTGCATCCAGTAGAATGTTGAGTCCCAAATCTTTCGCAAATGCTTCTCGAAGTGCCTTGGTTGTCCAGTGATCTAGTCCCGCTGCCCAAACCTTCTGTAACACATAAGCAGGAGCAAAGGGTGAAGCATCCTCCGAGCGAACCTTCTGGCAATCCTTTAATGCTTTGAGAATGACATCCTGCTGATTGTTCTTGCCCTTTACATCTCCAGCATCTTGAGCCGGAAGCGGATAATGCATCAATCCCTTCGCTGCCTTAACTGGATCATTGGACGGGTAAAACAAATGACGGTAGGCATTGGTGAGCAACACCCGCACACTCAAATCCATGCTGCCTGCTTTATCTTTAAGCTGTTTCTGCTGACTTTCCGACAGGTCTTCCAATCGATTGGGAGAGTTGAGAATATTTTTAATTGCTCGATACTCTCTGGCATTGTCGATCGCCCGCTCCAACTCATGCCGATTTGCCACTAGAAATAGCAGCCGATTGCGGAAGGTGCGAAACTTACCCGATTCTCCCGTGTTATTGAAAAGGCGTTCGACCACTCCAGGTGGGTCATCCGTTGACGTTTTTACCATATCCTCGTCAAAATCAATTAAGCAAAGGGCAACAGGATCAGCCACATCATCCACATCTCCCGGACTCTCCGGAGCCGGGATGAGCTTGAAGAACTTATCAGCAAAGATGGTGTCACGCCGCGATCGCAAGTCATCTTTTGCCTCACTGCGCCCAACTTGCTCCTTCTCCTCGGCAATGATCTTGTTAATTGAAGGTTCTTCTTTAAAGCGGGCGATCGACGTAATCGGATCATTGTCCAGATACCAGGCAACTGTACTGAGTCGCTCCAAAGCAGTATCGACAAATCCAGCTTCGACTCCTGGTGTTAGCAACGACAGGTTCAATTCAGGGCGACGAATCCCAGCCGTAATTCTCTGATTAATTGAGTGAAGGAAAATTGTTCTGCTCACCCAACTTGAAAACGGGGTTTGCCCGCCGCCAACCATTCTTGATCCTGGAGTTGAGCGTGTGCCTCGCGTCCATCTGGGTTATAAATATCTGCCTGGATCGGCAGACGCATCAGTGGACGCTCCAAGCGAGAGGTCAAATCGCTTGTTATCTCCTCATCAATTCCAACAGGCAGACAGTGAGGATGAATCATCGGAGTCCAGACTGAAGGATCTCTCCAGAGAAAACGGGCGACTCTGGCAAAAGCCTCAAAGCTCCCTGGTTCGCTGAAAGTTAGGGATAGAAGCAATCTTCTTCGTCAGCAAGCCAAAAAGCTCTGGATGAAAAGGATAGCTATCCTGAATCACCTGGGCATAGTGGCTATCCTTACACCCATCCGGCAGCGTCAGTCGGCTGCTCCGATATGTCCCCAAATATTCCCGTGCGGCTGCTTCTGCCGCCTTATCGTTGACGCTGCTGAAAATCCGTTGCTTGACGATGTTATAGATTTCTACATCTGTACTCGGACTCAGAACCCGTTCCTGCCGAGCAGAGGCTTGAATCGCTTCTCGAATCTCGATCGTTTCTTCCCCAAAGCTATCCGAGGACGAAGCCAGGGCGTAAACAAAGACCAGATGATTACAAGCTGCTGCCAAGTCCATCAAGGAAAACAGGAACGCCACCACCTGAGCAGCTAAATCACTATTTCCAACCGTCGTTGCTTTAGCAGCCCGCAAATGTCGAGCAATCTCATCTAGAACAATCAGCGTCGGTTGCCCTTTCATCAGCCGTTCCAGCACAACCGTACCAGGGCTAACCCGCTTCTCATCTGACCCCTCAGCAGCCCATATCCCTCGACTCCGCCAATCTGATAAGCAATCTCACCCCACAGCGTATAGGTCGTGATACCCGATTCTGGATGGTACACCCCATTCACGGGGTCTAGATCCTGACAGGCGATCGCCGCCACTTGAATCGGGCGATCGGGCAGTAAGGTCAATTCAACAAATCGTTTTAATCCTTCAATATGCCGACCATTTTTAGCAATATGCCAGAGGGCGATCTCGTCATGGGTCTTACCACCCCCAAAACTGGTCTCTATCGAATGATTGGTGAACCCGTTGCCGCTCCTGCCAATCGACCAAATACCTCAGCAATGAGTGTCTTCAATCCATCTGTCGGAAAGGTATTGGCAAAAAAGTCTGTGGGTTTTGATAGACCTGAGGTGCTGCCCTCTCAACCACCAAGCGAAGTTTCGCGGCAAACACATCCAGTGAAAGATCACCAACCAAAATTTCGTCTCTGGGAGTGCAAGTATCAAAGATTGAGGGCAGCACAGGGGATAGCTCCATTGGGGCTAGAAATAAATTGTCGTAGAACCAAGGCTCTTACTCATTATTCCCGCACTCACCCTAAACTCCGAACAAGTCATTGATGAAATCAAGATTTTATGGGTTAACGGCTCCTGACAGAAAGGATTAGCAACCATCACCACAATGTTTTTCTTCTACGCAGGTAATTTCAAGGCCGAACAAAACAACTGGCAATCCAGCCAATTTGTTTTGGCTCAAGCCGATTTTGCGCTCCAGCATCTGGAGAGGGATACAAGTCAGGGGCGATCGCCTCATACCAGACTACGCCATCGGATTGGATGGTATGTCCGGTCAACTGAACTGAATCCCCGTAAGCCACCACTCCCAAAACTGAAGCTGGGTCAAGCGTTGGATATTGCCGGAAGTTCGCGTTGGATTCACTCCCGGCACGGTTGTGATCTGTTGGCTGTAGTACGCTGGCTGTTCGAGTACTGGAGGAACAGGCGCAGGGTTTGAAGAGGTTGCCCTGGTCGTGCCGGGTTGCAGGATGACATTGGCTTGAACTGGAGGTGACGAGTTTTCACCGTAAGCCAAAGCAGAATTAGACGGGGAGTGTTGGTTGAGTGCCATCTTTCCACCCACCACCAAAGCGATCGCCCCAGCCGTTCCAAGTAACAGAATGCGGTTCATACAGCGGTTTGCAGTCAGATAGGGGACAATAAGGCATTACAAAAGTAGGTTAGGAATGCAACCCTATTCGATAGACTTAGGCGAGAAGGTTGTGAGTGCCATAGCGAAGGGTGACAGTTCGTTCAGGAAAGTAGCTGAGCGCTTCTGTGGCAGCAAAAACTGTGTCGAGCGCTGGGTGACACAGAAGCGCACAGAAGGACACGTCGTCCCATCCAAACAGGGTGGCTCAGTCAGTGGTGGGATGGCCCATCAAGACCAGTTGATCGCAATTCATGAAAAACAACCGGAGGCGACCTTAGCCGAATAGTGTGAGTTGCTTGCCGATGCGACAGGGTTATGGGTCAGCCAAAGCACGAGGTGCCGAGCCTTCCAGAGGCTGAACTTACCGCCTAAAACCCCCACTGCGCTCCAGCCAAGCTAGGAGTGAGCGCGTCCAACGCTTGAGAGCAGCCTATTGGACGCAAGTAAAGGAGATAGCCCTCAACGACTTGGTAGTTCTCGATGAGATGGGTGTGCTACTGGGGTTGATGCGAACCCCTGCCCGTGCTGCACCGGGCGAGAGCTTACGACTTCAAACCCTTTTATCGAGGCAGCAAGGTGAGTGTCATTGGCGCGATTAGCGTCTCGACGGTGCTGGCTGTGATGACGAGGGATGAGTCGATGGACGCTGCTGCCTTTGAGGTTTATGTTTCCAAGTGCCGTGTGCCGCAGCTATGGAAAGGGGCAGTGGTCGTGATGGATAACCTACCTGCCCATCAGATAGACCTCATGGCACCGTTGATTGAAGCCGTGGGGGCAAAAGTGCTGTATCTGTCTCCTTACTCTCCAGATTTCAACCCAATAGAGCACTGGTGGTCTCAGTTGAAAGCTTTTCTGCGACAGTTCTCGCCGACTACCTCGAAAATGATAGATACACTGATTGCAACAGCCATGGATTTAATCAATCCTAACCATTTGCGGAACTGGGTTGCTCACTGCTGTTACTGTCCCTCTTGAAGCTGCAAACCGCTGTAGATCCGGAGTAAATGCAACCTTGCAGCCTTCTCCACAAGTTCCCAACTATCCGCTTGATATTGACGCACCTCCGGGGATTATTCTGGAATCAACTCAGCCAGGTCTAAACAGTGACAAAGTTACACAAATTCCAGGATTAATTCGATCTATGGCTAACGGAGAATCAATTCCTGCTACCGGTGGCTATAGGGATGGCAATCGCTTTATCATCTCGGAGGGCAACCATAGGATGGCTGCTGCTCTAGAAATGTATAAACAGACTGGTAATCCACAATATGTGCAGCGATTGTTGAATGAGGGTCGATGGACCAATCTTAGACCAGGAGAGGCAAATCAAACATTTAGGATTACTAACTAATCTGCGTAAGTTACAACCCTCAAACTTACTAATGAGAGCGGTAAATGGTTAACACACAAAATTGTAGAAAGCTCTTTCTACGGTGCTCCTGGCAAAAAGTGTTCACCAAAATCCGCTCCCGGTAGTAAGCTCGTCCTACACACCTATACCTTTACGAGATATGAGAATTTCTTTTGACCTTGATGACACATTGATTTGTTATCACGAATCTGTTCCTAGAGAACCAGATCGAGTGCCTTGGTTTTTAAGGTTTTGGTTAAATGAGCCTTTGAGGTTGGGTAGTTGCAAATTATTTAGAGATCTGAAAAAGCTTGATTGTGAAATCGTAATATATACAACTTCATATCGTTCATCGTTTCGTGTTCATTTATGGCTATTCTTTTATGGAATTCGTGTGATAAAAGTTATCAATCAAACAGCATACGATAAGTATCTGCGTAACAATCCAAATGCTTACCGTATAAGTAAGAATCCAAAAAGTTTTGGTATTGATCTGCATATTGACGATTCTGAAGGTGTCAGACTAGAAGGAGAAAGATATGGTTTTAGTGTAGTTGTAGTCTCTCCTGATGATCAAAGCTGGCACGAAAAAGTTTTAAATGAGGTGTTACAGTTATTGAAATTGCAGTAGTATACTTTCCTCTCTCGCATAGAAGTGGATCGCCCCTCGCCGTAAGCGCGATCGCCCCTCGCGTAGGATGCGTTAGCTGCGGCGTAACGCATCAATAAATCTTCATAAAACCCTTGTGCGTGGCTTGTTTGACGCGTCTGACCAAGTGCATCGCCTACCCTGCCTGTTCTCTCAACCAAGCTTCCAAATCAGACAGATTGGCGAAATCCAACAGGGCTTCTCCCAACGCCTCCAGTCGAGCGATGGCTAAGGTATCGATTTGCGATCGAACCGAGTCAGGCAATTCTCCAACACGACGGGTGAGTTGACGCAAGATGAGCGATCTTTCTCCGTCTTCCTTAGCTTCCTGGTACACCCGCGTTTCCTGTAAATTCAGTCCCAACATCGCCTCAATCTCCTGTCGGCTAAGGTTCGTAAACTTATAGACCATGATAGTTGTGATCATCTCCATGATGGCACGACTCGCTGCTGGCTGTAACTCTGCTTGCGAACGCACCAGCAAATTTCGAGCTTCCATCGCGGCTTGATCTTCCTGAAGCGTGGTTAAGACCATGAGTGCAACTCCTAATGGCAACTGAGTTATCTCACCTAATTCATTCAGATACACCCGTTGCACTTGCTCACATTCCAACAACGCGCGATAGGGATGAGTTTGGTTCTGCTCGATTGAACGAGAAGGATAAATCACAACGGCTTGCCAATCGCTGAAGCGTTCACGGTTCCGATAGAAGTACAAAAAGGCTTCACCAAATAAGCGCTCATAAAGTTGCTCGTCCTTCTGGAATTGCACTTCACAAAAGAAGACTGTTCCCGGCGTTCCAGTATCTGGTGGTAGGAACACACCATCAATCTCAAACCTGGGTTCTTTAACGGCAACGGAATCAAATCGATAGCTTTGAGCATTGGCTGGAGGGTTGTCCAGTAACTCAAATAGCAGGGCTGGAGATTGTTGAAACAACTGGTAAAAGATGGAATCCCGTCGCATCTGTCGGCATCTGGAAGGGCTGAAAGCAATTGTACTATTTAAGGTGTTTGAGAGTGGCATCGGGGGCGATTTCCCCTCATTTCAAGCATTTCTGCCACAGTCCTCCCGTTATGATGCATATGGGGAAAACATAGGCGGAACAGGGGATGTAAGCAATAAGTACTTGTTCTCAGGCGAGCAGTATGATTCCAATTTGGATGACTACTACCTGCGAACGCGGTATTATGTCACCGATGCAGGACGATTTATAAGAAGGGACACTTACGAAGGTACATTAACTGATCCAGTGTCACTGCATAAGTATGTTTACACCCATAATGATCCAGTTAATCTAATTGATCCATCGGGATTGACTCCTTTATCCGATGCAATTTCAATATTCCGAAAAGTGGGATTATTGTCAGCGCTAGATCCAGTATATGCCTTCGCTCAAGCTGGAGGTTATGTACATCGGGCTATTGAGGCTGATATTGTTGAAGAAAATTCGGGAGTTCTTGTTGAGCAGGTAGTTAACGGAGGCAGAATTGATGTCTTAGAACTACCAAATGCAATATATGACATTAAACCTTTGGATGGAGTGGTAAATCCACATATTCAACTAAATAGGTACATTCGCATGAATCCTGATCGCGGCGTTTATAAAGGAACTCACGTATTTGAAGGGAGAGTGAACGATATCCCTCTACTTCCTGGAATTTCCTTAAGTTATTATACTGATGAACCTGGAGTAATAACATACTACCCTTTCCTTAACCAGCTTGGGCTTTCTATGGTTGCCGCCACTATTATTGCTATTAAGCTGGCAGCAGAGCAAGAGAGTATTGGAAGGGCGGTAGCAGAATTTGTCAGCACACTTGTTTTAACAAGGGGCAGGGCTATTTCATTCTAAAGATTGATTTGAGTTGCTTCAAGCTGAAACCGCAACGACGTTGGGCTTGAGCCATATTGTTAAAGCCTAAGTCCCGATAGAGATTGAGTGCCAGATTTCGAGCAATTGCCCATATCTGAGGCAAGGGAACTATCCGGATTCTACAAGCATCCTCAGCTTGCGTCACATCTCGCACATAATGCACTTTGTTTTCCACACCCCAATATGAGCGAATTCGGTGAGCAAACTGACACGCAGTTTCACGCAACGAGGAAATGTAATAGCGTATCTCGGTTTTACCCACAATTTCATACTCTCCTTTCAGCAAGGTACGAGTAGCCCTCACGCGAATCAAGGTGCATAGTCCTGCCCAAGGACGAATATCATCAAGAGTTTGACAAATTTCAACTATTCGTTCCTCTATGCGTCCATGACCTTTGCTAAATTCTGTGTAAGTGTCTTCCACTTGAAAGTTCGCCTTGACCTCTTTGAGCAGCCCAGATTGGTTGCCTTTGAGTGCTCCTAGATAGTGATTGTGACTCTCAACAATTGAGGTGCAACTTTTTTGGGTGTTGATCGCATCAAAAGCAAACACCACTCCATTGCAAGCGAACTGTTTGACTAACTGGGGCAACACCTTGATCTCATTGCTCTTATGCTCAACCTCGTAGGGTTCAAGAATCAAACCCCGTTCAACCAAATACACACTCACCAGTTGAATCGCTGGATGCGGCTCAGTGGTTGAATGCTCCGATACCAGTTGATAGGAGCCACGCCATCGTTTGCCATCGACAGCTACCATCTCACCCGCACGAGGACTAATCTCAAAAAACTTGGCTAAACAAGCTGAATACTGTTGATAATCTACGTTGAGCAGCACTCGGCGAATCGTGCTGTAGGAGGGTAAACGTCCTTTAGCTGGGTCAAACAACCCTACTAATTCATCGTGATAAGCGTTGAGCCAATCTCCAATGGCTAGAAACCCTCGACATCCTGCTGCCACTGCTAAGGTGAACAATGCTAGACACAGGGCTTGATTGTGCCGTTGTCCGGCTCCTCGTCGGGGGTCAGGCAAGTGAGCAAAGCTTCCACAATCGCAAGGGTGCTCATGGTTGAACGGCAGTAACGGATTAAGCCTCAGCTTATCGGATTGTCTACCTCGTCTAGAATGAAATAGCCCTGGTCGTCGTTGATAAGACTTCAGAGCATATTTTGGCTTCACTGACGTTCACGAACGCAGGCGACATTTCTGATCAAAACTTTGTCCAGGTTAGTTCTCAAGACCTTGACAGACTGGCGGCTGGTGCAACAGGTCAAGCTGCAACAGCGGCATAAATTCATAGCTCATCGTACCAACCCTATTGAGTTTAAGTGAATGTAGGAGAATTTTGTTATGGCTGGTATTCATGGACCGAATGAGGAGCATAATGACCTAACCAAGCAGGCAGGAGGTGACATCGGGGCAGATGCTTCAAAGCAAGCCGACTCTGCAACGCTCACCTCGAAAGGGTCATCGATTCAAACCTCTGAATTTGAAGCCTCGTTAAACAATCAAGCAGATTTAGGCGGTGCTGACCACAATCACGCAGGTTCGGCTGAAAGTCCCATTCCTAAAATGTCTGAGGACTTCAAGCAACACAATGGGACAAAAGGGGCTGACAAATTAGTTGGCGATGCTGGTGATGACTTCATTTTTCCCGGCACCGACAGCTTCAGCTTCAACAAGGCCCAAACAAAGTCTGGGGTAGAAGAGTTTCCATTTGCTAACGATAGCAAGGGGTCATCTGAAGCCAACCTCAGCTTAGACGATAAGGGTAACTTCAAGGTGGAAGGGTCATTCAAAGACTTTGATGGAGCACCCTTATTTAGTCAGGGAGAGAAGGAAATCGATCCGAAAGCCGAAATTCTCAACGGATCTGATCCGAAAGCCTTGGTGGATGGCTTCCTAGCCGTACCGGAGGATAAGGAAGGCAATAAACTGAGCGGAACTCACCTTCACTTCAGTCCCTCTGGAGACGATCGCGGTAACTTTGCCGATGCTACAGTGGTTCGATTCTTGGAGAATGAAACCAATGCAGATGGTAAATCTGGGACTATCTCAGCCAATTTCGAGTTAAAGCCGGATGAACAAGCCGCACTGTTGGCAGGCAACCTGTATGCTAACCTCCACACAAATGTGGACGTAGATGGAGATGGTAAGGCAGGCTTCCCTACAGGTGAGAACCGACTCAACTTCAACCAGAAGGTAGTGGAGTTTGTATAGTTCTCACTTGCGTCGAGTGCTCACGTTTTCAATTAATTAACGAGCAGTCTCCTTCTACCCCTCCCAACCTGGCGATCGCCAGGTTGGGAGAACATTATCGTTTTGACATCTATCAAAGGGCAGTTGTGACGATGACCGATGCAAATTAAAGCTGTGTAGGAGCATCTTTGTTTCTAGTATCAAATCGTCACTCGTGCAATGAAATCAGTTTTTAGATCCATTCTGGTCAGTCTTCTGGGATTTTGTCTTAGCCTTCTGATTAGCTGGTATATTCCATTCACCGCAGCAGAACCTGATCCCACAACGTTGAATCAACAGGGCTTTGAGCAGTTATACAAGGGGAATCCTAGAGCAGCGCTCCAAACCTGGAAAGACGCTGAGAATGGTTATCGTAAGCTGAGAAATTCACAAGGGGTTACTGGAAGCAAAGTCAATCAGAGCCTTGCGATGCAAGCTTTAGGTCTGTATCCACAAGCTTGTATGATTCTTACACAAACGCTTGCTTTGGAAAGTAAATTATGCCAGAACAACGGATCAGAGTCACAGAATCTCAAACCCTTAATTGCTAGCATTGCAGCAATTCCATCAACACCTGCGACAATAGTGGGACTCAACAGCCTGGGGATGTGCTGCGGGTCATTGGACGCTTAAAAGAGGCACACGCTGTACTCTCTCAAGCTTTAGACAAAGGGAAAGGATCTGACTCGGCTTCGGTTCCGCAACTTCTACTGAGTCTTGCAAATGTCGAGCGATCGCTTTATTTAGAAGATCGCGATCGCTACGATCGCACCGATAATCCCGAATTACGACTGACACTTCAATCTCAATTGCAGCAATGAGCACAGAAGGCGTTAGATCTGTATCGGGAAGTCTCAGTGATTGGCGGCGATAGCCGTTCTAAATTGTTTGCTCAAATCAATCGTCTGGGGATGCTTGTGCTTTCAAAGCAATGGCTTGAGAGTTACAATGCCCCATTATCGTTCAAGCAAACAGTACAGACGGAGCTTGACCAAAGCCTCACTCAACTAGAGTCAGCATCTTTTTCTGGAATCCCAATTGAGCAATCTATTTACGCACAAATTAAGATTGCAGAAAGTTTAAGATTATTAAAACACTATGACCGAGCGATGAAATACGCCAGGTCAGCGCTAGACCTGGCTCAGGAACTTCAGAATTCACGATCGTTGTCTTATGCTCAGGGTGAGATAGCCAAACTATTACTAGACCGTGGGCAATCAGAAACGGCGCTAAAAGCCTTTCAGCAGGCAGCAACATTAGCTCAATCCATTCAAGCCTGGGATGCCGTTTACCAATGGCAACGAGCGATCGGACAAATCTATAGTCGGCGAGGAGAATTAAAATGGGCAGAACAAGCCTATCAGTCAGCAATCGCAGCGCTTGACCAGGTGAGAGGAAATATCCTTGCGGTTAACCCTGAAGTGCAACTTTCTTTTCGTGAGCAAGTTGAGCCTGTTTACCGGGAATATCTTCATTTACTGCTAACACAACATCAGAAACCTGATTTGAAGCAGGCAGTTGTGGTTACACAGCGATTACAGCAGGTTGAATTAGAAAATTTCCTTCGCTGTGGAGATCTAGATTTAGTAGGTTTCAACCAGATTACTTTACCGAAGCAAACCACAATTCTCTACATCCTCAATCTTGGAAATCAAATCGGAGTCATCGTTCAAGCACCAGATCATTCACTTCATTATTACTTAGCCAATGCAGCCGAAGTAGAAAACAATGCAACAAACTTAATCACCAATTTGCAGAGTGATGAATTTGTGACGGTGGAAGAACCGATATTTCTTCCCTTTGCTCAAGCGCTTTACCAGCAGCTCATTGAACCAGCACAGCAGCAAGGGTATCTGCCAGCAGAAGGAACATTGATCTTTGCAACCGATTCGTTACTTCAAACCATTCCAATGGCTCTGCTTCACGACGGACAGAATTATTTGATCCAAAACTATGGCATTGCCACAACATTAGGAGGGCAACTTCGGCAACCGCGATCGCTACCACCCGGCTCACCCAGTACTTTAATTGCTGGGGTCAGCCAGACGGCTCCAAGCTTCACTCTCCCGCAAGTGCCTAAGAATTTTAAGCCACTTCCACAGATCGAACAGGAGATTCAAGACCTGAAAAAGCAACCAATTCAACCGTTCTGCTGAATGCAGACTTTACTGCTGACAATTTTCAAGCTGAGTTGGCAAAGAATAATTTTCCTGTAGTGCATTTGACCACACACGGTCAATTCAGTTCTTCTCGCGAAGATACATTTTTACTCGCGTGGGACCAGATCATTGACATTCAACAGATTTATCAATTGGTCAAGAGACGGACTGAACAAGATGCTTCGATTGAATTGCTTGTATTGAGTGCCTGTGAGACCGCAAAGGGCGATCGAAAATCTGCATTAGGAATTGCAGGACTTGCGACTCAGGCTGGAGCGCGGAGTACCGTGGCTTCTCTCTGGCGTGTTGATGCTTCGTCAACCGCTGTGTTTATGTCCCAGTTCTATAAAAATCTGGCGGGCGGGCAGTCCAAAGCAGAGGCTCTCAGGTCAGCTCAGTTGAGCCTTTTAGCAGCCGAAGACACTCACCATCCCTATTACTGGGCACCTTTCATCCTGGTCGGAAGCTGGCTTTAAGGTTGTTTCCATTCAATCGGCTTCTTGTCAACAGCGGTCAAGTTTTGCAACCCTGTGATTCATCGTATGTTTAACGACCATAGCTATTTACTGGGGCAATCCAGTGACGGAGAATGCAAGCGGACTGATGAGGCAAGCATTCACGCATGGACGATTATCCCAGTTTTATCGTGGAGGAAGCACAGCGTCTGTTGGACGTGCTAAGTGAGACTTCGTTTAGCGACTGTTACCCTTTGAGTAAGAAATTTAATGATCTTCCTCCTCGTCCTGGGATTTATGCCTTTAAGCATCGAACGTTAGGAATTTTATACATTGGCAAAACACCAATATTCGGGCACGATTAAGAGGTGGGCACAAGGCTTTGGGATGGGCGTTCATTGACCGGATGGACCCGGATGACGTGCGGCTTGCCTGTGTGATTCTGGACTATCAGTGGAATCGAGTATCATATCAGTTAGAGCAAGTGATGATTGGGCAAATTCAGCCGCCCTATAGCGATCGCTAACATGAGAGGACTGATCAATGCAGACCGCTAACTCAACCAACCAGGTTATGCTCCTCAGCTACTTCCCTGAGCGCATTCAAGTGGCACTCAAAGCCTATGGGGCTGAGACGAACCTCGCGCCGGAGTCGGTGGTGAAGCTTGCGATCCGCTATTTTTGAGTCAGCATCGATTAGCATGGGTCTAGAGGATAAAGACCCAACCGATGTCCCCTTAAATCAAAGCATTCTGGCTCATTTGCCGCACTCAATCCAGCAGGGAATTAAGCAGTACGCAACCGAGTATGAGTTTCCACCAGAGTTTGTGGTGGAACTAGCAATCACCTTCCTGCTTGACCCTGACGCAAGTAGTTTTGAGGACTGCCAGGTGGGTGTTCAACGAGAACAAGTTTATTTGCTCCGCCAGTATCGTGACGACCACTATACTGAAGCTGCATAGTATGTGAGTTCTTGTAACGAGAAGACCGCAAATGTTAATTAGCTAATTGTCGTAATCCAGCTTGAGCGTTAACCAGTACGTCTTGATCGGACACTGCCTTCGCTAAAGCGATCGCCTTTTCATACTGAGGTTTGGCAAGATCTGAGCGCCCTACGGTCAAATAACAGTCCGCCAAAACTCGGTAAAGAAGAGGATGACGACTACCCGCATCCGCACGAGCCTGAAGCACTCCGATGGCATCATGCAATAACCCATTAGCCAGATAGATACTGGTCAAATCTAATACGGTCACCTCATCCTCACCTAGATTTAGCCCTCTGATCTGCTCAACCCTGTCATTAATAGCTTGAGCAGTGAACTGAGATAACACATTTAACACACTTTGTTTGACACCAAGTAGAGTGTTTTGTTGACTGTAGGCAGCGATCGTAATTTTGTAGGCTTGCCCTTGCTGGAGTGGCGGATAGCTTTTGGGATAGGGAAGTGCAGGAGCCGCAACAGTCTGTTGCCAGTTGACTCCTTTCCCTTCAACCTGAACGGTGTAATGGTGAGCCTGTGGTTCTGGATGCCACCTCAAAGGGGGAGTTGTGGTGGAAACCACACGCCCATAGGGATAAGTGAGGCGCAGAGCCAGTGTTTGATCATCGGGTCCTTTGGGTCGAACGCAAAGGTAGATCTCTTGCGCTCCGCAACGGCGTAACGTCTGCGTCTGTCGGGGAGGGGCATTACAGCCTTCAGTCTGACTGACAACCCGCCCGGTTGTAAATTGCTTAACTCGACCACTAACAAAACAAAGAACCCGAACAGAAGGCAACCGGGCTAGCTGAACGCTTTCTCCAATACAAATTAAGCGTCCTGGAGGGAATTTAGAATCTCCTTTTGATAGGACTCGACCCACCGCAGGACAGAAAGAAGAGGCTGCTTGGGAGGTTGATAGAAGTCCATCACCTAAAACATTTGCAAAGAGGAGAGAGATTGCAATGAGTGCAGTAGTTCCTTTTGATCGCATAACCAAAAAATCTTGAATGTTAAATGCCTGATCAGGCTTCTAATCTCACAAAACGCGATTGAGAATTCGTTCACGCCACGCTTTCACCTCTGGCAATCCAGCCGTTGAATCATAGCGGAGACAATTTTTCCAACTTTGTTTTGCCTCTACTTCAAACCCTCTTGCCTCTTGAGCTTGAGCGAGAAGGCAGTAGATGTCTGCTCGTTGCGGATCGAGCTTTCTCGCTCTTTGCAGATATTTCAAGGCATCCGCATAATTAGCCTGTTCGAGGATCGCCCAGCCCAAATTTTTGAGAAGCGCCGCTTGAGAGACCGAATCATTAGTCTGCTTGAGCGCTTGAGCAGCCAGCTTTGCTGCTTTGAGATAATCACCCTTTATATTGTTTACCCGCGACAGGTTATTGGCAGCATCTATCGCAAGACGGTTATCTGCCTTCATGGATAATGTATAGTGCAGCTCAGCCTGACTATAGTCGCCCTGTTCGTCGTATAAATTCCCCAAGTTGTAGTGAACTTGCCAATTGTCTGGAGTCAGTTTTAGCGCCTGCTGGTAGTGATCGATCGCGCAGGGCAGATTCCCTTCACCCTGACATAAAAGTGCCAGGTTCTGATGAACCTCTGGAAGATTCGGGTCAAGCGCCAATGCGCGTTGATAGTTCTGGCGGGCTGATTCTAGCTTCCCTGTAAGCTGGTTTTGTGCCCCTCGTTCAGCCAGTTGCCGCGCCTGGGATAGTTGTTGATAAGCTGCCCAACTGTTGACACCCCAGATGAATGAAGCCGCCGTTAGAATTCCAGCCACGACTGCACCGGCTCTGAACTGAGTTGACATGAATAGCTGGTAGCGTCGAATGCGCTGAGGCAGATGATCGAGCCGTTGCAGAATGGTCTCGGTATCCGAGGGACGCTTTCTCCAGGCAGGGGATTGTAGTTCATCCAGGAAATCGGCAAAGGGTTTGGCAACCTGCGGTGCATGGTTTCTCCACAAGAGCTGCCCAGAGTTATCCAGGGGTAATTGGGCAGGATGCCGTCCGGTTAGCAGATGAATCAGAGTGCGAGCGATCGCAAAGAAGTCAGACTGAGGCACCCCGCGTCCATGCAGTTGTTCGGGAGGACTGTACCCGGCAGAGCCAACAGCGGTAATACTATAGGAACTGTTGGGGCTAACGTAGTGAGGAGTCTCTCCCATGCGTAATTTAACCAGATAGGTTTCTGAAATTCGACGGCAGGCTCCAAAATCAATTAAGGCAAGTTGCCCGTCTGGACGAAGAATCAGGTTATCTGGTTTAATGTCACGATGGAAGTAAAAGCGATCGTGAACAACCGCAATGATTTCAATCAGCTGACACAGCCAGAGTAAGGCATTTTCTTGAGACAGACGATTGCCCGCTTCTTGCCATTGATTCAGGGGTTGTCCTGCCATCTTTTCCATCACCAGGCAATGGACGGGAAAAGCAGGGGTTGGCACTGAGAAGAATCCATCCAGGTCTGCTCTGGGAATTCTGCCGGGGGCATCTAACAGCGTTAAGACGTTGTATTCCTGTTCCAGCCGAGCAATTCTTGCCCGTGAGGAGTCACACAACACTTTCAACACTTTTATCTGATTTTCTGCTGATTGATCGATCACTTCAAACAAAGCGGTTGAAGACAAAGGGTGGCGTTCATTTTGTAACGGGTGAATGACCCGGTAACGATCCGCCAGCAGGAGAACCGTGCCGCACCATTGACAAACATTAGCCTCTCCGGGGTCGTTTGAATGAGCACAGTCAGGATTGATGCACCAGCCGCTATTCACTATTAAACCACTTGGGGTAAAGTTGCCGCCTCAGACTCCAACTGATTCAGCGTATGCTTTCTCACAATTGAATTGAGTTGGTAGACAGCAGGCTGCTTATCACTCCTGATAATTTGAATGAGCGATCGCTTGTCGAGATAATCTAACGTTTGCACTAAATCTGAGGAGGATATTCCTTCTTTGGACAGATGTTTTAAGAGTTCAGCAAAGGTTAGCGGTTTTTTCGCCCTTGCTAAAGCCGCCATCGCCTGCTTTTCTAAATCCTCAAATTTCTTAAACTGTCGATTCAGGAGTTCCTCAATTAAATCTGTAAAAAAGTTGTGACATAGGTGAGAACGTCTTTCACATGACCGCCAAACAGATCCTTCACCCCATTCGCTACGAGTTCCAGGATCAGTGGGTTCCCGCCGTATTTTTCGATCAGTTGTTGCCAACTCTGCTCGTCGGTTAACCCTTTGTCGCGCAAAATTCGTTTGGCAGACTCCTGATCGAGATCCCTGAGAATCAGCGTTTGAGCGGCTAATCCACCCAACTGCCAGCGCTCCAGATACTCAAACGGCTCCTCTGAGGTCAATAAAAGCAACTGCGGTGGGGTGCTCCAACCACCCGCCTAAAGAAGGGTTGGTATTCCTGATGCCCCCGCAGCATCTCGGCAGAATCTAAAACAATTAAATAGCGATGAGATTGTAAGCGCTCAAGTAGTTGAGAGATTAGATCTTCAGAGCGTTGGGAAGCCGTATTGATCTGTGGCTCTCCGCCGTCTGCCCTTTCATCCTCTACTTTTCCATCCTCTGCCTCAATTCTCGTCAGCGGACTGAGAAGAGCCAAAAGTTCTTTGACCAGAGTTTCAAGCTGCGGGACGGGGTATGCGGACTTCCAAATCACACAGTCCCACTCGTGGGCGGACAAAGAACCAAGCAGTTTTACGGTCAAAGCCGTTTTACCAATGCCGGGAGGACCCACTAGCACAACGCAGCGGTGATGATTAACCGTCGCTTCGAGGTCCGCCAACTCCTTACTCCGACCATAAAATCTGGGAACATTGGGTACACAGTCACCAAAAACAGGAACTGGAGACAATTTCTGCTCAAGGACATGATGGAAGTTCCATTTGTGACCTCTTGCCCCATTGCCTCGGACAGTGCATTCCATAGTTTTTCCCCACTTGTCGAATATGCGCGAGGCTATAAGGGGTCTTTTGACAATCTGTTCGTACTTTTCTCCATCCCACGTCCCAGCCAGAATCGCCTTCTCCGCGTCGCTTAGATTCCTTCCCGACTGGGACAGGATCTGCTCGACTAACCGAATGGCATCCTCTTTGTTCACAGGCTACAAATTCTTTTCGCTGCTATATTTCCTACAATTCTAACCTCTCAAGTCAAACGACACCATCGTGTTAGATGCAGCAGTCGTCACCAACGGCGCAGCAAAAAACGAAATTAATACTTTCTCATCACTTAAATACTGTAAGTGTTAGAAGTATTAGAAAGGTAAATTAACTTTGCTCGGTAAGGACTGAGTGTAAAACTTGCCGTTTTAGAGCACCATACGCTCCTTGCAATCTTCCTTTTGAAGGAGATCTGTCGTTTTAAGACAGGAGGTAATCTTCATGTGATCAACCCTAAAACTGAATAACCCCAACCAAGAACTAGCAGGGGTTAGATAACAGTTTTCTGATTTGAAAATTGAGCAGGATTGGGGATTCTAATCTGATTGCTTTCCGAGGGCACTGATTAGGTCACCCAAATGGTCATGCTCACATTTTAGGAGCAATTTGTCTTAGATGGCAACTTTTTTGCTCTTGAATTTGGCATGACTTGATTCTGCTCTCTTTGCACTGGGACAAGCGTTTGCCGTTGTCCCATTCAATTAGGAGAGACAATCAATGCCAAAAATGATCCAGGGTTCCCACAAGGAACCTCAGCACCCCTATGGGTATTGCAAGATCTGCCAATCATCTGTGGAAATTCCAGGACTCACAGACTCCAAATGCCCAAAACACGGATGGATTTCTACAGCATTTAGCGTGACCAGTCAGATCCAGGAGCAAGCAGCCAAAACGTACCAACAAAAACAACCTGCTGTTCTGCCAGAGGAGAAATCCTCTCGCTCAAACTCATCATATTCAACTTCAATTAAGCCACCCCACTCAAAAGGGCAACCGAGGCACAAACTTCCACTGCAACAGAATCTACTCAACCAATCGATTAAGACACTGAGGCGAAACCTACTCAGCTTGATTTATGGGGAGGTGTAGCATAATGTCCCTTGCATCTTTACTATCTGCATCCCCGCGAGTTGACTTCACTAGCAGAATCGAACGAGAGTTTGTTGCAGATAGCGCGATCCATCCTGCGCTCTATCAAGTTGCAACCCAGATTGTCAGCGACACGGAAGTACTGCCTGGAGGAGAGCCTTACTTCCCAATTCATGAAGCGTTGAATTGGCGAATCACACGCTTTGGTCATCGAGCACGAGAGACAATCGAAGCCATCCTGTTGCTCAACGAAGATGGCTCCTGCTGGCAGGCAAAACTGAGTCAGCCAGTGATTGACTCTAAAAAGCAGAAACCTCGCAAATACGAAACGCCCGTTGGCAATGGCTCAAGAGTTTATCTGCCTGCTGTTCCGGCTGAAATCCGCCAACAAATTAGCCAGCGTTATGGCATTCAAGTTCCTCTGGAAGGTTCATTCTGGGATTGGGTTGAAGCCCATCCAGAAGTTCCAATGGTGCCTACCGAAGGCGGAAAGAAGGGGTTATCTCTATTGAGTGCAGGATACGTGCCTTTAGCGCTGTATGGGGTCAACGGGGGTTATACCAAGCAACCAGGAGACACTAGGGCATTAATTCCTGATGTTGCCAGGTTTGCTGCACCCGGCAGACAATTCATTTTTGCATTTGACCAGGATTCCAAGGAGTCCACCAAACGCCGTGTCGCGATCGCCCTTTACCGATTCGGTGGATTATTGCTGCAAGCAGGCTGTCTGGTCAAGGTTGCCTCGTGGGATCAACAGCAAGGAAAAGGAGTCGATGATTTGATTGCCACTTGTGAAGTCGCAGAATGGGATACTGCCTACTCAGAAGCGCTCACCCTGGAACACTGGCAAATTTGGCAACGATTAGAGCACAGGCTATCGTACCCAGCTTCCCTTCGGCTCACTACAGCAGACTTATCAACCCTACAGATCGACCATCTTCCAGAGCGTGGCATCATCGCGATCGCCAGTCCAAAGGGAACTGGCAAAACGAAATATGTTCATACGTTAGTGAAGACAGGCGAAAAAGTTCTAGCTGGTGGGCACCGAATCGCCCTGATGCGAAACCTGTGTTCGCGTTTAGATCGGATTACAAAGGGGATTTGGATAAGGTCAATGGAGAATTTATCACAGGGGCAGGGTATACCCTGCGGATTGGGTTATGTGTGGATTCGTTGCTGGCGATCGATCCCAACAAGTTTGCCGGGTGTGATTTGATTCTGGACGAAGTGGTTCAAGTGATTCGGCATCTGCTGACATCGAGCACTTGTGCTAAGGACGGTAAACGGCCAGCACTATTGGCACGATTTCGGGAATTGGTCCAATCTGCTCGTCGAGTAATTGTCGCCGATGCTGATTTGGATAACGCCACCTTGAATTATCTCAACGCCTTGCGAAACATTGATGAGTCCATATTCCTGATTCAAAACGCCTATCAGGTGGAAGGGTATCCTGTGCGGTTCCTCCAGGCTTCAGACCGTACAACGATTGTGGGTGAAATCATGACTGCCGTAGAAGCTTTAGCTTCTGGTAAGACAGTGTTTGTTGCGACAGATAGTAAGGGAACCAGTAAGGCGATCGCTCGATTGCTCAATCAACATCATCCCGAAAAGCGGGTATTGTTAGTCAATTCCGAAACCAGTGGGGAGAGTGTGAACGGGAGTTCATTCAAACACCAGATACTGTTTTAGAGCACCATGAGTACGATGTCATTATTTGTTCTCCGTCAGTCGCAACTGGAGTCAGCATTGAAACAAAGGGCGTGATTGCAGCCGTGTATGGCATCTTCACAGGAGTCTCAAGCACGGATGCGGACATGGCTCAGGCATTAGGAAGAGTGCGGGAGACAGTGGAACGAGTCGTTTGGTGTGCTCAAACAGGAACAAACTTCTCAAAGGTGAGCCGATCCACCAGCCAGCCAGAAATCAAATGCCATTTACAGCAGAAAACAACGGCGACGGTTCGGCTCATCCGCTCCAGTCTGCGGGAAGACCTGGCAGGAGATCTCGCGCAGTACGACTGGCAGAACGATCCCCACCTCAATCTTTACTGTCGAATTTCAGCCGACCAAAACTTTGCCATGTACCATCTCCGCAATGCATTGCTGGTTCGGCTTCAGTTTGAGGGGAACCAGGTCACGGTTGAAGATCGAGCATCTGAGCCTACCGTAAAACTCCTGCTGGCAACTGCAAAACAGGAAATTCGGGAAATCGATGCTGAAGCCCTGGTCGCAATCGAGGATCTCACCTATGCAGACGTTGCAGTGCTGGAGCAGAAAGAAGGACTTAGCCCAGATGAGTCGTTAGCCATCTCCAAGTATTACCTCAAAGAGTTTTACGCGCTAGATTCAATTACCGTTGAGGATGTGCTTTGGGATAATGAGGGCAGACGCAGAGCGGAATTACTCAGTTTGGAGGCTCAGTTGTTTCCAGGGCTTGCCATTGACCGGGCTACCCATTCCCTTGAGAAACAGGCAACCTGGAATCAAAGCTACTGCCCCTGGGATATTTCCAACGCGGAGTTACGGCAAGTGATTCGAGCGGCGATCGGAATTGATGAGTTGCTGGCAAAGCTACAAGCTGTGTGGATATGGACTTCCTATGATCTAGAACCTTATGCGACAAAGGCAAGAGCTTTAGCCGAGCAAATCAAAGTCGCCCTGCATCTAACGATTTCCGACAAGATGAGCGACACTCAAGTCGTTCACCAATTGCTGGCTCAACTAGGAGTGAAGGTTGAGCAGGCGTGCTGGTCTCGTTCTGTTGGAGGACATGAGGGTGAAAAATTGAGAGTTTATCGACTTCACCAGGAGCATTGGAATCGTATGTGGGCAGTGCTTCAGCAACGGCAGGCAAAACGTCAACAAACTCAACCGTCTTCGATAGAGAAGACCTCGACTGGATCACCTGTTGGTTTTGAGTTTCAAGACGATAAGGGTGATCCGGCTTCTAAAGGGAACGGGAGTTTTCAGGAGCCTTTAATTGAGAAAGAATTCAACCCAGCAAAACCTGTGAGGAGAGTGGCAATTACGTTGATTCAACCACTTTAGCCAAGAGCGAACCAACTCCTAATCGAGACGAAGCAATGGTCTCTCTATCAATCGATGAGCCAACAGGCTGAGGTTGCTGGGACAGGCAGCTTTCGGGTCGTTCAACTGAGTCATTCAGATGTTCTGTTTTGTTGAAGTAAATGGTCTGAGCGATTGAATCTTCAGATGGAGATAATCGCGTAGTGCGGCTCACATCCAATACTCCAGAATTGACTGCTGCCCAAGCGATCGCCTCCGCAACCAAAATTGGATCACCTGAATCCAGAAACTGCTGCATTCGGGCAACCTGTCTCGCTTCAGAAGCCTGTCGCTTAAGTTGCTGCCGCTGTTCGTAAGCAACCTGAATGGCAGCTTGACGAACTTCCTGTGCAGCTTTGATTTCAAATAGAACTTGCTGAACATAGCTAATGCTATGGGATGAAACTGGAACATCGCTGGAAGAGTCAGGAGCGAGGGAGAAATTACGACCTGACTCGTTTTCTTGAAGTGCCAGATCGGTAGAATCCATGTCAGCAAGATGATTACTGCCTGCACTAGGGAATAAGCTTGTAGAACTATGAGCAGGGGATGCTTCCTCTAAGCAATCCCCTGCTCTGTTCACATCTAAGGTTGGGGGTCTGGGGGTTTTCCACAGATTCTAGAGAAATAATCAGGTGATTGGGATGCCATAAATCACGGTGATTATATAGAGTTCCGCCACCGATGCCATAACTCACCAACGCATGAAATCGGGAAGTGGCATTTGCGGGTAATGCGTCTTGCTCTAACAAATTTGCGATCGCATGTCTAATTCGATCCCTGGCTGATTCAGATTGCTGCTGATTCCAGGTTGGAGCTTCGGCGATCGCTGCATCCAGATCTGGGTTGCTCAATTTGGCATCGTCTGATTTAGCTCTGAACTTACCTGCTGCATCCCCATAGTGAAAGTAATGACTGTTTTCAATGCATCGTGCCCACTCTTCGGCACGATGTTCAATTTCATGGCGGTGACGGCAATACTCAAAGTAACCGGGGAGCGATCGAGCGACACCGACGATTGCTTCAACAAGCACATCACCGACCAGTGGTTGACCACCTGCTAAGACATGACGGAAGATATACTCCCGCATCGCAATCCGACCTAACAGATAATTTGTTTGTCCATAGTCAGTCCAACCGAGTTCAATCTCAGCATTCAAATCATTAATAAATTTCTCTGCCTTGGTCGAAACAGCATAGTGATGGCGCTTTGCCTGTTTTAAGGTACGATGAATAACCGAGGCTTCAACATTGTTGCGTGTCCGAGCAAACTGCCACTGCTGCACAAAACTTTGCTGGGTACTCCAAACAGGTTGGAACTCTTGATCCACTAAATAAGAACCAATCTGTAGAGGCAGGCGATGAGCATTAAACAGACTTGGCTTACCATTAACATTGTAGGGTTTCGGATCGGGGAAGATTTCAAGCTGTCCTGGTTTGAGCCTGAAGCCAGCGTTTTCAATTAAGGTGGAAACCGCGATCGCTAACTTCCAGGAGCTTTGAGCTTGTTGAAAGGGAAAATATAAGTGCAGCCCACCACTATAGCTGGAAGTACAAGCGAGATAACTGACTAAGCCCAGTGGTTCTAATGCAGCAATAATTCGAGAAATCGCAAAGGGATCTTGCTTCGGGTGATACGGGCTGCCAATATCAATGTCGAGAAGACAGTAGTTTGTCTCTGCACCAAACCGAACCCCGTAAAGGTAGGAGCTTTGCTGAATGAGGCGATCGCTCAATGAATGGCGGCTTTCTGTTCTCCACTCAACCTTCCGATCAGGATTTGGATACTCTGCCCAAATATAGTCAAACCGATGTGGAAAAAGTGCAAGGAAGTCATCATCTAGCCCTTGCACAGATTTAAATGTTTTAGTTGCTGCTGCGTTAACGATAAGCCACCTCAACTTGGCGTGATCGTGGTTAACGAAGCCATACTCAGAGGAATCTTTCCAGTGGGCATAGTCTTAGCTGCACCAGAATATCAGCGGTCACAAATTATCCTTGTGACCTCACTGGATCAAACTGATCAGATTGATCAGCTTTGTGACCATTTTTAGAAATCTGATAGATTAAGCACTTCCGACTTTATAAAGTGACATTCATCGAAGGTGCAGGGTATTTTCATCAAGGGTGCGGGGCATTTGTATCAAGAGTGCGGGGTATTTTCGGGGAATTTAAGCAATGTTCATCTAGTCTGAGGGGTATTGCAAATCCTTTGTGACGTTCATCTAGAGTGAGTGGCACTTTGATTCGGTGTGACGTTCATCTAGGGTAAGAAGACTTTCTGTGACGTTTATCCACGGTGAGAGAGATTGTTGCCCAACGGTTGTAACTTTCTGGAGAAAGGCAGGCTTACTTGTGACGCTCATCTAGTCTGAGGGGTATTACAAACCCTGTGTGACATCCATCTAGAGTGGAGAGGTTTGTGCCACCACGTTTGCTAGAAGGAGTTTCACGTTAGCTGTGACGTTTATCAGAGGGAAGTGGGATTCTATAACCAGTGTGACGCTCATCTAGAGTGAGGGGTGCACTCTAGTGACTTGTAACTTTTATCAGAAGTGCGGGGTGTTTTTGTGTCGCTTTTCTGGAGCGATAGGATGATCCTTCGTGACGTTCGTCTAAAGTGCGGGTATTGTTGTGACGTTCATCTAAGGTGCAGGGCATTGTTGTGTCGTACAGGCACTAATTAAAGATAGTCTTCATTTAGCGTGACGTTCATCTAAAGTGCGGGGTTAATCCTTGAAAATGTGACGTTTATCAAGGGTAAAAGGTATTTCCAAACCAGTGTGACGTTCATCTAGATTGGAAGGTATTTTTGTGTCGTATGCCCACACCAAACAACACTTCCACTTGGCGTGTGACGTTTATCTAATATGCGGGGTCCTTTGGACACAATAGAGGTTTAAGTTAAGCAAGCAATTAATGCACCTTGGTCTTTCGGTTGAATCTTCCGTTTTCCACCTTCCACCATTTTGATCCAACTTGCACTACGCCCAATTTTTGCCGCTAGCTCAACCTGGCTGAGACCTTTCGTGATTCTCATTTGCTTTAACTGTTCACCGGATTGGATTGCAGTGATTACTTTCGCACTAGCTTGGGAAAGTTGATCTGCGTGAAGCTGAAGAGGAAGGGAGCTTTCTTCAGATCAAACTCTTTCACAAATCCCTTTCTGTGTTCTTCAATCGCATCCAGCTTTTCCGCTATCTCGGCTGGCGGTTGAATCCACAATCGCCCGTTCAATAATTGCTCAAAACTACCGCGTACCCGTCTAGTTTTGTCAGTCAGACGTGCTCCTTCGCCCGCCTCCGCATCCTTTGCCCAGAAACTTGCTGCCTGTTCTGGATCATCTGGAATCTGGCTCAATAGTGCAGAGTCACCCGTCTCCACCCAATATTGCAATGGATAGGTATTTGGATCAGGGATGATGACCCAACCTTTTCCAAAAGCACCTTGAGGATGTGAGCCAGGAACGAGTCATCTTAGCCCGTTCTCGGAAGCCTGAAAAGGCTGCCTGCATTGCCTTTTCTCCAAACGCAACCTTCATTAGAACTTCCACTGTGAGCGGGCTGCTCCGATTGATTTTGGTCTTGAACAAAAGCCACAACATTAAGCGGGCAGCTCCCTCATAGTGATGCCAGGTAGTCATCAAGTCTTGAAGAATCTGCTGAGATAGAATGCCATATTCATAGTAACCAGCCTTTTCTTTGCGCTTCTCTTCGTTCAGGAAGTACTTCGACCAGTTACCGCACCGAATATTTAAGGTAAATCCGACTAACGTTCTTTCTCCCACAACATTTCCAGCCTCATCCTGGAGACAATCCTGGAAGTGCAACATCGGCTCTGCAATCTCCCATAACCAGTTGCGACTAACTGTGAACATGGGAACTCTTCCTTGTTCGGGCCAGGAGACATACACCAGCAAGTAGCAGGGTTGCTTGGCTAGCTCCAACATTAATTGCAGTTTCTGCTGTTTGTTGAGTTTTTTATTTTTATCCAGTCCTAAATAATGTTCTAGCTGGGTGTCATTCAGAACAAATTGCTGCTCCCAGGGACGATCCAGTTGAGTCGCATGAGCAGCATAGATAAGATGCATACAGGCAGCTCGAATGTCAAATTGCTCAATCAGTGCCAGCGCTGCTTCTCCTTCCAAAACGGAGGGTCTTTTACAAAAAATCATTGCTTACCGAGAAAGAGACATATCCTTTTCCCTTTGCGACTGGAGTTTCATAATAGATAGGACCGTCATCGGAGGTTACCCAGCCGAGATCTTGTCCCTGGCTGAGAATGTTGCAACCTTCCCAGATAAGTCGATTCGATGCCATGCGATCGGTCATCCCGTCAGGAAATAGCTCTGGACTTGTTGCGGGTCGTTGAAACGACGGATAGCGTCCTTGTCGAGCAGATGTTTTACTAATTCTAGTATCGTCGGATCGTTGCAATCCTTCAATTTCAGGTTGAGGTAACGATGTCTCGATTTGCAGCTCGGAGTCGGGAGTGTTCGATCCTTTCTTTTTTGGTGGCATGGTGGCTCTTCGTGGTGTGAAGGTTTACTAGAGCCAGAACTTTCTACTTTCTGAGGGTACAGCCCGTTTATTGGGAAAATCTTTTCAGACACTCGATGATTTGCTAGTATGCAGATATTGAGCGCAGGCTTTCACTTGTCAATCCAGGTCGTACAGAAAGAATGCGATCGCTCTGGCGAATAAAATACTCAAAAAGCATCAGGTTCTCTTCTTGGCGGTTGAATACCTGGTGCTTTTTGTATTTGAGAATTGAGGGCGGGTCGAGCATCGTTAACTCTCAGGTGAAAGTTGCAAACCTAGCAGTCTAATCTGAATTGGCTTAAACGGAACAGCCCATTCTAGATTCTTGAACTGGGTAGGATCTTACTCGGATTACAGGTTTTTGATCATTTGGAGTAGGGAAATCATCAGAGATACCTACCTGTCAACGAGGAATAAATAGAATTGTGAGTTGCCTGTCAATTTTGACAAGGCTGGTTGCCGATATGTTGGTACAAATATATCATTCCTGGCTAAAAATCTCGATGCGTTCAGGTTTGATGATTTTTGCGGCTACTCATCCAGATTCTTTCTGCTAAATATCAATGCGCTGTCGTGACCGCTATTTGACCAGGCTAGAAATTCCTAAATCTTTCCAGACTCTTGCCTGCCGTTCTATCAATTCCTGGAGCATGGTTAACTGTTGTTCCAATTCAACAATGGCTTCTCGACGAGCGATCGCCTCTTTCCAGTGTCGATGTCGTTGGCTACTAGGTCTGCCAAGGGATTGGCTTTTGGGTCACTAACACGGCGTAGGTGTAGGTTTTGTCCCCTTAGTCGAACTGGTTTCTGTGAGCCAGCAGTAAGCAGGGGCAACTTCACCAGTCGTTCGGATCTGCTGGATAAGCTTAAGCAGATGTTCTCGCTCAGATTCGAGGTATGAGCTAAGCATGAACTTTCTGCACGGTTTGCGTCTTTATCATACAGAATTTCTGCGCGGTTAAAACACTTACCATGCAGAAATTCTGTATGAGCGATTTGAGACGGCGAGTGCGTGTCTTTACTTAGAAAGCTCAGTGAGTGACAACGATTGCTAGTGGATCAACTTTTTCTTGAACTACAACTTCTGGGAGCAATTGTGGCTGAGTAATAAAAACGGCACGATTTGTAGATTTGTAAATGAGTAGTGCTTTCTTCCAACACCGAATGATTTGGCAGAGAGATGAATCCAAACGAAATTTGTGCCGATGGCTCAGACGCTTCTGCTTTTGCCCATCCCTGGAAAAGATTGAGCCTCATTCCTTATGAGGGGTAATTGAAGGGTTGCTGTCATGAGATGCAATTAGCCCAAAACCCTTGCTGTGATTGAGGTCTAGCGACTGATTTTTCCCAGGTATCGGTCTTCTACATCCTCTGAACGATAAGTTTAGATTATCTGTGCCACTGGCGTTTTACGCTCTCTAAAGCAGTCATTTAGAGGCATAGCATGAAGCGAAAGTGGGAGAACGAGGAGCTAACTGAGCATTGGAGTCTTGATAGCCAGGAAAGGGAACGGATTGCTCAAAAGAAGGGAGCCAACCGTTTAGGGTTCGCCCTACTGCTGAAGTTCTTTCAATGGAAAGGGCGGTTTCAGAAAAGAAGAATGAGATTCCGCGGATTGTGCAAGAATTTATCGCTCAGCAATTAGGCATTTCTGCAAGCCTTTACCAGGAGTACGATTGGCAAGGACGAGCCAGTCACTATCATCGAGCCGAAATCGTTGTCGAAACTCGAAATTCTCCAAGCGGTGGAACTTCCAGGTGATCTGTTCACGAACTTGTGCGACAGTATTGTGGAGCGATACCGATTGCGGGTTGAGACGGAGACGCTGACGGAGTTAAGACAACACCCTGAGCCGATTCGATACACCCTACTGGCGGCATTTTGCTCCTTACGCTTGCAAGAGGTCATCGACAACATCGTTGAACTTTTGCTGCAACTGGTGAATCGCCTGGAACGACGGAGCCGCAAGCGAGTCACCGAAGAAGTGGTCGCCAAAGCGCAAAGTAACACTGACCACGACACAATTCTGTACCAAATCGCTCTGGCTGCCTTGGCTGAACCCGAGGGGTTGGTCAAGGATGTGATTTATCCCATTGCAGGGGAAGAAACCTTGGAGAAACTGGTGGGCAGTTTAAGCGGGGAGAGACCTTCCGAGAACGGCTTCATGCCCGCCTGCGCTCTGCCTATAATCACCATTACCGTCGGATGCTGCCCTTGATTCTCAAGGCGTTGGAGTTTCGGTGTGATAACCCACAACTGCAACCGGTCATGGATGCCCTGCGGCTTTTGAAGGATTACGCGGATACCCCCTCTCGCACGCCTTACCCAGCCGATAAAACCGTGCCCATAGAAGGGGTTCTTAGTTCCACCTGGCAATCCGTCGCGGTCAGCACCGGAGAGAACGGCGAAGCTCAAATTGACCGGGTCGCGTATGAACTGGGCGTGCTTCAAACTGTGCGGGACAAATTGCGCTGCAAGGAGATCTGGGTAGATGGAGCCAAGCGCTACCGCAATCCAGATGAAGATTTACCGCAAGACTTTGAGACCAAGCGGACGACCTATTATCAGGACTTGCAGCAACCCCTGGAGGTTGAATCCTTCATCGCCAAGATCCAGCAGGACATGGCTCAAGCCCTGGAGCAATTTAATGCGGGGCTGCCCACCAATTCCAAAGTGGACATTTCCTCGACTCGCGACGGTTGGATTCGCCTGACACCACTGAAAGCGCAGCCGGAACCGGAACAGTTGAGAAAGTTGAAAGAAGAACTCAATCGTCGCTGGGCCACGGTTCCCTTGCTCGACATCCTCAAAGAAACTGAATTTCGGCTCCAGTTCACGACCCATTTTCGTAGCACTGGCAGTCGGGAAATCCTTGACCCGACTGAGCGACAGAAACGCCTGCTGTTGTGCCTGTACGCATTGGGAACGAATCTGGGCATCAAACGGGTTGCGCCCTCAGACCATGGCATCGGCTACTTTGATTTACATTATGTCCGCCGCAAGTTCTTGAGTAAGGCGGCACTCCGGCAAGCGGTTACCGATGTGGCGGATGCAATATTCCGTGTCCGCTTGCCTCACATTTGGGGAGATGGCACCACGGCTTGTGCCTCAGACTCCAAACAGTTTGGCACCTGGGACCAGAACCTGATGACCGAGTGGCACCCGCGCTATCAACAACGGGGGTGATGATCTACTGGCATGTGGAAAAGAAGTCGGTTTGCGTTTATTCCCAACTCAAGCGCTGTTCCTCCTCTGAGGTCGCGGCTATGATTCAGGGCGTACTACGCCACTGTACTCAAATGTCTATCGACAAAAACTACGTCGATACACATGGTCAAAGTGAAGTTGGCTTTGCCTTTTGCTATCTCCTCGGCTTCCAACTGATGCCACGCATCAAAGGCATTCACCAGCAAAACCTGTATCTACCCGATAAGGGTCAATCCCAATCCTACCCACATCTTCAGGCAATTATCAAACGCCCTATCCGGTGGCGATTGATCCGAGAACAGTATGACCTGATGGTCAAGTTTGCCACCGCTCTTAAACAAGGAACGGCTGAGCCAGAGGTAATCTTATCCCGGTTCACACGCAACAATGTCAAACACCCGGTCTACTTGGCTTTAGCTGAACTGGGGAGAGCTATCAAAACGATCTTTCTGTGTCGCTATTTGCATGATGAGCGGATGCGCCAGGAAATCCAGGAGGGCTTGAATGTCGTCGAAAACTGGAATAGCGCCAATGACTTCATCTTCTACGGCAAGAGCGGTGACTTTACTTCAGCTCCCGTTGGGTTGAAGGAAATCTCCATGCTTTGTTTACACCTGCTCCAGGTGAGCCTGGTTTACATCAACACCTTGCTTCTTCAGCACATTCTGTCTGAACCGGACTGGATGGGGCAAATGGGTGTGAATGAACTCAGAGCTTTAACACCGCTGATTTATGCCCATGTCAATCCCTATGGTGTCTTTCGACTCAATATGATGGAACGACTGCAAATCGAATCTTTTGCCAGCTAACGTTAGTCCTTCACTCCTCTAATTGACGTTGTTAGCCAGGGCGATCTGACCCTGCGACCTGGAATTTTTCGGCTCAAACTCTATAAGCCAAACTTATGAAAAAGCGCAAAATATAGAGGGTTCTCGCCGCTGGTATGGGCTAATTGCATCTCGTGACAGCAACCCTTCAATCACCCCTTGTAGATGATAGCAACCTGGGTGACTTTACTGTAGTCATCAACCAGGGTTGGTGAGCCGGGATGGTAGGCACCTCACGCCCACTTCCATGAAAAAGACGATTGCTGCTTTCCTGCTAGGCTTATTGCTTGCAATGACTCCTAGCATAATTCAGGCTCTCCCTTCCACGATCGCAACCGCAGGCCCAATTGATACCTTATCCACCTACAGCTACCCAGCACAAGGCATCCTCGCAGCAGGTTACGCTGGCGCTGGGGACGAATGCACAGGGGGATTGATATTGCTGCTGCGGTTGGAACGCCTTTTGTAGCTGCTGAGGGAACTGTAACCTTTGCTGGTTGGAACAATGGCGGTTACGGGAACTTGATTACCATTCAGCATGGCGATAAGACTTAAGCAAGGTTGTAGGCATATCCATTCTGATTCAGCGGTTACCATCTGAGGGACACCTTCACCCGCATAAGTATTGATGGAGCGAGTGCACCCTTGTGAGTGATTCAGGAAATTTCAGGTTATGAAACGCTGACAGTTTTACAGAAGTATTTGGAAGTAACTGAGCAACAGATACAAGATGCGATCGCTAAACTGTAGAGCAAAAGGTATTGTTTATCAGTACCAATGCCGTTACCAAACGGTTGATTAAAAAGCTTTTCAGTTCAAATTTAACTGGTTTAATGCCTCACTCAAATCTGTTGCATTTATCGATATTCCCAAGCAGTAAGGGAATTGATTTCTGCCCCGTTGCCTTGGAATAGAGTATGGTGATATTGCATGTATCACTACTGCGGTATAAAGATGAAGGTTAGTAGCCTAAGCGAATTAATTAAGCTTCGCTGGCAAGAGATCCAAAAGCAGGGCGTAACGAGTTATCAGCTTGCCAGAGAATATGGCAGGCTAAAGGAGATAATCCTAACGACAAACGATATAACCGTTATGTATCCACAGTCGGGAAAGCAATCGAGAACCCATTGAGTGTCAAGGTTGAAACTCTTGAATGGATCAAACAAGCGATGAGGATCGAGACGCACTACTCCATTATTGAACGTCGCGAAGTGTCGCTGAACTAGCGCTACACCTTCTGTTATCCGGAAAGAAATTGGATTGAACAGTATCGTCTCAGGTTGCATCCGAATGAGCAGTGAAAATCTCGTTAACAATCGTAGTAACCTCGTCAAAATTCTATTTTTAGCAGCTGATCCCAGTGATGCCTCCCGATTACGAATAGGACAGGAACTGCGCGATATTCAAGAACGGCTGAAATTAGGTAAATATAGGGATAGGTTTTTGCTGGAGCAGCAGCTATCAGCACGTCCCAGGGATATCAGTCAAGCTATTCTTGATTTTGAACCTCAGGTAGTTCACTTCTCGGGACATGGTAGAAGCACTGGGGAATTGTGCTTTGAAGATAATTTAGGAAAGATTCAACCTGTTCATCCCGCCTCTCTCGCAAGGTTATTTGAATTGGTATCAGATCAAGTCAACTGCGTTCTTTTGAATGCCTGTTATTCGGAGACACAAGCGAAAGCTATTGCAGAGCATATCAAATATGTGATTGGAATGAACCATGCAATTGGTGACAAAGCAGCAATTGCCTTTTCTGTTGGGTTCTATAAAGCGCTTGTGGCTAATCGTACAATTGAAAAGGCTTATGAATTTGGACGTGCAGAGATTCAATTGGAAGGCATACAGCGGTTTGCAGCTTCAAGAGGGACAGTAACAGCAGTGAGCAACCCAGTTCCGCAAATGGTTAGGATTGATTAAATCCATGGCTGTTGCAATCAGTGTATCTATCATTTTCGAGGTAGTCGGCGAGAACTGTCGCAGAAAAGCTTTCAACTGAGACCACCAGTGCTCTATTGGATTGAAATCTGGAGAGTAAGGAGACAGATACAGCACTTTTGCCCCCACGGCTTCAATCAACGGTGCCATGAGGTCTATCTGATGGGCAGGTAGGTTATCCATCACGACCACTGCCCCTTTCCATAGCTGCGGCACACGGCACTTGGAAACATAAACCTCAAAGGCAGCAGCGTCCATCGACTCATCCCTCGTCATCACAGCCAGCACCGTCGAGACGCTAATCGCGCCAATGACACTCACCTTGCTGCCTCGATAAAAGGGTTTGAAGTCGTAAGCTCTCGCTCCCGGTGCAGCACGGGCAGGGGTTCGCATCAACCCCAGTAGCACACCCATCTCATCGAGAACTACCAAGTCGTTGAGGGCTATCTCCTTTACTTGCGTCCAATAGGCTGCTCTCAAGCGTTGGACGCGCTCACTCCTAGCTTGGCTGGAGCGCAGTGGGGTTTTAGGCGGTAAGTTCAGCCTCTGGAAGGCTCGGACCTCGTGCTTTGGCTGACCCATAACCCTGTCGCATCGGCAAGCAACTCACACTATTCGGCTAAGGTCGCCTCCGGTTGTTTTTCATGAATTGCGATCAACTGGTCTTGATGGGCCATCCCACCACTGACTGAGCCACCCTGTTTGGATGGGACGACGTGTCCTTCTGTGCGCTTCTGTGTCACCCAGCGCTCGACACAGTTTTTGCTGCCACAGAAGCGCTCAGCTACTTTCCTGAACGAACTGTCACCCTTCGCTATGGCACTCACAACCTTCTCGCCTAAGTCTATCGAATAGGGTTGCATTCCTAACCTACTTTTGTAATGCCTTATTGTCCCCTATCTGACTGCAAACCGCTGTAACAGTAAGACAAAGCTACCCCAATTGATTGAGCAAACTCGCTCATCTGAAACGAGTCTTTCTCAGTCGTAACGTGCGATCGCAGAGCAGCAAGGAATTAATCAGGCAGTAGAAGAATTTGAGATTGAACTGAAAGCAAAGCTCCGTACCCTAAGCGAATTGCGGCAGGCTTTGGGGGAATGAGGTATTTTCAGCATTAAACAATGACAAATTTAAATTCTCCATGAATGATAAAGGAACTGGGGTGTCTTTGCAGATGCAGTGAAGTAAGTGTTGATTATTTGAATAAACCATCCCACCAGTTTCTTGAGCGTGGAGGCAAACGGCAGCCTTCAACTGCATCATCACTCAAATTTTGAGGCGGCAGCCCAAGTTGTGAACTCTTCTCCTCATCAAAAATAGCAGTCTCGTATTTTTTTCCTGCCTTTATTGCAGACACATCAAACTTAGCACCGCGAAAATCGACCCCATCAAGATTAGTTCCTTCAAAGTTTGCATTTTGCAGGTCTGCAGAACGAAGGCAAGCATGTTGCAAATCAGCATTTTGAAAATGGGCATACTGCAAAACTGATTCTTTGAAGTTAGATCTATCAAGGTTTGCATCCCGAAAATCTACGTTATAAAGATTTGCTCCAGATAAATATGCAGTGAAAAGTGTAGCTCCTTGGAAATCAGAATCTTGCAGTTGTGCACGTCCAGGTAAGTTAAGTCCATTTAAAACCGCTTGCTCAGCCCTTACTCGTGATAAATCTTCACCCCTATCATGGAGAAATTCCAGTGCTTCTTTTCTACCTCTATTAACCGTAATCGGCTTACCTGCTGGATTAGTATTAAGTGCAACAATATCCCAATTCTCAAAAAGGTGCTTCCTATGTCGATCTGATGCATCCCAACCAAATTTAACTGCAGTTGCAACAATTGCTATGAAACCAAAAGCTTGAATAACTTGGATCACCCTCTTAAAATATGAAGTCCAATGAGATTGTTTTTGAATTTCCGAATAAATCTCATATAAGCGTCGATATTCATCTAGAGTTCCATCAAATTCCTTCGCTTTATAAACCAATCTATATTCTCGTTCTACCAAATTCCGAATTTTATAGATTTCTGAAAAGTCTTCTAATAAACTCTGTAGTTCCCTCTGAGTAAAGCCTTCCTTTCCAGACATACTTAAAGGATCATCGCTTTTCATCGTAGTTTATCCTTGTAACTACCACTAGACAGAACGTTATTAAGCCGCAAACAGAATCAGATATGGGAATTAAGGATTAATCTGAGCTATCTCAGATTAGCTATCTCTTTTCTAAAGAAGTTAACTTTCTGCATTCATCAATAGTTTTCTAAGATCCAATCAATTGTGAAACTTGTCGGATAATGGTTGCGTTAATGATTAGGATCTGCCACTCGTTGAAGTTGTTCACTTGGGTTATGAGTTTCTGTCACAATTTGTGGACAACGGATGCAGGCAGCTTTTCCTTCTTGTTGCCACCATCGACAGGTAGGACGAAGATGGCAGGGAAGTAAGTTGTCAACAACAGATGGTAAAGAGGCAACAATTCGAGATGCTAAGCGACAATTTGCACCATCAAAGTGCTGGCAAGCATTCTCAGCGCATGGAGCCGCAAACCTATAAACTTCTGTTGGATGAACGGGTTGTGCAAGCGCTAAGACGGCATCAGTTACAGGACGCGGCTCAATATGTATTAGATGAGGCTCTTCAGCTGTTCCACCTACTACGCCAAACACGGTACTGCCGAGAGTATCAGGTTGAGCGCTAGGGCAGAAAGGAGTAGGATTCCGCTCACTTGCGTGTTCCATAAAAATCTGAACCAAATGATAGTAAAAAGTAGAAAGAGGATTTAGCTAACCGTTCTCAGATAGGTAATGTGTTAAACATAGGGAGCAGGATCAAGAAACTCTGCCTCAGCAGGAACCTCTTGAAAACAATCCCTAAGTTTGGGACACGACCTACTCTAAAGTGAACTGCTCAAGTAGTTTTAGAACAAAGCTGTATTAGTTGTATTCTTGCTATTACTCTTGGCGCGCTTGGGCTAATGTAGCTGGGTCAAGAATAATTCCGATAATGATAGGAGGTCTTTTGAATGATGTCGCTTCGATATCATTTGTTCTCACATCAATTGCACGGCTGACCCCTCTAGTAACTGCTTCAACAAAAGCATCAAGCTTAACATCACCAGGAGGTAGGGGTTGTGGATTAAGTTCTTCGTTCATAATTATGTGTAAATCCATATACTTCACCGAAATTCTAACAACGACAATGTTTAAGTCGAGGTACCCTAAAGAGTACTTTTGCGACCGATATCGCTAAATTAGGGAGATTCAACAATTACCGTTGGGAGTTGCCCTGATGATACTCACGATGCTAGATGAAGCAACTTCTCCCACAGCATCTAGAGCGTTGTTGGAACGTTTCAGGTACCAGGAGCAACAGATAGTCTACACAGTCCCTAGTAGAGATAATTACAACACACACGGTCTATAAATTTATCTACTTGAGTCGGCAAGAGGTTGAGAGGATGTTGGGCATTATGCTTTAGGAAACACAGTTTTACCAGGAAGTGAAGAAGGACGGTAGGAAGGACAGCAGAAAGCCCTTGTACATTTGCTTGAAGATTATTGACCCGCCGAGTTGGGCAGGAACTTCCTGAACCTGTACGATCGCAGATCGAGCGCTTGTCTGTCGCTCAATTAGAAGAACTGGGCGAGATATTATTAGATTTCACTAATTTGATCGACTTGCAGAATTGGTTAAGATGCTCAACCTATTCCTTAATTGAAGGAACGGATCAGAAATCCGCATCAGGTCATATTTTAGACAAGAGTATTTTATTTAGGTTCAATTGAAATCAGAGCCATTGGGTTTCAAAAGCATCTTGCCCCTTGTCATAAACCAAGTCTCCGTAGGTCTGCCAGTGCTTAATCTTTGCGCTCGCAAATGGTGGGGCATCTAGCACAGTTAGATTTTCCTGTAGCTGGCTTAAAGTCGCTGGGGCTGTCAAAGACACTTGAACCGCAGGATGATGTAAGGCATAGCGATAACAGTCTGCGGCAGTTGGAGCAGGTTTATGCCATTGGGGATGCCCCTCCAGTAACGTACCCCAACGAGTGCAGGTGAAAGCAACGACCGGGAGTTCTGCGACTTTGGCTGCTGGCAACACCTGTTCTTCTACTTTTCGATGGGCCATGTTGTACCGTAGCATCAGCACATCCCACTCACCCTGCTCAATTAAATTAAGTGCAACGGCTCGATTGTGGGTACTGGCTCCTACATAGCGAATGGTCCCCTCGGCTTTCCAACGCTGCAACTGGTGCAATGTCGCTTCGACTTCATCAGAACTATCGCGTGGGGCAACATACTCAGCAAAGAAAGTATCAATGACGTCTGTATTAAGGGATTGCCTTATCTGATCAAGATAGTGCTGTAATGCATCAGGACGACGAGACTCACTACCTGTCGCAATAAAAACTTCATCCCGCTGCTTGGAAAGCAAGGGTTTGAGTTCGCCTGATAGAAGATCAGAAGACAAGTTATAAGAGAAAAATAATTGATTCCTGCTGCAAAAGCAGCCTGAATACAATTCACTTCCTCGAGGTACTGGCTAGCGAGTCCCAGACGCTCGACTTTTTTCCAGACAACGTTTTGAGCCTTCCTTTAGGCGAGTCACTTTTGGGAATTACTCTATGTAAGTTGCTTGCCATACGGTTTCTCTAAGTTTCACTCACATCGATTGTGGTCTTATTGAAAATCCGATTTCAACTATCTGAGTGAAGAGGCCACGATTCTTACGTCAAATGGTCGCCTTTCCACAGGTTCAAGTTGATACCCTGCTAACGTGATGGGCTGTTTGACAACATGCGGAAATGCACCCATCGCGATCGGATAGAGACGTAGGGTTTCCTGACAAACAGCAGTTAGATAAGGCAGTCGGGCAATAATAATCGAGTCAGCATTCGTGCTCAGGGAACTGATTTCAGCCAGTAGTTTAGTTCGTACTGCTGGTAAAGACGTGATCCAATACAATGCCCATGCAAGCGCAGACGCCGTTGTCTCATGCCCTGCAAACAACAAGGTCAGCAGTTCATCTCGCAATTCTACATCGGTCATTGGTTGACCTGTTTCATCCCTGGCAGACAACAGCAACTCCAGAATGTCTGTTCGAGTGGCATCAGCTTGTTCCCGTCGCTCATGGATTTCTGCATACAGGAGGTCGTCTACTTGCTGTCGCTGGTACAAAAATCGTCCCCAGGGACTCCAGTTTCCCCAATCTCGCTGTAGGAACCGATAAAACAAGAACAATGAACCTCAGGGGAGCCAAACACATTTAGCATTGTACTCAGCAACGTTGCAATTGCTCGTAACGAGCACCCTCATGCAAACCAAAGACTGCTCTGAGAATGACTTTTAGGGAAATCTGCTGCATTTCAGGGCGGACACTAAAGGAGTTTCCAATTACCCATTGGTTAAGCCGTTGCTGCGTAATTGCCTGAATTATTTCTCCATATGAACGCATGCGATCGCCATGAAACGGTGGCATTAATAATTGCCGTTGGCGTTGATGAGCGGTTCCTTCTAGTAGAACAATGCCATGTTCACCAAGCAGGGGCTTGAGGATGGCATTACCTGAGCCTGCACTGATTTGCTCTGGTTTTGCTGTAAAAGGGCTTCTAATGCATCAGGGCTACTGAAGTAAATCAGAGCAGGCTGACGACCTGGGGAAGAAACTCTAAAGTTACCGCCATACAATCTGAGGCGAGCATCGAGCACATCCAGGGGAGAAAAATCCAGCGGATCGCCCGAAGTCTCTGACGCCAGGGAGACATCTTCGGCGGACCATTGAGTACTCGTATCGAGGTGTCAGCCATTGCCTATTCTGACCAAATTACTGCTACGACAGATATTATGGCTTACTCTCCATTGCTTTGTAGTTAGCTGCCTTCGTCTCTGTTTGAGAAAGAGACTCTCCCGGCTAATTCGTAAATTGGTTATAATTCTGGAAGTTGATTTTTGGCAAACCGAAGCAAGGGCAAAAACCCTGGGAGGTTCGCCAGAAATGCTAGAACCTAGATAATTCAATACTTTTGTAATATAACGACTTGGGGAGAATATTAGATTTTCTAAGTTTTGAGGGCTGAAATTGACTACTTTTACGAGGTTTGCCAAAATTGCCTTCAGAACCTAGGCTGGATAGCGCTCTCAGAGGGCGGTCTTGCAATTCACTGAATCCCGGCAACGGGACTGAAACTACATCTGGGAAGGTTGTCCCTTGCCTGCGGAGTTCCTGCTTGCAATTCACTGAATCCCGGCAACGGGACTGAAACTAACACAACCGCGTGGCCTTTATCGATCGCGTCTCTAACTTGCAATTCACTGAATCCCGGCAACGGGACTGAAACGCAGCTTCAGCGGCCAGTTCAGCAGCCTGGGCAGCTTGCAATTCACTGAATCCCGGCAACGGGACTGAAACCCGCCAAGGACTTAAAAAGAGCACTGGCGCTGGAGCACTTGCAATTCACTGAATCCCGGCAACGGGACTGAAACTAGATACTGAGCAGGTGAAGCAAGCGATCGCCAAAACTCTTGCAATTCACTGAATCCCGGCAACGGGACTGAAACATACCTACACTCCATACCCCAACGGATACGCATCCAGGCTTGCAATTCACTGAATCCCGGCAACGGGACTGAAACTTATCAAGACTTGCTTGCAATTGATGCGGCGATTAACTTGCAATTCACTGAATCCCGGCAACGGGACTGAAACAGCTTACCCCGGTCTAAAGACGCGGGGCTTTCGCCTTGCAATTCACTGAATCCCGGCAACGGGACTGAAACGACACATCAACGCCGGTTGTATCCCGATAGCTCTGCTTGCAATTCACTGAATCCCGGCAACGGGACTGAAACAAGTCATCAACAAATATTGCGGGCGCTGAGCCGATTAGAGTGCTTGCAATTCACTGAATCCCGGCAACGGGACTGAAACAGTGGGGTTCTCAGGTCGCTGCGTTGAAGGTTGGCGTTCTTGCAATTCACTGAATCCCGGCAACGGGACTGAAACACAAGATAGATCACGCCGTCGCACTGGCCGCCCGTCTTGCAATTCACTGAATCCCGGCAACGGGACTGAAACCTCAAAACGAAATGGCGGGGAGTCTAAAACCCCCTTGCAATTCACTGAATCCCGGCAACGGGACTGAAACCCAGTGATTATCGGCGGGGACGGTCCCACATGACGCTTGCAATTCACTGAATCCCGGCAACGGGACTGAAACTATCAGCTAATCGGAATGGTGCAACAGCTTCTAAACTTGCAATTCACTGAATCCCGGCAACGGGACCAAGCATTAGCTCCATCCCGCATAGAGTTGTTCCTGCTCTACCTCTGCTGCCATTTGTTGACGCAATTGCCAGGGCAAAATGACTTCCATTCGAGGACGCCATGCCCGTAACCGTAATAGAACATTCAGATCTCCCTGGCGATAACGTGCAGTGTAGTAGGCATCATCCGACGATCGCTCCTTCCATAACTGTAACAACGCCTGTCGCTGCTCCAATTCGCAAGGATGCTGCTGAATGAACTTCTGAACCTGGGTATAGCTCACCTGCTGGAACGTTTCATGGCGTACTGTGTCTCGCACATAGCCTTGATAGAAATCTCGGTCAAATCGCAGCAACAGCAAATCATCCGGTTGATAGAAATCAAATCCCCAGGCTTCTGCCATACGTTCCTGAATGAACTCTGGTACAGGCAAATCATTCTGCTGAAATGCCTGCTGCATCGGTTCAGGAATTCGTTTATCTTCCCACTTCAAACTCTTCAATTTCTGAATCCGATCTAAACGGTAATTGCGCCAATCAATGACATCCGGCTTCTCATTGGGCACCTGTCCCCAAGCACACAAATAAGTTGCCCGTTGCATATAGTAAATGCACACGGGATAGAGAACGCCCTGAAAGTCTTTGTGCACCTTCGCACTGGTATAGGTGAGGAGCAATGGTGGAACTGGGTTACGCTCCCAAATCTGCCGCAATTGAGCCTGCCATTCATCAACCCGATCGATGGCATCTCTGGGCACTACATAATCTACATGCAGGAAAAACCGTTGATATCCGTTGATCTGCTGGGAGAGGTTATCGGCGATCGCGGCTAAATCAGGATGCACAATCACGCTGGTACTACTTTTCGTTGGCAGAGCTCGAATCGGGAATTCCTCAACCAGGTGATATTTTTGCTCTTTGCGCTTCACCCACCCTAACTTAGTCAGAATCTGTAAATCCTCATATAAACTGCGGCGGGTGACTCGAAACAGTCGAGTCTTAAGAATCTCTTTGAGATTGTCCGGTTGGGAATCATGCTGTTGCAGCGATCGGCCCCATTCCTTCTGAGACATCCCAGACTGTGAGGTGAATAACCACTCTGCGGTTGTCCTGGCACATCGGCAATGACGATCGTGCATTGGAGGAATGGCTTCACCAGTAGGATGCGTGTTAGTAAAAAGCTTCCCGCCAATCGGCAAAAGAGAATGCTTGCGGAAGTGGTGCCTGCATTTCCGCTTCTCCATAGAGGAAACACAGCCAGACCCATAGGCGAATCGCTCTCGCTAAATTCTGCTTTAGCGACCCACGCGCTAACCATTGCAGCAATTCTACACTGGGCAAATCAACAAAAAGAGGAGCGGTCATTCAATTAAAGAGGTGTGAAAACGACTGTGTCCCTGCTGCTAAGTCATGTATGCCGGCTCATTAGAGACCGTCTCAATGTCTGCCATCACCCGCACAAACTCCTGGCTCAGATAGTCTTGACCCGCTGAATTATACACATCACGCAAAGCGCAATAAAACCACAGCATTTGTGCCTTTCCCGCATTAAACCGACTCCAAACGATGTCTCCCTCCTGCTGCAACGAGGCGAATAGAGATCGAGCGTTGTGTAATTTATCTGCCAGAGACACTCGTTTTACTGAGGCTGAAGCATACTGAATTTGTTGAATATAGCCAATCTTACGCTTCTGCCAAGAGGACTTGGGTAGTATATCCGGTTCAGTACAGCCATCGACAATCTCTGTCACCTGATCTCCAAATCGTCGCCGGATTTCCTGCCGAGTGTTATCGCCCCCTGGTCTTCGATCGCGTCATGCAACAATCCTGCAATGGCTTCATCTTCAGTACCACCATCCTCCAGTACTAGAGCCGCCACACTTAGAAGATGGGCGATATAAGGAACTTTGCCATCTTTACGAACCTGATTCGCATGCAGGTGAGCCGCATAAACCAGGGCATTGATAAACCGATCGGTCAATTGAGTGGGAATAATAGCAGTCATAGGACAAGCTAAACAAGCAGTATTGTGTTGAACAACTACAGCATGACATTCGGTTGAAGCATCCCATTCCAATTGTTAGCAATATTTTGGAAGCACCCTCTTCCAGCATCCGTTACAGTAATCCTAGCTCCTTTTTCAACTACTGAAGATGCCAGCGATTGAACTTGATTTGGTCGAACACACAACGAATGATGGCCTTTGCTATCAGCATCTCCACATTCATCGAAACCAAGAACTCAGTTTGAATGACCTGAAAGAAGCAGTACGTCCTCAGCTCCTCAATCCTGGCCTCGGTATCGTGCTGGAAGGAAAGGCTCCCCTTTGGCTCTATGGCTACCTTGCCCAGCATTGTCAGACTGTACCCTGGATTGCTTGCTACGAACCTCGCTTGCTCGGGGCAGTTATTGCCGTTGATCGTACAAACACAGGTTTGCTAGGTCAGGTATTGCCATTAGAATTACCACTCCAAGTCTTTCGCAAAACTCAGTCTGAACCACAAGCCAATGCTGAACCCCAGGTTGCCGTGATGAACGCGCAACTTCAGCTTCAAGTGACTGAATTACCAACCAACCAAGGAGATTGCCAAACTCTTGCTATCAACATTGCCAACCGTGCTGATCCGGATGCTCCTGTTTCCTTGATTGATGGCAAGAAAACACTATCGAGCCTGATGCCGCCACGAGCTTTAGCAGAATTACAGCTACCCGATGATTTCAATCCCAATCAGGAAGCGATTCTGTTTGGTTCCGGCCCACCCTGGCTCTTTGTGCATTTGCTAGAGCGCTGCCAACCGTCTCCTTGGGTTGGGTTTTATGATTTACGAACCAAGCAGGTCGTTGTAGTTGCAAGCCAAACAACCGGGGTTCCAGTAGGTTCTGGTGTACCTGTTATCTTCAATCGCACACCAGGAATTGCCGTTCTAATTGGAGGACCACCTGACAGCGGCAAGAGTGTTTTCTCCAATGCCCTCCGATGCAGTTTGGCTCACCATCGCCCTCAACTCAAGCTGTATTTGCATCGGGCAAATTGGGATGGGGAAAGTAATGCCTCTTACGAGATGCCGTCAACCCTGGCAAAGCAGCTAGCGCATGAGAATGAGATCAAACTTAACCTTCAGGAGAATGCCTCCCAGCTAATTCAAGAGTATTTCCAGTACCATGCAAAAACGATCGCTAACATCCGCGCTGTCATGGATCTGGTGTTAGTGGATGTTGAGGTCTGCCTCAGCCAGAAAAGCTTTCTTTAGTGGAACAATGTACTCATTACATTGTAATTAGCAGCAAGCCTGACAAAATTCAGGAATGGCATAACTTGTGTGCCGATGCATTAAAGTTAGCCGTCGTCATCCATAGCAAATTGGAATCCTGCTGCACGATCGTACACTCGGAACCATATCTAGAAATTGAGGCAGGGCCTGGCTACGAGGTGAAACTCAAGAGGTACCACAGCCACTACTTGACCAGATTCTAAGAATTTTACAAAGAGAGCTTGAGTGATTTCTGGAAGAGGCCGCTTCAAGGACGGAGTATCTTGGTTTTAATGTTCAATTTCACATTGATAGTGTGTAATGAAATACAAAAGTTCACTCTTCTACTATGGATTCACAGCATTTTTCTCAATTTGTGTTGATAGCGATCGAGACATAAAAATTCGTTAAGAACTTCTTCCTTTGTTACAATTTTCGTTGTTGCGGGAATTCTATGCCAGGATTTGTAAAGTGCATTGATCGACGACGATCGCCAGTCCAACCATGTCACTTTGGAATGATTGATGCAGCTAGCTAAATATCAAGTCGGTCATCTGTTTCTACTCATGGGAGAGAACCCACTACCGAATGCAGTTGCTGCTCTCACACTGCTCCAACCTGGTGCTACTTCCTACCTTGTGCATACCAGTCATACTCAAATACAAGCTGAACGGTTAGCAGACGTGTTACAAGACATTCCAGCGCTTAAACCCGCCCGGGTAATTAATCTCGGTCATCACCAAGCAGAACCATCTGTCATTCGACAGCGCATTCAAACGATCGCGCCCGAGAGCAATTGGCATGAATTACACAGATATTAGAACTCAAAGTATGGTCGCTTACTGCGTAGTCCTACCTCAAAAGGAGTATTTCTGTGAAAACGTCTGACTTTGATAATCATAAAGTTGACCATCTATTTCTGCTGGTCGGGGAAAACCCTCTGCCTAACTATGTTGCTGCAAAACTACTCCTTGCAAAAGGTGGTACACCCCACTTTATTTACACGACTAATACAAGAGAAACTGCAAAGCGTTTAGCCAATATTCTAAACAACGAGCCAATTGGATTAAAGCCCGCAAAAATGCGATCGCTAGAGGATAGAGAATCTGATGCTTTTCGTATTGAAGAAGTTATTCAGCAAGAATTGGGTACAATCACTGACGGTAAAATCGGTATCAACTATACAGGTGGAACCAAGACGATGGCTGTTCATGCCTATCGAACGTTGCACTATGAAAAGCAAGATAATAGCTATCAGGAACGACGGAACACCCAGTTCAGCTATCTTGACCCACGACATTTAGAAATGTGTATTGAGGAAAATGGTAACTTGATTCGTATCAAGATTCGACCGGATACATTAGAGGTTAAGCTACCTAAACTCTTTCAAATCCATAAATTAGAGCTTAATCGTGATCCTTTAAGAGAGCCAATTCTACCAAAACTCGCTGTAGAACTAGCCCACCTATATGGTGATGCAGATGCAGAGGATGATTTAACACAGTGGAAAAACTGGTTTTATAAGACTTTTAGTCGTTCTGCCCGTAAGGAGAAGCAAAATCAAACATTAGGCGATTGGAAGAATAAGACAGAACTTCTAAAGCTATTATTCTCAATTGAGACTTTACCGAATGGAATTCAGAAACAATTTCGAGATCTGAAGTTCATTGATGGAGATGGATTGCTCTCAATGGCAGAAGTACAGAAGCAAGGTATATTTTCCAAACCTGAGAATTTCGGTAAGTGGTTGGACGGTATTTGGTTAGAACATTACCTCTTGAAGGTAGTTCAGGAGTTATCGGATCAGGTCTCTGTTAAACACTATGGGCTAGATTTCTCAATTCCTCTAACAGGAACTGAGTTCCAGTTTGATGTTGCTTTTACTCGTGGGTATCAACTCTTTGCTATATCTTGCTCAACTACTAGCGACCGAAAGCTTTGTAAGAATAAGTTGTTTGAAGCTTATCTTCGAGCTGAACAAATGGGTGGATCAGAAGCAAAAGTCGCATTAGTTTGTTGCTCTGATGAACCAGATACACTCCAAGCAGAACTATCGACTCTAGTTGGAAGTAATAAACTTAGAGTTTTGGGCGTAATGATTTAGTGGAATTATCAGACCGACTTATTGCATGGATTGAAGATGTAGAGAAGAAGCAAGATGAATAAGAAAACTGTAACAGTTCTAGATACAACTGGAATTCAGAACTATGTCTTCAACAGCAATCGCTTGCGTGAAAATATTGGTGCTTCTCAGTTAGTACATGAAGCAACAGACGTTTGGATTCGTTCGATTGCACAAAAAAATATACGCTTGGAAACAGAGGTAATTTATGCAGGTGGTGGTAATGCTTTGTTATTATTTCCAACAATAGAAAATGCAATTAAATTTACTGAAAAGTTGAGTGAAAGGATTCTAAGGAAGCAACAGGTATTAATTTAGTTGCAGCCCACAAAGAATTTGATTGGGAAAGTGAATCGCTGCATGAGGTGATTCAATGTCTAATGCAGCAAGAAATTGAGCAAGCAAAACAACAACGAGTCCCATCCTCGCCTTTATTAGGGTTAGGAGTAACAGCTACTTGTAACTCGACTCAATTGCCAGCAGTCGATAGTAGTGATCGCCACATTCGGTATGATGATGGCGAAGAAACTGATAGCTATTTAATTTCTACTGAAACCCTCCAGAAATTAGAGGGTTCTAAAAGAGCAGAGGAACGTCTTCAAAGAGCCTTTGAAGGGATTTTTGATTCCGACATTTACAAGTTTCCCAAACGAACAGATCAATTAGGACGATCTGAAGGAAGCATAAGTTACGCCGCAGTAATTCATGCAGATGGGAACGCAATGGGTAAACGATTTCGAGAATATGGAGAGAAGCTAGCCAAACAAAACTTAAATGATCCAGCAAAATCAAATCAAGCTTATGTTGATGGGATTCGGGAACTGTCAAGGAGTGTTAATACAGCAGGGGAAAATGCTTTACGGGAAGTTTCTGAGTTCGTTAGGGATTCAATCGAGGATGGAAGAGTGAAAGGAGAACTGAGTGAGTTTTCCCTGAAAATGCCTTACCTTCCTTTCCGTCCTCTGGTTTATGGCGGTGATGATGTCACCTTTATCTGTGATGGCAGAATCGGTATAGAACTAGCTGTGGTTTATTTGAATGCTTTAGAGAAGCAACCAATTGCTGATGGTAAGACACTTTATGCTTGTGCAGGAATATGCGTTGTTAAAACTCACTATCCGTTTGCACGAGCATACCAATTGAGTGAGGAATTATGTCATGAAGCTAAGAAACACGTCAAGGACAACAAAAACTCTGATCCTGATGGGTTCTCTGCTTTGGATTGGCATTTGGCAGCAAGTGGGTTAAGTGGTTCTATCTCCCATATTCGAGACAGAGAGTACCGAGTTAAAGTTGATGGGGCTACGAAGCACCTACAAATGCGTCCAGTACGCTTGCACCAGAATAATTATGATTGGCGCACATGGCAGGGGTTAACTCAGGTCATTGATCAACTTCAGCGAGGTGAGGGATGGGAAGGACGTAAGAACAAGGTTCTTGCGCTGCGTGAGGTTTTGCGACAAGGAACTAGAGAAGCTGTACAAGACTTTCTGAAAAACTATGCAATCAAGAATCAGAGGCTACCAGCTTACCCAGAACAGAGTGGTCAAGCAGAGCAATTAGCAAGTGGGGATGGCTTAATAATTATTGCGGCTACTTTGACGCGATCGAGGCAATGGAGTTCTATCTCGCATTGAAAGGAGCCAAGAATGCCTAGACTACAGATAAAAATTCAATTGCTTAGCGATACAACTTTCGGTCGTGGTGATGGTGTAGCTGGACTAGTTGATCAGGAAGTTGAACACGATGCTTATGGATTTCCTTACTTGCGTGGACGTACTCTTAAAGGTCTTCTACGAGAAGAGTGCGAGAACTTAATTGCAGTTCTACCCAGCCACGAATCCGAATGGCTTAGTATTGCATACAAACTATTTGGTGAACCAGGCAGCGATCTGAATTCAAAGAGAATTCTTCACGTAGGCGATGCTTGCTTACCTCAAGACCTACGAGCAGCTGTTGCACAGCAAATTGATGCTGATCAATTGACAAAGACAGATGTATTAAATAGCTTAACCACTATTCGTCGCCAAACTTCGATCGAAGCTCTAACTGGTGTACCGGATAAAGGTAGCCTCCGCTCAGCTCGCGTCATCGTTCGAGAACTGGAACTATCTGCAAATTTGGATTTTGAGCAAGAACCAACAAATGCAATGAAATCCCTGATAACAGTAGGAACACTGGCACTTCGACATTTAGGAACTGGGCGACATCGTGGTCGAGGTCATGTGAGATGCACACTACACAATGTTGATGGAAATGATATGACATCCCAAGACATTGAGATGTTTGGAACAGAACTGAAATCTACTGAGGGGGCTTAGTTGTGAAAGCGATTGTATTCTCTCTTCAAACTCAGCAACCCTTGCTAGCTACTTGCTTCCAGGGCGATCCTAATAGTGATGTTTCCTTTTCATATATTCCAGGCAGCATGATTCGTGGTGCTCTTATTGGGCGCTATATGAGACAGGAGGGATTAAATGATTTAGACCTTGGTGAGGAAAAAGTCCAGCAACTATTCTTTGATCCAGAGCAAACTCGTTATCTAAACGCCTATATAGAAGACTCAGCCGGACAGCGAACTTTACCTACTCCTAAATCTTGGTTTAAAGAGAAAAATGATGACCTTCCCGAAGACTCACAAGGAAGACCAATGCATATTTACGATCGCATTCATCCAGACTGTGAACTTCCAAATATAGAAGAATTTGAGCCTAAAAGGTTACGCAAGAATTTTGTACGGTTAAAGGTAGCAATGTTGTTCTTCATACTATAGCTCGACGAATTAATGTTCATAATCAACGCGATCGCCGCAAAGGTCGATCCATACAAGCTCGACGAGATCCACAAACCAATGAGCAGAAAGGTGAAGGAGCAATTTTTCGTTATGATGCGATCGATACTGGTCAAACCTTTCAAGCTGTAATTTTATGTCAACCAGATGAGGCAGCCACTAGACTTCAGCAACTTCTAGAGGTCTCTGCTGATTTATGGATAGGCGGTTCTCAAAGTGCTGGTTATGGACACACTAAAATTTCAAATATTCGTCAAGTTGATCATAATTGGAGTGAAATTGGAGTTCTCGCTACAAAGAGAATCGAACCAAGCCCCTGCATAATTACATTATTGAGTGATACTCTGCTAAGAGATGAATTTGGACAGCCGACAGCAGATATAAAGCTTATTAAGGCTGAACTAGAATTCCTTCTGAAGAGAACTCTACCCAATTTAAAGATTAGCAACATCTATTCAAGTAGTTCTGTCGTTGGCGGTTTCAATAGAAAGTGGGGATTACCTCTGCCACAAGCCGTTGCTGTATCTGCTGGTAGTGTAATTTCCTTTAAAGAACTTGAGTTAAGTGCTGATGAAATTCAGCAATTGGAGACACATGGAATTGGCGATCGCCGCATTGATGGATTTGGACAGATTGTAGTGAATTGGCTAGAAGAATGGGAGTTAAGGGCTAAACGACCAGAACCTTCTAAACCCTCACAAACTTTGAGCTTAGAAACTGAGCTATCTCGAACAATTGCCCAACGGATGGTATGGCAGCTAATCAAACAACGATTGGAACGAAAATTAGAAGATAGAGTTAGCCGATTGTCAATTCAGGGAGAAGGACTGAAAAATAGTCAGTTATCTCGCCTGCAACTAATAGCAAGAGAAGCCCTTGCAACAGGTAATTGTGACTCTGTGCGATTGCTTCTAGAAAATCTTCCATCCAACGCATCCGGGCAGTTTGAGCGTGCCAAAATTGACGGAATATCATTGAGGCAGAAGCTAGACGATTGGTTAAAACATCCAGTTCAATTTGTTACAAGCTGGTTTGACCGCCCTGAAAGAGAATTAACTCTCACTATTGGGGATGAATCCATCCAACAATCTCTTACAGAAGAACTCGCTAAAGAATATACGCTGCGACTAATTATCGCAATCGCCAAAAAAGCAGTGAAGGAGCGAGCACTATGAGTAATAATCGCTTCTACCGAAGCCAACGATATATTACCAGACGGATTATTGTTCGCGGTACGTTGATTTTAGATACACCCACCTGTCTCAGCAGTGGGGATAGTGATGGTTTGATTGACTTGATGCTTCTTCGAGATAGTTTTGAAGAAGATAAAGCACTGCTACCTGGAGCATCGCTTGCTGGTGCATTACGGAACTATCTGCGGGAATATTGTGGAGGGTACTCGTCCCCTGAAGATTCAATTCTATTTGGAGGGCACAAAAGTGATCCGAATGGTGATCAGAGTCCTCTCATTGTTAATGATGCCTTAAGCAGCCAATCAGTAGGTGTTGAATTACGGGATGGAGTCAAAATCAACGGTAGAAAAAGGACTGCTGAGGATAAAGCTAAATATGATCTTGAGTTAATTCAGGCAGGTACTCAATTCAACCTCTGTTTTGAATTACTCATTGACAAATATAACGACCAAGGACAATTAGCTGATGAGGCTCGCCTAGTTAGGGAACTGGCAATCTCCCTTCAAGGTTTAGAACTTGGCGCAATCAATATTGGAATGAAGAAACAGCGAGGCTTTGGTCGTTGTCACGTTGATCAATGGCAGGTATGGCAATTCGATATGACGCAACCTGATGATCGTCTTGCCTGGTTAACATTTGATCGCACCTGGGCAACTCATGTCAAACAACCTGACATGGGTAAAATCCTTGATATCCTGAAACCTGAGAATTTGGAATCAGACCAGCGAGAGCGGTTCACAATTCACGCTCTGTTTAGCCTTAATGGTTCACTTCTAATTCGTTCAGGACAAACGACAATTGAACGTGCCCCTGATGTCGTACATCTGAAGTCCAAGCGGACTCATTCAATAAATGCAGTGTCTGTGTTATCAGGAACAAGCTTAGCTGGCATTTTACGTCATCGAGCAGAGCGAATTGTTAACACGCTGGGGAAAGATGCAAATTTAGTTGAGAAATTGTTCGGTTACGCAGAGCAAGAGAGTAAACAAGCTAGTCGTTTAGTTGTACACGAAACGGAAATTCAAAACGGGCATGATCTTGTTCAAAACCGAATTGCGATCGATCGGTTTACAGGTGGAGCCTATCACGGAGCTTTGTTTGATGAACAGCCTGTTTTCGGTAATGCTCAAACGCTTATTACTCTTCAACTTGAGTTACGCTTACCTCAAGAATACGAAATTGGATTGCTTTTGCTCCTGCTCAAAGATTTATGGACAGGAGATTTACCTGTAGGTGGTGAAAGTAGCATTGGTCGAGGACGCTTACAAGGAAAATCAGCAACCATTACTCAGTATGCATCTGGTACAGCTACAGAGTGGACGATTGTTCAGAATGATGAGCATTTACAAATTAGTGACGCAACTAGTTTGGGAAAATTCGTTGAAGCATTGACAAATTACAAAATTGCGGAGAATGCAGCATGAAAGAAGATAATTTATGCATGCCTCTGCCTGTTGGTATTCTTACTCATGACCAGGACCTGTTTGAGTGGCTGAATGCTCACGCCCAGACTTACAGCCTAACGTATCTATTAGCTCATGTAGACGATGGCATCATTTGGGGACACTTCAGACAAGGAAACCTCAATATCTCCAATTGCGTGTTACCTCAATCTCCGCTTCTACATCTATCTACGCTGCAACAATGCCGAGTTTTTAGCCAAGCAGGTGAAGTAATGCTGTGGAGATTTAGAGATGAATGGAAAGCCCGCTTTATTGGTGATTTGAAAACCAAGCCGATTACTGAAAACCAAATTCTTTGGGAACACATGGGTATAAGCGAGACAATGAAGGTTTCACTATTTTGAAAGATGGTTCTCAAGGCTTAAAACACGCCGTTCCAATTACGGATATCGAAGTAGATAAAGCTGAAAAACTTGTCCGACCAGTTCGCCTTACTGTTTATCATTACATCGATCATGGAGACAACGGCATAGCCCGCGTTCACCTCAGCCGTCTCGTTGATCTAACTACTAATCAGAATTAGAGGGAGCTTGCTATGTCACTGCCAAAGCACCTAAATAATGTATCTTGGGAAAATGTATCTTTTGATAGGAAAGCAGTTGCACCGTATAATTTTGTTGAGCTACCTGATCAAGTAGTACCATCACCTCCGCTTCCAGATCACGATCGCTACTACGGCGATCGCTTGACTGGCAAAATCGAATGTATTCTCACCACAGCTTCTCCTCTCTATATTCGCTGTGGTTTAACTAGTGAGCAGTTTCAACGGGAACAGCAAGCAAAAGACTTGTCAGATTTCTTCTATATAAACCCTGTAAACCAGTCTCCAGTAATTCCAGGCAGCAGTTTACGTGGAATGCTCCGAACATTAGTAGAAATTATTAGCTTCGGCAAAGTTGAGCGAGTAACTGATAGCGGTCTAGTATATAGAGCTGTTGGAGATACAACTTCTCTTGGAGATTGCTATAGGGTGAGGCTACTCAAAGAAGAAGGACAAATGACCTATTCCTTCTTGATGCAAGCTGGATACATGCAAGAAACTCCTCAAGGCTGGCGAATTAGACCAGCTCAGCGGAGTAAGATTGATGGAACTTCTTTTTCTCGTATAGAGCAGTCGATCATTCCATCTGATCTTGAACCATCTTCAAAATTTCCAAATGGTAGCCAAGTTTTTGTAAAATTGAATCTGCCCAATATCATTCTCATAGAAAAGGTGATCTTAGGTTACATTATGCAAAAGTGAAGCAAGCATCTAAGGAAGCAAATACAACTTTACAGGAAGGCGTGCTCATTAAAACAGGACGGGCACCAAGGAAGCACATGGAATTTGTTTTGAATCTACCCGAAAATGATTTAAAAACAGAAATTCCTATTTCAGATGAGTTAGTTCAGAAGTACAGAGAACAAATTACCCAAGGGCAAGAAAAATTACTAGGGAAAAGTGGAGCTTTACAGCATAATCATCCAGTTTTCTACATTCTTGAAGAGGAAAAGCTTGCTTTTTTGGTCATGGGATGATGTTTCGCTTGCCGTATAAACTTTCCCCTCTTGATTTTGTCCCAGAAGAATTGAAAGATACGTCAATACTCGATTTTGCTGAAGCGGTTTTTGGATATGTTAGAGATAGAAAACAGCAAACTGATCAATTCTGTGCTGGACGAGTTTTCATTAGCGATGCTCAGACGGAGAATTCCGATCCTTGGCTGTCTACTGGTACACTTAAGCCTCAAATTCTTGGCAGCCCAAAACCAACTACTTTTCAGCATTATCTAGTTCAAGCTAGTACTAAAAAAAGAAGAGCTGAAACATTATGCTATTGAATCTTATGCTAATTCTGAAGAAGAAACTAAAACTGTCATCCGAGGACATAAACTGTATTGGCATAAAGGGAATCGAACGGTTGACCAGCTTAGAGAACGGATTTAAAACAAACTTACCAAAGCAAAAAAACAGTATACAGAGATTAAGCCCGTTAAATCTGGTGTAACTTTTAGCTTTCAAGTTTCCTTCGAAAACTTGAATTCTTCTGAGTTAGGAGCAATCTTGTGGGTTTTGAACATTGCCCAGCATGAAAAGTATCGCCTTTCACTGGGAATGGGCAAACCATTGGGAATGGGAGCAGTAAAGATTGAGCATCAGCTTTATTTGAGCGATCGCACTGAACGTTATACTACCCTCTTCAAAGACGAAAATTCTTGGGAAACAAGTTACAGCAATCCTGTGACTTCTGATGAAGAAACTAATTATATTGCTGCTTTTGAGAGCTTCATCCTTCAAAGTCTTGGCATTACTGGCTCATTTAAGGAGCTAAGGCGTATTAAGATGCTGCTCGCTATGTTGACCTGGAAGGAGAACTTATCTCAAGCAGAATTAGATGAAAGACGATATATGGAGATTGAACGAGACAAGGATGCTCGTCATGTCATTGGTAGACCTAAACCAGGGAAAAGCACTGTTAATGAGTATGGCGATCGTCCCGTATTACCAACGCCCCTACAAATAATGGGATGGGACAATGATGGAGATGACAATAACGATCCGAAACCTGGAAACTCGGGTGGAGGTAATAGTCCTAAACCAAATCCTCGCACCCCTCGTGGTAGCGATCGCCCTAAGCCGAAACATAACAATTTATCGTCTAATCAAGGTAGTAAGACTGCTATGGAATTGGCTCTAGAGAGAGCACAGAAAAACCAAAGCGTCAGTGAACAGGATGAAGAGATCGCCCCTTCTGTTACCTTCGATACCATAGAAAGATCCCGCTCGCCCCTTACCGCTCCCATGCAATCGCCCTTCCCTGGAATGAACCCGTATTTAGAGAATCCAGAGCTGTGGTCAGCCGTTCATAGTCGGTTGATTGTGGCGATCGCAGACGATCTGGTAGACCATCTCAGCGAAAAATATCGAGTAGAGGTTGAGAAACGAACTTACTTTAGCAGTGATGATGGAAGCTTATTAGTGGGTATTCCCGATGTCGCTGTGGTTACAGGACGAGCAACAGAGCCAACCGTTGCATCCAGTACGGCAATTTTGTCTGCACAGCCTCAAAAGTCACTGTCCCTATTGCAGAAGAAGTCAACGAACGCTATCTGGAAGTTCGGGAGGTGGCGACTGGTACCGTTGTTACCGTAATTGAACTGCTATCACCAAAAACAAACGATCTGGTGAAGGGCGATTAGCTTATGAACGCAAACGGAATCAAGTTTTAGCCAGTGCAACTCATCTAGTTGAAATCGATCTATTACGCGGTGGTAAACCGTTTCCTATCATCGGGCAAGAATTAGGAGACTACCGAATTTTAATTTGTAGGGGCAATCAACGCCCGACAGGCGACCTGTATGCTTTTAACTTACGCCAACCAATTCCACCGATTCCCATTCCACTTTTACCGAATGAACCAGAGCCAGTTTTAGAGTTACAGAAGTTGTTGAATTACGTGTATGAACGAGGTCGCTATCATCTGGTAATCGACTATACCCAATCAGCTCAACCACCCCTGTCGGAGAACGATCAGCAGTGGGCAAAGAGTTTGCTAAACCAGCCCAATTAATCCACTTATGCCTTCTCCACCTGCTCTCTCACCCATTCCCTCACCGATCGCCGCAATGCTAACCGTCCAGTCGATCAATTGGCTTCAATTAGTCGGGGTAACGCACCGATGTCCAGTTGCGGAAAAATTGCACTCTGCTGAACTTCAACATATTGATCATTCTGGAGGTGATAGACTTTCAACCATCCGCCGTCATAGCACCAGATTTCAGGAACGCCCAAACGGGCATAAATGGGAAAGCGGTCTAGCGATTGACTAGTGACATCAATCTCTAATGCCAGGTCCGGTGGAGGGCCTTGGTTCAGGTCAAACTGCAATTTGCCACGAATTTTGGATTCATTCTGGAAGTAGAAGCAATTATCCGGTTCTAACCCCACCTGTTTTGCCTGTCGTAGCCAAGTCATGGAGCCGCAACTCTCGTAATTCAGGTCCGCCATTTCTCCATGTCTTTAATCGCATCTCCAAGCGTTTCTTTGAAATATTCGTGTTCTGGAGAAGGTGACATGATTTCGAGTATTCCATCACAGTAAGCCATACGAGTGGAGCGGCGATCGCCTAATTCCTCCAAAATCGCCTCAAACTCTTCCCAGCTAATATCCCGTAACAAAGACATGCTTTCCTGCTGGGATTTCAGTACGCTGAAGCGGAATTTGCATGCCCATCAAGGCTTCCCTACCAAGATTGGTGTTTCTAAACCCAATAATTTCTAATCTTAGAATACTCCTCAACACCCAATGTCCTATGTACCTTGTCACGACCAATGCCGATCGCCTCCCCTCTGACCACCAAATCATTATGGTGGATGGTACTGTACCAGACTGGGAAGCGAAACCTGGCGACCTTCACTGGGACCATCACCGTCCAGGAGGAGCTGATGTCCAGATGGATGAGATTCCCTTACCCGATCGCTCTTCTTTTTAGAAGAACATGCCACCGATCAACCTCCCTGCTTCGTTACCACAATGGTGGATGCAGACGCTTGCTGTGCCGCTACCTGGGTACAGTTACCACATGCGGTGCTAACTCCAGAAACGATCGCAAAATTCAAAGCGATCGCCTGGGACTGTGACCACCTCATGGTGCCACCCGACCTTACCCAGTATGCTGAATTTGCTGCTAAAGCTGATGCAGCCTTGAAAAAATCGAGCGAAGGCATCGCCGCCGATCTAGGCTTACCCCACGAGCGCAAAGATTGGACGGAAGAACACTGGGAAGCCTATTCATCCGAAGCCTTCCGTCGGGGAACTGAATGGCTAATTGCAGCCGCAAAGGGCGATTCTCCCTATCCCGGAGAAAGCGGTGAAGCAGACGATTACTGGCAGCAGATTGAAGCGGATGCTCAAATGCTCAAGGATGAGAACCGAATGCAATTAATTGATACAAACCGAGGTGAGATCGCTGTGTGTGATGTCCGCAGCGTTGGGCACTCAGTTGATCCACGCTCCTTTTATCACGCCCTTGGTTCGCGCTCCCATTCCCTGCGTCCAGAGGCGATTACCGTGCGAGACCATCGTGCCGGAGGCAACCAGTACACTCTAGGCAGTATTCCCCTGCATCCCGAACAGCACACGCTCGATTACACCCAAGGCACCTTCGATCGCCTGACCCAGGCAGAACACCGCAAAGATCCTAAAACCGGAAGTTGGGGAGGTCGTCGTACCGTTGGCGGCTCTCCCTGGAATCATCCCTCTAACTTGACGATCGAGGAAATTGTTGCCCTCCTAAATTGATGCGATTGGTGCTGGAGCTATCGCAAACCATATTCACCTTCCATGAACAGAAATGATTTCAAAGGACCAGATTGATGCCTGCTTCCGCAGCCTGACGACTTTTCAACCCCGCCAATTTCAACAAGAGACAATTTCAGCCATTCTTGCTGGTCGCAATATTCTGTTGCGGGCACCCACTGGCGCAGGTAAAACGGAAACCGCGATCGCCCCGTTTCTGTTTGCAAAAGTCCTGGGCATTGAGAATTTTCCTAACAAGTTAATTTATATTATTCCGCTCAGAACTCTCGCAACCAGCCTGCGCGATCGAGTGCAGAAGTATGTCAAAGATTGGGAAAAGGTGTATCCAACGAAACGCCCTTTAGCCGTTACCCTTCAAACCGGAGAAACGCCAGAAGACCCGAGGTTTGAAGGCGATATTATCTTCTGCACGATCGACCAATTGCTCAGTAGCTTCTTAAACATTCCCTACTCAGTTGGACGAGGTTCTGCCAACGTGAATGCAGGAGTCGTATTTGCCTCCTACCTGGTTTTTGATGAGTTACATCTGCTTGACCCGGATCGCTCTTTCACGACGACATTAGAACTGCTAAAGCAGGTGCAAGGAGTTTCACCGTTTTTGCTCATGACGGCCACCCTGACGGAAGAACTGGCAGCGCAAATTCAGCAGGAAATCCAAGCCCTTACTCCTCGCCGCAGTTCCTTATCTGAAGCGGTTCATTTAATCAACGTTGAGGATGAAGATTTAAGCGTGATCGAAACCCGACAGCGCTATTTTGAACCTGTCTTAACAGCTCTGACAGCAACTCATATTTGGAATGATATTCAGCAACAGGGGCGAACGCGGGTCATTGTTCTATGTAATACCGTGGCTCAGTCCCAAGGACTGTTTCAGGACTTGCGAGAGCTTGTGGATAGACAACCGGTTCAGCTTTCACTGCTGCATTCACGGTTTTTGCCTAGTGACCGCAAAGCAAAAGAGACAAACTTAAAACAAGTCTTTGGCAAAAAAAGATACAACCAAGATGATGGGAATTGCCATGTCTTGATTTCCACTCAGGTGATTGAAGCAGGGATGGACATTACCTGCGATGTGATGCATACAATTCTTTGTCCTATGAACGCGCTGCTGCAACGAGCGGGTCGGTGTGCCCGCTTTGCTCACCAAACTGGAACCGTGAAGATTTACCGGGAAATCCAAGTGGGGGAACAACGAACGGCACTCATCCAGTCTGAAGCCGATGTTGACGAGACTGCTCAAATTGAACAGAGACCGCGCCGTCAGTTTCTCCCCTATGAAGACTCTGTATGTGAGTTGACCTGGGATGTCTTGCAGAACCATGCCCAATCTTCTAGAGGGCAGAACCCAGTTGGATTTGCGATTGAAGCAGATTGGGTCAATCAGGTACATGAAGTCGGCGATCGCAGGCAATCGCAAAAACGACAAGAGAACCGTAAGGCGTTTGACGATCGCTTTCGAGCGGCTGTCTTTCAAGAAGAACAATCTGCTGCGAACGATTTAATTCGCCACGTCGATAACCGCAGCATTTTCATGGTGGAGGAACCTGCCATGATTGATTTCGACATACCAGAAGTGAATCTGCAAGGGCTGGAAGCGTTTTCGCTCCCCAAAACAACCCTGCTCAAAATTTGGCGAGAGTTCCAGGACAGCTATGCTCCAGATTGGATTTTTAAGCAAGTAGTCCAACCCGAAAAGAGCCAAAGTGAGGGATACAGCCTACCTGTTGCTAAACCAATCACTCATCAAAATGACATCATCACCAGTGTTCGATTACTGGTCAACCCTCGCTATGCCGATTACGACGAGGAAATTGGGTTACAGATCGGGGTCAACGTTGTTGGGAATTATCGATCCCAGGCGAAGTCCGTTCCAGCAACCAGTCAGGAGTACCGTTATCACATGGATACCTATGTGGGGCATCTGGGGCGAATCTGGACTTGCTGGAACAACTCCTTTCCACTCAGCCAACCCAAGTATCGTAGTATGCGGGATGAGCAACTTCAGGCAGGCGGACGCTTGATTCGCTCTAAATTCTTTTCAAATGCATCCCAAAAGCAAACAGAGGCGCTGTTTGAATTCTTGGTATTTCTAGCTGTGTTTACGCATGACTTGGGTAAATTACAGATTCAGTGGCAAACCGCGATGCGGGGCTGGCAAGCGATCGCCCATCAATATTTCCACGGCTTTGACCCTAAAGCTCATCTCATCGCCCATACTGATTTTGACCCGATGGACAACACTGCCTGTGATGCAGAGGGTAGAATTCAGAAAGACAGCCTTAGAGCCTATGAGAAGCAGAACCCACGCCCAGCGCACGCGATCGAAAGTGCATTTCTTGCCGGTGAGATCTTAGAGGCAACACTCATTCCGGTGTTAGAGAACCTGTTTCAAGCAGAGGATAAGCAGATTAACGGTTTCTGCAATGTGATTGAAATGGCAGTGGGTAAGCATCACTCTGCCTGGGCAAAGGGATGGGAATCTGATGACTTAGCGAAGATGCGGCAGGATAAGCGACGACAGGGAAAACTACACCTGCACGCAAGGGCTAATCAAGTGATTACGCAAAGCTGGAATCGACTTCTGAGCAAAGACCTTTGTAAAACTCTGTCATTCCCTTCAACGGCTCCTACCTTGTCCCAGTCAACCTATGAAATGGATGAAATTTCGCTCAACTGCTTCACGCCGGATCAAATGGGCTACCAGCAACTCTACTGGCTCATTGTTCGAGGATTACGCATCTGTGATGGACGATCGGTACAAATTCATTCATCATGAAGTCTCAATAATCCGCTGTCGAACGCAGGTGTACTGATACGTTTGCTCCAGGTCAACGGGCAGATAAAGTCCACCTTTCAAGTAAAGCGGTAAGGTCGGGAGTTTACTACCAACCGTAAAAGCTTCTTGCCACACATCAAGACGGGGTGTTTCTTTCGCTTCCCCAACCCGATAAGCAACCGCATACAAATCAGCTTGCATCGGTTCAATGGGTAACTCTAACCGCTTCATTAACTCGTTATGCAAATTCGCTGCAAGGGTTGTGACCACATCGACCACAATTAGCCCGATCCCCTGTTGCAGATACGTTTGGCATTTGGAGGTAAATGCATCCTGATGCGCCGGACGATCTTTATTGGCAGGACTGACCAGTTCGATCGCACCGATGAGGTAGGACCCTCTTGAATACTGAAAACTTGGACCCCTACGATGTCTGTAATGGGTTGAAATGGCAGTGTTGCCGTTGGCGATTGCGGCACCCATTGAGGGTACTCTCTAGGTTGACGAGATGAGTGGCCAAAGCTTCCCTCACTGTAAGTTGCGACATCAATTTCAATCCCAAATTGAGCAGTTGGCTCAGCAAAATACCCGTCGGGTAACACCTGATTTAACTCATCCGCCAGGTAAGTTGACCACGCATTGGAAACTATGCCAGTGCCGCCAGGTGCTTAGGGGAGGGCGAAAGTGATCGAGGAGTGCCATTGGATTTGATTCAGGTTTAGCGGTCTGTTCTTACGATAGTCGAACTCCATAGCGATTGTGAGTCAAGCAGCAAGGTTTAGACTCTAATGAAGTCGCTGAGAAGTTGGAAGTAGCCTCTTCCAAGGGGGAGTAGGATTTTATCAGTACAGGTGAATTGTTCCATGACTCAACTTCTTCAGGTGCCAAAACTGTACGGTACCTATGCAGACACTTTCCTAATGCTCGGTCTTGCTCAACTTATGCAGCAGGTGCAAAAGGGTATCTGTGGACTGGAGGCTATTACACTTTACGATCGCGGCACCTACTATGAGTTAAAGCTAGCTGCGGCTATCACAGCCGATGAAGCAGCCGCGTTACCGTACTTTGTGTTGTTTCAACCCGTGAAAGGGGCAAAAACCGATACCACAGGGATTCCCCACATACGGAGTTTTTGACACAGTGCAGAAATCTCAGGAACGCACCCGCTATCGGGAGTGGGTAAGGCTTCCAGCAAGTGAAAAACAGAATTTGCCGGATGAGGAAAAGCCGACCTTCGATCCCAGAACCCAGAATGGGGTAATTCTGACTTCCATGCGCCACGATCGCAACCACAATTCCCTCTGGCTCTCAGCAATGGAATTGCAGTCAGACTTTGGGGTATTGTTGGCGGTTACTCTGGAAGCATTTGATGCAGATAACCGTCCTGGTGCGGGAGTGGCTCAGACGATCGCCGCAGCCTTCAAGCAGCGATCGGGTAAAAGTCTACCCAAACCCGGAAGTGCCGTCAAAGTTTTTCTACCCACTTCAGTGCAGGGAGTTAATCGCCTGAAAGCCGACAGTAATCAGCTTGGTAGTAGCCAGACGGAAGAATGGGTGTTGCTATGGCTAATTGCCGCAGGATTGATGGAATTTGGTTTATCAGAACGGGTCAAAGCGGCAGAAAGTACTTACGATTGGCGAGTGGTCGCATTAGAACCACACGAGATTTCCCTGTTCGATTACAGCACTACATTGACAGAGCTACGCAAAACAAACCCTCCCAGTGGTGCATTTGGGGTTGCCCGATTTGATGCTGAAATTGTACTCAAGTTCTGTCAGGAACTACTCAACTCTCACCCTGCCAAGAGCATTACGACACAACTTGAAGCTAGATCCAGGCGAGGTCGGGGAACTTCCATCAAAAAACTGGTGAGTGGCTTTAGTGGCACTCACTTCAACTCCAAAGGGCAAGTCTATGGCGTGAAGGAAGTGTTTAGCCTTAGCCTCCCTGACTGGATTCGTCCTAGCCATCGGCAGGAAGTAAATGAGTATCAAGATGTAGTGCTGGAGCATCTCAATGTGGTGAGATCGCTCTCTGCTGAAGAAGGACACAGCGAACTTCTCGCCGCTTATCGCGATTTCATCACAAGTTCCGACCTTTATCAGTTCTTCCGTTTCCAGATTAGTTATGCCGACTATGTGACCAAACAGTTTGCCGACAAAAGGCAAAATATCGCCCGCGACTCTTTTCTCAAGCAGGATTAGACATTATGACTGAAAGCCTCTCCAAGGATTTGCAGCAAATCACTGAAGACCCTGGTTTTATTCGCATTGCACGAGCGATTAATAGCTCAACGATTTATGCCGGAACCATCAAAGATAAAGACGGCAAAGAACAAACGCTGGAATGGGAGCGGGTTTACGGTCTTGCTCAACGTCTTGGTAATTGTGCGGCTTCTAAAACGGAATTTACGGCTGAATTAATGGCCTTTCTAGCGCGATATGAAGATGAGAATTTCCGCCTGCAAAGCCGTGGCAAGGAAGTAAAACGCATCTGGACTCGAAAGGAAGACCTCGATCACCTGGTTGCCCTGCTCGATCAATTCCCAACCAGCCTGGTTGCAAACCTGCTGATTGCTTACGGATATGCCCGCTGGAGGAAGCCCCTGCAAGATGAACCGCACGGTGCTCCTGTAGAAACAGCAGAAGAATCCCAAGCTGAAACTGAACCTGCTTCTGACGAAGCTGCATAAGGAGAAATGAAACTAATGGCTCAAGCGACTCAATTCCCGGTTTACTCGATTTCCATCAGTGGTCAATTATCCTGGCAACTGCATGCACTCAATAATGAAGGCAATGAAGGCAACCAATCCCTGACCCGTCGTTATTACGTGATTGATAAGAACAATCCTGAACCTCAATATGTCAATGGTGTATCGGGCGATATGCTGAAACACATTCAGGCAGAGCATTTACATCGAATTGCGATCGAGAGTGGTTTGAGTCTGTCTGAAGGTGGGAGAAAGTTCAGCCCCGATCGTGTGGGTTATGATGTCGAAGCTCAAAAGAGACGTTTTTCTCAAACAGTGAAACCAATCTCGCGACCCGCACAGACAAGGTTCTCAAGCTCTGCTCAATAAGTGATTTAGAAGGCTTTATGGTCACTGTGAAAGGCGGGCAAACCCTGAAGCGAGAATCGGTGATTGAGTTTGGTACGGTGGTGGGAATTCCTACCTTTGTCAAAACCCAAAGCTATTTTCATGCCAAATATGGGGAAGATAACCCAACTCCCTACAATGTGCAGGTAAGTTCAGGATTGTACGCGGCAGTGCTCAACATTGAGGCATTCCGAATTGGCTACAATCCGCACAACTTTGGCTATGCCATTGACCAAACAGAATCTAAAAACGCCTGGACGCATTGTTGAAGAGTGTGTTGTATACCTTCTTGCAACCGAACGGAGCCAAGCGCAATACTCATTTACCTCACCCCGATGGATTTGCGGGAGTCATTACCGTGAGTACGAAGCGGTGCCCAGCTCCGATGGTAAGTCCACTCCAACCCGATTTTGAGCGGCAGATTGACAGCCTCGCTCAAACCTTGAATCGCATCAATGGTGAAGGCACGATTCACCTGTTGAAATTTGAAACTCTAGCTGAATTTGCCGATCGCATTGCCACGTTAATCCAGCAAGCACAACCCTGGGAGAGTCACCATGCCGAAGCGGGGAGTAAGCAAAAGGAGGAGAAAACACATGGTTGACGGTCAGTTATCAACCAGTCAGTCTGTTTTCTCTGAAACGATCGGATGCAACAAGCATGGCAGCGCGCTCGAATTTGGTGCCAACCCCTTATGCCATCAAAATGGCGTTGTTAAAAGCACTGCTAGAGGAGCAGGGAGGTGATCACGAGCACGAGTTCGATTACTGGATTCAGAAGGAATTCGCCTGGATTCGGGACTTAAAAGTTCTGGTAGACCCTCCAGACAAATTGATTGTGAATCGCAATGGCTACAAACTGCGGTATTACGATCAAACGGCGAATAAAGCCGACAAAAGTCGTTCAACGCTTCCCATGCAGGACGGATTTGTCTTTCGAGAATGGGTACATTGTGAAGGCAATCTAACAATTTGTGCAGGAGCACGCGATCGTCTGTTGGAATTAGAAAACCTCTTCGCCCAAATTAACTACTTCGGCAAGCGCGGTTGTTTCTTCCAATATTTACCGGAGGTAACTCAATACACACTTGAGCCAACGATTGAGTCAGATCCAATGAAAGGATTTACAGTGCAGCCGATGGACGATTTAGGAGCAAAAACAAGCTTCAATCGGATTAATCCATTTTCAACGCAGAAAGCTCAACTAGACAAAGACCGAGTAATCCAACCTGGATGTCTCCCGTTGAAACTGACTTCTACTAGTGCACGTTATGACGTTTACACAAGACTCTGAACTTGAAATTGCCAGCTTAAGTGTGGTGTTGCGCTCTAGTACATTCCCGAGACAGTTGCTGCCACTGACCCAATGGCTGACCGAATTTGATCCCATACCTACATGGGTTCCTTTGGGAAGGAGCAATGGAGCAACCCGAGTAATGGCTGTTCTACCTCAGCCTCAACCCTACCCAGACTTGATGCAAAGCTTATGCCGTCGAATTGGTCAACGTTCCACAGTCGAGTGGCAAGGGAGACCTTACGACTTGACCGGAGTCGAAGTGAATTCACATGCACTGCACGTTCTCCAAATCCCGATTACGGCAACAGAGCCACTACCACCCACACTCGGTCGAGCTATTCACGCCCTCTGCTTTCGCTGGTTAGGTGCTGCGGATGCTGCCTTAGCTGAGCGATTGCATCAACAGGAAACCTTTCCAATTACCCTATCCATGCGATCAATGTCGGCGAAGCAAATGCTGCTGCGAGTGGGCTTGTTGCAAAAGGAATTGCTAGCACCACTGCTCTGGGGTTTAAGCCAAGACTTAGGGGCTGAAATGTCCATCACTGATGTGCCTTGTCGCATTGGTCAGAAAATTGAAATTTTGCAATCAAATACCTATGAGGCGTTAGCAGAACTCCCACCTCAACGAGTGATTGACCTGCAATTTCTCACACCCACTAGCTTTAAGCAAGCACAGCAAATTCAACCGTTTCCATTACCCGAGCTTGTGTTTAGCAGCTTGCTGCGGCGCTGGAATGCGTTTGCTCCAATAGCATTGCAATTTCCCAAACAAGAGTGGCAAGGAGTGACCGCCGCTTTTGACTTGAAGACCTATGCGCTCAAAATGAAAGGGGAGCCGAGATTGGGAAACCAGGGATGGGCGCGATATGAGTTTGCCAACGAAGAGCAAGCTCAAATTGCAACGACGCTTGCACACTTTGCCTACTTTGCTGGCGTGGGACGTAAAACAGCAATGGGCATGGGACAAACAAAAATATTGATTGAATCCCGCTAACGGGACTAAGAACAATCAACAACTATGACAGAAGATTATTTGCCCCTGGCATACCTTAATGCCTGGGAATATTGTCCACGCCGTTTCTACCTAGAGTATGTGCTGGGCGAGATGGAAGAGAATGAACACATTATCCTGGGTCGTCACCTGCATCGAAACATCAATGAGGAGGGTGTTGTTCAAGAAGAGGAGATGCAGATTCACCAGCAGCAATGGGTCTGGAGCGATCGCCTGCTGGTTTCTGGTGTCATCGACGCGGTGGAAGAGCGGGAGGGCCAGCTCGTTCCCTGGAATACAAGAAGGGCAAAATGGCCAAGCACCTGAATGACCACTTTCAGTTGTGTGCAGCGGCTCTTTGTTTAGAAGAGCGGACAGGACGCAAGCTTGTCTATGGTGAAATCTTTTATCACACGAACCGAAGACGCCAGAAGGTCGTTTTACAGCCGAACTGCGTCAGGCCACAGAAGCTGCCATTGCCGCCGCCCGTTTGGCTGTCTTTCAACCCATGCCAACCCCGATCGACCAAGTCAAAAAATGCCAGGCTTGTAGTCTTCAGAAAATTTGTTTGCCCTTTGAAGTAAAGCAGTTAAGAAGCGAGCAATCCCATGTCAGTTCTGTATGTGACCCAACCTGATGCAGTTCTCAGCAAGGTTTATGAAGCGTTTACGGTTGCCTTAAGGCAAGAAGATGGCTCCTGGAAAAAGCAAATGATTCCTGCTCAGACAGTCGAACAAGTGGTTTTGATGGGAAATCCTCAGTTAACTGGGGATGCGCTGGTATATGCCCTGGAGCTAGGAATGCCGGTGCATTATTTAACTAGTTTTGGTAAATATCTTGGTTCAGCTCTGCCAGGACATTCCCGTAATGGGCAGTTGCGGCTAGCGCAATATCAGCTTTATGGAGATACTGCACGTCGATTAGATTTGGTTAAAGCAATTGTCACAGCAAAGATTCAGAACCAATATGCGGTGTTGTACCGCCACAATCAACGAGAGAACCCACTCAAGCAACGCAAGAATCAGATCAAATCACAAACGACGATCGACCAGGTAAGAGGAGTAGAAGGACTGGCAGCACGAGAGTACTTTGCTTGCTGGTCAAACATTGTGGGCAACGAATGGAGCTTTAATGGGCGCAATCGTCGTCCACCCACAGATCCGGTCAATTCATTGTTGAGCTTTGCTTATGGTCTACTCCGGGTTCAGGTAACGGCAGCCGCGCATCTGGCAGAAACCGATCCCTATATTGGTTACCTACATGAAGTTAGCCGAGGACAACCAGCGATGGTGCTGGATTTGATGGAAGAGTTTCGCCCAGTGGTAGCAGACAATCTGGTGCTCGCAGTCATCAATAACCGTGAAATTCAGCCCAAGAACTTCAATGATAGCCTGGGAGCTTATCGCCTTTCGGATGCTGGACGGAGGACCTTTCTCCAAGCATTTGAGCGCAAGATGAGTGATGAGTTTAAGCATCCCGTGTTTGACTATCGCTGTACCTATCGGCGGGCGATCGAACTCCAAGCACGCTTGCTCACACGGCATCTACAGGAGGGGATTTCCTATCAGCCATTAGTGTTGCGGTAGAACCAGTGACTACTCTGTTTTATCTTGTCATTTATGACCTGCCAGATACGAAACCGGCGAACAAACGTCGTACTCGGTTACATAAACTGCTATCAGGCTATGGTAAGTGGTCCCAATACAGCGTGTTTGAGTGTTTTCTAACGGCAGTACAGTTTGCTAAGTTGCAGACTCAGTTGGAGAAGGTGATCAAGCCGGAGGAGGATTCAGTCCGAATCTACGTTTTAGATGCGGGTGCTGTGAAGCGAACAATTACCTATGGTTCAGAAAAACCTCGCCAGGAAGGTGCGATCGTTCTATGATGAGGGCATCCTATTTTTGGCAAACCGAAGCAAGGGCAAAAACCCTGGGGGTTTGCCAAAATCGCTAGAACCTTGAAAAGTCAATATGTTTTAATTTTAAGGCAGAGGGATAAAAATCTGTGTGACAGGTTTTTGCAGCTCAAATGGACATCTCAAATGAGGTTTGCCAAAATGGTGTGCAGAGGCCCGTCGCGGCAGCCCTTTTACCGCCCGGAGTCTCAATTGCTGAATCCCGTTCTACGGGACTGAAACGCTTATTGCAGCGTTAGCTGGGGAAAGATTCGGTGTCTCAATTGCTGAATCCCGTTCTACGGGACTGAAACCCGCCTTTTCTACTTCGCTAAGATCTCCACTATCAGTCTCAATTGCTGAATCCCGTTCTACGGGACTGAAACAGGAGTTAGAAGCGTATCTGGAAGACCGTCCAATTCAGCGTCTCAATTGCTGAATCCCGTTCTACGGGACTGAAACATCGGAGTCGATGTTGGACAGAAGGATATTGCTCAGTCTCAATTGCTGAATCCCGTTCTACGGGACTGAAACCCGTAAGAGCGCCGATATCGATCGGAACGTTACCACGGGTCTCAATTGCTGAATCCCGTTCTACGGGACTGAAACCCCGGGGGGTTCGGGAACCGCTCAGCTACGAGCTGTCTCAATTGCTGAATCCCGTTCTACGGGACTGAAACCGTGATGCTGGACGCATTCGGGGCAAAACCCACAGTCTCAATTGCTGAATCCCGTTCTACGGGACTGAAACTTCACTGAACTCTGGGTAGTGGCGCATAGGAATCAAAAGTCTCAATTGCTGAATCCCGTTCTACGGGACTGAAACCCGCGGGTTTGTTGTCAGGACGATTACTTTCCTCTAGAGTCTCAATTGCTGAATCCCGTTCTACGGGACTGAAACATGCAGGCGTTGAAACCTCTTACACCTTTACCTCAACTTGTCTCAATTGCTGAATCCCGTTCTACGGGACTGAAACTTCATTACGTCGGTCAGGTTGGAGTTAGCGATCGGCGTCTCAATTGCTGAATCCCGTTCTACGGGACTGAAACATGTGAGAAGGTGTGATTACCATGAGAAGCGCTCTCCAAAGTCTCAATTGCTGAATCCCGTTCTACGGGACTGAAACATTACGATCCGCCACGGCGCTTTCGATTTGAACCCGTTTAGGTCTCAATTGCTGAATCCCGTTCTACGGGACTGAAACCAGCCCTTGCGACTCCAGGAGGGACAGATACTCGACGTCTCAATTGCTGAATCCCGTTCTACGGGACTGAAACACCCAGCTACACAGCAAAAACTGAAAGATGTGGATGTCTCAATTGCTGAATCCCGTTCTACGGGACTGAAACAGTTCAGGCAATCTCTCAATTAGTTGGCAGCTCACCAGTCTCAATTGCTGGCTCCTCTTCTATAGGACTGAAAACAATGAGACAAAAGCTCTCCGCGAGCCTTCACCACAAGTCTCAATTGCTGAATCCGGTTCCACCGGACTGAAATTTCTGCCAATCACATTTACTAAGTGAGTCTAGTGGAATCTTGGTGAGGGTGAGAATTGTCCAAGACCTCTTGGACAATTACTTGCTTTTATTAGGATTTAAACTTCAGGTTCAGTAAGGTCTAAGATTGGCTTTACTCTTCGTCAAGGGTTGCGGGGTCAACAAATAGGGAAAGCTGTTCTACCTCTTGAGAGGCCAGAGACTGCTCAACCTCAGCAGCGATCGCCTCAATTTCTTCTTCCAGGGCTGCGATCGCAGGTAAACTCATTTGAAACTCTTCGGGCAGCGGAGTGCCCATGTGATAGGTGGAGATGTCGATCGGCTTATGGACATCGCGCAGAGCGTACTCAGCAACGGTCTTACTCTTTGTGCGACACAAAATAATCCCGATCGTCGGCTTATCGTCCTCACCCCGCAAGAGATCGTCTACAGCTGAGACATAAAAATTCATCTTTCCAGAAAATTCTGGCTCAAATTCAACCACTTTCAGGTCAATCACCACAAAACAGTGCAGGCGGAAGTGGTAGAATAACAGATCGATTCTATACTCCTTGCCGTCTACAACCAGTGGGTATTGACTGCCAACAAAGGAGAACCCAACCCCTAACTCCAGCAAAAACTCCCGAATGTGCTGAATTAGAGCTGTTTCTAGTTCTCGCTCCAGAGCCTCCTTGCCCAGACTTAAGAAATCAAACGAATACGGATTCTTAATGACCTGCTGTGCCAGTTCCGACTGAGGATTAGGGAGGACTCGGCTAAAATTAGTAATCGCACTGCCCTAACGACGGTAGAGTTGGCTATTCATCTGGTGGATCAAGACATTACGGCTCCAGCCATACTGAATCGTTTGCTGGATGTACCACATCCTCTCTTCCGGTACTTTCACGGCATCCAAAATCCGGGCATTGTGCCCCCAGGGAATTAGTGCAACAACCTGTTGCACAATTTGCTCATCGGGGTAAGCCTCCGCGAATGCCCTCATATAGAGCAGGTTACGGGCAGAAAAGCCTTTGATGTCTGGAAATGCTTTCCGAAGGTCAGTTGCCAGCCGATTAATGACTTTGGCTCCCCACCCTGATGCTGCTGTCGCTGCAAAATCTCCTGTCCAATCTGCCAGTACAGGAGAACTAGTTCCCGGTTGACTGCCAGAGCTGCTCTGACTTGAGCATTACGAATTCGCTCTTTTAGCTCACCGAGAAACTCTTCGTAGCCCAGCTTCGATAGATCGCTACCCATTGACCTTCTACTCCCAGCTTCCTGATTGTATCGGAGAGGCGTTTTGGAAGGGGTGAAATTGTACAAGAGCACTTGGACAGTTTGCGAACTGGTATTTTTGCTGCGATTTCCCATAGTACCAGTTTCAAGTCGTTCTAAAGGATTTGAAACTGGCTACTGATACAGGTTGCCAATCATCTTTAAAGAAACCGCAAACAGTTTCCGGGTAAGGTTAAAGTCATGGTGGGCTACCCGATGTCAAACTTCGACATTAAAATCGAGCCATCCATTTTCAAGCGGTTCGTTTACGTAACTGGTTGCGTATCGATCCAGAACAAAACGGTCTTTTTCATTCCTCTCTCATTCAACGGCTTACAGAGTGTATACTTTAGCGCGAAATCTCTTCTTGCTATAGCTCGATCGTTCCTTCCGTTGTAGGTCGGGTTGAGCACTGTGCAGCTTTTACCCATGAACTGTTATTTAGTGCAGCGAAACCCGACAGAATCCTGGTGATTGCCCTATGGACTATTATGGAAGCGGCCGGAGTAATTGCCACTCAAGTAACCTGGATGATCGTTCTGTACTAGTTGCTTTCGCAATGGACCCAGATATGTGGGCAGTTCGCTGCATCGGCTATTAGCTCAGATAATCAATTGTAAGCTGTACTCAATCAGGGAATTGTGCGATCGCTTTCTGCTAACCAACGCTCTAGGTCAGTTAAACCAGAAAAGTTCAGCAACGCCATTGCCAGAGATTCCAGTTGTTCTAGGTTGAGTGTATTGATTTGTTCAGAAAGGCGATCGGGCAGGGCACCAAACTTCTGATTGAGGAGACGCAAGATGAGCGATCGGGCTTCTTCCAGACGGCCTCGCTGCTCACCTTGTTGCTCAGCGATCGGGAGCAGTTCCTGTCGAGCTTCTTCCCAAATTTCTTCCCGCCACTCCTGATAGATCACAGACTCACTGTTAGATGACAATGAGGATGACGGGTTAAATAGGTAAACGACAGCTACTTGGCGGGTGCGAACAGTCCGTAAATGTCGTTGTCGATTAAATTGATGCGTCACTTTTCCACATCAAAAGACATTGGAGGATCACCTATCAGGGCCCCTCCAATGCCTGGAAAACTAATCGAAACATATCAAGTCAGAGTGTACATGAAAGTCCGAGAATTCGGCTTAACGCAAGCCGAAGCGGCTAATGTTGCCGAGTTTTCAGAACGCAGTGGACAGAGGATTGAAGCGGGAGACTACCAACCGAATCGAGGCAAGGTGCGCGATTGGCGCACGTGTGCTGACCCGCTAGCCGACGTGTGGGAAAGCGAGCTTGAACCGCTGCTCAAACGGGAACCTGGTCTCAAACCAATGACCCTGTTTGAGTACCTGCAAGCCCACTACCCTGGCAAGTATTTGCAGGTGTTGCGGACGTTGCAACGGCGCGTCGCAACGTGGAAGGCATTGCATGGACCCGCCCCAGAAGTCATGTTCAAGTTACGCCATGAACCAGGGATGATGGGCTTTTCCGACTTGACCGAATTGAAGGGAGTCGAGATCACCATCAACGGCAAGTCTTTCTCACATTTGATTTATCACTACCGACTGGGCTATAGCGGTTGGCAGTACGCCCAAATTGTTCAGGGTGGCGAAAGCTTCATTGCACTGTCCGAAGGGTTACAGAATGCCCTGTTTGCTTGCGGTGGCGCACCCAAGCAGCATCGCACCGATAGTTTGAGTGCCGCGTATCGCAATTTAGGCGGCGTTCGCAACAAGCCGTTGACTCGGTTGTACGATGAGTTATGCGTCCACTACCGCATGCAGCCCACTCGCAACAATACTGGGATTGCCCATGAAAATGGCTCACTTGAGTCACCGCACGGACATTTGAAAAACCGGATCAAGCAAGCTCTACTACTGCGCGGCAGTTGTGAGTTCAAAAGCATCGCCGAGTATCAAGGGGTGATCAACCAAGCGGTGGCGGGACTCAATGCTCAACACCAAGAGAAGATTGCAGTCGAAAAAGCTCACTTGCACCCCCTGCCTCAAGGACGAGTGGCAGACTACGAGGTCTTAACGGCAAAAGTGAGTTGCCATAGCACGATGGATGTGCGCTGTGTGTTGTACACGGTGCCCGCCCGTCTGATTGGACGGCAACTGGAACTGCACCTGTACCACGACCGGATAGTGGGGTATCTCCATCGCCAAGTGGTGGTCGAACTCCCTCGCCATAGACCGGATGGGAAAGGCAAACGGCGTGCCCGCTGTATTAACTATCGTCACGTTGCCCAGGGACTCAGACGTAAACCCAGAGCCTTTCTGTACTGCACCTGGCAGCAGGACTTACTGCCCGATGAGCAATGGCAACAACTATGGCAACAGATGAAAGCCCAATTTGACCTTAATAGTGCAGCAATCTTGATGGTTGAAAGCTTGTACATTGCTGCAACCACAGACGCTCAATCTCGTGTTGTGGAGTACCTGCAAACCCACTTAGAGGCAAAGACGTTAACCCTTGCCACCCTCCAGCAGCACTTTGGCGTGCTCAAATCAACTCTGCTGCCAGTTCTTACTCCTCCCCAACCGGATCTCTGTGCCTATGACCAACTCCTGCCTCCCGCCCAATCAGCCCAGTCCTTACCAGAGGTTGAGCCTGCCCCTCAAAGCGTTGCACCTCTGCCACAGGCTGACCCCTTGGGAAACCATCGAAGCCCAAGCGATGCAGGAGGGATGGTCTTACGCGCAGTTCTTGCTGGCACTTTGCGAATTGGAGGCGCAACGACGCTGGAGTGCCAGACTCCAACGAGCCTTACGCGAAGCCCAACTACCCAACGCCAAAACCCTTGCCAACTTTGATTTTTCCCATTGCCCAAAGCTTAATGCGGCACCCTTGATGCAACTGGCAGATGACGCCAGTTGGTTGGAACGGGCTGAGAACTTGTTACTATTTGGCGCAAGTGGAGTCGGCAAAACTCATCTTGCCGCCGCACTCGCGCGGCGGATGGTGGAGTTGGGTAAGCGAGTCCAGTGTTGCTCTGCCCTTGCCCTGCTGCAACAGTTGCAGCAGGCAAAGTTGCAACTGCAACTGCAAGGGGCACTCAAAAAACTAGACCGCTTTGACCTGCTGATCCTGGATGACTTGGGCTATGTCAAAAATCAGAAGCCGAAACGTCAGTCTTGTTTGAACTCATTGCTCACCGCTATGAACGCAAAAGTCTTTTGATTACTGCCAATCAACCGTTCAGTCAGTGGGATGCTATCTTTACCGATTCAATGATGACCGTTGCCGCCGTTGACCGATTAGTACATCATGCTTTGATTGTAGACATTCAAGCCGAAAGTTATCGCAAGCAGTCGGCGGTGGCAAAGAAAGCTAAAGCTCCAACGTCAGTTGCCAAGCCTCAGTAATGGCGCGATCTTAGTTGTCACTTCGATCTCAGTTGTCGTCTGAAGGCGATTGGTTTTGCTTGCTTATCTCTGTATTCATGACTTGATACAGATTCAATCGAACAATGATTATCATCCTTATCTGCTTATGATGCTCGGCAGGATTTTTGCGATCCTATGAAACCCGCCAAGTAGTTGTCACTTTTTGGAAAGGAGCTTGACATTTGATACAGGGGAGAACGGGGAATTGCATGGTCCTTACTGGTATGCCTACTGGCGGGAGGAGGGCAAGTTGAAGAGCCGTTACGTGGGTAAACAACTGCGGCGGTTGGAATAAATGAGAGGTTGAGTTACCACCAAGTTCCACTAATTCTATTACAGAGAGCGTTTTACCAACTCTGATAAAGGCTACCCAGTTCGGTTCTTAGGTACAACATCTGTTTGATTCAGGCATTCACCAGGCTTACATAAGAAATATCTTCCGTACCTAAGAAACTACGTGGTCGCCGAACTGGGGATGCATCAGAAGCCCAGGGGAGTACCGTAGCAGTGTAGGGAACTTACCAAAATACAAACTTCTCAACCAACGATGCCTCTTAACCATTGTTGGTCTGCCTCCGGTAATGCGGGCGGTGGCGGTTGACGAGTGTAATCGATCGTCAGGTCATAGTCGGCCTCCTCGTAGACCTGATGGATTGCCTGCGACAAATTAAGTGGGACATCGACATCCGGTGCGAGTAGCGGAATTGGAATGGTGGGTAAGGACTCTTGCATCTGAACTGTCCAGACATCAACGCGCTCGCCCGCACGAGTGACACTGATGCAGTAGTGAGACGGGGGAATGGTAGGTTCAGGAAGTGCTCGTCTGCCACGTCGAATCAAGTCAATCTCCACCAAATGCACGCTTGATCGCATCAACCGATTACGCTTCTGCTGGTATTGCTCAAAGCCAAGCTGCCGCTTGTTGGCGTAAGAGAGAATTTCGATGCAAGTGACCAACCGATTGCCCGTGACTTCTCTGACTTCAACAGTAGGAATTCGCAGCGTTACCGGTGGCGGCAGCGTGAGCGTGGCAGGCGTGAACACCGCCGTTTGAGCAGGCAATTGCGAGGGATCAGGCGTTTTGACCACTTCCACATCTGGGTAAACAATGCCCAACTCTTCACTTGAGCCGTGTCTTGCACGGTGGAGATTTCCAGTCGCGCTGCATAGCGAGGTCGCAACAGAGGCGTGAGGAGTGCCCGAATGCGACTTGCCAACGCGCTATGCAAGTCTGGAAACAGGTAACCCTCCAAATAGGGATTCATGCCGGGGAAGTTGGGCATTCGGAACTCCAACGATCACTCAACGCAGACTGATTCTATTATGGGCGATACCCCAAGCGATCATCTTAAATGTCAAGCATGAAAGTGGAGGCGTAGCGCATCACCATAACTGCACTGAGTCAAAAACTCGGATCTGTAAAATAATTTGTGTCAAAGGGTAAATCAGCCTCAAAAGACCAGTATTGTTGATTATCTTAACGAGGACACCGAATGACGATTCGACCTGAACTACTCGACGAACTGCTCAAAGACTACGCTAAGCCTGAAGACTTGGTCGGTGAAGGCGGACTGCTCAAACAACTGACCAAGGCACTGGTCGAGCGCTGTCTCGAAACCGAGATGGACGTCCATCTCGATGACCCCAAATACAAAACTGAGGGTAAAGCCAAGCGGGACCGCCGCAACGGACATTCCCAGAAGACAATTAAAGGCGAGTTTGGACAAACCACCCTAGACATTCCCCGCGACCGCAACAGCGAGTTCGAGCCAGTCATCATCAAGAAGGGACAGACTCGCTTTGATGGGTTTGACGGCAAGATTCTTTCGCTTTATGGGCGTGGCATGACGACCCGTGACATTCAAGACCAGCTCAAAGACCTCTATGGAGTGGAAGTTTCAGCGACACTCATTAGTGAAGTGACTGATGCGGTTATCGATGAGGTCAAAACTTGGCAATCTCAGTCATTATCTTGTGTCTACCCATTGGTATGGATGGATGCGATTGTTGTGAAGGTTGGAGAGAACGGACGAGTGATTAATAAGGCGATTCACCTGGTATTAGCCGTTAACCTCAACGGTGAAAAGGAACTGCTCGGGATGTGGATGACTCAGAGTGAAGGAGCGAAATTCTGGATGACCGTATTAACCGACTTGAAGAGTCGGGGAGTGAAAGACATCTTCATTGCTTGTGTAGACGGACTCACTGGATTTTCCGATGCCATTGCTGCGACCTACTCTCAAACGTTGGTGCAGTTATGTATCGTGCATCTAGTCCGAAACAGTGTGTCGTATGTGTCTTACAAACATCGCAAGGAGGTCTGTGCTGACCTTAAGGCAATTTACACAGCCAGCACTGAAGATGAAGCAGAACTGCACCTGGAGCTATTTGCAGAGAAGTGGGATGCTCAGTACCCGACCATTAGCAGGAGTTGGAAAAATCATTGGGTCAATATCATCCCAATGTTTCACTTCCCACCAGAGATTCGCAAGGTGATGTACACCACCAATGCCATTGAGTCATTGAACATGACATTGAGAAAAGTGACCAAGAATCATCGAGTCTTCCCCAACGATGAGGCGGTGTATCTTGCCATTGGCAACCTCTCAAAGAAGTGGACGATGCCAATTCGAGAGTGGAAGCCAGCGTTGAATCGATTTGCGATTGAGTTTGATGGCAGATTACCCAAAGAGATTTGCCCCTGACACACAATACTGGACAGATCCAATTTCAACATTTGTGTACAAGCAATAGTTATTGTATTCGTTCATTTTATCGCGTGTGTGGATGGATTAACTGGCTTTCCAGACGCCATTGCGGCAACCTACCCCCAAACTGGTGGTGCAGTTATGCATCGTGCATCTGGTGCAAAATAGTGTGGCGTATGTGTCCTACAAGCATCGTAAGGAGGTGTGCGCTGATCTTAAGAGCTTGTTTCTAAAGAGATATTGAGATGAGGGTGCTTTGCTAAATCGTAGAACGAGGATGGAAATAGAGTTGTTTCAGAAGATGATGCGTAAGCCCTATCCTAGTGACCTCACTGATGCAGAATGGCACCTCATTGAACCCTTGCTGCCTACCCAATCTACGATTGGTCATCCCAGAGATGTTCCACTGCGAGAAGTCGTTGATGCTATTTTCTATGTTCAACGAGAAGGCTGCACGTGGCGAGCACTTCCGGGTGAGTTTCCAGCCTGGCAAACCGTGTATGGCTACTTGCGGTTGTGGCAGAAACTCGGCATTTGGCAACAAGTGCATGATGCTTTACGCACTCAACTGCGTCAAGCGATGGGCAAAACACCGCAGGCAACTGCTGGCATCATCGATTCTCAATCGGTCAAGACGACCGAAAAAGCGATTATCTTGCTTGTCAAGGGTAAGTTGCCTAATTTGCCACAACTGGTGGTTCCCAAGATTTGCCATCTCGAACCATGGCATTGAGAATCCTCAACAGCTTGTGCATACAGGCAATTAGAGCGACCTTCTTCGCTTTGCCCTGAGCTAAAAGGGTTCTGTCGCAAGAAATTTTAATGACGGACAATCGGTATCGTTCACATTGCTTTAAGCAGCGATTCCAAAGAGCGATTCAATAAACTTGGCTTGAGATACACTGTCCCCCTTGTCTATTCCTTTCACTTGTCCTTTCCTAATCATATTTATCGCCTCTATCCCGCTCAAAGTTCTGCTGGCGCTATTAAACGACTTGAATCCCATCACGGCTCTGGTAATTCGCTTGATATTTCTGTGATCCTACTCAACTACATTGTTCAAGTATTTCACTTGCCGTAGCTCGCTCTCCTGGTCCATCGTCTCTTCCTGAGATTGATCCGCTTTTGTAGACAATGACTCAAGCAACAGATGATATTAGTCTAGATACATCGTGGTACCTCTGTTCAAACTCAATTGGAGAAAGATAGTTGAGGGTTGAATGTTTACGTTGTTGATTGTAAAACCCTTCAATCCAAGTGGCCACTTCGACCTGTAACTGAGCTGATTGCAAGACCTCCATTTTAGAGAGCAGTTCTGTTTTCAAGGTGGAGAAGAAACTTTCAGCGACAGCGTTGTCCCAACAGTTGCCTCGACGGGACATACTGCACGTCAACCCCGAGCGGAGAGCACCTGACGATAGGCATGGCTCGTGTACTGGCAGCCCTGGTCAGAATGAACCAGTAAACCAGTTGGATGCGGCAACCGATGACCAAAGGTCCGCTGTAAGGCTTCGAGCACCAGTTCGCTCTGGAGATGGTCAGCTAATGCCCACCCCACGACTCGCCGAGAGAACAGATCAATCCAAACCGCTAGATACCGCCATCCTTCAGTGCTGGGTAAATACGTAATGTCTCCGACCCAGACTTGGTCTGGATGGTCTACTGTAAATTGACGGTTGAGGTGATTGGGAGCTGCAGGTGTTTCAGGGGCTGAGGTTTGCCGACTCCGCTTGGGACGAGGTCGAGCAACGAGGCCCTGTTGCTGCATCAACCGAATCACTCGTTTGCGACTGACAGCCCACCCTTGCTGGGCTAGTTGCACAGTAATGCGGGGAGACCCATAACTCTGATGCGATTGCTCAAAAATATCCGTCACCCTCTGTGCCAGAATGCGTTCTTGCAGTTGGTGTTGGCTGGGTTTGAGCGCCAACCAACGGTAAAACCCACTGCGGCTGACCTTGAGCCATCGACACATCCAACAGACGGGGTAGTTCGCCTTCTCTGCGGCGATCAATTCGTACCGTTCTACGACAGATCCCCAGCAACGAAGGCAGCGGCCTTTTTAAGAACTCTCGCTCCATTTCTAACTGCTTGACCTGGCGTCGCAGTTGTATCAGTTCTTGACGCTCATCACGGCTTAAACCCCGGACGATTTAGTCGCAGTATTTTCCTGGCTCTCACGGACCCAACGACTGAGGCTACTCTCCGCAATCCCTAAATTACCAGCAACTTGTCGAACCGATTGCTTTGTACTTACAACAATTTCGACCGCTTCCGCTTTTGCTGATCCGTATATTCCTTGCGGATTTTCTGACTCATTGAACCCTCCTAGTTCTAGTGTACTCTTACTCAGATGTCCACTAAACCGGATCAATCTCAGCAACGCTACAGCTAGACTCAGCCCGGACACGGTTGCTTTCGGGGTTCGTGGATACCTATCTGCGGCTGAATCAGCAGGAGGAGGCTGTGTTTCAGGCGGAAGTTGGTAGACTGGAGGAAAATGAGCGGGAGAGCGTCATGCAGATCGTCACCAGTTGGATGGAGCAGGGCTTGGAGCAAGGTTTGGAGCAAGGGCGGCAGGAAGCCCAAACAGCGATCGCCCTCAATCTACTCAAGCAGAGCATTGCGGTTGAGGTGATTGCCCAAGCAACAGGACTCACCATCGCCCAACTCCAACAACTCCAAGCCAGTCAATAGCAGAAATAGCGATCGCTCCTCTAGTCACGAGAACTGCAATCGCACTTGCTCTGATTCTTTCCATCAAACAAATTCAGCAGCAGGCGATCGTACTGCTTTGTGTGAAGTTGTGAGATGTTTGGGAACTCTGGGTTTGGTATCTCAACCTAACCTACAGCGAGGGATGATTCGCACTTAATGGTGAAGTCCTATATTTATACAGCCATTTCTTAACTAAAGAATAAGGGGATAGATCCGTCAGAAGTCCAACTCACTGCGGCTATAGCAGCATCTCTCCTGATCTCATGAAGGATAAGCAGTAAGCTCGCTATATAGTCTGGTTGCAGGGCTATTTCATTCTAAAGATTGATTTGAGTTGCTTCAAGCTGAAACCGCAACGACGTTGGGCTTGAGCCATATTGTTAAAGCCTAAGTCCCGATAGAGATTGAGTGCCAGATTTCGAGCAATTGCCCATATCTGAGGCAAGGGAACTATCCGGATTCTACAAGCATCCTCAGCTTGCGTCACATCTCGCACATAATGCACTTTGTTTTCCACACCCCAATATGAGCGAATTCGGTGAGCAAACTGACACGCAGTTTCACGCAACGAGGAAATGTAATAGCGTATCTCGGTTTTACCCACAATTTCATACTCTCCTTTCAGCAAGGTACGAGTAGCCCTCACGCGAATCAAGGTGCATAGTCCTGCCCAAGGACGAATATCATCAAGAGTTTGACAAATTTCAACTATTCGTTCCTCTATGCGTCCATGACCTTTGCTAAATTCTGTGTAAGTGTCTTCCACTTGAAAGTTCGCCTTGACCTCTTTGAGCAGCCCAGATTGGTTGCCTTTGAGTGCTCCTAGATAGTGATTGTGACTCTCAACAATTGAGGTGCAACTTTTTTGGGTGTTGATCGCATCAAAAGCAAACACCACTCCATTGCAAGCGAACTGTTTGACTAACTGGGGCAACACCTTGATCTCATTGCTCTTATGCTCAACCTCGTAGGGCTGATTGACTGACAAAACAGGGGCAGTCTGAAGGACAAGCTAGGAGGGAAGCAGAGCTTGATTTAAGCTGGAAAGCTACCACACCTCACAGCAAAATCAATGACTCCTACTTCCCGTCTTTATGATGCGTTGTCGCGTTATTTGAGTCAATGTGACATTCAATGGCAAGATGCGCGTCACTTACAAACACTCTGCTGGATGATGATTGGCATGATCCAAAGCCAGAACGTGCATCTCAATAGATTTGGCGTGTATGTGATTAGTCGCGCTCAGGTCGCGCAGTCGCATCAGAGACGATTTCGCCGATGGTTGTCGAATCGACGAATTGATGTCGTTGCCGCTTATCAAGCTCTGCTTAAACAAGCCCTGTCCGAGTGGCAAAGCGAACGCCTCTATCTGAGCCTGGATACAACTGTGGTTTGGAATTGTTTCTGTATCGTTTGGGTAGGCGTGGTCTATCGGGGTAGAACAGTCCCGGTCGCATGGCGGGTCGTGGCACAATCGAGCAGCACAGTGAGATTATGGACGATTCAAAGGGTACTACGGCAAGCGCAAAGACTCCTGCCCGATGCGGTGACAATTGTCCTGTTGGCAGATCGGGGCTTTGCCGATGGCAAACTCATGAAGTATCTCAGGAGAATCTGGGTTGGCATTTTCGCATCCGCATCAAGCGCTCCTTCCAGTTTCAACTTGAGGGGCAGTGGCACCAGGTGTCGTCGGTGCAATTGCAACCTGACAGGCCTACTTCACGAGTGCGGTTTCGGTCGGTAAAACCAAGCCCTACCCTAACGTTTACCTTGCCTTTGCCCATGACAAGCCAAGTGGTGAAGACTGGACGATTGTGAGCGATGAGCCGACGAACTTGCAAACCTTTGCTCAATACCGACTCAGGTTTCAGGTGGAGGAATCCTTTTTGGACATGAAGTCGAATGGCTTCAATCTCGAAGCATCCAGACTACGGGACAAGTTTGCGCTGTCTCAATTGTGCAGCGTTATTGCCCTGACCATGCTATTTCTGATCTTGCAAGGGGTACAAGTGGTCGCATTGGGCAAGCGTCACCACGTGGATGCCCATTGGCATCGCGGCATGAGTTATCTCAAATTGGGGTGGAATTGGATTCGCCTTGCTATCACCCACCAATGGAAAATTCAAGTTTTTCAGTTCCTCTCAAGTCTGCCTGACCCTCATCCTGCACTTGCTTCCAAACGACAGCAGGATGCTTCCTTCAAGCGCGAATTTACCGTTATCAGCCGTTTCCCAGCTTCTTAGTTTTGTCAGTCAAGCAGCCTCGTAGGGTTCAAGAATCAAACCCCGTTCAACCAAATACACACTCACCAGTTGAATCGCTGGATGCGGCTCAGTGGTTGAATGCTCCGATACCAGTTGATAGGAGCCACGCCATCGTTTGCCATCGACAGCTACCATCTCACCCGCACGAGGACTAATCTCAAAAACTTGGCTAAACAAGCTGAATACTGTTGATAATCTACGTTGAGCAGCACTCGGCGAATCGTGCTGTAGGAGGGTAAACGTCCTTTAGCTGGGTCAAACAACCCTACTAATTCATCGTGATAAGCGTTGAGCCAATCTCCAATGGCTAGAAACCCTCGACATCCTGCTGCCACTGCTAAGGTGAACAATGCTAGACACAGGGCTTGATTGTGCCGTTGTCCGGCTCCTCGTCGGGGGTCAGGCAAGTGAGCAAAAGCTTCCACAATCGCAAGGGTGCTCATGGTTGAACGGCAGTAACGGATTAAGCCTCAGCTTATCGGATTGTCTACCTCGTCTAGAATGAAATAGCCCTGAACGACGACGGTGTTATTTTTGCTATCTAAGGGTTGGTCAAGCCCACCTGTGTCAGGGTTAGTGCCCTGTCCAAATAGAATGCTGTCTAGGGTTAAGCTGTCGGTTAGTCCGAACTGGTCGTTCGCCGGATCAAAATCGAATACTCGATTGGTCGCTTCTTGTCCAAGCGTGATGAGGTCTTTCCCAGTCCCAGTTGTCACCGTGTTAAAGCTGCCTTCTGTGTCTCCTCTGATGATGTCAGAGCCACCGGCTCCAATAATGGTGTTATTGCCACCACCTCCATCAAGGAAATCACCGTTGGCTCCTAACCGCCCTGCCAAATTCGCCTCATTCCTAACTTGGGCTGGATCAAGAGACTTTGTATCTGCCAATGCGTCAGGCGAAACGTGTAGCCCGTCTTCTGCTGACTTGCTAGCGGATGAGCTGCTGCCAGATTGAGATTTCGCACTCTTATCTAAGTCGGCAACCTTCTCATTGGATTCAAATCCTTTACTCTTGTTGTCGTTGAGATTTTCACCGTCCTTATTTTTTTCTTCATTCAACAAAGCGCCAGCTTGACTTTTCGCCTTATCAAATGCTTCAGAGGCATTGTCTTTGAATTCTCCCAAAGTATCACCAACTTTATCCTTCAGCCCCTTTGCTTTTTCCTTAGCATCGCCAAGTGCATCAGCCGCCTGATCTAGGGCTGCATTAAAGTCGGATTCTTGCACGGATGATCCTATTGACTTATTTGCAGAAGTGTCTCCTGCATTAGAACCTGGGTTGATAATGTCGCCGTGAGACTGGTTGTGATCGTCTAGTTTGAGATGATTGTTTGCAGATTCCATAGGTATCCTCTTCTCATCTATGATTGCCGAAAAGATTGACAAGTTGCCCACGTGAAGCCTTGTGGATGTAATTTGAGGTTTAGTAATTCGTCTTCCAACTCTCCGGCTCACCTTTTGGCGAGAATTCCCAGTTCCTACAGCCATTGTCTGAATGACCTTGACCGCAAACTGATTGCTACCTGATTTGTGCCGCCACTCAAAACTTACCTGGCTTCTGCACTACTCTGAAATTCCTATCCTGGAGAGACAAAATTTTAGAGTGGTGTTTTACAGCTATTGAATCCATTCTGCACTCATATTAACTCTGTTCAAAGGCAGAGATAATACTTTACTCAAAAAAGAAAATTAGAAGTGTTTAAAGCTGCATCTAGAAGTAGTTTTTGCTCCTAAAGCATTTGCTAGAAAATCAGGGTAAGTAGCGTATTACTGTCGAACCTGCCTAAATCTATGTCTTTAGGGAGTGTCTCAAGATGTCTAACATTTAATACAAGAGCTTAAAGCGGCTGAACTTTTTGTTTGATTTGAGTCTAATAAATTTCAGGGTTAAGGGGAAATGGCTCAGGGGCTTCTACTTTTAGATGAAGGCGGTTTCGTTAAACTACTCCTGGTCGTTTATCGGATTAGCAGAGAACAGAGTCAACGGTTTGATGGACTTGCTAATCAACTTGCTAACATCCGTCATGATCAACCAGATCGGATTGATTGTTGGCAAGCCTGGTGGGATGAATTCATGTTACGAGTTCACTCTCAACCAGGTTAGTATGCTGCTGTCGCGTTACCAGGACACGATTACAACTGTTTTTGGGGTCCCTATGCTGATCCTCAAACGGCAGCACAGGTTGCCCAAAAACATACAGGTGCTTATCCGACTGCCAGCACTGTAGAAGTTCCTTCTATTCGATTTCCAAATAGTTTGCCCTGGGTTGCTCAAGTTGGTTGAACACTTCACTGCCTCTGCTTATGAGGTGATTGAGTTGGTCTCATGATTGGGCAACTATTGACTGGACGATATTTAATCCTACAAGAGCTAGGTAAAGGTGGCTTCAGTGAGACCTTCCTGGCACGAGATAAATATCTCCCGCATCATCCACTCTGCGTTGTTAAATGTCTCAAGTCACTTCAAGGGAAGGTGGCTCGACGGATGTTTGACATTGAGGCTCAAGCCTTGCAAGAACTTGGGCGGCAATGTGAGCAGATTCCACTGCTGCTTGCATGGTTTGAAGTCGGCGATCGCGCTTACCTGGTGCAGGAGTATGTTGAAGGGGAGAACCTGGAACACTGGCTCGATCAGGGGCGGCGTTTTTCTCAGAAAGATGCTGTTTGTTTGCTGCTGGATGTTCTACCTATCCTGGAGTTCATTCATTCTCAGGATCTAATCCACAGAGACATCAAGCCCAGTAACTTAATTCAACGTACAGATGGCAGGATTGTCTTGATTGACTTTGGTGCTGCCAAATGGCTGAATAATGACTCTGCGGTGATTGAGGAGAAGCAGTCGCCCTCTGACCCAACGACTGAAGCAATTGTGACGATCGGCACTCCTGGATACATGCCAGAGGAACAACAACAGGGACAGGCTGATTTCAGCAGTGATCTCTATTCCTGGGTGTTTCGGTTATTCAATTATTGACTGGGATTTATCCTCGACAGCTCAAGAAAACCTTTCGTCTCATGAGATTGAGTGGGAGTCTTACTTAAAAACAACCTTAGATTTGCGTCTGGTTGCAGTTCTAAACAAGCTAGTACCTGTCAGCCGAAAGGAGAGGTATCGCAACGCCTCACAGGTTTTAGCCGATCTGCAACCGTTAACCAATGCCCCCAAAATTCGGAAACAGCGGGCAAAATTTCGCATCCCTGCTCTTCCGATGGCTTCTAAATGGGCAACAGCGGTAGGGTTTTTATCGTTGGTTACAACAATAGGATCTGTCGGTGTTTGGCAACTCTCTAAGCAAGGTGGGCAGATGAGCGAAGCGATCGCATCCATGTTGCCCATGTCCGAGCGAACAAAACTAACGCTCAAACACGATTTGGTGGTTGAGAATCCCGTTGACCTTCGTACCGTGAACGCGATCGCACTGAGTCCCGATGGCGATTGGTTAGCTGCCAGTAAAGACCAGTCGTTGTACGTGTGGAACCTACGGTTTGGGCAATTAGTGCAGACCCTCAATGACAACCGGACTCAGGTAATCGCTGTTGCCTTCAGTCCTGATGCTCAAATGATTGCGGTCGGTGGAGATAATCAAGCACTGAAAATCTTAGATATTCACACTGGAAAAATCCTGCAAACCTTTACCAATTTAGGGGCATCTCTAACGGCTGTAGCGTTTGCGCCTACTCAACAACTGGTGATCGGTGCGACTGACAAACGAGTCCAAGTTTGGGATCTGCGGACTGGAGAACTCCGAAAGGTGTTCGCGGGGCATAAAGGGACGATCAATCATTTGTTAGTCAGTGAAGATGGCAGAACCCTGTACAGCTTAGGGGAGGATCGGGCAATCGCCTGGAGTTTAGATAGCGGAGAACTCCTACGGGTATTCCCAAAAGAATCTGGCATGGCAATGACCGGGCGAGTTGAAAAACAACACCTGGTCACGGTTCATTCAGATGGAATGCGAATCTGGGACAAAAAAACAGGTGTCTTGTCTCGCGTAGAGCGAGACACTTCAACTCACCCATTGGATATGAAAACCGTTCGTTGTGCAGACCGATACCTTGTCAGCAGTGACTCGGATCAACGGTTCAAAGTTTGGGAACTATCAATGCTTAGGAAATAGTCATGTTAAGCGAAACATCAGAGAAAACAATGCATCGCGTCCGATGGGTGTTGACCCTCGGATGGATCCTCTTAATTGCATCCCTGTATTTCGATCCGGTTACAAAATTTTTCTAGACCCAAGCACAACCTGGAGTCCATTTCGGCTTGAACCATCGTCTTACCTTGATCCAAGCAGATGCCCCAAGATTCAAGGGCAGTGCGTGGTTCAAGACCCTCGCTATATGAGTGCGATGATTTGGTGGACGATTATCGTGCCAGCCGCCATCTTGATTCTAATGTCTGCTGGTCACGAGTTCTGGAGGCGCATTTGTCCCCTTTCGTTTATCTCTCAAATTCCACGCGCATTAGGGATTCAGCGCAAGCGGAGGGTAATAGACTCGCTCACTAGAGATAGCCGTTGGGAAATCGTCACCATTGGGGACAATTCATGGTTGGGTCGTAACCGCTTGTACATTCAGTTTGGGCTATTTCTGGCTGGATTATCAGCGCGATTGCTATTCGTCAATGCCGATCGCACGGTGCTGGGATTGTTTCTGTTAGGAACCATGCTCTGTGCAGTTATAGTGGGCTACTTGTATGGCGGAAAGTCGTGGTGCAACTACTTCTGTCCAATGGCACCCGTGCAAATGGTCTACACAGGACCGCGATCGCTGCTAGGGTCAGAGGCGCATCTCAAGCCCAAGCCTGCCATTACTCAGTCTATGTGCCGCACGGTAGACCCGCAAACCGGACAAGAACTCAGTGCCTGTGTCGCCTGCAAGTCTCATTGTATTGACATTGATGCAGAAGATTCCTACTGGGCAGGACTTAATGATCGCGGACGAGATATAGTTGCCTACGGCTATCTGGGAGCAGTCATCGCTTTCTATTTTTACTACTGGCTGTATTCCGGGGACTGGAGCTATTACTTCTCCGGCGCTTGGACGCGAGAACAAGGTCAGATGACTCGCCTGTTTGATCCAGGGTTCTATTTCAATGGGTTTGCCATTCCTATTCCTAAACTCTTTGCCGCTCCACTTACCTTTATTGTTTTTGTTGCCGTTTTTGTGGTGGTTGGACGACTGGCTGAGAAGGGCTGGTGCAATTTTCGATCGGTGCAGGGACGACCTGTTTCAGCAGAACAGGCACGGCATTTTATGTTCACCATTTTACAGCCGTGTCCTTCTGGACGTTTTTCACCTTTGGGGCACGTCCCTGGGTAAATCGGCTGCATCCAGTTTTGTTCTATGGATTCAATGCTCTGATCGCTGCCTTGGGGTTTGCATGGTTACTGAGAACTCTGCACCGAAGCCATGCTCAATATGAACGTGAACGGATGGCGACCAGTCTCCGAAAGCAGTTACGAAAGATTTTAGACCCCTCCATGCTAGAAGGTCGATCGCTTGAAGATTTAAGTCCGAATGAAGTCTATACACTGGTCAAAACGTTAGACAAACTATTGCCTGAGCTGTCCAAACAGTCACGTTTTCAAGCATATATTGGCGTTGTTCAAGATCTCCTCAATCAGCAGGTTGTGAGTGAATCAAACAGTTTGAAGTTTTTCAGTAAATTGCGACAAGACCTCAATCTCAAGGATTCAGACCATTTTGAGGCAATGGAAGCGATCGCCCTCACTCAACCTGATCTTCTGATGTCACAGGAAGTGATAAGCTCCACCCTTCAGGATTCTGAAACCATTGCCAGAACGTTGCGGAGGAGGCGCGATCGCAACCAAACGGTCACCTTTGGTGAGGCACCCGGTCGGTCTCGGCGGTAACGCCACCATCTAGCAATCTCTTTTGTTCAAGCAGTTTAGTGCAGATATTTCCTATGTTGAAATTCAAATCAGTCAACTTTCAGCAGCAGTTGTTCAACGAATACTCACTTTCTCAGCAATACCGTGGACAAACTGAGTGGGTCATTGGGCGATGTAAAACCTGTGACCTGATCTTAGAGAGTTCAGTCGTTAGCAATGTGCATGGTCGGATTCAGTTCAGCGACGGGGAGTACTATTTTGTTGATTTGGGTAGCCGCAATGGTTCGTTTGTCAATGGCAGGGAAGTGCAACCCAATCAACGGGAGGTGCTTCAGGTTGGTGACTTACTCCAGCTTGCAGAGACCTACCTGCATATTGAAGAACTGGAACCAGTTGACCTCTCAGGCTCATCAACCGTACCGAGCCACCTGCTGGGTTCAACCTGGACGGCTGAAGAAATCACGGTGCGCTGCTGCCGCATCATTCAAGAAACGGCAGATGTCCGAACGTTTTGGTTTGCCGCAGAGCCTGCGGTTCGATTTGATAACTACCTGCCGGGACAGTTTACCAACTTAGCTGTTGAAATTAGTGGACAGCAGGTGATTCGCTCTTACTCCATCTCCTCGTCTCCAACCTGCCCAGGCTCTCTCGCTTTGACGATTAAGCGAGTACCCAGCAGTAGTCCTGATATGCCGCCAGGACTTGTTTCTAACTGGCTCCATGACAACCTGATTGTGGGCGATCGCCTGAAGGTTTTGGGTGGTCCGTTAGGAGGCTTTACTTTTCTGCCAGATGCTCCATCCAGGCTGCTTCTAGTTTCGGCAGGCTCCGGCATCACTCCCATGATGTCAATGGCACGATGGCTCTATGAATCCTTTGCCGATATTGACATTGTGTTTCTCCACAGCGCTTGCACTCCAGAAGATATTCCCTTCTACGATGAGCTACTGCTGATCGACAAGCACATGCCGAATTTCCAACTGGAGATTACGGTCACCCGCCAGCGTCCCGGACTGTCCTGGGCAGGGCACAAAGGGCGGATCTCCTCGGCAATGCTCCAGCTTGCTGCGCCTGATTTACAGGAACGTTCTGTTTTCGTGTGCGGTTCTGATGACTTTATGCAGAGGATTCGTTCAACTCTGGAAAACCTTGGTTTTCCAATGGATAACTATCACCAGGAAAGCTTTGATGGGTTCAGGGCATTTGAAGAAGCTCCAGAGTCAGCAGAGGACGATGTATGGGCTGAAGAGAACATACAGCAAGAGCGTATACCCGCTCAAAAGGATCAGGGGCAAAGTCAGCTCGTCACCAGTAATAGCAATAGCTTAAATGGGTATCAGCCTGACTCCACTTCCGTGGTTACGTTCACGAAGTCTCAGAAAGAGATTGCTGGCGATCTCTCGATTCTAGAACTAGCCGAAGACGCAGGCGTTTCAATCCCGAAGGCGTGCATGATGGGAGCCTGCGGTACCTGTAAGGTTAAAGTTGTTCAAGGGTCAGTTGAATACAAAGCAACCCCCACAAATCTGACCTCTACCGATAAAGAAGTAGGATATGCCCTGGCCTGTGTTGCTACTCCCGTAGGTCGAGTTGCTGTGGAAGCGTGACAAACGGAAAAGTGGAGGTGTTGCATCTCCACTTTTTGCATCTAGTCACCATTATGGTTGCTGATTAGACTGATTCAATGCATTTGGTTTGGACGGCTGAACCGCTGAAACTGGATGCTCACTGGTTTGTGGCTCAGTCGTTAGCAATGGGGCTAAATCGATGGGAGCATATTGCACGGCTAACCAATAACGACCAGCTTTCTGCGGTTGAGTTCCTGTAAAAACAACCGTGTACTCGCCTGTTTCCGGTAGCTTCATGCGAATAAAAGCATCGACAGTTCCGGGAGTTGCGTTCGTTCGGGTAATCAATCGGTTGCCAGGACCATATAGCAATATGTAAGGGGTCAGGCTTAAGTTGTTGACCTTGCGGTAGTCCTTGCTCCCTTTGACTTGAATTTGAACTGGAGTCCCTGCTTGTCCAGAAAACTTGTAAGCCTCCAGATAATACCCGTTCAGTTTGGCATCTCTACTGTCGAGAATTCCCGGTAACACAGTTCCGAGCTTAATTGGTGTTGTTTTAACCTGAATGCCTGCTTGACTGTCTGTCACCATTTGTTCACCGATCAGTGATGCTGGTGCTGTTTTTGTCTGCTGAGCATTAACCTGATTATTCAGTACAACAGGCACTAGCAACAATCCAAGAATAAGACCAGGTAGCATTCCTACACCTAAAAGGCGAAATGTATTTGAACTCAATCGGTGAACCGATCTAACCACAACCATAAAACTTCTCTCGAATACAAAAGTTGATATTGAATTTGAACGTTCTAAATTGAATCGTTCTGCCTACTTGTCATTCCTTCAAGCAAATCAGATCTACTTATCCTGACTGTTGAACTCGCATCCGAAACTTTAGCCGCCCTGCTGTTGATAGTCATTGCTCTGGTAGTGTTGAAAGTGGGGCTAATTAGAAGCGTATGATTTCTCAGCAGTGGATCTGTAAATGTGCCCAGTGTTACGGCGTTTCCTAACTGCGGGGAAACGTTGTCTGTGTCTTTAGTCTGTGGCAACGAATCAAGTGGGCTGAATTCTGCTATGACAGCCATTGTTTGCACAGCAGTAGGTGTTGTTCCTTCTTGCAGCACGCTCGCTTTGAGTTGATCAAACGCTGCCATTCGTTCTTGAATTAATGATTGTTTATATTCAACAGGGATTGTGGCAACTGGCTTCTGTGCCGTTGCTGAGGAGGCTTGATATGGACTCATCTCATCAACAGGCTTCACGGTTTGCACTTCTGTTTTTCCATTGTGCCCAAATTCTGTTCTTTCTCTAAGACAGAAACTATTGCAGTGGCTTTAGAGGTAGGTGTGTCCACTGTAGCAACTGTTTTGATAGGGGCAGTTGCGGGAGTAGGAATTGATGATACTGATATTTGTTTTGGTTGAGCCGATGCGATCGCATCTGGTTTGACATCAACCGCTAATGCGTTGTCTATTTCATTGCCCTCGGTAACTGGCTCTGTGGAGACTTGTGCGGTTACGACGCTATCAGTAGAAGTGGGCATCCTGGCAACAATTGCCCTGGTCGTAGTCCTATCCAGTTGCCCTAATCTACTGGTTGCCAGTTGAAGTATTTGCTGTACCTGAGCACTTTGGAAGACTGGCGTTCCCTTCAATTGATCGAGCGATTTGAGCGCATGACTCCAATCTTCCTTCGCGATCGCAGCTTGAGCCAGTTCAAATTGCTCACCCTGCTCACCCCAATCCTTTTGTAGTTTTTTAGCTTGAGGGGAACTGGAGCTAGAAGGAGCGACTGCACCCAGCATGGCTAAGGCGGTTTGAATATCACCCTTTTGATATTTGTCATTGGCGCGTTGTAACAAACTCTGTGAAAACTCATCTTTGACCTGTTGTGCGAGAGCAAAGTGCTGGCTGTTCGTTGGAATCCCTTCCAGGTTCAAAAGCGCCTGCTTAAACTGGTTATTTTTCGCCTGCGCCTGTGCTTGCTCAATGAGGGATTCATAGGTGCCTTCCAGGTCTTGTGGCACAGGTTCAGCGTGAGAATCCGTTATAGAGGAATCCTGACTGGCAACGTTTCTTTGTTTGCCGTTTTGCGCCACACCATAGGTAATCGCTGCGAGAATAACCAGCAAACTCGCCAGAGTCCACCGATTTAGAAATATCATTGGAAGCCTCCATAAACGTGATTAGGGTAGAAAAAGCAAAAAACTACGAAAACTAGTCAGCATGAATCGCGTGCCATTCAGGGCAATTCATTGATTAGATCTGATGGAATGATGAAGCTAGCGGAATTTAAGGGAGTAGCAGTGATAGAGATATTCTGCGATTTAAGCGTACCATCCTACAAGTAATACTTTCTCTATCTTCTGTCAGAAAAAGTAGGATTATCTGCTCATCGAGCTGAACGTAGACCGTCGAAGGCTCGGACAACTTCCCCGAATACGAAACTAATCGGTGCCCTTGATTCAATCTTGATATTAGCGGTTGTCGCCATGCCAGGAGTCAGATTGAATCGTTCTTGCCGCTTCTCTAAAAACTGCTTATCTAACCGAATTTCCACTGGAAATGCAGTTGCCTGTCCGGTTCGGTCAATTGGAACAGCATCGCTGCCAACTTTGGAAACGACTCCTTTCACCGATCCAAATTCGGTAAATGGAAACGCATCAATTCTCACCTCTACAGGCATTCCTTCCCGGATTGAGCCAATATCTTTGTTTGCTACCTGCACCCGTGCGATCAGCGACTCGTTTGGAACCACCTGAAGCAAGACCTGTCCCGGTTGTGCCAAAACACCTGGCACTCTCTGTCCTAAATCAAAGACCACACCAGTAACCGGCGATCGCAGATCCTGCTGCTCCAGGTCAAGGTTAGTCTGTTCCAGTTGAGCATTGATTTGAATGAGTTGCCGCTGGTTATCTTTGATAACGGTATCGATTTGAGTGTCGATCGCGGCTAATTCTCTCTGGAGTCCTTGAAAGAACTGCCCTACCGTCTGGTTGCCATCGGCTTGTGTTTGCATTGCATTTGACATCAACTCACTTTTCTGTACACGAGTTTGCACCACCTGATTTTCCAGGTTGCTCACGTCTAACACTCTTTGCAAGTAACTGTTGCGGGAAATTGCCCCCGCTTTGACCAGTGGCTGCAACCGATTCACGATTTCTCGCTCGACTTTCAACCGTCCCGATGTCGTTGTCAGTTGAGCGTTTGCCCCAGACACTTGGGTTTGTAGGGCGGACACTCTGAGTGAGTTGATGGAGACCTGGTTTTGTAACTGCTGACGAAACAGTTGATAGCGCTGATGTTGTGCCGGAGCCAATCCGCTGCTATTTCCTGTGATTTGAGCGACGAGTAGCAGTCGGTCTTGAACCCGATTTCGCAGTTCAGGTGAAAGCCTCGCACCCGATAGAACAAAGCGTCCCTCTCTGGCTGCCCGCAGTACTTCAACCTCCTTGACCAGCAGATCTTGCTGTCTTGTCAGCGCATCCTTGTGGGTCAGCAATGGCTTCGTGTCAATCTGCATCAACAACTGGTCTTTTTCAACCTGTTCTCCTTCTCGAACTTGAATCGAGGTAATCATACCACCAGCTCTCGATTGAATTGCCTGTGATGCGGAAAGTGGCTCCAGCTTGCCGCGTGAGGATACCACCACATCGACTCTGGCAAGAAAACCCCATCCGGTGGCTAACGTCAGACCAATCACGATCATTGTGGTGGTGCGTCGAGACATCTTCGATGGGAGTGGCAAATCCAGAGCGGGATTATCCAATGCCTTTTCTGCCCCTCTATAGCTGATTGGTATCGCTTTTGCAGTGTCCCAACCAAGTTTCTAAACCAACGGTTATTCAGACGATTACTCATGTCTTCCCCTTTGACTACATAACTACACGGCTTCAACTTTTTGCTGTTGGGACAAGCAGAAGTAGCGTCCCTGTAACGCTATCAATTCCTCATGAGTGCCCTGCTCTACCACGCATCCCTGCTCCATCAGCACGATGCAATCCGCATGGCGAATGGTGTTCAAACGATGGGTAATGAAGAAAACGGTGCGCCCCTTAAATTTCTTTGCCAAGTTTAGACACACGCGCTGCTCGGTGTTGTAGTCCAGTGCAGACGTAGCTTCATCGAGGATCAGCAGTCGCGGATTTCGCAGCACCATGCGGGCGATCGCAATCCGCTGTCGTTGCCCGCCAGAAAGCCCTGATCCACGCTCCCCAACTTGGGTACTGTAGCCATTGAGAGCTGCATGATGAAGTCATGGGCATCTGCGACTCTAGCCGCTTCAATTACGTCTTCATCTGCAAATGGGTCAAATCGAGTAATGTTGTCTCGAATGGTTCCATCAAAGAGAATTGAATCTTGCGGGACAATTCCGATCTGTTCTCGCAGAGAGAATAGGTCTACCTTGCTGATGTCATACCCATCGACATAAATACTGCCCGCATTTGGCAGGTACAGCCGTGGCAGAAGCTTGACCAGCGTACTTTTACCAGAGCCACTTTGACCTACAACTCCCACAAACGAGCCAGCGGGAACGTCGAGGCTGACGTTGGATAACTGCAATTGCCCCGGTTTGAAACCAAAACTAATCGCTTCATACTGCACCCTCCCTTCAGCGGGTGGCAGTGCAACGTTGCCTTCATCGGTTGGCAAGACTTCAGTTGGTGCTTCTACAATATCTGCCAGTAGCTCCAGTGAAAGGGCTGTTTCCTGGAATCGTTGCCATAACCTTGATAAGCGTACCATTGGACCCACAACGTACCCGGCAATAATCCGAAAGGCGATTAATCCTCCTAACGTCAACTCTCCATTGAGAACTAACCCGGCTCCGATCCACAGGACTAATAAGCTGCTTAAGGTATTAATCAGATTGCTCAAAGATCCGAATGACGTATTAATCATTCCGGTCTTAAAACTGGTGCCCAAATATTGCAGGTATTGATCTCGCCAGGTTGCCTGTGCTAAGCCCTCCATGTTCTGAGACTTAACTGTGAAAATTCCACCCAGAATCTCAATTAAATAGGATTGAACTTTTGAATTTTGATCTGCTTTAATCCGAATCTGTTTATTGAGGATGGACGCAACCAATAGTGTCAAGACAATCACGATCGGAACAAACGCCAACACGCAGATCGTAAGTTGAATACTGTAAAGCAACATCACTCCAACATAGAGGAGTGAAAACACAACATCCAATACGGCTGTTAGCGCTGTACTGGTTAGAAATTGTCGAATATTTTCTAATTCTGATAGACGTGCGGATAGTTCACCGACTGGACGCTTCTCAAAGAAATTCAACGGTAAGTTGAGTAGATGACGAACGACAACCGTTCCTAACACTAAGTCCACTCGATTAGTTGTACTGGAAAGTAAATAGGATCGAAGGATAGTTAGAATTGCTTCTAAAGACGAAAATGCAATCATCAAAATTCCAAACATGGGAATATTTGTATAGTATCTTTAATGCTATCTAATTCTATCTATAATCCAAAAGTCCTAGTATGCTTAAGTTTCACTGGTTCAGTTCTAAGTTTAATCGGTACTAAGAAAACCTAGAAACAACTAGTTATACATGTATTTTAGTAAGACTTTAGTAATGGAATGTATTCTATGAAGTTATCGGAACTGGTCTTTCTAAGCTAGGAAAGACCTTCTAACAAATTCCTATGCCTGCCCGTATACGAGGGTCTTAACCTACTTCCTGCTGGTGACGTTGCATGAATTCTCTAATCCCCGCAACTACTGTATTCGCTCATCATGCCTGATAGACCCATCAACCTCATTAACCAGAGCAGATGTTGGACTTTGCAACCTCGTCTCTAGTCTGGAATCGTCTTCAACTGTTCAATAAAACCTCCGCACTCCTCACACAGCCAACCGTTAACTCTTCTAGCTTTCCTTCTACTAATTAACCCTACCTAGAGGAGGGGATAAACCGCTCTTGCAGGAGACAGACCTGGGTATTTGGGGCTGTGTTTAGAATAAAAGCAACGAACATATGACAGTCAGTAAATAGCTGATACCAGTTCGAACCTACGATCTCTGCAGAAGTATCAAGTAAGCAGACCTCGACATGTTGAAGCAGGCAGCGCAGGAGGGGAACTTGGTTTTGAAATACCCGGATGAATCGGGTTTTTGTTTGTGAAGTCCGGTGAGTTACAGCTATAGCTGCACAGGTGAGCAAAAGTGGGTAGAATAGACCTGTCAACGGTTCGGTAGACGTATCAGCATTCTAAGCATTTGGTAAAAGAACAGTACTTTGAGTGGGCTTTAGCGCAAGTAGATTCAGGACACACAGCTATCTCAAAATGATGGCAGCTCAGGTACAAAAGATTGCTCAAAAGTTGGTATAAGCAGGTCAAATCATCGTGCTTGTGTAGGACAATGGCCCGAATCACGGCAGTCAAATCGCACAAGTTGAATTGCAGAACTAGTAATAGCAGGGCTTGTTTTTGTTCATGCTACCTAAATATTGCTCTGAAATGAATGATGTCGATGACGAGTGGCATCAACTTAAAACCCACAAAATTGCAGGAGAGATGTTCGATAACAACTATGTTTTAGCAATGGCTGTCGTCAATAGCATGATATACTGTAGTCAAGAAGGGGATACACACTGGAGCGTTCTAAATTTAATTCCGCCTAGCTAAAGGACTAGAGTTCAGGCGGTTTTGGACGATTAGGATTGTCCAGGATTGATTGAAAGATTAACATAGTACGTGCCTTGTCAAGATAACGCCAATAGTGCACCTTATGCACCGTCTCATTGTGCCCCATAAACTTAGCAGCAACGCCTGTTATCAGTCCAAATGAAATTGCTCTAATTGCCCATGCATGGCGCAATATATAAGGATTAAAGGGCATCTTTAATCGACGATAAGCCTTTGTTACCTCTTGTCCAATTTCTTGTAGGGTTTTCCCTTCTGTATTAACTTGGGGCAATTTTGCAGCCCGTAAGTTAAATTTCTCAACGTACTCTGGGTAAAGTGCATAAGCTAGACGATAACCTGTTTTTGTATTTTCAGGAACTTCTATATAGTAAGCTCCGTTGTCACCCTGTATAGTTGACGGATCAACCAAGAGTACCTCGTGGTTCCTCAATCCAAAGGTAGCTTGAAGACCATAAGCATTTTGCCACTCTGGGTCAGGAATTGTGTAGTAAACTTCCAGTATCTCTTTTTCGGTAGGTAATTCTCCTTCTTTGAGTGGAGGAATTTCGTATTCCCCACTAAGTTCGCTGAAGTTTAATTCTGTATCCAGTTCCGCAAATTCTAGTAATCTACGGGTCCACAGGCAAAGCTTTTGACGCTTAGCACGAGTGGCATCTACGTCGGTGATTGCCTCTAAAACAATCTCATCCGACAATACTTCTGTCTTCGGAAGTTGATTGAGGTAATGAAAGGCTTCCGTATCCCACACTTGCTGTTGGGTTCGCCGTTGTCCAGGTTTTGGAGGGATACTTAGGAAATGCTTTTCATACTTTTTAATCACCTCCCCAACCGTTTCCTGGAATAGCGATCGCAATGCACCCGTACGGCGTAAATACTGAAACCATGCTTTCCAGGTGAATCTGCGCTGCGCCAGCATTTGCTCCAATTCGCATACGTCTTTGATAGCTTGTTGGATACCCGCAGGCGTTGCCTTCAATCCCAAAACTAATGTTTGTTGGTGAGGTTTCTCTTTCTTAGATTTCGAGCCAGGGCGAGGTATAAGTGTTTTGCGAATTCGCAGACTTAATCCTTCTAAGTCGATTTTGGTGTAGATTCCGTAGATCTCTTGTAGAGTTTTGTTAGCGAGATCTACTCGCTGTTGAGGAGTCAACCGAGGCATCTTTAATCCCTACGTATAAAAGCCAGTTTGCTGCTAAGTACTGTTGAGTGTTGTAGGAAGGTGAAGTGTTGAGTTAGGCAAGAGGGCGAGAGCTAAGCCTAGCTTCGTTTTCCAATGCCTTAAAAGCCTCAAACAACTCCATGTATATGAGTAAGTATGTGAATTGAGCGCAATGTGTAGCGATCGCGCATCAAAGGATAGACATACGAAAACAGCAGAAACATAGCGATGCTCCTTGTTTGCACAGTTATACGTCGATAAGCAGTCGCTTATCGCAACACTTCAGTCCGACATTGGTATGCCGTGGCTCAAAAGCCTGAAACTACTGAAAACCTATCTCGCTGCTTAATTACATCTGCGGGCTTGCCCTGCGTAACCAAGAACAGCAGTTACCATAAACCCGAAATCACCTTGCCTGTTGAAATCTCTTTGCAGGTGGAGAGGGGGTAGGTATGGGTTGCAAACGGGTTTTTGTCCGTGAGCTATAACTCAATGCCTAGCAACCCCTGCCGATGAGTGTCAACTCACCGCAATAAAACTAAACAAAAATAGCTGGAACGTGTTTCTGTTTCAAGGCGTATCAATCAAGTTACTTTTTGTTTGAAATACCTATCTGTCAAGAGTTTCGAAACACTAACTGCTCCCAGAGCCGTAGAACAGTTCATTGAACAAACTGCAGGACTAAGAAACTTTAGTTCACATAGGCAGCATAAAATTTCTCTCGTCGTAGGAGATGTAGTGATAATCGATTCCATTACTACGGGAACAAAAAACACTATTTTCTATCAATGGAATTTAATGTAAGTTTTAAGGCAGTTAAATCACTCTTCGAACGCTTTTATTGATGTTTTATAGGTTTGATGGGAATGTGACTATACCGAAGTTATTTTGTACAAATGCTCAATTACGAATCGGGTTAGGACTACCTTTCCTTTGAAGGGACGTGACTGACAATGATTACAAATTCCCCAATTGTTCTAAACTTTCAAACTTTAAATCTGCTTGAAATGGATTGTGGAGACGATTGCTGCAACTCGATGGAGTTCTAGCACAATTACGTTGCAGTTGGGTGATGGCATTGGAAGTTTCCCAAGAGACTCACTTCATCGTCGATACCAAACCATTGTCGGGGGTCGGCAACGATTCATGTAAAAAAGGGCCATTTCACGAAAAACATAGCTCATTTATAAGCTCTGTTAATACCCTGTTTGTAGTTGATACTTTGTGGAGTACGCAACTAATCAACGAAAATATCAGCATTTGAAATGCTTTATTGACTGTGAAAGCAGTGGAAAACTGGTTTCTTGTGTTCAATTTAGTCCAAAACTAGGTCAATCACTGTTTGAATCATCCTTGCCGCAATAAGAAAAGCTGATAGTTTAAGAGAACCTGTAACCCTTACATATAGAGCAATTCAAGCAAATGACCCTTTTTTACACGAATCGTTGCCGCCCCCATTGTCAGTGCTTGGACTCAAACGCGACAGAAGGTGCAGTGATTTTGCTGGCAATGCAACATTGGGCTATTGTGCTTCGCGCCAAATGTACTACTTTGGCTACAAGTTAGCCCTACTGAGTACTTGGAACGGCATTCCCGTTGCCTATGACCTGGTGCCTCCCAACACCAATGAGTGAGTCGCAGTCGAAACAGTACTTGATACGATTCGAAGGGCAACGGTTTACGGCGATAAGGGCTTTATTGATGCCGATTGGCGAATCGATCTGCAGGAGCGCACTGGCAACCGAATCTGGACGGTGTATCGCAAAAATCAAACGCAGCACCCACCTACCCCAAATCAGTTCATTAGCAAAGTGCGGCAACAAGTTGAGAGGGTGTTCCATGAGATTCGGGTGCAATTAAAAGTGGCATTTTAGATTAAGCTGCTTTTGAGCAAGATCTAACCAATAAGACTGCCAATCTTGGTTTTGCCGCAGCACCCGTAAAGCTAACATCGCCCAAGCATTTTCAACACTCCACCAACTGCCAGAACGTTTGAGGCGTTGCTGAATCACATAGCGATGAGCACTCTCAATTTCACCCGACCCAATGGGCAGTTCTGCGGTAATTGCGCCTTTGTAGTCGAGTTGTTCTAAGCGATTGTGGATGTAGCGGTAAGCCGCACGCACGGGTGCGATTTTGTCCGGTACGGTGTCTGGTTCCAGATTGCAATGAAGTGCTTTGAGCACGGCTGCGACAAAATTGTGCTTGAGTCGTCGCTTCTGTTGCTCTAGCCACGCCTTGGGATTTTCTGGAGCACAGACGGTGCTAGCATCAGCTAGATAGTCACACAGATGATAGAAATCGAGTAAGTAGCGACCGGGTTCACCGAATTGTTGGGCAACTTGGTCAGCAATCTAGGGCCCCATCGCCCACGCCATGGACATAGGTTTGCTGTCCCACCCCGGCTCGAATTGCACTGGCAAGCAGTTGTTCGCCTGCATCATCGACCGTCCCCAAGGTTGCCCCAAACACCGGATACTCTTGCTCTGGAGTCCGAGCCAGGACTAAGCGAGCTTCTTGCCATCCTATTTGGCGTGTAGTGCGACGGTCTACCTCCTCTCCCTCAAGGGTCGTTGCCTGGGTCGTGACGATAGGAATCATGCTGCCATCCATCTCGACAATTAAACAGGTCACCCCATCGGCTTCGGGAATGTTGCTTTTGAGCGTATCCAATTGGGTTTGTAAAATCTGTTCGGCGTGCTGCTGGGTGATTGCCTGGGCAGAACTGACTGGCACACTAATTCCATGATGTTCTTGCAGTTTGCCAGAATTTGTCCAAACGGCACATCCGCTCCAAAATCCGTGATGATGCGTTGTAGAGGCAGTGAGTATCCCCGACAATGCACCTGGGCCGTCACACTAAAGGGGCGCTCAATCCCCTTGCCTTTTCCCTGCGTAAACAGTTGTTCTACAACTTCGATGCGTCCGAAGCGACTGTACCAGTAGAGCGTTTTTTCGAGTTCGCTGAGCTTGAGGATTGTCTTGGATAAACGTGTCGGGTTGCTCCTGATTTTGTCGGGTTGCCCATCCTTGCAATGCTACCTGTCCCAGTTGTCGAATTTCTTCAATCATTCGTTGCTCCGCTTCATTGGCTTTGAGCAGATCTCCTCGGCATTCTCCACCACCGACAACAGAGATTCTATCTTGGTCTTCAGCTCAGGATGACGGTTTAACCGCTCTTCCAGACTTTTAGAGACAGGTGTAGTACTGACTGGGTTGGAGGGTAATTGCTTCGTCATGGAATGATGGCCCTGCTCATTGCAACTCCTTAGAATCTTAGCTCTTCAAGTCCTTCAGTTCCTTCCTGCCACTTTTAATTACACCCATGAGATTCAGAACACCGAACGTAATCCTGAGTGGTTGCTTAACAAGGCGGTAAAGGGCTTTTGTGTTCACATTGCCGCTAAACTTACCAGTTCTAATTCAAAGTTTAAAACAACGTAAATTCGTTGAGTAGTAGGGGCAAATTTGAGGATTTTTAAATTTCTACAACACGAATGAATGACTTAGAAGCCCTGCCTTTGCTAATTGCCTCTTGTTGAGGCTTTGCTTCAATGAGGTTGGCAATGTGACTAATCTATCTACAAATGACAAGACTAACAATTCTCCACAGAACGCTTCTCAACAGCTCTAGATGACTGAATGGAGAGTTGCCGTTCTAAGAGCAGCCCGAAGGGAAAGTCTGTCATAGGCTTTTGCTCATTTTCTGTAGATGCCGTGTTTAACTGTATTCCGTTCTGTCTGTCCCACGCTTGTTCTGACCATAGACTTGCAAGCAAGTAAGCGCTAAAAATTAGCTCCCACCATCGCTCGATCTGAGCATAATCAGTTATTTGCGGCTCCAGCCATCCTAGTGTTTTGAGAGGCCGTTCGTGGAAACGATTGTTCCAAAGCCACCAGCTCACCTGGTCAACTGCCTCGCGAATATCACTAATCTTTAAGTTGGATTTGATGATACGAGTTCTACTTAAAGCGGGGTTTTTAGTACTAGATCTTGATACTTCATAATAGTAGGAATCCCTCCTACTTGTGGAAAGCTTACGGACTGTATGTTCTTGCCTCGAATAGTCAGGGAAAATTGATCGATACCTTTCCCATTGCTGATTCATATTTAGCCATGGAGGAACAGCTATACCATCTTCATCTACATGAATTACTAGGATGTAGGGTACGCCTGAATATTGAAGTATCTCTGCAAAAACCTCAACTTCATCATCCTGAAATTTCTCAGTCAGTATTAGTTTAGGTCTAAATTTCAACTGGCTAATTCTCTTGCTTATAGCTTGAGCGATTTGTGATTTACTTTTATATGTATCCCCTGGTTTCAATCGCGACTGAGGTTTAGAGACTTGGAATAGCAGAGGCAGTGTGCATAATCTTTTAGAAAGGGTATCTTCAGTAATCGCATAGCTATTGATCGATACAATTCCTTTCTGAATTGTATTTCTAGTGTTTAAGTACTGATCGCAAACATAGTCTATCTTTTCATTCTCCTCAAAGACGCCCCATTCATTGATACATAAGATAATTTCCTGTTCACCAAGCATTTGCTTGATGTACTCCATCCGTTTCCCCTGGGTAAGGCTAACATTCCAATTAGGATTATCAAAGAGAGCTTTCAATCGTTGCCCGTTTTGAAGTCCAACAATTTTGGCAATACCATCGAAAGATTTAGGGCGGTGATGATGCAATATACCAATATGCAAAAACTTAAAATACTCAAAGTTCCGGACATCTTTAAACAGATCTTGATATATCTGACAATATTCATCAAGAAAGTCATATGTGAGAATAGGTTTTCGCGGTGGCACCATATTAATGAAATATCCACTTGGTTTGATAGTAGTGACTGATCTACGAATGCAGGTGTAGTTATCTTCTTTTCGTCTTAACTTGTCTCAGTTTTCTTAGAGACCTGCTTAAAATTATGATTGTCTGAACCTACATTAGATAGAGGAACTGGGGAAACGAATCCTGCAAGGAAAAGTTGTTGTGCCCGATCGCGAAAGCTGTGTTATCTCTTATATAACCGATCGCGGATAACCATGAGTGCTGGTAAGGACAAACAGAGCCGTAAAGGGCTAGGGCAGTATTACTCGGAGCCAAAGAAGCCAACTATGATTGGTTTGACTCCGACTGCTGTGGAGCAGCTAGATGCGCTGGCAGCAGAGTTTCACCTATCTCGGTCTGAATTTATTGAGCGGATTGCCCGGCGGATGATCCCGGTAGGAGTGCCTGAGTTGAGCGTCGTTTCTTCAATGGGTAAGCATGATGAAGTCTAAATCTAGTCCCAATGAGAATGCTACCTCAGAGCTTGAAACCTCCTCACAGCTATCTTTGACTGAGGTAGAGGTTCTGCCACCGCAGTCAACCCGCACCAAGATTCGTAAACCGCGAAATTTGCCCCGTACTGAACCACCGCTATTTACCAATAAGTCCGTAGAGATGATGGCGAGTGGGGCACCCGTTATCTCTGCAACCCAGGCGTTTCTAAAGCCACCTGACTGGAGTGAGTATGGGCAGGATCGGCTTTACTTCCAGAAGCAGTTTGGCAAGGGACGTTACATTGAGTTCTATGTTCTAAACAAGCAGAAGCACCAGGCTGACTCCATTTCATCCCAGGCTGAGCGGGAGATCCTGGAGCAGTATGGTGTGATGGCAGCCCGTCTTCATGCGGTATTTGCGTCCTATGCGGCGATCCAAAGTGAACCCTGGAAGCAGCCATTTTACCTGCTAGGGACGGATCTGATTAAAACGCTCAAAGTTCACAACAGCAATAAATTTACGAAGTCACAGAAGCTGAAGGCGATCGCCGACTTAGCGTGGGTCGTGGGTACATTAGGTGCGGTGATCCACTGGTTTGAAGGCGATATGGATCTGTGTGTGCGGGAGCGGAGTCTTCTGTGGATTGTCAGTGTGCAGGAGTATACTCAGCCAAATGTGGATGGTGAAACTGAGGAACTCCATGAGGTTGTGATCCGTGTGCAGCCAGGATTATGGACGCATAACTTCCTGAATCGGGAAGGCGCACAACAGCAGAAAGCCTTGTATCAATATGGGCTAATGCCTAAAGAGGTTTTTGACATCGATCCCCATCGCCGCAAATTGGCGACCAGTATGGGGTTGTATCTGATCCAGAATAGCCGCGCTCGTCCCAATGGAATCTATACGATCGAAAGCCTGATTGAAAGTGTTCTTCCCAGCAATGAAATTGAAAGGGCATTGTCCGATCGCCGCTATGGGTGGAAGTTGAAAGAGTCTGTCGATAATGCCTTGCTGACGCTCAAAGATAGTCTCAAGATTGAGATCGGCTTTGATGATGAAACTTACCCAATCTGGCTAAGACCCGTCTGGAGTTTACCGGATGAAATAGCCCTACTGCCCACTAAGGAGCGAAACCAGCAGCTCTTAGGCGCGAAGTGGCTGCCTGATAACTACATTTCCAAGCATTGGTTCCCGGCGAAAATCTCGTTCAAGTTACCCTCACAGATTCAGGAGTGCCTGGATGATTTGGAGGCAAGGCGAACTGAGAAGAGCCATCGGGTATCTGCGAGACGACGGACTATTGAAGCGGATGCTGAGCCTGTAATGGCGATCGCTCAACTCCCTGCATCAGAATTAGCAGGAGCTACTGTCAAAGCCGCACGACAGGCAAAAGGATGGACGCAAGCTCAACTAGCCTCCACGATCGGCAAGAGTGTGAGTTGGGTGAAGTTAGTGGAGAGCGATCGCCGTCGAGCGGTCGATACTGACCAAAGTTTGCTTCGCCAGGTATTGGATATCCAGTAGATGGAATAAGTAATAGTTACATACCCTGTAACCCTGTATGAACTCTTTCCGGGCAAGGGTTTCAGTCTTTTTCTGTCTCCAAAACTGTCGTTAAAGGTGACATTACCATCCCCCACTCGTGACTTAGAGTTTTGGAACGCACCAATTAGGTTTAGTTTTATAAGTCTGTAACCCTGTGTAACCGTTGTTAAACAAGGCTTTTGCTCTTTCTGGCTTCAAAATTCTCCTATAAGCGTGACATCAGCATCCCCTATAAGTGACTTCAGTTGCGTTAATAGAATTCATAGTTACAAGACTAGTAACTTGGCTGTAACCATTGCCAAGAGAGTAGTTGGGACTAATCCATTCTCTTTTAGCACCCTATTGTCGTGACTTAGCTTCCCCTGAGTGTGACTTCAATATTGTAGGCGGTCGCCCTGTAACCTTCTGTAACCACTTCTAAATAAGGCTTTTGAACAGTTTGGGTATCTAATTTTTCCCCTGAACGTGACAACAAGCCCCCTGCTGGTGACTTAAGCAAACATGAGGGAAGAGGCGAATAACTTGGTTACAGGCTTATTTAGCGTAAGAAAGTATTGCTAGACACTAAATATGGATTAGTACAGATTAACTATGTCAACGCTGGTGTAGTACCAAGAAGTAACCACTAGATATAGACATCGTTACTCTGGCTCTGGATGTCACTGTAACCTAACAGGTAACTTTGCTGTAACTATTATTCTATGAGCTTCTTAGCCATTTTTTCGATGGTTACACATCCCCTGGTTATGACATTAGCTTCCCCTTGTCGTGACTTCTGATCGAGTCTCAAGTCACTGTACCTGTAACCCTGCTGTAACCCCTACTGGATCTGTGTTTGAGATCATTTTGGTTACAAATTCTAGAAAGTAACCCCCTTTAGCAGGGACTTTAATTTCCCCTACTTTTGACTTTGCTATCCCCTGCTAGAGACTTTAGATACCCCTACTCATGACTTGAGATTTTTCAATGGCTTACCCATCAAGGGTTTTCAGGATCGTTACAAGCCTGATCAGATCAATTAGATCGATTATGGTGTAACCACATGATTGAGCAAACTGAGGGGCTACGCTTTAAACGCGAAAAATTAATTGTTTCTCGTAGGTATGAGCTTGAAGCGTCAGCCTACGTTTGAAACTAATGTCAAAAGCGATCGCAATTCGATTCCTTTTGGCATCCATAGCCCAGGAGAAACCCCATGACTTAAGAAGCCCCTAGAACTTAAAAGCCCCAACTGCTGACACAGATGGAGCTTTCGAGTTCAAACGTTACTTTCATCGCAATAGAGCGTAGTGATGCTAACTAGATACTTTGGCGAGTGACAGTTAGATCCTTAGCTTCGTTGTGCCCATTTTAAGCAAATTCCTTCAGGTGTTGCAAGCCAAGAGTCTCTGCACCCGGGGTTGCTTAAATTACGGCACAACGCTCTATTCCTTATTGCTTAACCAGGTAATTGGTCAGCCTCCGTCGAACTGCCAATTGCCCAAGTTTTGTTTGGCTATTTGAGACAGAGCGTTTCATGGTAATCCACAAAAATTGGTTCTTCTTTGGCACAGATGGAGGTGTTGCATGAGCAAACCTCGTCGAGTAGAGCCGTTGCCCGGTGATGAATTAGGCAAGCGGCTGTGTCAAACCTTTCCCTATCTCTGGAAAGCGATCGCCAAAACCAACGAGCCGGATAGCAGTTGGAAAACCTTAAATGACTACCCGCTGCGTCCAAGGGAACTTTGGCGGTTCTGGCAGGATGCAGCTCAGGTTGTCGGGGTACGATTTGACTCGCTAACCCGCTACGCCATGATTGACTTAGATGTGAAGGGAGCCTATCACCCCAAACAGGATGCCCAAGCATTGTCTGTCATTCGAGCTGCATTAGAAACAATTGGAATCGCCCGAACGTTCCTGATCCAATCCAGCTCAAGTGGTGGACTGCATCTCTGGCTTCCCTTTCCAGAACAAATGCCCACTTTTGGGTTAGCAACTGCAATCCGACAATGTCTGGAAGCCCAGGGACTGACGGTTGAGCAAGGACAGCTAGAGATCTTCCCCAACTGCAAAACCTATGCACGGGAAGGTGAGTTTACCGAGTATCAGGGGCATAGGCTGCCCCTACAACCTGCAACAGGTTCCCAGCTTCTGGATGATGACCTCAATCCAATGGTTGGCGGACTGGAACGGTTTTTTGAAATCTGGGATCACTGTGCGGCTGGGCAGGACACCGATCAGTTACGGCAGGCGATCGCCCAGGCTCAAAAGAACTGGAGGAAGCGATCGGCACGCCGAGATTCCGCTGTTGTGGAAGCATGGCGGACTGCCCTGGAGTTTGAAATCAGCGAAGGCTGGACTGACCACGGACAAACGAATCATCTTCTGAAGCAGATCGCCTGTTATGGAGTCGTGTTTCAGCGGCTAAAGGGTGAACACTTGATTGAGTACGTTCAACGTACTGCAACGAATACTGCTGGATATGCTCAATGGTGTCGCCACCAACATGAGATTGAACTCCGTTGCCGAGTATGGGCACGAGCAGCAGAGGGATACTATTGGCCGCTTGGGACAGAGTCCACACGCCAGGGCAATATTCACCAAGAAGAGGGGAAGGGTGCAACCTCGCCAGGTAATCGCGTCAATCAAGCGCGAGCTGAAGATGCTCAAGCCCGGATTACCAATGCATTGAATCGCTTGAAAGAAGTAGGAGAATTAGCTCTATACCAGACAAAAACAGCCCTTGAGAATGCCATCATCAACCTTGCTAAATGTAGCAAGCAGACCACTCGCAAATATCTGCACCTCTGGTATCCCGAAGGGAGTGACCTGGTGCAAGAGGTGTGTACTAACCATACTGACGCAGTTTTAGCCTCATCAGCCTCGGCTCAAGTAGAACCTCAAAAATCGCTAGAACCCTTATCCAATCAGGAAGTACATACTCAGCCCTATATGAAGGGTTTAGCGCCCGCGGCTGATTCTGGATCGGCTCCTTCTCACATTTTGTCTTCTAGGGGGCACGGGGGTTATCCACAACCCAATCAGGGAAAATGGCTGGAGAGTTGTCTTTGCACAACGTTCCTGTAGAAGCTGCTCTGCCTGCTTTAGGAAGAAGCAACCTAGAAAAAGCTCCTCAACCCTCTTTCCCTCAACAGTGTATCCAAACTCCCCTTCTTCTCCCCTGCTGCATCCTCGTTCTAATTTGAAGCCAGCAACTCCAAAAAACAAACCTGCCTCAGCAGTGCCTACACCAAAGCAGCAAGGTGAGTTGAGATACCAGTTTGGTCAATTGGCAAACCAGATGGGCTGGTCATTAGATCAGGTAAAGGCATTTATTCGACAAGCGATCGGCAAGACTCTGCAAAATCTGGTGGAAGATGATTGGCTCTTACTGGTTTACCAGATACGAAACCTTGTATCAGCACTAAAATATTGCCATACCGATGATATGGAGACTGATTAAAGAAAAATTGGGAATAGAACCGACAGATGCTCATAATCGGCTTACTTAGGTATTTATGAGTGGCTACACCAGTCTTGGCTCTTCGTTTATCTCATCCGGTTACTCCTTCAATGAAACCTATCTTTGAGGCTTCTTGTCTCCATTACCCTCAGAATATTGTTAAAAATGTTGCTTGTTAGACAGATGTTTAATACAAGATTGGACAAAAGAGATGGCAATTGTTGTCCCCCTGCGTGTAGGTGGTTTTTCTAATGAGAGTTGATCGGCTGGAGATTTGCAACTTCAAGAAATTCTCTGAATACGTTCTTAACCTACACCCTCAATTTACGCTGTTGGTAGGGGACAACGGCACAGGTAAGACTTCCCTGCTTGATGCGCTTGCTATTGCTGCCGGAGTATGGCTTGTTAATCCACCTGACACTACTCTTGTTAATAGCAAACGCAACATCCTAACTGATGAAATTCGTCTAGAAGCTGTTGGCTCAGAAGATATAACCCAGTTTATTGAGTATAAGCCTGTACAAATTAAAGCATTTGGGCAAATTGGAGACCAAAATTGCATTTGCTGGCTTCGGCAGATTAAAGCTGATGGATTCAAAACTTCTAATCAAGAAGCCAAAGAAGCTTTAACCATTATTGGTGATCTCTATAAACGCGACCAATCAGGGGAAAAGATTTGGTTTCCTGTTATTGCTTATTATGGAGCCGGACGAGCATGGCTACCTTCTAATGCAAGCAAAGCAAAATCTAAACTAGATAAAAGTATTTCTCGTCGTTGGAATGCGTTCTACGACTGCTTTGAAGAACGCATTCGTTTAGTTGATCTACAAAATTGGTTCCAACGAGAAGCGCTTGCCTCAGTTAAGAGGCAAGGGAGAATTCGTCCAAGTTACGAAGTTGTTAAATTTGCAATTCTACGCTGTATTCCTGGTTCGGATAATCTCTGGTTTGACCCTGATCGTTCAGAGATTGTTGTTTCTATAGGAAATCAACCAATTCCTTTCAGTAATCTCAGTGCAGGACAAAAGATGATGGTTGCCTTAATTGCTGATATTGCAATCAAGGTCGTTACGCAAAATGCTTCTTTCCTCCCTGAGAGATTGAATATAGACAGTAATGCTTTGCCTGAAATTTTGGAGAAAACATCAGGTCTTGTCTTGATAGATGAACTAGATGTTCATTTACATCCTAAATGGCAGCGTCAAGTCGTTGATGATCTTAAAACAACGTTCCCTTCGATTCAGTTTGTTTGCACTACCCACTCACCTTTCATTATTCAATCCATTAGTCAAGGTGAGTTGAGAAGTCTTGATATTGAGGATGTTCAAAATCTTGAATACGAAAATCAGTCGATTGAAGACATTGCTGAAGACATTCAGTTAGTAGAGGTTCCCCAGCAAAGTCTAAAAGCCCGCGAGCTAGCTAAAGCTACAGAAAGATACTTTGAATTACTTCAAAAGCCTAGTGAACATGGGTCAGAGGAGTTAGCGTCTGCAGAAGCCGATTATCGTCAAGCTGCAGAGGCGTTCTCTGCAAATCCGGGATTAACTGCTTTACTGAAGCTTGAAGCGATGGCAAAGGCAAAGGAGCAAACAGAATGAGGCCCGTCGAGCGCGGAGCAGCACCTAGAACTTATACAAGATATGGAGATGCCATTGGTGATTTGGAAACACGATTAGGAATCTATTGTAGTTATTGTGAACGCCGTCTACCTACAAGTCTTGCCGTTGAACATGTTGTACCAAAATCCATAGACAGAGTACTGGAAACTGAATGGACTAATTTTTTATTGGGCTGCACTAACTGTAATTCTGTAAAAGGCGACCAACCTGTTACTGTTGATGACTTTTGTGGCCCGACAGGGATAATACGTTCCTTGCATTCAGATACGTTAAAGGAGGGTTTGTTCATTTAGCAGATGACTTGAGCGAGGCGCAGGAAAACAAAGCTCAAGCACTTCTGGATCTTGTTGGTTTGCAACGCCACCAAGCACCCAGCTGGGATCGTCCAGCTCTAAGGGATAAGCGTTGGGAACAGCGGGATGAAGCATGGGCTGCAGCAGAATTGTGCAGGGAAAAATTTGAAATTTTAGAGCAAGCTGATGCTGCAAAAGAGCTGATATTGGCTGCTGCTAAAGGTTTTGGGTTTTTCTCAGTTTGGATGACGGTTTTCGATGCGTATCCTAACGTTAAGACAGAACTGATTACTTTATTTGCTGGCACCGCACCCACTTGCTTTGACGCTAGTGGAAAGGCACTCAATCGTGCTGGTGGGCATATTTGAGCTGTATCGGCTTTGTTGCATGATTAAAGAAGGACAGATTAGTCTTGAATCAGGCTTGGTATTAGACCTCAACCTCATAACTATTGGGCTTCGCGATCTGGATCATCCGGTTGAGCGCAGCACATTTGATGAACAACTCCACCGCTTGATTGTCAAATTTGCGCGCCCTCAGATTGCCGCCAAAGATTGTTTTGAAACGAAACATGGTCGTCTCCGCAATCGAGCGACGATGATACCCAGAATTCCGTTTCCAACGCTTGCGTCCATACTTGCGGATCTGGCGCAAGTTCTCATCGCGTGGATGCGGCTTGCCTTTGCGATTGCCATGCTGCCAAATCACTGCATCCTGGCGTGGAGGAATCACCGCTTTAGCGCCTTTGGCGGCAATCTCGTCATAGCAGTGGCGATGGTCGTATGCACCATCGGTTGAGACTTGTTCTATTGGCTCATCAATGGCTTGCAGCACATCGTTTAGCACTTCTCCATCATGGCAATCATTGGTTGTCGCCACTGCTGCCAAGATTTCGCCGGTTGCCTCATCGACTCCCAAATGCAGCTTGCGCCAAGTGCGTCGTTTACTCACGCCGTGTTGACGGGTTTTCCATTCTCCTTCCCCATACACTTTCACCCCCGTCGAATCTACCACCCCATGGCGAACACCCTCTTTTGGCAAAACAGGCAGTTCAACCGATAGTTGACCCAATCGCCGAGACAGGGTGCTGTGGTCTGGAACCGGTAGGTCGATTCCCATCAACTCGAAAATTGATTCGAGAAAGCCTTGGCACTGCCGTCCAGCCAGACGATAGATGGCTTTGATTGTCGCCATCGTTTGAATGGCAAGGTCACTGTAGAGGACAGACGCACCGGGTTTGCCGCTCAACGCTTTGATTATCCACTGTTCAAGAACGGAGTCTTCGATCCACAAGGTGAGGCTTCCCCTCTGCTTGAGTCCAGCGTTATACTCAGACCAGTTGCGGATGCGGTATTGAGGTTTCATGGCATGTTGCGGTGTGGTAACTACAACCTACCATCCCTCTGCCCTCCGCAACCCCTCTTTATGCAACAACGCCGCTGTATCTGAAAGTTTAAAGCTCACATTGGCGATGCAAGCAATAATTTCTGTCAAACCTATCATTCAAGCAGCAGCTTGTTGCTGAACTTGCTTTTGATGGCGCAACAGTTCTATGCGATCTCGTTGCAGCCCAACCTGGCAGTCATCAAAGGTGACAGAATCAGGGTCAAGGAAGTGGACGATCGCCAGCTCAATCACAAATTCTGGCGGTATCTCCTGCTCAACAGCATAATTTCCGATCTCATGCCGGAGTGAGCCTGGAAGGTCATCTAAGACATTGCCAGTCTTAGGAGGATTTTGCTTGTTGTTAGGAGAAATATATTCTAATTCTAGAAAATGAGCGATCGCAAACTGGATCACCGCATCAGGTAATAGGTCTGCTGCATCTGCATAGGCAGCGATCGCCTCCTGCACTAGCTCAGGGAGAGAGGCAAAAATCTGAGATTGGGTATTGAAGTTGGAGGTCAGCACAGATCAATCCTCCTGAGCGATGCGATCGTTATAGGGTGGTCGAACCTGCCGTAGCACGACTTGCTCTAACTGTAATGATAACCTAGCCCAGGGGAAAGACAGCCGGGCAACGGCAATCCGCACGTTATCGGGATCAAGGCGATCAATAAATGCCCAACCTAGAGCCTTGTGACCTCCTCGCAATCTGGAGCGAATATTACCGGATTTGCCAATATACAAAACACCTTGAATCTGGTGCTTGATTGCATAGAGACCAGTACAGTTAGGCAACTCCCGGAATTCCCGGCTCAGCGTGTGGCACTCCTGAAAAGGGGTTTCTACAAGAACACGAAGTAGACGTGCTGCCTCCTCCCTCAAAGACTCCTGGTCAACCACAGTTTATCCTTCCATAACAAACCGCTCTGGGCTGTCTAACTGCCCAAAACCCTGTAGATTCTACACTACTGAGGTAGTACTTCTTGACGCTGAACGCTTGTCCAGGGACTGCATTGGAAACTTAGGAACTTCGCGTTCTGAGATCGCCCTCCTACAGTCTTCCAACCTTCAGGGCATTCAGACAAGGATCAGAGAACTTTCTGCCCCATCGCGTCAAACGCTTCAACGACGGCTGCCGCCGCTTGACTGGTTAGGTAATCTTCTGCAAATAACGACCAAATCATGGAATCTCGTTTGCATCCCTCATGATTCTCTACTCGTTGTCGCAAAGTCGCCTCATGAGTAAAGCGCAGTTTGCGTGGAACCGCTGCACTTCTGAGGTTGGTTGGATCACAGTGAATTTCAACTCGTGCTACCTGATTTACGGTAAATGCCACTTTGGTTAGAGCCGCTGCTGCTTCGGTTGCCAATCCCTGATTCAGGTGATGAACATGAATCCAGTAGCCAATCTCCAGGGCATCATTGCCGATGCCTGTGTGTAGCCCAGTTCCTCCTAACACCTGCGTTTCATCGAGATTGAAAATGCCATAGGCGAAGTCCTGCTCCAGGTCGAACTTGCCACGGACTTGTCTGAGCCAATTCATGCGCTGTTGCAAATCTTTGGGTTCCCCATGCGCCCACGGCATCCAGACTTTGAGATGCTCTAGACTTTGGGCGATCGCCGCAGATAGCAACGGTGCATCACCCGGGTTCCAACAGCGTACAACCAGTCGTTGCGTGTGGATGCGGTAGGCTGGACTGAGATTTTCTACTGCCATAATAGTGAGAAATTTTGCTGAATCCGTTAAGGTTTGCTACAGCAAATACCCTTCCCGATTCCAAGGCTGATGCAAATTACTGATTTGGCTCCTGAGGATACTACCACCATTGAGCAGGTTGCATTGATCCTGCTGGATTGTTTTGGACACTTACCCAGTGGTTACCTAACACTCGAAGAGGCACTTGAGGAAGTTCATAAGTCCTTTGCGAGCGATTACCCCAAAGGGGGAAGTGCTTCGCTTCGCATTAGTCGTATTGCTATAGATGATTCAGGAGTGGTGTTGGGTTGGATTGGCGGCATTCAGCAGTACGATGGCAATGTTTGGGAACTGTACCCATTGATCGTAAAGTCCGATTGTCGCGGGCAAGGAATTGGGCGATTATTGGTTGCTGATCTCGAAGTCCAGGCAAGACAGCGAGGCGGCGTGACGCTTTGGTTAGGAACGGATGATGAAGAAGGAAAACGACGCTTTCAGGAATCAACCTCTACCCCAATATATGGAAGCATATTGCAACGATTCAGAACCTGCGACAGCATCCCTATGAGTTTTACCAGAAGGGTGGGTTTGTCATTGTCGGGGTGATGCCGGATGCAAATGGATTGGGCAAACCAGATATTTACATGGCAAAACAATTATGAATCTGCTGAAGTTGCTTTAATACAAAACGTATTACTATAAAACTCCTCGCCCTGTTCAAGCTCAAACTCACCGAGCAGGACACCAACCAAATCTCGACCCTTGCCATTCCCAAACTTTGGCACAAGTGGGCAAAGGAGGTTTGATGAGTCGGTATTGCGATTAACCATTGGGCAATCGCCTCAATCCACCGTGACACATCTTCATCATGGGCGATCTGCAATACCTGCTGTTTCCGTTCCTCCTCAAGGGCCGCCTCCGACTCCAATTGGTCTACCATTGCCAGCAAAGCTGCTTTGTCAACCGCCGTAACGACGGACCCCTCTTCTGTTTCGGCAGACTTGACTCGTTTTGTACGGGACTTGCGTGGGGAGTTGGTTCCATCAAGTCACTCAGATCCACCGCCATTGTCTGACGCACGAGATCCGTAAAAAGCCCTGCTGCACGACTGGATCGCGGTAAGCTTCTTCCCACTCCGTCATCAATACAGTTGCCCGTGCTGCACACAGTTCAGCAATCTGAAGTAGAGCTTCCCCAGTAAACTGAAGCCGCACAGCTTCCGGGAGTTGAGCAGCTGTGACCTCCATCGTATCCAAGATTTGCATCACCTCAACCGTTTCCGGCATCCGCTGTGCCCGTCGCAATTCCTCCCAGAGATTCAGTTCCAGCTGTTCTCCCTTCATGAATGCCCTCCCGTCTGCACAAACTGAAGATGCTCAGCATGGTAGGAGCAAGGACGGATCGGGCACTGAGAAACGGAGTGCTGTTCTTCGCGGGCAAACCGTTCAAACCCACTCCGCCGACCATTTCCGTAGTGCTGGTAGAGGGCATCCAATAATTGTCGAGCGTACTCCTTCACCAGCCGGGGCGGTAGCCCGAAGGTATGTTGGGGTTGGGTCATCGCCACTGGTTTTTCTCCCAACCATAGCTCGGCACACATGGCATGAATAACAACCTCATCATTCGGGTGGCGGGGTTGGTCCACATAGGTGTGCAGCACCACATAGGAGATTTGGGGATGGGGACAGTTATTGCTTCGATCGCCGTCTTTCGCTGTGCTAAACGACTACGTCCTTTCCGGTAATAGGAACGGCGACTCCGGCAAGTCTCCTCTCGCCAGCAACCATCCCCACCCATCTCAGCATCATGTAGCTTCCGTGCCTCTTCTGAAGTCAGCAAAGAGCATGCCCAGCATTTTTCATTGGTTCTCCTTCCCATTGGTTCTCCGCTCTGGTTCAGCTCAGCCTAGATACCACTGTTTGAACCCAGGCTAATTCTGCTTCTGATAGCGCAGGGGTGGAGGCACCTGTTCGTAATCAATCGACAAATCGTAGGCTGCTTCGTCATACACGGCTGTCAGTGCCAGCCCCAAATCTAATGCGACATCGGCATCAGAGGGTCGCAGGGGAATCGGAAGCACCGGCAATTGATCCCGAAGGGCAATCGGCCAAACTTCGACCAAACTCGATTGCGAGCGTGTCAGTGTGATTAGGTAAGGGACGTCCGGTAGCCGGGGATGACTAAACGGGCGGGTTCCCCGACGCAATAAATCCAGTTCCAGCAAATGCACCCCTGCATTGTGGAGCCGCAGTCGCTTCCGCCGATATGCGGTTAGTCCAGGTTCTCGCTTGTTGACTGGAGACAAAATTTCGATCGACGTTACCAGGGTATTACCCGCCGTATCCCGAATTTCGATGCTCGGAATCCGGACTTCGACGGGCTGCATGAAGGGTAATGTTAGGGATGCAGGTGTAGTGGCGATGGCTGATTCGGAGGAAGAGGATGAAGCAGGAGCTTCAACAGGCTGCCTTTGAAGAACTTCTACATCCGGGTACAAAATTCCAATTTCTCCTTCGGGTGCCGTATCCTCAACCAGATAAACCTCCAACCGCACTGTATAGCGAGGGCGCAGGAGAGGGACGAGAAGTTGGCGAATCTTACCCGCAAGGGCATTGTGGACATCTGCCCACAGGTAACCCTCTAGATACGGGTCCATACCAGGAAACGGGGATGGCATAGCTTGCTCTAACCCACTCAATCAAGAATTTCTTTTATCATAAAGCGATTTTGTGGGCATAACTGCCACCCTTGAATTAATATTCTTACAATATTCAGATAGAGATAAGTGAAGTTATCTCTATCTGAAATTCATCCAACTTTTTCCCGCCGATGACTTCATCACCTTCTGATCCTGTTTTGCCGATCGTCATCGTGCCGATCGAGGGCGGCAAGCCGGAGGAACCCCGACAACCAGAACCACCGGATCTCCGTCACTGGCAGATTGATGAGTTCCTCCGGCAGACGGGGAAATCGGACAATACTCAACGGGTTTACCGGGGACAGTTGGTGAGGTTTGTCGCTTGGTGCCATAAGTCCTGGCTCGATGTGACGCCCAGTGATATTGGTAAATATCGACGAGAGTTGAAGTCCAAAGGGCTGAAGGCAACCTCGGTGAATCATGCCCTTAATACGTTGAAGGCATTCTATGGGTGGCTACGACGGAGCAATGGGTATCCCATGAACAAACCTTTGCCAACGGATGCAATCGACTTGGAACGCCAGCCAGAGCCGGAAGCCGACCACATTGACGGAGACGAGCTTGCCCAAATCTGGCAGGTACTGGAGTTTGAGGAGAAGACTGCCATTCGTGATCGCGCTGTTGTTGCAGTCCTCAGTCATGGACTACGTGCATCAGAGGCATCTAACCTGAATGTGGAACATTGGAACGGCAAGATTTTGAAGGTGCATCGCTCCAAGGGGCAGAACGTGAGTGAGGTGCCGCTCAATCGAGAAGCGAGACAGTACCTGGAAGCCTATCTGGAGTGGCGACGGCAGCAGGATGGGATGTTTGAACCACTACCGGAGAGTCCGATGTTTCTGGCCCAAGACCCGAAGAGTGCCGGGAAACGGTTGGGCTACAAAGGCTTGCATCGGATGGTGAAGCAATTAGGAAAGATAGCGGGAGTGGAGGATATTAACCCGCATCGCTTCCGGCATACCTTTGGAACGGAGGTGACGCGGCGAGGCGTTGATCCACTGTTTGGGAAAGAGTTGATGGGGATTAGGAGCGATCGCGTCTTCCAGCGGTACACCAAAGGGGTGTTTAAGCAGGCGGCGGCTGAGGCGTATTTGAAGGCGATCGGCGAGGATGAGGATGAGAAAAGTTAACAGTCAAGTAAGCAGTTGACGCATGTCCTGTTTTGGTCGGATCACCCATGCGCGGCACGACGGAACAACCACGCTGATCCGGCAAACAGAGCGATAAAGAAGCCATTGAGACCTGTAAGCTCTAGCGGTCCACTCCAGGGGTAGCCCAACTGGGCGGTCAGCGCGATCGTAGTGACGGATGTCTGAGCGAGTGCCGTAGCGAACAGCGCACGGGACATTCCACGGGGTCGGAAGCGTGCAATGAAGGAGCCAATGATCCCGATGGCGAGCACCCCGAAGTACATCAGGTTGGCAGGGTCGCCATCTCTCCCGATAATGCCAACGCCTAGACTGAGCCAGACTAAGATGAGTGCTGCTGAGATTGCGACCCCAGCGGCAAATCGATACATTGTGTTGTTCATACTTCCTCCTCGATTGGTTGGTAACGTCGTGCAGCAATATCCTTTTGCTCCTTCGTTTGCAGAATGTTATGAAACTGCAAAGGTGGTGTGATGGCTGGCAAACAAGCCCATCAAATCTCTACGTTGTTCAGGACATGAGCATCACTGGGTGGCGGTGTCCTCATTAGTTCAAAGAAGCCTAAGGGAACTGTTTGTCCATTCAATAGGATTTCTATTGAATGGTTTCCAGGGTAATGTTTACGGGTTGTCATGTCTGCCAGGGAAATGGCTTTACCGAGTTGTATCGTCTCCTGGGTGCAAGTTCAACGGTCTTTAACTTGAAAACCTTAGGGCTGGTCTTGTGATTCGCTTTACAAAATGAATCCGCAGATCAACCAAAAGTCGCTGAGGCTGAGAACCGGTGTTGGTGATTTCAAAGGCAATGGAGATAGAATTCCCAGTAACGACTGGTTGAGGGGTAATACTAACTTTGTCAATCGATACTGTTACTCCATCACGAAAGCCTAGAGCGGCGATCGCTTCGGGATCAGCTCGCTTTACAGCCGATCGCAGTGCGTGACGAATTAACCAACGTCGTTCATCGGTTGCATTGACTAACCATCGGTGAGCGACTTCCACCAGTAAGGACGGATGATCCTTGCCGATGTCATTTAGATTATTGGCAACAGAACGGCGGACATAGAGTTCAGGATCATCTTTGAGCAGTTCCAGCAATTCCAGAACGGGGTACGGATTTTTCTGGAACTCTCGTAAACGAGGTGCCCAAGGCAAGCGGGGGCGAGTACCTTCCGAGACTAAGCGACGGACATGAGCGCTGGGGTCTTGTGTCCATGTTTTCAGCCGTACCAGGGTCGCTTCGGGATATCGTTCTAGAAATGGGCGAATACTAAATTCAGCAGTAAACCGTTGTGTTAACTCATACTGAGCCTGCATCGAAATTTCAAAATGCTCCAGCCCGTATTTCGCAACAAATAGAACATGAGGAAGGTAGAGGAAAGGAGCCATTCCAGACTGTTTTGTCTCTTCGAGCTTCGGACCCAATGAGGCGATCAGAACATTGGCAGCTTCTTCGTAGTTACTAGGTAAATGATGATGGAGTGCCTCTGCGATTTTCAATCCTCGTGGCATCAAATCCAGGTCATCATATCCATCTCGTACCTCGTTCAGAAAGGTTTCTGTAGCGAAGTTAGGAGTTACCCCAGCAATCATTGCAGCTATTTTTCGGGGTATATCAATTCCAAACTGGTTTTTAAGAGGTTCAGCCACAACCAACTCCTTTTTGGCAACCAACAAGGTGATGAGTTTGTAGGTCGAAATCGTTTACTGGACAAACGTTGCTAACCTTTGGTCGGTAGGCTGGCATTTGATGAGTGATGTTCCCGCCTCACCATTCCTGGTAATTCAACCTGTTGATATTCCTGCTGGCAGGGGAAGGGGCGATCGATCAACCAGTGTTCGTTCTGTTGAGCCGTTAATCGAGAAATTTGGCTCCCTCGTGTTTCAAACTGCCCATGCATACAGATGTCTCCCTGGTGATCTCGCAGAATTGATTTTGCTGTCTCGACCGTGAACTTGCCTTGATTCGTTTGGCAGAGAGATCGCACTCGTCCTTCCCTGGAGTAAGGAGATAAGGATCTTCGACTCCACCGTCCGAAAAGAGTTTGGCAAAATCGAAATCGGACTCGCCTTTGCATCGTCTTTGAGCAACTGCATCGCGAACCAGATCGGGATGGCGTAAATCTCCAGCACTTCGGATACTGAGGTTGTTAGAAATCGATCGCGTCCCTTGTATTACTCGCTCAGCGACCCAGTATTTCCCAGCGGTTTCTAAAACCCAGGCTTCTTGGCGATCGGCAATGAGGAAAGAGTTGTGGTAGGTGAAGGAGAAATACTCTGCACAATTGCCACCCTGCCCATACTGTTCCAACAAATCAACTATCACTTGTAGAGCAGCAAAGGCAGTTCCTCCTCGTTCCAGCCCAATTCGGACTAAATCCATCCCCAATAGCCCAGTGGCTTGGTAAGGCTGATTTGTCCAAACTGCCTCATTGCCAAGCACAACGCCACACTCATTGGCACCCATCTCGGCTCCCCACATCCATCTGGGCTTGGAAAGAATGACCCCATAGGTGTGTTTGACCTGGGAAATCTGGATGTATGTGCATTGGGCCTTCTGCCCTGGAGCATAGGTTTGAGCCGGGAAGGTCACCACATCCTGCATCTCACCTTCGGGTCTGTCACTATTCTTGCCAAAAATAACGGAGCCATCGAGGGTTGCATCTGACAGGGCAACAAAGGTATCGCACATGGGATTCGCTCTACTGGGATGCCACTATTTTAGGGGGCATTCAGAAGGAGGAACACCAAGAGCGGATCGATGGAGGCGATTGTAGGATTAAAGCTTTACTGCTGTATTGAGTTGTCTAAATCTGCTTCAATACAAATTTTCTAAACATATTGGTAAAACTCATACGCTTAGAACTCACGTACATATCCCTACGCAGCTTTGCTTCATCTTCCTCATCTAAAAGACCTTGCATCCATAATTTAATCGCTAATTTGTGAAACTTCAGAAATTTTGCTCTCTCACTTTTCAAAAGTGTCTCAGACTTCTCAAGAAATAACTTGACTCGTGCTACCTCTTTTTCAATAGTTGTTTCTCGCTCAGCAATGTTTATAGTGACAGCACCACACAAAGCTAAAATACTGATAAAACACCTATAGGATAAAGAGTCTTCCTTGTAGAGCCGCTCAAACATACCAGAATAAGCAGGATTAGAGAAGATGTTTTGAGATTCGTAGAGACTTTCTTGTGTTAGCCCTTGTAAAATAAAGAGAAGTTCAAAGATACTTTCTTCATCCACATTATTCTTGTAAAGATTTACAATCAGTTCTTGATATAACTCCGTGTAGTTAGCGGCAAAAACATTATTTGGAGTGCGACTAAATAAGCCAATGTAAAGTAGCCGTGTCTCTGAGTAAGCTATCTTACGATCATAAATTTCATCTATAATTTGAAACGCAGACTTTTCTACGTCTTTAATTTGCACACCAATATTTGCTGCTGCCCGCTTTACTAGTTGTGGTCGAAGATATCTAGCAAGTTCGAGGTCAATATCAGGCACAGCAGTTTGATAATTTGCTGATTTTGTAATGTCCCATGCATCTGGAGTTTGAACGATTTTTGCTACGACAAAACTTCCTTGCTCAGAATACTCTACCAAACACATTGTAGTTTGACATCCATTGACTACACTCCCATTTTTCAGAAGCAATTGTCTATCATTTAATCCTGGCTCAACGAACTCTGCACCAAAAACTAGTCCATTATTCCTTGACAAAAACTTCTCTGGATCATTTTTTATGGTTTTTATAATTTCAAGGTTCGGCGTAGTTCTACCCATCTTTTCTACGCCATCCTGAATACCTAAGAAATCACGAACATTTTCAAAAATAAAGCGTCTCCGAACTTTTGTGTAACTCCTTCAACTCAAAGTTAGAAAGAATGCCAATGTAAACATTGTCTTTACTAATGTATGGAACTTCGAAATTAATTGTTAAATCGGTAGGAACCTGATTGAGCTTACTGTAAGCATTTTTAACTAAAGTCAGGATTTCATGTCCATCAACAAAATAAACACGGTTTTCAGCTATGCATTCATCATAAAAGTCTTTAGAAGAATACTGCTTCTTCTTATACTGTTCCAAAATACCCTTCAATGGTGACAGGGTAACAAGCATAAAATGATTATTTTCAGCATCAGCACTAAAAAGATTTAGCTGGTTAGCATCCTTGGATTTAAACGCTTTGAATTTGCTGATTACTGAATCTATCATGTCAGCACGATCAACCCAAAGTTTCGATTGTATATATAAAGTCTTGTCAGATATTTTACTTCTTCCTATTAAATCGACACCGCCATCATTTGTAATTTTGCTATTTAGTTCCGGGGCATCAAAATTTGCACCGCCATCTGATTGAGGAACGAGTTGTTTCACAAATTGTGCAAAACGTTTTCCTTTGTCCGTGGTCGATAAGCCATCCAGTTGACCTCTTATATGCTGCTGAAACAGTTCAAAAGATTCGAGATAGCTTGGTAGGGAAACATGATCGACCATAAGTAATTTCCTTGCTTAACCTAGACTTATATAGTTTACATCCGCCAATATTTGCTGCCGAGTTGTTTGCTAAAACATTAAGGAGTCACGGTAGGAGCGAGATTTTATTAATGGATAGTAGCCTACCTCAATTTCAATCCTCCGATCCAGTTTCTTATACTGCACGAATTGTTGCGGCGAAGCGGGCGATCGAGCAGCTCCACTCTGCTCCCCTGTTTCAAGATCCTTATGCAGCTGCTCTGGCAGGCGATGAAGTTGATGCCTTACTGTCTCGGTGGAGAGAGGTTGCTCAAGCTCAAGCCGTTCCGTTAGAGCAAGTGATTACCAAACGAACTCGCTACATTGCGGTTCGCACAAAATTTATGGATGACCTCCTTAACTCGACGCTGGCTGAGTACAAGCAAGTGGTTGTCCTGGGAGCGGGACTCGACACACGATCGTATCGGCTGGCATGGGCACCCGGCACGATCCTGTATGAAGTGGATTGCCCAGAAGTGTTGCAGTACAAAGCCCAAGTTTTGCAAGACGTTACCCCAGCTTGTATCTATCGACCTGTCTCTGGAGATCTGGCTGCTCCAGATGCGAAATGGGTAACAGCGATCCTTGATGCTGGGTATCAGACTACAGTGCCAACCCTTTGGTTAGTGGAAGGAGTGGTGATGTATTTGCAGGAGAAAGAAGTCCATCGACTACTCCAGTTCCTCTCTGAATTGAGCGTTGCTGGTAGTGTTTTAGGGATGGATGGAGTCAAAGTTGGATCAGTTTTGGCTGGGCAGCGAGCACGAAAAGCCGATCGAGGTAGAGTTGTACGGCATTGGCAGTTCGGTCACGATGATCCAAAACAACTGCTGGCAGGATATGGGTGGGGCGCGGAAGTGTTTGAGCCGCAAGACGTTGAAGCAGGATATGGCAGGTATCCCAAGTCTTTACCGATTGGCATTGAAACAGCAGTCCACGATGATGGTCGAGGGGTATGGCTGGTTAATGCTGTGAAAGTTTAATCAAATAGAGTGAACCTGGCACTAATTTGAGCTACCGATTAACCTGCAAAACGCTACTGTTCCTGGTCACTTTCTAATTCAGAGATAATTGCCTCCAATTGCATCTCAAGCTGTTCAATCGAAGGTAAGCTCTCTTTTAGTTGTTTGGGCAGTCGGTGAGTAGCAACGGCGATCGGTGTGTTCAAATTCCGTAAAGCATACTCTGCCTTCGTTTTACTCTTGGATTTACATAAGATAAGCCCAATCGTTGGATTATCCGTCGAATGCCGCATCTGGTCATCGACAGCAGAGACATAAAAGTTCATCTTTCCAGAATATTCTGGCAAAAACTCAGTCATTTTGAGATCAATGACGATAAAGCAGCGAAGTTTAAGGTGGTAGAAAAGCAGATCCAAATAATAGTCATCGCCATCAACTTCCAAATGGTACTGGCTTCCTACAAAGGAGAAGCCAACACCTAACTCTAGGAGAAAATCTCGGATCTGAGTGACCAGAGCTTGCTCTAGCTCCCGTTCTTGTGCTGTTTCTTGAATCGATAAAAATTCAAAACTGTAAGGATCCTTAATCAACTGTTTGGCAAGATCGGATTGAGGTTGAGGCAAAGTTCGATCAAAATTCGTGACAGCTTCGCCCTGTCGTTGGATTAAGTTACTCTCGATCTGGTAAACCAAGATGTCTCGACTCCAGCCATTTTCGATCGCCTTTTGAGCATACCAAAGCCGATGTTCTTGAGTTTTTAGCTTATCGATCAGGGCAATGTTATGCCGCCAGGGTAATTTACCAACGCAGCGTTGGAGAATTTCCTCATCTGGGTATGTCTCAGCGAAAGCCTTCATGTAGCCTAGGTTTGAGCGAGAGAATCCCTTGATTTCTGGAAATTCTTTTTCAAATCCTTTGCCAAACGCTCGATAACTTTAGTGCCCCAGCCTTCCCGTTGTTGCTGCTCTAGAATAGAGCGTCCAATCTGCCAGTAGAGGAGGATTAATTCTTGGTTGACGGCAAGAGCCGCTCTAACCTGAGCCGTTCGGATGCGTTCCTTGAGGTGACGCAGGAAAACATCGTAATTTTCGGGCATTGAAAACAGGCGATCGCTCACGGTTAAGGTTCTATCGTTCGTGACTCAACAGTTTATAGTGCCATCATCTCATCAAAATCTGGTCAAAATTTGGATTTACTTCCTCACTTATCTCGTAAACTCTTAGTATCACGTATTCAGTCTGACCAGGTGCCTTCTTCTGGTGCAAGCTGATAAAGCAAAAAATTACCCCTAAAACCTACATTCCAGTGAGCCGAGTTATTTCACTCTTCAACCAAGCCGGTGGAGTTGGAAAGTCCACTCTAGCTTCAAACATAGGCTATAGCCTAGCCCAAAGAAAACGCCGAGTACTTTTAGTAGATATGGATCCCCAATCGTCGTTAACGACGTTTGTGGGGATCGATCCAAGGCAAGTAGACCGGAGTGTGTATCATGCGATCGTGCCTGAAGAGGAACTGCCTATCCTCAAAGCAATTCATGGGATGGATCTAGTTCCATCTCAATTGAAGCTCTCAGACGCAGAGCAGGAGCTAGTCACTGCTTATATGCGGGATACAAGGCTGAAAGATGCCTTGGAGCCAGTTCGGGATCAGTACGATTTTATTTTGATTGATTGTCCGCCAAGTTTGGGGATGCTGAGCTACATCTCGTTGGTTGCGTCTGACTACATTCTGGTGCCTATTCAGACTCAATTTAAGGCGTTTCAAGGGACAGACATGCTCTTGCAAACTCTACAAAAAGTCAAAGCTAAGCCAAATCGTAAGCTACAAATTGCTGGGTTCATTCCTACAATGTATGACGGACGGAACTCTCACGATGAATTGACCCTAGAGGCAATTCGGGAACAACTTGCCCCACTCGGTAAAGTTTTTCCATTTATCCCTAAGTCAACTGTGTTTGCAGATGCTTCAATGGAACGAGTTCCCTTAGCAGTGTATAGTCCCAAACACCCTGCTAAGAAAATATTGGATGGATTGGCGAAAGACCTGGAGAAATTAGCATGACCCGGAAGCGAGAGCGAGTTTTTGGAGGACAAATTACGGCTCCAGTAGCATTATTTGCTGATGTGGAAACTCCGACATCGCCTGAGAGACTGGCAATTAGCCTGATCAGTTTCCCCAAGCAGCAACCCCGGCGGTATTTTGATCCCGAGAAGATGGAGCAGCTTGTACTCTCCATCAAAGAGCACGGAATTCTAGAGCCACTTCTTGTCCGTAGCCTTGAAGATTCGGACAAGTATGAATTGGTGGCAGGCGAGCGGCGCTATCGCGCTGCGAAGGAAGCAGGTTTGACAGAAATACCTGTGGTGATTCGTGAGCTATCCGATGAGCAAGCAATCCAAATCGCTTTAATTGAGAACCTACAGCGTGAGGATCTCAACCCAGCTGAGGAGACGGAAGGAGTTCTGCAACTTCTATCTCTGAAGCTTCAAATGCCTATATCTGAGGTGCCCAAGCTCCTTTACCGGATGCAGCATGAAGCTAAAGGAAATGTTGCCCATAACGTTATGGGCAGTGATGAGGATAAGGCAATTCAATCTGTATTTGCTGCTCTAGGAACGATGACCTGGGAGTCCTTTGTCAATAATCGGCTTCCACTACTCAATCTTCCGCAGGATGTGTTAGAGGCTTTGCGCCAAGGCAAGATTGCTTATACAAAGGCGCAGGCGATCGCCCGTGTTAAAGATGATGGGCATCGGCAAGAGTTATTAGAATCGGCGATTATTGAAGATTTATCACTGGTGCAAATCAAAGAGCGCATCGGCTTGCTTAAAGCTAATTCTTCACAGGAGCTTAAGACCAAGATTCCACCTTTGAAGAGCCGGATGGATGAAGCTTATCGGTTGATCAAGCGCTCTAAAATCTGGAATGATCCAGAAAAGCAAAAACAGCTTGAAAAGGCGATCGCGCTATTAGAATCTTTAGCCTCTGAAGCTCTCTAACTATATTATGGGCTTACATATGGCACCAAGTGACGCAAAAGGGCACAGGCAGAGGTTAAGAGAGCGATTTATTGCAGGTGAAGATGCCTCTCGAGCAGAGGAAGCTCTTTTGAACTTCTTCTTTGCTACGCTATTCCTCAAAAAGATGTTCAACCCTTGGCTCAGCGACTAATAGGTGAGTTTGGTAATTTAACGAATGTCCTTTCTTCTGATTTCAATCGCCTTTGTGAAATAGAGGGATTGAAAGAAAATTCTGCTACTTTACTTAAACTCATTGACTGGATTCGGCTCCATCATGGGATTAAAGAAGAGCTAAAAACTAGAGTTGACGAAGTCACATTTGATCAGCCATCTATTTTTGAACTGCCTTCTCAGAAAGTAGATGAAGCAAATTCAAAGAAAAACTCAGGCAAGCGAACAAAGAAAGAAAAAAATCAGGTAACTAGCCAGGAAAAGAAATTAGAAAAGAGGCAATCTGTACTGCCCTCGCGAGGAAGCGAGTTATTTGCAAAAGCTGTTTTGGCAGAGGGGATTGAACTGCTACCCAAATTACCAGAGACGGCCTCTATTGAAGAAGTGCGGCAGTTCCTTCAAAATAATTTGCCTTTCAGCTCCTTTGAAACCCGTAGACGTTATACAAGCTATGTTGTACGTCGTTTGTTTCCTGATGGCTCTGTTGACTATGCGCTAAGAACTTTTGCTAGAAATTATGCTGATACTCAAGAACTTCGAGATGTTTGCTTCTACCGTTTTTGTCAAGTAGAACAGTTAATGCTGGCTATTATTGATGACCTTATCCTTGCTTCTATTGGGACAGGGTACCTAAAACGAGACAAATTACGTGACTACCTGAGCGAGCGAAATCCTGGGGCAAAAAGCATCCGAGATTCTGCTCAAGCAGTTGTTGAAGCTTTCTCTGCTTCCGGTTTCGTCAAGACCGATCGAGTAAAAGTATCGTTTGCTTATCGAAATATTTTGTTACCTTCATTTGCTTTTATTATTCATAGCGAGTTTCCAGAACCTGGCATGTACGATATTTCTAAGTTAGAAAAGAATCAGGCAATACGAACTTTGTTATGGAACCCCGACCGCATCCTCTCCTCTCTTTATGAACTCCGGAATCAGGGCATCATAGCCAAAATTTCAGAGATCGATAACATTCGGCAGTTTACAACGCGGTGGACTTTGGCTGAGATTGTTGATCATCTATCTGGAAAGGGTTTGTAGTAGTTGATTTAGCGATTGAGACCCTTGTCGAAGCTAGATCGCTGAAGCTGTTATTACGAACTATGTTGTTGGGAATGCTATGAGGTGAGCCATCTTAAACTCCTTCCACTTGAGTGAATTGCGTGAAAGATACCGAAATTATTGAGGCACTTAGAAGTAAGCTTTCCATCGCAAGTGGTCGTCATTTGTATGGGGTGCTAGGTACCTATTCCACCCTTACAGCATTTGCCAAAAGATTCAGGAGGCTAAAACCCCTGACGGAAGAGCCTTTCCGCCTGCCGTCTCTGTTAATCAAGGTATTTTAGAGGCAATTCCTGATCATGAATTTATTGAGTTGGTTCAAAATGAGGCAAAACGGCCAGAACCAACTACTAAGCGTGTAGAACAAGCGTTTGAGACATTTTTACGCAAACGGCTTAAGGATAGAGGCCTATTAGTACTATCCAATCTGGAGATTTTGTTTTCCTACCAACTGGAGCTGAACTTACTCCGTACCCTTGCAACTGATGACAATAGAATTCTATTGCTTCTGCCAGGGAGGAGAGAGAGTGGTCGAATCGCTCTTTTTCCTAGTTTTGAGAAAGGAGGCTTTTCCCTCCCGTCGAATTTAATCGCTGATAATCACCTCTGGGAGTTGAAGGACTAGCTATGCCTGGATCAGATACTCTCTTAACGGCACGTAAAACTTTAGATGAGATTTGTACGACTCCAGATCGTATTATTTCTGTCTACTCGCTAGAGCAACACGTCTGGGCTAATTCCAACTCCCCAGAAGCAATTCGAGAAAGGCAACCTGAACTTCAGACGATTGAGGAGTTTCAGATTGATCCTGTTCGACCATTCCTCAACGACATTCTTCGTAATGTCGCTGCACCCTATAAGCCTGAACGTAAAGATAATCCGATCGGACAGGGATATTGGATTCAGGCAGAGTTTGGATCAGGAAAATCTCATCTTCTTTGTTTTCTGTCTGCTCTAGCTTTGGGGGATCAGCAGGCTTGGTCGTTAGTGCAGCAGAAGGAGCAAAAGCTAATCGGGGTAAGCGGGAATCGCTATACCAATTTTGGGAAGACGGGCTAAAGACTAAGAGCATGAATGGCAAAAGGGTATCTTTGTCATCGTCATGACTCTTGTAGGTGTTGGAGGCGGTACTGTTGGTACAGCCAATAAAGGGGTAGGCTAGCAGAATATATATTAGACGCTGCTAAAAAGCAAATTCAGGCTGAACTCGGTAAAAATCTCTCCCTCTATCCTGCCGAACTATTAGCGGACAAATTCATCGCTGATCAGGATCTCTACCGCGATCGCCTAAAAAAATTCTTGAGGAATCCTAAGTTCTTCGATGAGGATGAATTTGAGGATATCGACGACTTTATCAGGGCAATCCAGCAGAATCGTTCACCAGAGTATAAGCGAAGCTGTGGTAACAAGCTCTGGCGTTTCTACACCGAAGATCTAGGTATGCAACCCCAAATTGCAGCCGAGACAGAAGACATTCTTAAACACATGACCGAAACCATTCTGGCAGAAGGATACAGCGGTGTCTTGCTGGTGCTGGATGAAGTTTCACTGTTTATGAAAAATCGGGATGAGGATCAGCGGGTAGATGATGAGAAAACACTAGTTGTGTTGTCTAATCGCCTAGCAAAAGTTCATAATCTGCCAATTTGGACAGTTTGTTCGGCACAGCAGGCGCTTGAAAGCAAGATGGGTGTAAAAAATATCATTGCTGACGATCGCCTGAAACTCGTTAAACTGCTGGAGGGTGATAAGGACTATTACAACATTGTGCTTTCGCGAGTGCGAGAGATTAAAGACCCTTCAGCGATCGCCAACTACTACCTTTACTACAAACGCGGATTCACCTGGCCTAACAGCATTGGATTGGAGGAGTTCAGTCACTTCTTCCCATTTCATAAGCCAGCGCTAGAGGTTCTCCGGGCAATTACGTCTGAATTGACTACTGCCCGTTCCGCTATTCACTTTATGCACCAAACCCTGAGGAATCAGATTAAGCACCAGGGACAAGAACTGATTCGATTGTGGGAGCTGTTTGATGAAGCAGTGCGCTACGAAGAAGATCCCAGCGGTGTTCTTTCTGGAATCGCAGCAATTAAGACCAAGCGAGAGCAGGACTACGTCGCTTACGAAGCTTGCAAACGCCAAATTGATGGTCTTACGAAAGGAGCACTCAAAGTTCATCGGGATAAAGCAATTAAGGTCATTCAGACTCTGTTTCTGTATCATGTCTCGCGCACGCGGCAGCAAGGGATTAACCCGGAAGAAATTTCTAACTCAGTTTTGATTGAGCGTAGTCCAGATGCGAACCCAGATGAAAATATTCAGCATTATGAGACGCTAGTTGAGAACTTAAAGAAGGAACTAAGACAAATTGCCCAGAATTTTGACGATGATGGGCAACCTCGCTACCGCTTTGATCCAGTTTTTACGGGTGTTGACCCACGCGTAGAATTTAGTAAAGCTCGTGACTTAGCAGAGTCGAACGAGGTGATGCAACGAGAGGCGAGGGAGCACCTGTTGTCTTTGGATACCTGGACAGTGAGAACTCGACAGATGAGCCTCGATTTGTCTAATGGGGTTAAATCTATTTTTTTAGATCTTGCATCTAAACCCCAAGAACTAGAGGTCGCCTGGCAGGGCCGACAAATATTTGGCTCTGTTGCCATGAAGGATTTGGGGCAGATTGCAACTGATGATCTGCCACTACCAGAAATTGATACAGCACAGACTGACCAGGATTTTGCTGTCTTCATTGGTAGGAAGCCCGTGCCTGCTGCAACGGTTACGAAGTTATTGGCACGGCGGAAAGATCCACGTGTTTTAATGTGGGTTCCGGAGGAATTTACTTCAGAAGAACGCGATCGCCTGTTAGATTTTGCTGCCTATCGAAAACTGGTGGCAGACTATCAGGGTAAAGATACCGAAGATGCTGTTGCAGTGATTAACTGGGTAGCGAATACCCTTCAATCTGATATGGCAAAGATTGCCAAGGTGATTGAGAACAGCTATGCGAGAGGTAGGATCGACTCTTTGAATACTACCCAAATGGAGTTTCGGGTTGCTGGAGGGTTAGCTAGCACACTGTCCCCATTGGTTGATAGGGTTTTAACAGCAACCTATGAATCGAGGGATATTAAGTTTGATGCTCCTTTCACGCTGCGTAAGGAGGAAGGGGTAAAGGTCATTAACGGAATTGTCAAAACAGGTTCCATTCCTAAAGGCGCGAAGCCTAACCAGAATATCAGCGCTGCTCAAAACTTTGGCTTTGGGCTAAAGATTATGAAAAAGAGTGCTGAACGGCAGCTTGATATTGCTGATAATCCTCATGCCCAAGATATATGGTCATTTATTGATAACTATTTAATCGATGATGGTCAGACCATGAAAATGGAAACCCTCTACAAGAACTTCATGGGCATTGGGGACCCAAAAATTATGGCTTAACCCGCCGAATGGTACAGATCTACCTGCTGTGCCTGGTGCAACAGGGCAAAATTCGGATTCACCTCAGCTCCAAATCAGCATTAGTAGACTCCTTTATTGATTATTCCAATATTGGGGACATCGATTTCTCCGTTAAGGTACTGGATGCCTTGACAGAGGTACAGAAGATGGCAAAACCAGAGAACTGGGAAATTCTTAGCCCCTACGCGAGTAAGCTTTTGGGTGAGGAAATTTCAGCCACTCATGATGATGCCAAAATTGCTGAGTATCGAACCAAACTGAGGGAGTTATTTAACCAGGAGGGCAAAGAAGCAGTTCGAGTGCTCAATAAAGCGAAAAGCTTGTTTGAGGCATTGAATGCAGCAAATCCCTATGAAAAGGAAGTTCAGCAAATTGCAACCCTTTTCATAACAGATATTGAAAGTGGCAACGACATTAACCTGCTCCTGTATGGGCTACAAGAGGCATTGGGATATGGAGCCTTTAGCAAGAATATTGCGGCTCAAGCTGAAGTAGATGATTTGGCGAATCGGCTCAAAAATTATCGTGACATTCAACAGTTTTTGAATTCGGAAGCGGACTTAAAAACGGCTTATGCCTATTGCACTAAAATTCCTGCAGAAATCAGCGATCTACAGAGTGTATATGCGGCGCAAGCTGAAGTAGCTTCCAAGCTCAGTAATCTCAAGCCTTACATTGACTCGGATGTAAAACTCAAAACGGAGTTGATTGGGCAGTTCCCACCACAGCCAGGAGAGGTGGGAACTGTTGGTGCTCTAATGCAGGAGTATGCAACGGTTTATGTGGCGTTGCACGACTCCGTGATGAATAAATTGGATACCTGTCGTCAGGAGATTGAGACGCTTCTTAACTGCAATGATTTGCAAGCTTTGAAGATCCTTGAGGGTATTACAGCCCTACAACCTAAAGTTTACGATCGCACTCAGCAGGAACTAACTCACCTTAGTGCCAGCATCTTTGCTTGCAAAGATCCATCTCGGATATCTGTCGAGAAATCGCTCAAGTCTGAGCCAGTACACCAATGTGGACTGACCTTTGAAAATTATTCTGCCCATCTTGCAGATGCAGAATTAGCAGTTGAGGCTGCCCGTGCATTGGTGGAAGAGACAATAGAACGTAAAATTGAGGTTTTTCAAAACCCCAGTGTCCAGGATCGTTTGCAACAGGGAGTCTCTGACCCTCTTATTGCCTCTCTTCTAGAATGCAAAACCCTCTTGGAGATTCGTAACTATCTTGTATCGACCAGTCTAAAAGATCCTGGAATTGTGGGTGTGGTTAATCGCTATCTGAAGCGGATTGCCGTTAAAACAGTGAAGATATCTGACTTTAAACCCAGTAGTACTACTGTTCAGAAGGATCAGATTCGGGCGATCGCTCAGGAGTTTCAAGCATATTTAGAGGAGCAGTTGAGCAGCATCGAAGACGATGACGATACGCTCCCAATTTTGCAAATTGAGTAATTCTAGAGAGGAAAGTGGATCATGTTAAGAGACTGGGCGCTATCCAAACTAGAAGTCGTTAAAGACAGTCCACGAGTCTTGCTCGTGGATCCCTTTATGGTTATTAGCTGAAGCCGACAGCGCGATTGACAGCTTTGCCACACAGAATGGTTTTACAGTAGTCAAAGCCGCAACAAATCTAGCCTTTCGCCAACTTTATGAATTAGCGATCGCTGCCAAAGCGCAAAAGCTGCTAGTCATCGATCGTGCTCCCGCACGACGACGGATGCATTCCTCAGTGACCAAAGCGCCGCCGCCATTCTATCCAGATTTGTTGGCAGAAACTCCTCCAGAGGCACGAATTGAGCTTAACTTACGCCAATTTTTGATTGAGAAGACAGGTGACCCCAACTGGTCTCATGAGGTCAATGATCCGCTTTATGCTCGCTTGATTGTTCGCCATCTGGAGGGAGTTTTACGGGCATACCAAAACCTCCGCACGGCAGATGCAAAGCGATTTACAGATGATGATTTTAAGAAAATTGTTGCTTATGCGTCCTTAGGAGTCGCAGATTCTGCATTTAAACAATTGAGTGCAGAAGATTATTGGACGATCGGGCTACTAGGTCATGAAGCTTTGGAGCGATTGGAGGAACTGGCTCCAGAAGTGACCAAGCCAATCCGGGCAGAGCTAGAAAAGGCACCAAAGCCATTTTGCTGGTTTGCGTCTCGTGATGCCGATTTAGTGATTCGCGCATTTTACCTGTCAGTGATTCTGGCGCAGCATACCGACAACTGGAATCTGCTCTTGGCTAATGTTGATCCAACCTTGTCTCAACTATCAGGAGCGAGTGTGGAGATTTTGCGGGAAGCGGCTCCTAAGTTGGTTGCGATCGACCCCGTACAAGCCGATCAGGATTTGGAAGCGGTCGAAGTTTCTTTGAGCCGAGATAATCTTCAGTTTCTGTTACTGGATCAAATTCAGTTGCACCAACCCGATAGTTTTACCACAGTAGCGGAGAAGGAGCAGTACTCTACCCTATTTCGGTCTCTGGCATTGTTGATGGCACTCGATAATCTGCTGTCATCCCAACCTTCAGAAGACCACCATACTCGAATTGAGGAAATACTATTTCCTGACAACCCCAGCCTTGCTCCAAGCTGGATTGATACTCGTCCAACTACAATCTGGTCTGATTTAAAGAAAGCTTACCAGCGCTCAATCGATATTCAGCAGCTTAAGGAAACCCTCTCACATACGGTAAAGACATTAACTGTCAGGAAGACAGAGCAGTTGACGCTTAAGTTCTTCTGGGATGCCTGGAATAAAAAGCAGTTGAATCGCCTGGAGTATTATCTGTCTGATTTGGAGCGGTTGGTTTATAACGCAGAACTTTTGCCGCGATCAGAGCAGGAGCTTCCGTCAGTTTTCAGCAATGCCTTGGGACGAATCCGCGATCGCATTCGGCAGATTACTAAAGAGGTACATCAGTATTTAGACGACATGAATCGTCGTTTTCAGGATTTGATTGCGACCCAGTACCCAAGCTGGTTGGCAAAAGAGGGAGAGGTATATCTGACTAGCCAATTTATTCGGCGTTGCCTTAAGCCCTATTGGGATCCACAGACTGAGAAAGCGGTCGTATTTGTGTTTGATGGGATGCGTTACGACATTTGGGATGAGTTTCTCAAACCGATGTTGGAAAGCCACATGAAATTGCTGCATGACTTTCCAGCAATCTCTATTCTGCCCTCCGAAACTCACGTTTCTCGATGGGCACTTGCAGCGGGAGCAGAACCGCAAACCTACCTGACTAATCGCAAGGCAGAAAACGTTCATCTAAAATCAGCCCTTCATCGAGAGTTTGGTTATGGAGGGAGGTAGAAACAGTTTCCCGGAAGGCTCAGGTATTGGTGAAACGGTGCGTTATCGAGCGAGCAACCTGAGTACGTCATTTTCGAGTTCTGTGATAAAGAACTCCATGACATGAAGATTAAAAAGTTGCCGGATGGACGGGAGGTGCCTACCCGATCGCTCTCCTTTATCTATCAGCAGCAATTGAAGAATTTGATTGATACAGAGGTGATGGCGATCGTTCGGTCTCTCACCTCAGGGACAAAAGTGTTTATCACAGCCGATCATGGATTTGGTCCAGTGGGGCGGCAACCGTTATGGTTTGATGTTGCTGATCTGAATGATCCAGGCGATTGTTCTTACCTAAATTGTTCGCTACGAGTGCCTTTAGCAAGTGCCAATGCTCCAGCTAAGGTACGCAGCAATGTCGTTGCTTTTACCCCTGAACAGTTAGGAATGCCAAAAACAGAGACTTACACGAAAAAGAGTGGTCAACTCATTAATAAAACCTATGGGGCAGTGGTATTTCCTAAAGTGGGCTATTCCTTCAGCCGTCCCAGTTTGCCTGGTAAGACAGCTCACTACAACCCAGATGCCTACTCTCATGGCGGTATCTCTATTCAAGAACTAATGATCCCGATGGTGGTGTTGCAGGTGAAGGCACGGGTCAAGGGATCGCTGACCCTAGATGAGATTAGTGGACCTGAATCGGTTGTGGAAGGGGAAGAGATCGAGTTGCGGATGCCCCTGACCCGCACGACAAAGGGCAGTGCTGGGTCAGAGGAGTTGCGGGTGGAGGTAGACGCTTCCTACGGTCGTGGCTCTGAACATGTCTCGTTGCCGCGCCAGGTAACGTATGTCTCGTCTTCAGGGAGTGAAGTTGTTTATCGCTTCCGTCCAGATCCGTCGAAGGCGACGCCAGAGGAGCATAAGTCAGGGGTGATGGAGTGCCTGTTCACCATCACGGTTAGCTATCGGGATGGACATAAAATGGCGCGAAACTCGCAAACCAAGCCATTTTCGGTCAAGCTTAATGTGGAAAAGGTTGTGCGTCGGGTGCCAACGAGTTTAGGAAACATTTTGGGGCTAATGCCGAAGGGGATGCGTTAGTTAAGATAGAGAGAATTTCTTGAGCAGGCGATCGCTATGGCAGAAATCCTGATCCCACAGGAGATTCCCCCAATTTCCTGACCACACCCAGTTACCGGAGTCTGATGGCACATTTGTGAAGAATTTCCAGGAGCATCCCCAGAGCCTTATCCTGACGGATTCGATCGCCTCAGTTCTCCAATGTTTGCACCCAGATGGGCAATACGCGATCGGTCAGGATTGCGGGATTTATTGGCGCGAGATGAATCCCCGGAGAAAGGGGCGGAGGCTCCAGACTGGTTTTATGTGCCAAATGTGCCACCTCTGCTCAATGGTGTGGTACGCCGCTCTTATGTGCTGTGGCGAGAGTATATTACGCCAGTAATTGCCCTGGAATTTGCATCGGGAGACGGCAGCGAGGAACGAGATAAAACACCTTTGTCTCGAAGTGAGACGAGAGAATCTGGAAAGCCCGGCAAGTTTTGGGTCTACGAGCAGGTGATGCGAATTCCCTATTATGGGATTTATTTAATCAGTCAGGGTGAGTTGGAGGTTTATCATCTGGTGGATACAAATTACCAGCGCATGGCACCTAATGAGCGGGGGCACTATCCAATTGCACCAATGCAGGTTGAGTTAGGGGTGTGGCGGGGACGTTCCTTAACAACCCTGAGCAGCCCTGGTTGCGTTGGTGGGATGAGCAGGGCAATCTATTATTGACGGGACGAGAGCAAGCAGACCAGGAAGCTGCCAAGCGGCAACAATTGGCAGACCGTTTGAAGGCTTTACCCCCGATCAGTTAATTGCATTGGGAATCGACCCAACGCTTCTGGATTAACTGCGATTTGTCTGATAATTTGTTTCCTACATATCCTCTATGCCGCGCCAAACAAACCTCTTTTCTATCGATGTGCCTCAGATGCCGGAAGGTTACTACTCCGGTGATAAGCCCAACCCAAATCTGAAGGCATTTGTAGAGGCGCACTTACAGGAGAACCCCTACGACCCAGAGACGGATGATTATGCAGTGCCCGCCTTTGATAAACCCATCAACACGACAAAGGCGACGGCAATTTATAACATGCACACCTATTGGTCGAAAAAGCCCCATGATGCGATTCGCCAATACATTCGGCATTATACAAGACCGGGAGACTTGGTGCTTGATCCATTTTGTGGATCGGGGGAACGGCATTAGCAGCATTGATGGAGGGACGGAAGGCGATCGCCATCGATCGTAGCCCTGCGGCAACCTTTATCACCAAAAACTATTGCACTCCAGTGGATGTCAATGAATTGCAAGATGCGTTTGAAGAACTAAAGCAGAAGGTAAAGCCGGAGATTGATTGGCTGTATGAAACGAAGTGCGATCGTTGTGATGGGGAAGCAACAACGACTTACACTGTTTATTCACAGGTGTTTCAATGTCCCCGTTGCTTGAACAAGGTTCCGCTTTTTGATTGCGTGGAGACACAAGGGCAAACCGCAGCAGGCAAACTTAAGAAAGTAACAGCTTGCCCTCATTGTTACGAAAAGGGTTTAGTTGAAGAGATTAGTACTCGAACTAAAAAATTTGGTGCGATTCCAGTCTCAGTAAGTTATTTGTGTCTGTCAGGATGTAAACCACAGCGTAATCATCGTAAACACAATGATTTAGACTTACGTAAACGTGAGTATTTTGAGAGATACGATTTAGCAAAAATTAGAGAAATTGAAAGCAGAGAAATTCCTCATTGGTACCCTTTGCAAAAATGATGAACGTTGAGGATGATTCAAAACCCTGGGGAGCAGAATGGCGTGAAGGAAGAAATTTTAGAAGAGTAGCGGATCTTTTACCAAGCGCAATTTATGGGCTTTGTCAGTCATTAGAAATGAAGCGGTAAAGTTTGATATACCCGATTTTAGAGATCTCGCTTTACTAGCATTAACAGGTTCAATGTTGCACTTGAGTAAGATGAGTCACCACAAAGAAGGTGGTGGTGGAATTATGGTTGGAACCTACTACTTACCTCAGATGTGCAAGGAAAGAAATGCTCTAGTCAATTACTCTGATAAATTGAAAGAGATCTTGCTTGCGATGAATGCAGGAATTGCATCTATAAAAACAGATTTTAATATCTCTACACAAACATGTTCCGACTGTTCTCAAATAGCTTCTTCGTGTGTGGACTACATTTTTACAGATCCACCGTATGCAGATAAAGTTCAGTATGGTGAATTAAATTTCATTTGGGAAGCATGGTTAGATACTGATACTCATTGGCATGATGAGGAGATTATTATTAATGCAATTCGAGGCAAAACAGAAATTGATTGGGCGAGTGGAATGCGTTATGCAATGTCTGAGTGTTTTCGGGTTTTGAAACCTGGGAGATGGCTTTCCCTCTGCTATCACGACACATCAGAAGGTACTTGGTCATTAGTTCAGGACATTATGGCTGAGGTAGGTTTTGTTGTTGATAAGTCTGGTTCAGCTTTGTTTATTGACACTGATTCCAAATCATACAATCAAATCGTTGCAGATAAAGTCACAAAACGCGATCTCGTTATCAACTTCCGCAAACCTAAACCCGGAGAAGTCGCATCAGACATCGCTCTCACAGGTGATGAGGATCTCACTACCTTCAGCGACAAAGTTCGCACCATCATCCGCGATTATCTCTCTGCCAATCCTGGTTCTACCAAAGATCGTATTTACGATCAGGTCGTCAGCCGCATGGTGCGCTCTGGGCAGATGGAAGCACACAACTTTGATGAACTCCTAGAGCAAGTTGGCGAAGTTGTGGTTGAGCCATTGATGAAAAACCTGCTTGAGCCGCAAGACCCAGACCTATTCGGCACTCACGAAATTCGCCGCTGGTATCTCAAAGAAACAGAAGAAGCAGTAATGGATGCTGCCGAGTCTGCCAAAGAAGACGCTGCTGCCAAAAAGGTTGGGCAGTTTATCAACCAATGGCTACAGCAGCACCCCGTTGAAGAAGGCGTACACTATTCCGACCTGTTTGAGCATTATATTTACGCAGTTCCCACCAAAGACAAACCCCGTCGCCAACTGCAAGACTGGCTCCTCGACTACTTTTACAAAACTCCCACGGGCACTTACCGACTTCCCATCACCGATGAAGAAGCCGAAGCCAAAACCAGTGCTAGAGCCGCAGGCACAAACCGCCGCGTCAAACGCTTCCTCTCCTATCTAGAACAAGGTCTTGCCATTCCACCCCGCGAAATGCCCAACGACCCCACCCTTGCCGAATGGATTCGCCACTGCAAACGCACAGGTCTCTACGAACAAGGCAAACTCCTCTACGAACAAGGCGGTCTCAACCTCGACAACCTCTCCGAAGAACTCATGGTCGATGTCGAGGAAGACTACCAGGTCTGCGTAAGAATGCTATCTCGTGAGAAAAAGGTAAGAAAAAAATAGTTCGTAGTAACGACTTCAGTCGTTAGATGTCTTGAGATGAAAACGCTAAAGCGTTTACTACGAGCGAGTTATATGGAGTGGGAATTGAGTTGGGCGATCGCCTTTGTAATCAACTCCCCATCGCTGGGATGTAATTCCCGTGGTGCGGTGCGAAATAGAAGCCCCCAGTTTGCCGACTTGAGATTGTCAAACATCCGCAAATCCTTGCTTAACGACAGGGCAGGAACCCCATCTTCAATAGAGACACTGGCGATCGTCTTGACCTTCACCCGACAGGGAAAGAGAGCTTGGCTCCAGATACGGGTTAACTCGTCGTAAGGATCAGAAGTAACCTCTAGAACAGCGATCCATTTAGAGACGCGGGTCATGTATGCCAGCAGGTAATCCCCTTGCTTGATCCGACGCACCGTTTTTTGTTGCGTTTCTGGAAAACCCATCACTTCGGCTCCAGCATCCAAAAACTCCTGCCAGGTCGTAGCGTTAAAAACACTCAACCAGTAACTCCGCTGATTTTGCTCATCTCGTTGGGGATCAGTCACATCAATTCACTCCAGCAGTTGCTTAGACAGCATCTTACCAAGACCCACTTCAAACGGAACTATAAAGAGCAAAACATCTGTAGCAGAAGAACCCTACGGTTTTTGCGGAGTTATTCTCTCTACTTCCTAAAATTCTTCAGTGAATTTAACGAAGAACACAGAAAATTCATAAAGTACGCTTGTTCTATAAGTAATTCTCCTGGAGGTTTTCTATGGGCAAAGGTCGTAAAACAGGTCAAGACGTTGCCAGTCTCGCCTCAAAAGTATTACAGGATAAGCGGTACAGCGATGCCAGCAAAACCCTCGCCGCATCAGCCTTATCCCAAGCCTCCGGCACTAACCGCAAGACCAGTGCTGAAGTCGCCAGCCTAGCAGGTGATGTTCTGAATGACCCGTCAGCCAGTCAAACCGCAAAAGACATTGCCGCTTCTGTACTGTCGCAGCGATCGCCTCAACCATAAAAGAACCGTAACCACTAGCTTTCGCGCAAAAGGATAGAGTTAAATCTATCCTTTTGAGTTTTTCATAGATTAGGGTGTCCATTGTCGTGTCGCTTATAATCCTTGTGCTGGAGCAGACTGCTAAATCGGCTACTCAAATCAACGGGTAGGAGATTTCAGTATTCTTGATACAGCCTGATTTGCATCGGGGATCCAGTGACTGCCAGAAAATGGGTTAGACAATGAACAACAAGCTCAAGGATGTTTTTCGGGGCAAAGTCGTTAACAAAGCCCATACCATCAACACTGGCGTAGACGAATTCCCACGCTACGTGCTGGAATACCTCATTGATAACTATTGCGACGAGGCAACCTTCTATGAAGACATGGAGAAGGTTGTTCGGCGTTTAAAAGAGAACTTTGTTCACGGAGCCGAAGCCGAAAAAATTCGCTACTACATCCGGGAAAACCGCCACCACTCTGTTATTGCCAACCTGGAAGTGCGCCTGGTCGAAACCGAAGACAAATACTGGGCAACGATCGGCGCAATCAACGAAGACTTCGTCAATATTCCAGAGAGTATCGTGCGCCAATACCCGATGCTACTCTCCGGTGGGATGTGGGGCACGATCGACCTGACCTACGACGAAACAGAGATTCACAACAAAAAGATCCGTCCCTTTAAGATCACTGGCTTTACCCCTTCCAGGTCAGCGTTATCAATTTAGACGAGTTCATCGAAAAACGCTCTGAGTTCGACACCGACGAGTGGATCGATATTTTGCTCAACTCCTGCGGGCTTGATCCAGAATTTATGACCCGTAGGCAAAAGCTACTCTACCTCTGTCGCTGTATCCCCTCGTCGAAACCAACGTCAACCAGGTAGAACTGGCTCCCCGTGAGACAGGTAAGACCTACCTCTACCGCAACATTTCCTACTACGCTCACGTTTTGTCTGGAGGGAAGGCAACCCCAGCACAGCTTTTCATCAACCTCAACAGTGGCAAAATTGGCGAAGTTGGTACTCGTGATGCAGTCGTCTTCGATGAAATTGCCAACACTGACTTTACCGATCCCAAAGCCCTGGTCAGCATCATGCAGGGCTATATGCAGGATGCTAAATTCAGCCGGGGCAAGAAAGAGATGCTTGCCTTTGCCAGCCTTGTGTTTGTCGGCAACCTGGATGTGCAGGGCAACCAACCCCACGAAAAGTATTACCACCTGTTCGAGCCACTACCCGATTTCCTCCAGGTGATTGCCTTTCTTGATCGCATTCATGCCTACCTACCGGGTTGGGAAATCCCTAAGCTCCGTCCCGACAGCTATGCCAAAGACTACGGCTTCATCACCGACTACTTCTGCGAAATTATGCACGAACTGCGTCGGGTGGACTTAATTGGCAGTGTACGATCGCGCTTCAAACTGATTGATACTGCCAAAACCGCTCAAGGACTCTCCGGGCGTGACCAACGAGCAATTCTGAAAACCACCTCTGGTCTGCTGAAATTGCTATACCCAGATGGCAACCTCACAGACGACGAATTGGAAGAAGTTCTGCTGTTCTCCTGCGAACTACGCCAGCGGGTGCGAGAACAATTGCACATGATGGCACCGGGTGAGTACGATCGCGTCAAAATTGGCGTAGAGATGGCTTCTGGAAAGCAATCTGCTCCAACTCTCATAGATAGCGATCGGGTGCAACGCATTACTCTACCGGATACACCTCAAATTGGCGAAGTTTTGGGGTTAGCAGTAGAGGGCGATCGAGGTTGCATCTTATGTTTCGAGATGCAAGCGACTAAAGGCAGCGGCAGAATCATTCCCCTGGGTTCCATTCAGCGCGTCATGCGCGAGAGCATCGAGGCGGCTACTCAATACGTCAAAGCCAAATATTTAGAACTTGGTATCAATAGCGACTGGAGCAAACATTATGATGTTGCTGTTCTGGCAACCTTCATGGGTGTTCCAAAAGAAGGTCCCTCTGCCGGAATCGCCATTTTGACAGGTATTGTCTCCGCTATCAAGAAAAAGCCTGTTCGTCACGACCTGGCAATGACCGGAGAGATCACGATCATGGGTAAGATTCTCCCTGTTGGTGGCATCCAGCAAAAAGTACGAGCTGCCTACGATGCCGGGCTTAAAGAGGTTTTACTTCCAATAGAGAACCTGAAAGAAGCGCAAGGTTTACCAGAGTACATTTTAGATGCTGTAGCGCTAACCCCTGTCCAAACGATTGATGAGGTACTTGCTAAGGCTTTGGTAGAGGGATAACTAGATCCGTTTTGAGAGGATGCTCTCGGCTCTAGGTCTCAGCGATCACCCTCCAAAATATCAAGCACCATTATTGCTTGGCGATCGATCAACGACTGAAGCATGGAAAGCTGCTGTTCCAACTCGGCGATCGCCTCCCGTCGTTGAATTCTTGCTCTCCAGTCACGGTGTTTTTCGCTTCCTGCCTTACCTAAATGCTGATTCTTATACTCAGGGTTCTTGCTGCTGACTTTGTAGTAGATATGCTCGCCTTTGGGCGCAGGACTGATCCACACGTTAATCGGAGCCACACTGCCAGAGTCTCGGATGAGTTGAATGAGTTGAAGGAGGCGATCGCGCTCTGCTGCCAAATAAGGGCTGCCCATTTTATTCTGTCGATCTAACTGCAAATCGACAGAATTATAAGAGATCTACGTTTTCTGTCGATAAATTGGTGTATCGACAGAACTGAGAATCTCCCTCAGCATTGCCCTTAGCTACTCTCCTGCTTTAATAGAACCTAATTGGGGGTAGATGACGGTTCCTGCCATGTCAATAACGGCTCACCAGCCTTCAGCCTTTTACCGGGATAAAGCCGATTGCCGCTCTCCTCAATCAACTCCAGGTCTTTTAATCGGTGGATGAGATTCCGTTGTGAGACCCCAAGTTCCTCTTGAATCGCTTTCAGGTGGCTCCAGTTCAACAGATTCCGTCCTTGGCGAACTTCCTCGATCTTGAAGCGAGGCATGAGCAGACAGCTCGAGAAATACTGGGCTTGCCACTCGCGCCAATCCTCCTGGGTGCGCTGGGTATGCCGATAAATCACCTGCTCGTCCACAGTACGGCACAGAAAGATTTGCCTATCCATTGCCGGGGTTAATGGCAGCTCGCCCTGAGTCATCATTCCATCGGCTTCCCCTGGTTGACATGTAGCACCCAGTGCCCTACCTCGTGCCCTACGGTTGACTGATAAAGTCCTTCGTTCGTGTGCAGTGCTTGAAATTCCAGGTTCAACTCGATCCGCTGCTCGGTTGGGTAGATTTTCGCAGCAACGATGCCGTCCTGCTCCGGGTCAAAAGATGCCCAGGCAATGCCAAGGTCAAAGAAGTCCGCCGTCCGTTCAGCCAGATTTGTCCATTTCTTCGGCATATAGTCTTGAGCCTGCATCGCTGCAAGCACTGTGTCTGACTGCTGCTCAATCTGGCGTTTATTTAGTTGTCGGTACGGCTTAATCACTCCCACCTAATTAGTCCTCCGGCTGTTCTTCCTGTTGTGCCTCTTGCAAAATCCGCTGTGCAAGTTCTGGGTTATCCCGAATTGTTCTGAGTAGAACTGGCATTTGTTTCTGATGGGTCTTGGCGAGGTCTTGCACTACTTTTGCGTCTTCGGCGGTAATGCGTCCTGCCAGGTAGCTGAGTTCTTCAGCATCCAATTCAAGGTGATGAGCCAGTGCCCGAATCACATCGTCCTTCGGCGGATAATCAGCGCGATCGTTCTCCAATTTGGATAGGTAGGTGTAATCAACCTCAACCAAACCAGCTAGGTCTCGTTGACTGAAGCCCTTGTTCCGCCGAGCCTCTCGAAGCCGTTTACCAAAGGTTTGATCCACTACAACCTCCCTACTTACAGGTTGATCATAGCGGGGGTTGACGACAGAAATCAACATGGATTATGTTATGGCAGAAGGTTGACGAGAAAAATCAACCTTAAGACCACTTTACCTAGCGTGCGCTTCATCTGGAGTGTCTGTATATAGAGTTTAACTGGTAACTTTGTACTAACTCTTCTTGAGGTACTTGGTGTGAGTAGTCCTTCCTGTCGTGAGGAGATTGCCTGAATGCAGACTGTTTGGAGACCGTTTTTCAGTTACAACCTCTGGTCCCTATTTGAGCCAGCGATCGGGCAAGAGCAGCGGCACTGCCCGATGAAGCGAGGTTTTCTGAAAGCTCGTGCCAAAGAACCAGAGATTGCACCCCTGATTCAGCAGGAAACGACGTATCAGGAAATTGGACTGCTTGCACAGCAGGGGATTTATGAGTTTCACCAGGACGTGGGTCGTTTGGCAAGCGACGATGGGGTGCATCAGGTGGCGGTAATTCTCGGTTTGGAGCACAGGAGTCAGGAGGTTCGCGATCGCGTCAATCAGGTCCTGGTTAACTATCGGTCAAACCCGGTACTACTGGGCAAAAACATCCTGAAGTTAAGCCGAGGAGACGAAGGTTTTCCTGAACCCATCCTGCTGCGTTCGGGAAACCGCGAGTGTAATCTGTTCGCCGCGATCGACTGCATCATCGTTGAACCAGACGGCGCACTGCACATCATCGACTTTAAGACGGGAAAATCCCAGTTTGATCGCCGCCAAGCCTACGTTTACCTGCTGGCTACCCAGCATCTCTACCCCAACCAGGAGGCGATCGCCTCTTTCTACAACCTGGAATCGCAAACCTGGTCAGACCCGATTCGGGCATCCTCTGTGCAATTGCAGGTATTGGAGATGGATCTATTCCGGTTCGCTCAACAGCATCAGGACGACTTGCAGCGCTACAGACGCAAATCAGCATCGTTTGAAGAGATATTCCCGCCCCATCCTGGCTATCAGTGCCAGACTTGCCAGTTCCAACCCGTTTGTCAATTTGCCGTTTAGTGGAGCATCCTCACCATGATTGCATTAGCCACCCAACCCGCTGTTCAGGACAAGAACTGTCTGAGTGAAATTTTTGTCCTGAGTCATACCGATCTGAACTTGCTCAGTTTTCGATTGTCGCCTCTGACCGATCGTGAGGATGGGCTGCGGCTGAGCTATCGCTTTTCGCGGTACTTCCCAAACGTCATCGTGGTTTGGAAGGAGGGTCTTTTTACGTTCTGGCGAAGCAGGGGCAAACTCTACCACCGGATGCAGAATGGACAGGGGCACTGGAATACATTCACCGGGAGATTTGTGAACCCTCTGACCCAGAATGGCGATTTCAGCGATCGCGGAATCCGCAGGTAACTCCAGATATCATTGCCGCCTTTGCAGAACAGATTTTGGATGTCAGCCAACCGTTCCGACCCAAGACTGTATATTCGGAGCAGAGCATTGAGGTTAAGCGGAGGGCAGACTTTGGGGCAGAGACGGTTGAAATCAATCAAGTGCTTCATCCGGCGATCGCCCTCTCTCCCCACAGCCGCATCACGTTTCAGGGGACATTAGATGGCTTCTTGGCAAATCACCCCTACCGCCAGAACCCTGAGCGGTTGCTGGTTGGGTTGAAGGTTGAAACCCTGGACACCGATAGCACTGCAACGATCGAAGAGATTGTTGGAACGATCGAGGAGCATAAAGATGTTCTACTCACAAAAGCCAGTGGCGCTATCAGCCGTAAAGCATTGGAGGAAGCTCCGCCAGAGCAGCCAGTGGTGGCTGTGCGCTTTGGGCAAAACAGCAAACGCCTCTACCCCTATGCAATGGCGGCATTGCGACCCTGCGTCACTGCCGAAACCGCAAATCAGTTAGACGTTGATTTTGGAACTCTGCTGGAGCAAACCAAAATATCGTATGCAGATCGTCAGCAGCTCCTAAAGGAATACAGCGCAGCCGCAAAGGAGGCACTGCAACCCTACGGCATTCAATTTCTCAAAGCCATCAACGGCATAGCCAACGCAGATTTGTTCTGGTTACCAGAGCATCCAATTGAGCAAACACCGATTCAATTTGGACAGGGCGTGACAGGACTCTACAACGGCATCCTGCGTGGACTGGCGAATGGAGGAGTTTATCAGCGGCACCGGGATTATCAAAATGCTTCAGAACGCCCCATTCGGCTCGCGGTGCTAAACCTGCTCAAGCTAGAAGCGCAGGTCAATGGGTTTATGCAGCAGGTGCAGCAGCAACTCGATCGCTACAAGTTTCCCAGCTTGCAACTCAACCCTAGTAGTGAAGCCATCTCGATAGACAACTGGAACAGTCCAGAGGGGCGAGCGATGCTAGAGGACAAATTGGATGAGTTGATGACGATCAAGCCGGACATCATGTTTGTCTTTCTGCCTCAGAGCGATCGCAGTTGCGATGATGACGAGAGCGGCAGCCTCTACCACCGCATTTACTCGAAGCTGCTGCGCCGCCAGATCGCCAGTCAGTTCATCTATGAAGAGACGCTTCGGAAAGAAACTCGATTCGTTTTGAATCAGGTGATGCTGGGAGTGCTAGCGAAATTAGGGAACATTCCTTTTGTTCTCGCAGAACCCTTGCAGGTTGCTGATGTGTTTATTGGGCTGGACGTGGCGCGCTCCAAGAAGCGGCGGTTATCAGGCAGTATGAATGCCTGTGCTGGAGTCTGCTTGTACGGCAACCGAGGAGAATTTATTCGAGCAAAGTCGGAAGATGCCGCGATCGAGGGAGAGGAAATTCCACAACGGTTTCTGGAGGCGCTGCTGCCAGCCAGTGCGTTGAGAGGGAAAACAGTTCTAATCTACCGGGATGGACGCTTCTGCGGTGAAGAGGTGACTCACCTATTGAACTGGGCAGCGGCGATCCAATCGCGGTTTATCCTGGTTGAGTGCCGTAAATCTGGTACGTCAAGGCTCTACAACCTTCCACAATCGGTATCAGAAGGCAGACGCAGCATCGCGGCTCCGACTCGCGGACTTGGGTTGAGACTCTCCAGTCATGAAGTCATTCTGGTCACGACCCAGGTCAGCGACAGAATTGGGGTTCCCCGTCCAATTCGCCTAACAGTTCGCCCTGAAGGGCATCCAGCATCGATCGAGCAAATTATGGATGCCACTCTGAAACTGACCCTACTGCATCATGGTGCCTTGAAGCCACCCCGGTTACCGATGTTGTTGCATGGTGCTGATCGGCTAGCGGATTTACGGCTGAATGGAGTTTATGTACCTGAGTGCGATCGCCAATTTTGGCTCTAGCTCTCTAAAAGTAATTCTGTCGATGAAAAGCTAAATCGACAGAAAAATCTTTGATGTTCTGTCCCGGTCACTTTTCAAAGATAAGTTTTTCTTAAGTTTGCTTGGTTTCAAGACTTGGACTTACGAAAGAATCAGTGTTTGAGGGTGATAGATTAACTTATTGCTATTTCCTAATGTAAAATTAGCTGAACGCCCGTACTGGTTCAGTAGTGAAGATCAACCGCCACGACCAAGCCAAGATCCTCTCACCACAAGAGATCGCCTGGTTGTTTGACGGGAAAATGGGGCTGATTGAGGACCTGAAGCTATTTCGGTTGCTAGTTTGGCTAGAAAGAAGGCAAGGGGTGGAGGCGATCGCCTCTCTATCACTGCTCTCTTATATAGAGGGGTTGCCGACCGATCGCGATCGAGCCTTGTTTGGCATCTGCCTCTACACGACTGCACGGGTCAATGAGGCATGTTCGCTGCACACGGCTGATGTGTATGGAACAGATGGGCGGGTGCGAGATCGCATTACCTTTCGGCGAGCTACGACTAAAGGGAAGCAGGAGACGCGATCTGTTCCGGTGTCGCCGGAGTTGAGGCAATTGCTGGAGGGGCATCGAAGCGATCCGCGACGGATCAGCTTTGCTGCGCGTCCCTACTTGTTTCCAGGGCGGTGGGGACGAGGGCATATTTGCCCAGAGTCTGCCGATGCCATTTTACGGGCAGCCTTTAATCGATTGGGAATTGAGGGAGCCAGTACCCACAGCTTCCGACGAACGGCAATTACCTGGATGCACAACGAACGAGTGCCGACCAAGCACATTCAGTCAATCTCTGGGCACAAGAGCCTGTTGGCGTTGCAGCGTTACATCGATGTGACCGAGAAGGATAAGGAGATGGCGTGCTGCTGCGCAGATACCGCAAGGGTCGCCACGCTGAGTTTTCGATCGTAATGGTTTCTGCTGTCACTCTGGCAAAAAAGTCATCTGGATTGCACAAGGGAAACGCTTATTGGATAGCAGATGATTACGATTGCCCCTTGCTCTTGTAGTCCGGATATCGAAAAACTACCTACTTGCCTTAACCTCAGCGATAATGATGGATACAGCACAGGCATTCCGGGAAGCGTATGGCATACAGTGACTTCACCCTGCAAAAACTCAAGAAGGACTTTGGCTTACAGGTCGATGAGCAGCGCGACCTGTTTGCATCCGTTGAGCCTGTTGCGGGCAGTGACCTGTTGAATGATACGCTTCAAGAAACTGTGCAGTTGGCGATCGCCATCAATACCGAGAAGGCGCGATCGGAGATGATTATTACCCCTGTGTTACTAGAAGTGCGGCGGCAGGCGAAGGGGCAGGTCAGCCTGTTTTCAGGCACAGAATTTAATGTGGATGAGACGAAAGGGCTGGTCGGCTACTGCGATTACATTCTCAGCCGCTCGAAGGAGCAACTCACTATCAATGCGCCTATCATTCTCATTACGGAAGCCAAAAACGAAAACATTAAAGCTGGCTTGGGGCAGTGTATTGCAGGGATGGTTGCTGCCCAGCAGTTTAACCAGCGGGAAGGGCAGGCGATTGACGCAATCTATGGAGCTGTAACCACCGGCGAAATCTGGAAATTCCTGAGACTTATCGGTACAACGGCTTCCATTGACCTGACTGACTACTACATCTCGCCCAATCTCAACAAAATCCTCGGCATTCTGGTTCATGGCTTGGGGTTATCGGTTCCTGCACTCTAGCTTTCTGCATCTCTTCGAGAACAGTGCGTCGTAGTCCCACATCCTCAACCAGATGAGCAAGGATGCGGTAGAGTGTGATCCTTACGGGCGATCCAATTGGTGTTTGTATATTAGATCTCCGTCCGAATCTGCGGCTGCTCCCCACAAATGAAAGTAAGCATGGCGGGACTGGTTGCCTTGCACCATCCTACCTGGGTGCGATCCCTTGCTTTGATTGATAGCGCTGGCTTTTCTGGCAGCTTTCCAGTTGGACAATTTCTGCCACAGGGACTCATTGACCTGGGTGCGGACTGGCTCTATTTCCGTAAGCGGGCTGCCCTGGCGGCGGCTTCAGTTTTACCAATGGTCAATCCGATGCTGATTGATGCTTTGCGTTGCTCATTGCTCCATCAGGAGATGCCTGGGTGGAAGGAGGCGTGCAGCAAAGCTGATCCTTCGGGTGCGCCTCTTTTACCAGAAGTGGCGGATATTCGGATTTAAGCGATCGAATTGCTCAAGTCACCCATCCCACGCTGATTCTATGGGGCAAAGCGGATGATGTGTTAGGAACTGCTGATGCGACTCGGTGGCAGCGAGCGATTTCAAGCAGTCAACTTATTTGGATTGAGGCAGCGGGACATGTGCCTCACTTCGATCAACCCCAAGTCGTTGCAAATCACCTGCTATCCTTCATGCAACACGTTGAACATTAATCGCTTGCTCGTCCCCGGTCATGAAAATGACTTCCGCACCCAATGGCTTTACACTTTGTTCAGCAAAGTACTGAAGGAGAAAAACAATGCCTCATATCAGCATCAAGCTTTATCCCGGCAGGTCGGAACAGCAGAAGGTTCGGTTTGTCGAGCAAATCGTGAAAGATGCGATGTCGATTCTCGAAAGCAGCGAAGACTCGATTTCGGTCGCGATCGAAGAAATCAACCCAGAGGATTGGGTAGAAACAGTCTATAAACCAGAAATCTTGAACAACCCAGAGAAGCTCTACAAAAAGCCAGGCTATAACCCACTGGAATAGCAATAGACGACTTCGACTTCTAATTCAAATAATGCATTGCGATTAGGGGTTGAGCCGAGAACCGTGAAATTTTTATCATATCGGACTCAAACTCATTGCAAACTTGGCTTTCAGCAGTTGCTCAAGCACAAAGCTGCGCGTATTAAATAGTTGCTTGTCACGCAGCTATTCAAGATGAACAGCTATAGTGCGACACGCCACCCGTGTTAAAAAACGCCTTAGGTCTTAGACGATAGTATTTATCTTCTACGTCTTGTGATTGCTCATCATAGGGATAGCTAAGGACTTCTTGCAACTCTTTTACTAAAGTATAGTCACCCTGCATGGCTTGTTGGTAGGCAGGGGCAATCAACCACTCTCGCCATGTGTATTTTGGGTTCGTCTGTTTCATCTTTGTCGATATCTCAGCCAAATTGCCGTCGTTCATGACGAGGTCGCGCCAGCTTTTAGCCAAGATTGCCATTGTTCATCGAGTTGTGGTGAAGTTTTAACGTAGAAGCTTTTTTCAATACTGAGATATCATCGGGGATATGGGATAACTCGCGGAAGAAAATGGTGTAATCGACCTCTGAGTCAGTCATTAACTGCATTAATTTTTCAAATAGCTTTGGGTGATATTCAGTCAAGCCAAGTTTGTCCGCCCACATTTTTGGATTTGTTGTTGCATGGCTTCTGAAAAGCTGCGGCCTACTTGGTCGAACTGTTCTAACGCTTCAGCATCTTCTGTCAGTAGCAGTCTCACTGCTTTCCAAAACATGTAATAATTTGCTTCTGCTGCAATGGGCTGATTGAAGAATGAAAAGTGCTCGCCGCCACCCGTCCAAGGTTGAAACCAAGGGTCAAATTTTTCACAAAATCCAAAGGGTCCATAGTCTAGGGTAAAGCCTCCAGCAGCGCAGTTGTCACTGTTAAAATTACCCTGGCAATAACCAACCCGTAGCCAATTCGCCACCAGTGAAGTGAGACGCTGGCGAAATAGCTTAGCCAACTCAACTAATTGATCGGCAAAACCAAGGCTTTGATTAATGTCGCTTTTGTACTCTCGCTCAATTAAGTGCGACACGATCATGCTCAACTCTTCTAATGCTTTTGGATGAGCATTGCTGCGAGTGCGGCGGGCAAATAACTCTAGCTGACCAACGCGCAAAAAGGAGGGTGCAACGCGAGTTGAAATGGCAACAGGATTGTCCACCAAAATATCAGGGTCAATCGAGTCGGAGTCTTGAGAATACCAAGGTCGGGTAACGGTCTCAGATTTAGAAACATACAGTGTCAAAGAGCGCGATGTGGGCACACCTAACGCTTGCATATAGTCTTGCGCTAGAAACTCGCGCACACTTGACCGGAGGACAGCGCGCCCGTCGGCACCCCGACAATAAGGCGTTGGGCCACCCCTTTCAATTGCATTTCCCAGCGCTGTCCATTGATGATTCCTTCAAATACAGATATCGCTCGACCATCGCCATAACCATTCCCCGTACCAAAGGGACATTGTTGGGTATATTCGGTGCCATAAATCGACAGGGCATAACCCGTCGCCCAGCCCACCTGACGCATCGGCGCATGGGCAGCAGAGAGATCACCAGAAAATACACGACGAAATTTTTCATTCAGCGCCAGTCCATCGCTCAACCCAAGTTCCTTAAAAAAGTGCGGCTATGAGCGACATATTCTGGGTCTGCAAGCGGTGTGGGTGTCACAGGTACGAAATGACCAGAAAAAACCTGGCGAGGCCGGTGATCATCACCATCGACCGTGGCATCAGGATCGGCATTTAAGGTATCCATCAGAGAATAATCCGCCAAGTGCACAAACTCGTCGAAGGTTGTTACACAGGAAACCAGCAGAGGGTTTAGATGGATATGACATGGTTGCTAGCGCCGATATTGTCGGGAAGGATTCATGTTTAATTGAGGACTTTGCAGATCCAGCAAAGCTTTGATACCTATATGATAAATTTTTACACGTATCTCGGATCGATGCCTATTACTGGAAGCACTATTAAGCGATCGCGATACTGAGAGCAATCATCTCCCCGTTTGTTGTTAACCCTAAGCATCTCTTGCTGTGGTTGAATACGCTGCCCTGTAATGACACACTTTTCCTCTTGTTGTGCGATTGCCTAAACGTCGCTCGAATATCCAACATGGATAACAGTGGGGATGAGAGGGCGATTGCCTATCTTCAACCGAGTACGATTCTCGTTCCGAGAGGCTACGCCAACGCACCTCATCCGACACCATCTGCTGATCCACAAACTGCCAAAGGACTTCCCTGATCAGGCTTTGATAGCCCTGTTCACCAGAAACCTCCCGCAATCGCTCTTTCAGTTCCGGTTCCAGTCGGATACTCGTCACCTGCATTTCCGAAGTGCTACCCCGTTTGCGTGTATCCATAACCGAACATCCTAAATTTCAATCAAGGGTGGACAATCTAATACTACAAGTGTAGTATTAGACATCCAGATTTGTATTACAAATACTACAGCCTTCCATGATACGTATCCTTCACGCCACTTTAGCCAGCGTCCATGTTCGACCCCAACATTGTTCGGGTAGAGCAGCGGCGCTGTTTGCGTTTGAGGGGACGTATCGGTTTAGCGGCGGTAAATCCGTCAGCGAAGGCATTGATAGCAATATCACCGGATGGCTTAATCCGGATCAACTCACTAGCAGCGGGAGGTACAGGGCAATCCTGACACCGACATAGGGAAAGCCATATTAACTTCCCCAACCCCCGCTCCTGGTGTTCAGAGGCGGGGGTTATTTTTGAGGAGAAAACTGATGCAGATCGAGCAACGACAGAAAATTCCAATACTCCAGAACCAGGTGGTGGTGTTCTCTAAGAACTACTTGCCCTTGGCGCGGATCAACCTTAAACGGGCGTTGGCGAAGCCTCTCGGAACGAGAATCGTCCTCCTGGTTACCGGACAGGCAGAGACTTTAAAGTTCAGTAGCACCCAGCAATGGGAAGTCCGCTCTCCCAGTGTCGTACTACAAATTCCAGATCATATCCGGTTGACCAGCGGCAATCCAGAGCGGCACTGGAAGGTTCCTCCGGTAAATCGTCGGGAAGTCTTTCGCCGCGACAACCACACCTGTCAATACTGCGGCAGCACCAAGCACCTGACGCTGGATCACGTTATTCCCCGCTCAAAAGGCGGAACCCATACCTGGGACAACGTAGTGACTGCCTGCGAGAAGTGCAATTCATGCAAAGGAGACCGCCTCCTACATGAAACCCCAATGGTGCTGAAGACCAAGCCTAAAGCACCGATGCATCCTGCGATCGCCTTTGCTGAGCAGTTTTGGAAAGAACAGCAGCCTATTGAACCCTGACCTCAAGCTAGAAAGGAGGCAAAACCGATGTTGAAGCTGAACTACACCGACTTTGGGCTGTTTATGGAGCGGACCATGACCAACCCCGAACTGTTGATTGCCCAGCGAGTGCTTCTGGCGATGCGGTTAGGGCAAACGCTCCATGTTGAACCCGGTCGAGCCTCCTTTCTGCTGCCTGCTGATATTCCCGAACTGGAAGTGCTAGAGACAGCACTACAGCGGGAGTACGGCTCAGCCGTCACCCTCATTGCTGTAGATGAGGGGTTTGTCGAAGTCGGACTGACCGGAAGCTGGATTGCTGAGGACAAGGATGCTCATGAAGGGATGTTCTTGGCGGTGATGAGCGATTCTCTTTCAGAGACACTTCGTGAACGCACCGAGTTCTTGATCTACAAGCTGTGGCAGATGAGCGAAGTCCACATTTCCTCTTTGGCATAGTGGGCAAATCCAGCGGGAGAGAGCGATACAAGTATTTCCTGACAGTCGTTCTCTCCCATTTCAAAAAAAGTTGTAGCACCCCTTGACGTCTTGTAGTATGTTGTATTACATTTGTAGTATAAGATGGGACACAGAGGAGCTAATCCAATGAACACTCACTCCCTTACTCAAAACAATGGTCTCTTGAAGGTCTTAGAGTTCTTACCCACTCATTTCTCTGGCATTTCCACGCCACTTCAAGACGACTCATTGAATCAGGGAACGTCATTTTCCACTCAACGCACGCAAGTACTCCGCCACCTTCAGAAAACCTATTCTCTGGAAC
>JAVYJL010000003.1:0-791708 GCA_034541955.1 Kovacikia ellensis JS3 | reverse complement strand
AGTGAGGACGACTTTGAAGGCGGGTCCGTAGGGGAGTCTTCCAGTGGGTTCTTTCCGCCATTAATTTGCCCCAGAATGCCGTAGCCTCCGGGGACCATTTGCCCACCCGCAGAGGTGCCGCCTTTGATCCATTGCGCTCCATGCAGCCCAGTAGGGTCGCCTGCGATGCCGAGGGAAAGAGGCGAGTTTAATTCGAGATGGGCGCAACCTTTGATTTGGTCGCAGGGGTAGTGAAAACCAACTTTGTCGCTGCCCGTAATGGCATAGTGCGTGGCAACCTGGCGATGCTCTTTGGCTCCGTAGGTGACATCGTGGAGGGCAACGAAGCCCAAGAAGCCTGATGGCGTGATAGGAAAGTTGGCAAAGGAAACCTGGGAGAGTCCTGGAATCTGGTTAATCGACGCGGTTTGCCAGCCCTGGAAGCTGCTTAGGGGTGCTTGATCCAGCCCTGGGATTTGGGTGAAGCTGTACTGATTGAAATTCAGATTGCCCAGGGGCAGTTTGCCGAGGATTGGTATGCTGGCGATCGCTGAAAGTGGCTGATTGCCAAAATCATTGAAGGGAATGTTGCCAAGCGCAAGGCGGGATAGATTGCCCTGTACAAGATCTGCCAACGGTTTGACCTGATTGAGTGGAACGTTCCCCAATCCAGGAATGGTATTGACTAAACTGGCGAGGGTTTGGGATTGGAGGAGGAGAAAATGGCTGAGTTTGAGGGAGTTCAGGTTCAAGCCAGAGCGTTGAGCGATCGCAGCCAGGGTGAATTTCTCCAGTCCAAAGGCATCTTGGACATCGCCCAATTTCAGGACATCGCCCAGGGCAGAATCAGGTTGCCAACGGCGGGAGGGATTATAGCCAAGTTGATTCGCTACGGTTGATGGGACTTGAAGCTCTCCACCCGCTTGAAGGTTAGGCAGGGAGGCGAAGGAGAGTTTGTCCCAGGCGGGAACGGGGGCACTGTTATAAGTGGTGAGGGGAATGGAAGAGGGGAGTTCCTGGGCGAGTCCGGGAGGAACGCCGCTGAAGACGATCGCGATCGCCCACAGAAGTGCAAGAAGAAGACGAATCCAGGGTGCCAACATGACCACTGACCAGGAATGGATCGAATGGTTGGCACTGTAGAAGGCGGATCAGCAATCCATCGGACATTCATCGGCAATCAGTGTGACAATTGATAAGCGCCCCTCGCCACTGCCCTTACCGTTAACCCTCTGGACACTGTTACAATCACAAACAAGGCTCAAACTGCTGCCTTAACAGACCACTCCCTGGGTGCTTTCAGACTAACAGGCAAACTTGAAGAACGAGTGCAAGACTTAATGCAGAGTCAGACACCCCGGCGAAGCCGGTGGCTTAATGAGTGTGACCGCCCCAAGGGCGGGTGTCCTCACCGGGGATGCTTGGTCAATCGCTAAAATTGCCCTCCTCTATCCACCTGATCTTGTTCCCGGATGTACCGCTTCACCGCTTCCAGTTCGAAGCCAACCGTGGAGACAGCATAGCCCCGTGCCCAGAAATGCTCACCGACGAAATTCTGTTGCTTGCCCTTGAATTGTCGAGCAATCGCAATCGCGCGCTTACCCTTGAGAAACCCAATCACAGAGGCAACGGCATACTTGGGTGGAATCTCGATACACATGTGCACATGGTCTGGCATCAGATGTCCCTCAAGGATCCGGCATTCCTCCTGGCGAGCCAATTCATGAAAGATCGGTCCCAAAACTGACGAATCTCGCCAAACATCACCTTGCGACGGTACTGGGGTACAAACACAACGTGATACTTACAGTCCCACTTCGAGTGAGACAGACTTTGATACAATTCCGACATTGTTCTTTCCTCCTACGGAACTGGCTCATCAAGCCACCGTGGGAGTTACTTTACGCCGGGAACGCTCAAAGCTTTGCGAGTCGCACTGGTAGAACCAGTGGCTTACCTCAGGGGTTTAGTTACCTAACGTTCTCGCTTACGGGACGCAGATAGCTTGTGCATCTTAGCTACTGAGGTTCACACCCCGTTAACAAAGCTTCAATTTTTTTCTTCTCCCAATTGACATAAGTTGATGGATTTTGCCAAAACTCCTCCCATGCTTGATTCAATAAAAGGTGAATCGAATCTTGAGTTGTAGAAGTTGCGATTCGAGACTGACTTTGTTTTATAGCCTCCAAAGCACACTTTGCAAGTTCCTCAATCAAATTGTCAGGATAGCAACGATGGTATTCAGGCTCAGGGGAGACTGAAATTTGACTAAGAAATTCGCTCCATTTTTGCTGGATAAGCTGAGCCACATCTTGAAATCCAATCAAGCGAAGTGCTTGAAGCATAATCATCATTCGAGCATGATCGCACGGATGGGAAGTTACTCGAAAAGATACTTCATAGGGGTCTCCGCCGCGCTTGATTGATAAATGCAGATGTGACCAGACAAAGGCTGCCCCAAAGTGTACACACCGTATAAGTCACAGAAAAGTTCTTCAACCCAAAACTTGACCCAAGACCTCTGCCAAGTATGAAGCAAATCACATAGAGTTCTGGGTCCACGACGATATTCAGCTTTAGACTTTTCCTCCTCAAAATGGTTCAAAACCGCAAAACTGCATCCATGTATTGGGCTTGAAATGGTTCTAGAACAGGATCATTTTTCTCCTTAAAGAAGGGATGTGCCAACTCGTGATACAGATCAGGCAGATGCAATAAGAATCTACCCTCAACCAGAGGCACACACAATAGATTTAGTGCGGGGTAAATACAAAAATAGCTTTGTGATAAAGTCGTGACTATTGGAGTAAGTCGAGGGTAATTAATCTCCTGAGAAATTTTGCTGATTAGAGCATTCAAGCAATGATCATCATTTGAGGCGCGACTTAGAGCAGCAATCCCTATCGTTTCGAGGTAATCTATTTCTGTTACAAGTCGTTTGAACATTCTCAATCGTTCAGGATCACATTCATCCCCATCAAGGGACTGTAACAGCTTGAGATTTTGAATGACTTCATCGATTTGTTGTTTGCAGGTTACTCTCAGCGCATCGTAATCCCTAGGAAGATCTCGCGGAATATTAGCGGTTAGAACTCGACATCGCTCGATCAACTGTGGAATTGCCACTGAAAGATACTCATCAAGCATTGCGACCTCGCATCCGAGACGAAGCATCAACTCGTTCATACTCAAGGATTTTTGCTAGACTTTCAAGCTTGGCAAGCTCTGAGGATGTAATTTGATTAGAGAGCAGCTTGTTCCCAATGCTACTCCACTCAGCAAGATTTTTTGTGAGCTATCTTGTATCAGTATAATCAGCAATTGAGCTTCTATGTCTTTGGGCGATTGTGTCAAGCTGCTTAGTAAACCCCCTAGTTTCTGTTGTTGTTCCGAAGTCTTTGTCTGCTGCTTCTGCTTGAGATAAATTAAAGTTTTATCTAGAAGTTCAGCACACTCTGAAAGTCGAGAATACAAGGTGGAATACAAACCAATAGTACTCATGGTACAATCTCCTCTTCCTGTTCAGCATCAACTACTCCGCTAGATGTTTCTTCAGAATCAGAATCATCGGGAAGACTGAATTGAAAAGAGTCTTCATCATACTCATTAGCGTCCTCCCTCAGTCTCCGATCATTAAGTTTTGTGGTAATTGGGTGACGACTGCAATCGTCAGGTTTTGTCCAAGTTAGAGCTGTTAAGTAGAAAATATCCTCCAGGCAAGATTCAAAAGCCAATTCACCGTCAACATACCTAACGTGCAGGGGGTTAACGGTTCCATGTCTCAAGAAGGGTCGCCCAGTGGCACAAATATAACCATCATTGCCAACGATACGATAGGAAGCAATTTGAGGGTTATTCACAATTTGCGCGGAGCTACTCACAATGCTAAACAATCGCAAAGATACTGGAGCAGATTTAGAAATTTCTAGAATTGTGAGAGCCGCATTTTCAGGCAAGATTCCTTTGGTTTTGAGTAAATCAACTGCTTGTTTTGCCCCTTCAATCTCACACCCATATATTCGACCATCACGATGAATCACAATACGAACGAGTGAATAAGGTGCCTGTTCAGCTTCTTTGCTCAAAACTTCGACCAAACAAGACTTGATCTGCTCACTCGATAGTCGCTCTTTTGCGTCGATTTGACTGGTGGCAAAGACCAAATTCGATCTCCGTTCTTGTTAACGACAATGTAACCTGCGGTATTGTGTTTTACATCAATGCCAATAATAATATCTGCATGAAGAGGTGTATCTAAAACAAACGGCCACTTCTCATTAGTCAGCAATACCTTATTCAGAGCAACATTGCGAAGATAACCCTGCAACTTTCCATTCGTCTGAGAACGAGCAGCATAGAAAGGTTGTCCATCTTTATCGTACCGTTGCTCATAGCAATCCTTTCCCATTGCTGTGTGAATCGTTGCTGCAAAAGGTCAAAATCTTTCAGATTCCTAATCACTAATGCAGCAAGCGGATCATGCTGACGAGGAAGCGTAGAGGTAGGATTTAGCATTACGACAGCATAACCCGGCTGAACCTCATTCTCCTCAACAGTTTTTAGAATCACTTTACCCTGCTCAATATAACTTCGGAAACCCCGATCAGGGTAGTAAATTACTTCAGGTCGATAGCCACCACCTTCCGGGTAAAGCCGATCAACAGCCTTTTGAAGATCCTCAACAAATACAGATCCAAAACTATCGCCGACGGTTTGAGGCAGCAGAAGATATTGACGATCAAATCGCTCCCGGACATACATTCCAGCCATCGGATTTTTAAGAGTTCTGCTCTCTTCTGCCCAACTTTATCCAAAGTTATTTGTTCTGCTCCTGCTGTGCCGCGAACAGAGAGTTTGTGTCCGTTGCCAAATCTATAGTCCGGAAGTATAAATGCTTTTTGTAGAACCTGTTCAGGTGTTGTACTAACTCTAAGCGTAACGTTGCCAAATGTGATCTCTTGAAGATACTTCTCGACTACTTGATGAATCTTAGAACGACGGACACCAGGTTTTAAGACAGTTTGTGGATGATACTTCTGGATGCTGGGTTGTCCAGACTCATACACTAGATGACACAACGCTGCGATCGCTGCTCTATCCTGGTTCTGATTGGTGAAATAGTGAACAACCGAAGCATCTTGAGCAATAGATGCCAAGTCTTGAGGAATTGGCTTGCGGGAATGTTTAATCGTATATTCCAGTAGAGAAACTAATTTTTCACCATCTGGAATCATTACTTCTGAAACGTTAAGATCCGACACTTCACTTAATTGAATTTCGTACCATTGATGCCCAAAATGGTATATGCAATGCGCTGCTTTATATTTTGAAAGCTCTGCTCTGTCAAATATGTAGGAAGCGGGTCTTTACTAATAAATTTATGTTGCATATCAACGCAGAGTCCAAGCTGCCCACTTTCAGTAAATGTTGGGCGAACTGAAAATCCTTGAAATAACAAGATTGCTCCAAGATCTTGCGCTGGAGTTTTCTCGAAGAAAGGCTCTCCAGAACCAGGTTGCCATAATTGAGCATTCTTAAAGAGAGCAGACTGCACCATGAAACGAAGAAAGCGAAGGCAGATTTCATCATTTTGTGGAGTACGCAATGAGTAATCTAAGTCAATCGTACTTCCAGTGGGATTGAAATAGACAACCCTCGAACAACCGAGAATTTTGCTGGCACCTCTTCTGGTGCATCAGCAGAAACTACTAAACAAGGCTTCCCATCAAGTTCAATAATGGCAACCGGATGTTTCAATTGGTAGCTCAACCGATGGATTAAGGTTTGCCGATTTTGATAGTATTCTGTCTGCTTTTTAAGTCCTCGTATCTCATAAAGCCGATACTGAGTTGCAAGCTCAGCAAGATTTAGAAATGGGAAGACGTTACTCTCAATAATCATTGTTATGCAGACTCCCAACAAATAGAACGAAAATTACAGGTCTGACAAGCTTCAGGGGAAAAGGAAGGCAAGAGATTCTGGGGATCAACTGTTGACTTTTTATCATTGCCCACAATGATCTTCATTGCACTTATACTTTCAGCGATGAAGTTATCAATCTCAGCAATGCGAGTTTCATCTAATTCATAAGACCGGATTTTCTTCTTCAACAGTTGAATCTCTTTAAGTCGAAAGTCAGTAACCTTCCATTGCGAGTACCGTGGAAAGCCTCTGTGTGGTTTCCCCTCGTTTAGAGCCAGGGCATAAACTCCAAGCTGTTTCCAAGCCCCGTAGACCCCAAAAGCATGAACCTTCCAATCAATAATTAAGGGAGGCTTGTTGGAATAGAAGGCAACAACATCAGGCACAGCTTGAACAGTTTCATCAGTGTGTATAAATGACAGTGGGGGCTGTGCAACAAGATACTGAGCCGTTTTTAGTTCTGAGAAAATCTCAGGCATTGAAAATAAATTTATGAGTGCCTGATTGATTTGAGATTTGGCTTGCTCCAATTCCTGCTCATGGATTTCCCTGCCATACTCCATACAGTGAAACACAGCAAAATCATCTCTTATTTTAGAAGGGGTAAGGCCAGGTTGATATAAAGGGTGTTGACGAGCAAACTTTAATTGTCGTTCAAATAGCTCAGTTGCTCTCTGTTGGGCGCTAATCAGTGACGGAATTTGCCTCATCTTAAGTGCGGGTACAATTATTTCACTAATTACGGAATCTACAATGCTGCCTCTCCAAGAGCTAATACTTTGCAATTTGCTAAGTAGGTAAGCTTTTTCGACGGGTAGGATCTTTGGCATTCCAACTGCTCAAGCAGTTTTTGTAATACCACTGACGTTGACATCTACTAAAGGTTTTTGCAGCAGATATTGACCACATAATTAGCTTTTCCGCTTCTTTTTTCGATCTCAGATACTTCAGATAATCAGCCAGTTCATCTGCTTCTTCTGGAGTAACCGGCCCTAACCTGGCAGCAACATCTGTGAGCGATGTATCTAGTTTTCGCTCTCCGGTGCTGGGTAACCAGCAAGTTCCAGAATAGTTGAGTACGGGATACTGTAAAGCTCACCAAGTTTACGCAATATCACTGGAGATGGTGAACGAATTTTGCCTGTCTCTAACTGACTTAGATAGGCGTTTGAAATCCCTGTTGCTGTTTCAACAGCACGCAGCGTCAACTTTTATGCTGACGTGCAGATGCAAGAAATGAACTTAACTTACTGGATTCTTGACTCATACACTAATTATATCGAGCTTGCTAAGTTTGTCAAGCAAGATCGGCAGCATATTTTGTTCCTGCACCACTATTATTTATATAGGGGACTCCACAAGATAACTAAGGTCAGGTAAAGGAGAAGGTTTTAGATATATCCTCTTCCCTCCCCTCAAAACCATGCATACAACTTTCACTGTACCGGCTCAAGCAATCTCTACAGCTTACCGATGCGACTGGGCATGACATACTAGATGCACTGCAACAAGATTGGAGATGTGATTAGTCCCTCCTGTTTGACGTGGCACTTTGTGATGAACAGGATGTCTTCTCTGCTGAAGAGAGGCTGTCCACAGTTGGGATACTCAGCTTATAGGTTGTAATTATGTAGCCTCGGCAACTGCAAAGCGTTTACAACCTGTTCACCTGATCAACGATCGTATCCAACCATCTGAAGTTGCTTACTCTGCGCCAGATTGGCAAACTGCTCAAATCGCTTAGCATCGGTAGCTGTGATTCTGGTGGCAGTCGTCGAAATCTCTCCCTCATGCAGTTTCAAAATGATTCCCCGTCGCGATTGAATCACGCGATCGGGTAAGATGACGCGATCGTCTCCAGTCGGTAAAATTCCGTGCCCTGCTGCCAGGATGTACAACCGATCATCCTGGGCAAAGACCGTGTAGTGCTTTTTGCCTTCAAACAACATTCCGTTCTCAGAGAGCCGTCCCACGGCTTCGAGAATCGTTCTGGCATCGTCTGCAACACCCTGAACCTGTTGCTTCCATACTGCCTGGTCTCTGGCAAATGCCTGTATGTCCTGGTGATTCAGCGATCGCCCTTCCGCAAATGCCGTTCCAACCTGCTCAATCTTCCGCAAATGTCGTTCTGAACGCTCAATATCCTTTGCCTGTCGATACCAATCACGTAAAGCCTGGAGTGACGGTTGCTCGGTTGCTGGCGGTGGAACAGTGAGTACTGTCCCATTCATCTCTGGCGTTGTCCATTCTGCCCAGGCTGGATCAACCCTGTCAGGGCTTGAGGGTACTGCTTCAAAAGAATTGAGCGTGAATAGAGCAGGCTGTTCCACCTCTAGCTCTGACTGTTTCGTTTCTTTGACACGCTCAATGGGTAAGGGATTGATTGGCTGGTCTGGGTGGAGGGCGATCGCGATCGCTTCTACCTCCTGTTCCGTCAACTTACGCGGCTTCTTGGCAGCATGACACTCAATCCCAATTTCAATAACCCGCTGGCGTTCTTCAGGGGCAGCAACCGCATACCACTGCCAAAGCTGGGCTGTTTGCTCCTGCCGATTCCAGGGCCAGCAGGCTTCCCACCAACTGATCATTCCAGTCCTTGCACCCTTCCGGCACCTGCCGAATTAACCGGAATTCAGAAAACCGTCGAGCTATTTCCCATGCCTGTCGGTTACCATCCCGGTCGTTGTCCTGTGCCAGGATGACTGTGCCGCCTCGCTCCAGGACTCGCTGAAGGGCAAGGGTCGGAATGGTGCCATTGCCATCGGTAGACAGGTAAACCGTGCCACCCTCCTGCCGCTTGTGCAGAGTTGCGTAAGAGAGGGCATCAATGCCTGATTCGGTGAGTACCACCTGCCGTACAGATCCTTTGCCTTGCTGAAACCAGAAAAAGCCTTCCTCGCGCTTAGTGCCGGGAGTCAATCCTTTGAAATACTGACCCTCTGCATCGGGAATCGTGCCCCGCAAATTTGCACCAATCGCTTCTCCCCGTTGAAAGTCTGCTTCCAGGTGATGCCGGAAAATCATCACGTTGGCACGACAATCCACGTCAATCAAACCGCGCTGGTGCAAAGCATCAATAAATTTTTCCGGTAATTTTCGGTCGGTCACCAAATACTGCCGCACCGCTTCCCATCGGGTCGTATCACGAATATTGCAAGCCGGAAATTTCTCCGGGGCAGGCTCCGAATGCGGTGGTGGAGCCGCTCTACTAGAAACGGCAGAGTTAAAGAGAGAGGCATCTCCGGCTAACCAGGAAACCGCTTCTTTGTAGTCGCAGCCGCGCACATGCATCACCAGGTCGATCGCCCCATACTTCCCCGTGGCATCCGTCGCATACCAATCCGAGAAGCTATGGTCGTTGTTATAGAGACTGATATTGCAACCGTTACCTTTCCACTTTTGCGGGTCATGCCGATCCTGTTCAAGACCCAACATCCTTGCAATATCGCTCAACGGCAGTTCTCTCACGCGATCAGCAACTTGCTTCAAGTCGGGGACTCTCGATTTGGTAATGTCCGTTTGGATAGCTGGATGGGCTGAGGGGTTTGTTGATGCTTGTCTATCTCCTGCTGTGCCACCACCCGAATTGCCAGGTGCATGAATTCAGTGTTCAAAGGGCTGCGCGATCGCTCTGGATAATCAAGTATGAATGCTTCCATATGGGCTTCTCCTGCTTCCGTCTGCTCACGCATGTCAGCCAGTGCTTGAGCAGGTTCTTGTATGCTGGAAAGCCACTTTCTAAACGGCGACTGAATCCGGTCTGCTTCCTTATCCAACGCCTGCAAAAATTGGCATGAAGCTGCTCTGCCGCAAACCCGGCATAGGCTGTCACGCTGGAGATCTCTTCATCCATCGCTGTTAATTCATCGCGATGGATCTGCGCTTCATAGATCCTGGATGGATAGTCGCACCAGTTAACGGTTTCGCCGCGAAATTCAAACCGCAAATAGTCATCTGATTCTTCAAAGACTTGCACTTGAATATCTCCGACTTCAATCGAAGCAATGCAGGTTGACAACGCAACCTCCGGCTCAAACACGACTTCTGATGGGATAGCTGTCGTATCTTCAGGACTTGAGGAAAGCTCTTCCTGCTGCTGTTTCTGCCCAGCCAGGATCGCGGCTTCCGCAAAGCCTTGTTCCAGAATGTTTTTGGAAAAACTTGAGCAAAGGCGCGATCGGGTGTTCGATGTTCACCCCCTCGCAAGGGATCTTGCACGGCTGTCTCCCGGAACCAGAGTTTCCCATCGGGCAGCACCTGAAACATCATTTCCGTATCAATAAAGGTGTCAGAGTTTGCGGTCAAATAGTGGGTGAAATAGAGCGCATCTCCCTGCCGCTCAATTATCAACGGGATATACGGCTCGTTCTCAATCCTCAAATGAAACTCTTCCCCTTGCAGAACGGTTTTAGACAATCTTGCCTGCTGCAAAAATCGCGCCACATTTTTGGCTGCTGCACCTGTTTGCTCATTTACAGGAGCGATCGCAGGTTTCCGCTCTAGAATCTTGCTTTCAGCTTGAGAGTCATGGAGCGATCGCCCAACGTGGCAATCCCACTCAACTGTTGCTGCGTAGCTAAATGCGCTGACAATACCTGTCGCAGTTCATCCCACTGTCTGTACACGGGTGGAGCCTGTACCGCAGGTAAGGGCAGCTCAGATTTTCCCCGCCCCTCAATGACCAGCACATCGATCGGAAAGGTAGTGCCCTGCTTGGCGTAAAGGTCCCCTGAGACAGTGAAGTGCTGTGTCACGTTGTAATTGTTATAGAGCGTGTAGAAAAAGAGCGGCTTTGCCCCGTATTGTAGGCATCCCGTGCATCCGCTCCCGTTTTCTGTTCCAGTGGGGCACCCAGCACCAGCACGGCGCGTCCCTCGTCTTTCAGAGCCGCCAAGGCCTTGAAGCTAATCACATGATCAATCTGGCTGGTTTCATACTCACGGGTGCCAGTGGCTGGGTTAGGCAGTTCAATCTGCCATCGCTTTACCGCTTGCGTTTGCTGGTCGAACACAGAGCCAAAGGGCGGATTCAAAATCACCCGGTCTTTCGACTTTGCGGCTGGACGATAAGTCGCAGCATCGTATTCCGTGACGGTATACCCCTGCACCCTCAATTCGGCGGCTCGTTTGGGGTCAATTTCATTCGCTTCAACCAACCGGGGAGTCGCATTTGTCAGCAGTGAACCATTGCCTGCTGTCGGTTCGTACACCGTTATATCCGGGGTAATGTTTCCCAACTGCTGGGCTACCCAAGCGATCGCGATCGGGGTACTGTACTGCTGATGCAAAATACTGGTAGAGGTACGGGCAGAGAGGTGAGGCTGACGCTGGTAAAGTTCCACCAGTTGATCAAACACCTCCAAAGGGTCGTCTGCACTTCTAGCAAGCCCTTTTGCCACGCGCACAATGCCTTTTTCAAGGCACTCCTCGATCGCCTTATCGGTTAGCTCTTGGTCTACCCCCATTTCTGCCAGGTAATTGGTAGCGAACTTTCGTGCCTGTCGAATATCTGGAAACCCATGTCCTTGAGCAAAGTAGTCCCGATACGCCAGGATTAGACCTTCTTGAATATTTTGGAAGTCTGCAAACACATTCAGTTGCTGCTCAACACACGGCAGTGGAATCACCAACTCTGAGTCTGCATTACTCGCTTCCACCTGATTTTCAAGCCTTTGACGGGCTTGCTCCAAACGCATTTGCTCCTGGGCTAGACGTTGTTCCTGCAAGGCTGCAATGCGATCGGTGATTTGCTCCGTTGAGATTTCTAGTTCCGTGGCATCTAAATCAATCTGTTGGTTCTCTTTGAACCATTCCATGGTTTGCACGGTTGTTCCAGTGACCTCTCTAGCCGTTGCTTTCCACTTCTCATCGAAGACAGCTAGTTTGGTGTCTGGAAACTTCCGCTCCACTACGTCTAAGAATTGCTCAAAGCGATCGCTGGGCACAAAACCTTGCATCCCTTTCGATCGTTTGGCAAACTCCCCTGCTGCCGTCAGAGCCATTAACTCTGGATCTTTGTAATAAACGCTGCCATCGCGCTTGGAACTGGGGACTTCCAATAGTAATCCTGGCTCGGTTGCTCCTTTGATCGTTCTGAAGGTGTTATGAATGACCAGCGCCTCATCTAAAGTTTTGAGGGTCACTCCCCGTGATTGGGTGAGGTTAAGAAATTGGCGCTGTTGATCACGAGTTTCGAGCACAACGGGCATGGCTGCCAAGGCCTTCTCAACATCAAACTCGCGGGGCAACAGCAAGCCCTGACGCACCTGCTCACGATTGTTGGTGAAGTTGATGTACTTTTTGCCCAGGGAGAAGCCAGCAAGTTGCCTGTGACAATTTGTCGGGTTTCGTAGGAGTCTTTTGCAAATCATCAAACAGTTGATGGATTGGAACGGACTCAAACGGAGGACGATACTGGTGCCCCACTTCAACGGGGGCAAGCCATCTATTTTCAACGTTGATTTCCGATAACTTCAGCGTCACTTCTCTCGCCGCATCTGCAACCGCTATACTGAATTTCCAGGCTCCTCCTGCCAGGGGATTTTGCACATCCTCAATCCGTTTAACCTGAACGACAATGCCGTACAGCGCTCCTTCTTTGTTGAAGAGTCGCACGGGTTGCCCAACTGGACAGAGAAGTAGGCGATCTTGTAGTCGGGTCAGGTTTCCAGCTAAGGCAACTTGCTCTCGCTCCAGGTCTTTCGATTCAGTTTCTTTATACACTCGTTGAATCGCTTTCTTTTCTTTCTCCAGTTGTTTTTGCTGTTCTTTTGTCGGGGCTTCAACCTTCTCCAATGCATCCAGACGAGCGTGAATGTCCTTCAGTTTTTCCGTTTGCTCCGCTTTCAACTGCTCGATCGCGATCGCCAACTTCTGCACTCGTTGATTCACGGCATCGGCAACCTGGCTAAACACTTGTTCAGCGCGATCGCGCCCCAATTGACGCACGGGAGACTCTGCTGCAAACTCTGCTGCTGACACGGCGGTGATCGCCTCCAGTCCTAAAACAGACCGAACCCGGTTGGCAACATCCAATGAAGTGAGCGGTTTTCTGAGCGCACGACAACGAACCACTTCCACATAGGAGGCACCCGCAAACAAACTGTCAGACGTGGCGGGTTTGACTTCCATGCGTCCGATCGTCTGAGCCTGCAAATCCAGCGTCTGTGCCTCTAACAGCGATTCGCCCAATGCTTCCCGTTGCGCCACATATTCGTTGAAATTCTCCTCCAGGATTTGCATCAGCTTTTCCTGCTCTGGCAGGGAGAGAAAGATGCTTCTGCCCGTGACCCGATTGATCGCACCCTCGCTATTGTCTGGGCGCGCTGTGGGAAAGCCCAAGGAAAATCCAGTTTGCGATGCAGGTCTGGAAAATCTTGCATCACTTCTACGGCCACTTCATCGCCATGTCGATTTAGGAAATCAGGTCCATCAATTTTGATTGAAGACTGCCGACTGCCTGTAGTGTTGGCATTGAGGCTATCCATCTTGCGTCGAATCGTAGCCGCAATTCGCTGCTCGTAAGGGACACCATCGGCAAACACCATCGAAACAAGCGGTAAGCCGTAGGAGCCTGGAATGCCATGCTGCGATCGCACCTCACCCCAACCCGAATTCCCTTTTTCGTTCCAGTCAGGCGTATGCTTGCTTGGATTTACCTGCCCCGTCCGATTCACCCGCCCCAGTCCCTGCATAAACTTATTGCCGTCTGGGTGTGCCTGGGCGACAATATCTTCTCGCTGTCGCTGATCCTTGACGCTGCGACTGGCATGACCGCTCCAGCCCGTGGTCAGGTTGGTGATGATGGCATCCAGGGCACCATTGTTGTAGCCGTTCTTAACTTCGCTCCGGATCGCAGGCTCACTGGCATGAACCAGTTTGAGGGTGGGAACCCCACTGCTGTAGTCGATGCCCAGACTGCGCCCCGACATTTCACCGATCTGGTATCCCGCATCTTGCACCTTCTGGAGGATGGCATCAATGGGACTGATAGGCACCGTCCACTCTCGTGCTTTGGCTTGTTGTCGAATCGTTTGATCCAGTTGCAGGGCGCGATCGCTCAGTTCTTCATCGCTCAAGTATTGGCGCACCTTTTCGCCATAGGGCTGACCAATCGTCACGGTGCGACATTTGTTGAGTTGACGAATAATCAGATTCCCAAAGTCTAAGTCAATTACGGGGAGGCATTTAGCCACTCCTGGTAGCGTTGTTTGGTCAGGCGTTCTAGTTCCGGTTCTGCTAGGGCTTCCTTACGCTGCTCAAACTCAAGCCGAATGTCTTGGGCAAAGTCTTCCCGCTGGATATTCAGATACTCTTCCAGCAGGCTTTGCATCGTATTGTAGAACTGGATTTTAGGTTTTCTCCCGGCTTCAATGGAAGCGATCGCTGCTTGGGCAATGCCATCGACTTTGAGGCTAAACAACAACTGCTGGGTAAAGTTGTGGGACGTGCTGGTAAAGTTGATGCTGTCTACGGACGCTTCCCGGTGCTGGCATCGGAAGCCTGCACCTTTTCGCCGCTGGCTCCCCAGTATTCTGCCATCGCCTCAACCGCTTCTTTCTTGGCTCGATCAAACTCGACAATTTTTGCCATCAGATCAATCGCAGCACTCAATTCTTCCAGGTCAATCTGAATTGGTACAGGCTGGAAGAGAACGCCTTCCATACTTTTTCTAAGCGAACCAATTCACCTGCCAGTGCCAGCTTATTGGTGAAATCTTGTTGCCCTGGAATGCCCTGGCTCACTAACCTTTTGCGATCGATTCTGTTGAGGAGCCGACTTCTTGAATCTCGCTTTTGGGAGCCAGTAGCCGCGTCAGCACATGGGGATCTCGAAAGGCGGTTGCGGAAAGTAGCACATAGGCATCGCTGCGGGGCAGAACATACTCGGTCATAAAAACCGCTGTGCTGCGAATATCCTGTCCATTCGCTTGCTTATCTTTATCCTTTAACGTCAGCTTGGGTAACGCACCTGTCCCACCCCACCCAGGTCACACTCATCCAGAATAAAGGTGGCACTGGGTGCAATGGCTTCAAGAAAGTGCGACGGATTGACCCTTTTGATTGAGTTGGTCGTAAGTGGTGAAAATGCAGTTGTATACGCCCAGAGTGCCGTCGTTCTGAAACTGCTGGATCAGACGCTGGATTTCCCGCTCTTGCTGTTTAGTGTCGGTGTCTGAATCCGCCCACGCACAGTGCCATCGGGAGCAGTCAGTGCTAAATCAAGATGGGAGTTGGTAAAGAAGGGGCGAATCTGCTCAGCCACCCCGGTATCGACCATATCCCGTGCCAGCATATCCACATACAGATCGGGTTTCGCGGTGATGAAAACAGCAATGCCCTGACGAGTTGAGGCACCGCTCTCTGTAACTGGATTTACAATAGGCGCAATCAAGCCGCTGACAATGCGCCCTTTACCAGTGCCTGTGTCATTGGCAATCAGCGTTGGGCGTCCCCGATCCTGGTTGAAGTAGGCGATCGCTAACCCATCAATCTGTTCCGCCGCATAGCGCGAGTGGAGAGTTGGGATATCACAGCCAAGACGAGTGGCAACAAAGTCATCGATCGACTGCTGGGTAACGGCTTCAACTCGGTTCAAGCTGATCTGCATTGCCGTTGCCATTGTCGTTGGACAGAGTGTTTCAATTGACTGTCCTCTGCTTCTAGGCACATAGGAAACCTGTGCGACCTGCTCTGGGTCGCGATTTTGTTCAATCTCAGCCATGTCAATTACACCTGGTCAAATGCTTCGATTAGCCAGCCTTGAAGGGTCGTTTCATGCCGTATACACGCTGCGAAATCGGCACTCTCCTCTCGCACCAGCAATGGCACAGGAAACAATACTGTGCCATTGGGAAAGACTTGTTCTGGAAACTCGTGTCGCAACTGATGACACAGGATGATGGCAATCTCCCTGGTATCTTGCTTTGGAGTAATGCTTGTTGCTAATTCCGTGGGAACCCGCTGACAAATCCATCGGATGGTTGCTGTGTAAATCTGGCTTGAGTCATCTATGTCTTCCACGGCCATCTCTGAGACATAATGCTCCATCCAGTCAGCCATGTGCCATTCAATCCGTCGTGCCAACAGACGATAGTAAACCGCCTCCGATGGAATTTCAGTCAATCCGGGTGGAGCGAACACCAGAGTCCACCCAAAGCCCTGTTGACTGTCTGTCCAAGCAGGTGACCAGGCACAACCGAAATGCAAAAACTCCTCGTAGGGAAGATCGTAGAGATTGATGGTCATTGCTCCTGCCTCTTTCAAGGGTTCACTCAGCCAATTTCTGCGTGGGGTCGGTTAGTTTCAGAGGGTTGACTGGTGGTGTGCTGCTCCACCAGCTTCATCGCCTCAGCAAACCGTCCGAAGTCTTTCTGCTCCAACTTGGACATCACTTCCTGCCTATCTCGGCTGTAGAGCACACCCCGCCCATCCAGGGCAGAAATAGTCAAAGCATCCTGATCGATTTGAATCCGGTAATGCTTGCCCTGATAGTCCTGGGTTTGATGGAATTCCGCCACAATTTGAGCCGCTGATGCAAACGCCTTACTTTTTTCAGCATGGTGCTTCTCAGCCTGGGTGCTGCCTCGAATGGTAGTGAGGTCTTCGCGAAGGTCGCCGATCGCCTGATATTCTGTACGGGAGATGCCTTGTTCTGCCTTGGAAAGGATCGTAAATTTGGGTTCTCCAAATAGTGTCTTCTCTGCCTTGAACCGCATGAGTTCCCTGCCCGTCTCTGCGTTACTCAGGATGAAGTTGTTCTGCCCCTGCAGTTCGACTCGGAAACCCTGATGCTCATAAGATTGTTCCTGAGTTCGGGCAAAGCCTTTGTCAAACAGGTTGTAGGCAATCCTGGCCGTCCGTTGTTCTCGAATCGCTTCCGGTCGCGATGCCAGCCATTGCCCCGCTCGCTCCAATCCATGCCCCGCCATTTCAATCGCTTTATTAGTTCCTTCCTGAAGCGTGTAAGCCGCATGGCGTTGAAACGTCTTGAAAGAGTCATTTTCTAAGCCCTGCTGAACCGTTTGAACAGCCTGCACTGCCTGCTTACCAAGGTCATTCACTAGCTGTTGAAAGAATTGCTGCTCAGTCCCCTTGGGCAGTTGTTTTAGGAGATGTTTAGCGATCGTGATCGCCGATGGCTCATTGTTTACTGCCCTTGCGTTGTTTTCTCCAACTGTGTCGTACGCCAAGGTGGACGCGACTTGTGAACCATCGGTGTGGGTTTGCCAAATGAACTCTGGCATTGCTTCAGCGGGCAGTTCTCTAACTTGCCAAACCCCACCTGGCTCTTGTGCCCACCCCTGAAGGGTTTGTGCCTCCGCTGGAGTCAGATCCGGATCGGCAAAGACTTCGCCCGCTGCCACTTGTACCAGGACGTTATCCTCTCTGGCGATCGTCCGATCGTGACCATTCGCATCAATCCGGTAATCGCCAATCATGGCGACGGCTGAAACAGAAGCTTCAGATAGAGGATTGATTAGGTGTTCAGCCGCTTGAGTAATTTGGATAGCAGGATGATTATCGGATCGTTCTGTTGAAGCGATTGGTAATGGTTCAGGAATTGCAGGTACCTGAACAGTCCATGCCTCTTCCGTAGAAGTTGATGCCAAATCAAATACCTGCTCCTGCCAAAGTGCATTGGTCGAAATCACCCCATCACGCTCCTGGCGCAGTAGCACCTCCTCACCATTGCGAATTTCCAGCAGGGGCTTTTTCCCAGCGTAGACTGCGCTGTCGATGGTTTCAGTCGGAGATTCCTTGAGGACGGCTAAAATCACGCCCGCTTTAGCTTCAGAAAGTTCATTCCGCTGTTCGCCTGAAGCCAGTTGTCCAAAAATTACTCGTCCATTTTTGCCGTATTGAATTTTCAAAGCCAGTGTCGTTGGATCAAGCCCTAGTTTTTCGGAGATCACCTGCACGACCTGGGTTGATGCATCTTGATGTGTCATTACTCACCTCCATTCAACGCTCCGTAAGCGACCTAATACGGTTTCTAGATGCACCATTTCAATTGCACGGTTGATCACGACTTCCCCTTCCACTAAAAACAGCGCCATCTGATCATCAAAACGCATTTCAAAGAAGGGCGGATCGTAGTTTTCAGGGCAATGTCGCAGGTAGGTGACTTGCCCGTTTTCAGAACGAACAAACAGCATGTCGTCGTAGAGAAGTTCAATCGTTGTCGGCGTGTAGCCTGCTGGAAAGGGAGGGTTTGAACGTTCTTTGGTGGCTTCATCCGCCAATTCGGGAGCGGCTAACAAAGAGGCAACTGCCTTGGGTGATAAACCCCAATCTTTGACTGTTGTTGGCTCACCAGAATCAGAGGACAAAGAATTTAGAAAGCCCTCGATAGTGGGAGCCTCGCTGTCGTTGTCATATTCAGGGTTGAGTTTATCCGATGAAATCATCCATCCATTCCATTGAAAGCTGGATGAGTCAGAATGCATTGCCATAGCTATCCTTCCTTATCACTCCAACTCGTATTCATCGCTGTATTCATCGTGTTCCTCACCGGGGTAAACCTGAATTTGTTCATAAGCACGGGTAAACCGTTGCATGAGTTCTTGATACTGCGCCGACCGGACAGCAGGATTAATGCGATCGCCCTGAATTGTAACAATCTGTTCGGGATTATCATTCGGAATGACATGTAAGCGATTCGCTTCTCGCGAGGCTTCGCCAACGCCCTCCGATCGGAAGGTGTAATCTGAGCAGATCAATTCCTGACTACCTGTTCTGGCAAAATGGGTTTGCAACCTCTCCACTACCGCGATCGCCTCTGGCGTTAACGGTTGATGCTGTTCTGATTCAACGGTAGCTTCCACCTCATCTTCGGTGGCTTCCACCCGCTCTCGAAGATAGGAGCCTGATTTAATCTGGCCCTGGTCATCCACAGTCGCGAGTACAGACGGAGCCTGTTGAACTACCTGATCGTGAATTGTACTCGAGTCTCCCAGTTGCTGACCGGTCAGAGCTTCCACCTCTGCTATTGGACGCAGTTCTACATGGGAATAGTCAGGATGGTCTGCTCTGAAGTCCCTTGAGGTTCTTTGAATGTTGACTATTTCTCTATCAGGCTCAATGCTTTCTACTGCCTTTGCTTGAGATGGGTTGGTTTCAAACACGGGTTGGAGCGCATTGATTTCCATCTGTCCCTGCTCATTCCGGTGCAGAACCGTAACTCCATCCACCTGAATATCCACAGCTTCACCGGATTCTTCCGTTCCAGCGGACTGCTCAATCGCTTGTCTGAAAGCTGCGATCTGCTCTGGCGAAAGTTGTTCTAGCTGTTCTCGGATTTCGGGCAAGAAGCCAGCAATCTGAGTTGTGTCAATTTCCAACTGTACAGGAGTCAGTAGCAAAGGGCTATTCCCTCCTAGTCGTTCTAAATCGTAACCAGATAGAGCCTGCAACGCTGGCAGCATTTCTCCATCAATAATGGGTGTCTGCTCTAGTTCTGCGTTCCATTGGACGGGGAAAGTTCAGTCTCTGGCTTGAATTTGGGTAACTCCAGTTTGACTTTCGAGAGCCAGTGGGCGATCGCATTCAAAATGGCGTTAATGTCATGCTGAACTTTCTCGGCAGTATGAGATGAGACGGGAAACATTGTGACCACCTCCTAAAACGCGGACTGCAAGGCGTTCACCAAAGAGTCTTTAGCTTTGCCAGCAGTAGACGGTTTGGCATTCCCGCCATCGGTAAAATGCGCTCAGCTTCGGCATAGCGTTCTTTCAGCATCCTTTCGGTATAGGAGCGTAATTCTTCCCGCGATAACTTGGGTTGAGGGCTACGACTGGTGAGGCGGGGACGGATTTTCTCATTCCACTTGGCTTTACTCCAGCGCTGCTGTTCTTTCATGGCTTTGGTCAATTGGATTTTCTGTAAAACAGGCAATCCCATCTCCTCTTTATTCTGGAAACCCGGATTAATCATCATGCAGGTGCCTGGCTTCATCCGCAGCAGTCGATCCGGTGAAAATAACTTGCGCGTATGATCAGTGTCGGAGGTATTGGAACTGGCTTTGCCACCACTGTGCCCTCGTGACTTTTGCTTTCGCTGAATTTCTTCTTCTCCCAGGTATTCACTGAAGGTTTTAGCGGATTCAATTTCCTGGGGATTGAAAATGGCTTTGGTGGCGCAGTTGGAGAGAATGGTGCGTGCGGTTTCACGTCCGTAGCGGGTTTCCAGTTGTCCAATATCCTGATAGCCCACCACTGAAATTCCACCCGCAGAACGCTGAGTCGCAAGAGCTGTGGCAATGTCAATTTGGACAGTTGGTGCTTCGTCGTAGATAAACACAAACGGGTCTTTCCGGGCTTGAGCAAGATTGAGATTCAGGGCCATTTGCATCGTGCCCGCGAGGAAAGGAGCCATTGCCTTTTTCTTGGCTTTATCCATACCGATAATGACCAGCTTTTTCCCTCCAGGTAGAGCGGCAGTGACGTTTTGCCACAAAAGGCAAAGGCGATGCCAGGAGTGGTGAAGGGAGCAAAGAGATTTTGTGCGGTGCCCCGAATGCTGTCGGCGGTTTTCTCGGAGCCAGCCACAGATAGGTATTGTCCGAAGGTGGATTTGCTCAGGTAGCTTAAGCTGGAGGCTTGAATCCGCTGGGGTAAATTAGACAGACTCAAAATCACCTGACACATCATCATATCGGGATATTTGGTTTGCTTTGCCAGCAAAATGACGGCTTGAATCAGCAGGTCTCCGGCAATACTGAAAAACGGATCATCCCCGTTTTCTCGGACGGACGATCGCAGGTTTTCTTTCATAATCGAAGCCAGTTCCCGTGCCGCCAATCCGTCCAAATCATCCAGCAGGAAATCCAGGGGATTGCAAATGGCAGATTCATCAAAACCGGGAGCAAAAACGTGCACCTGATAGCCTGCTTTGACGGCCATCGGGACAATGGTGCAGGCAAGACTATCGTTAGGTTCAGCGTATTTGAAATCATAGATGTAGAGAGAAATCCCTGCTCGATTGCAGAATAAGCGATCGGCAAAATCATGCTGGCGGTTTTGCCTTTGCCTGATCCACCACACACGGCGATGCTTTCCTGGGCAAACGGTAGATACACAGAGTCGTACACTTTAAAGGCAACCTCGTTGTGTTTTCTGGCTTTGATCTGCGCCAGGGCAATCTTTTTAGCCGTTCGCTGCTCTTTGATTCTGGCAAACTGGGCGGTTGCTAACTTGCCCTTCTTTTGCCCTTTGCCGAGTAGGGCGATCGCCAACCATCCGCCAAACGCAATCAGCAGCATCAGCCCATTACCGCCTTTAAGAGCATGTAGAAGGCTACTGCCCTGACTCATCAGGCTGTTGGATGCCTCATTGGTTGAGCTAAGTGATTGGTGAGTTGTAGCCATGATGTTCTTATGGAGCAAAGGAGGGATAAGAATAGCAACGCAGAAGTCACTCATTTAGAATTGAGTTTGACTAACTGGATGCGATGCATTTCCCAGTGTTGCCAAACGAGAAATAACCACCATCGTCACTTTGGCATCTCGAATGGCTTGCTGAACTGGCGTGCCACTCCGGACTCGCAGCAAAAAATCTCGCACACGCAATGTAACAGGGCTATCTGGCAGAATCAGATGCTGTTGAATCGCCTGGGTTAATCCGGCTTCTACAGTGTTCCACTCAGAAGCCCGATCGCCCCGTAGCACCACGCCATTGCCCAATTGAAAATGCGGTGTAATGGCTACCGTTGCATATGCAGGTGGTCCAGATCCATAGCTGACATTGAACAGGTAAAGTTTCTTGCTATGATCCGATTGCGTCACAACGGTGAGCAAGGTAGCGTTCGTTGCAGGCAGGTTGGGAAAGCGAATCTCCGTAATTCTTCGCAAGTGGATAATGCTGGCTCCACTACAGTCATTTCCGGCACTGTGATTGCACAAACTTCCATCAAAATCAAGCGTGAGCAGACTTGGGTCATCTAACCAGGCTCTCTGAATGGTTTCACCTGTGCGGGTAAAGTCGATGTTGGTGCCAGAGCCAGCCCAGACTGTAAGGGATGCGCCAGCGCCAGTTAATCCTTGTGCTTGCGTTTGGGGCATTTCGCGCACGATAGGAGCGGCGATCCCAAGCTTTCCTGAGAGCAAGCAGTCCACTGCCAGCAATGCCCAAAGAAGGTGTTTCATAGCCATACCTCAAAAGGAGAGTTGATAAAGACTTGAACTTGGCGATCCGTTGGTACATACCAAACATTCGGGCGATTCAGAATCGCTTGCACCTCCTGTTGCTGCCGCTGAGAAACCTGATTTTGCAAGGCTCCAAAACCACCTTGGAGCAATCCACCCAGAATATTGGTACGTCCACTGCTGACATTGGTAGAGGACAAATAGGGGATGTCGTGGTGCTTTCATTTTGTGGACGATTCAGTAATGTGCCGACCTGCCCTAGCGCCCCATTAGCGCTATCCCCACATCTTTGCCCAACAATTGCTTATGAGTATTACTGTAATTACCTGCCATCAAGGGATTGCCGTCCTGTCCCGCTACGAAAATGGCTCCAGTTGGCACATTCACAACTCGATTTCCCTGATTGGTGGGCACCACGATCGCTTCCACCGACAATTCCACTAAACCGCTGCCAGAAATCGTGTCCACTTTGGCAATCATCTGGGTTCCTACGGGCAGCCCAACCGTTCCATCCGCCACATGGAGGGGCTGAGTCAGCTCAAGTCCAAACCGCTGTGGTTGCTGGCTACTTTTCAAATCCTGTGCCCAGATGATGGGTGCTTTTAAGGTTGCGGTGGCGATCGCCCCTGGCACAATTCTGACAACACGCGTTACTGCCCCGGACACTAACGCGGCGGCATCAGCATCGTAACGAGATTGTTGTGGATCATCGCTGGGCGATACTGTCGACGCGGCATTCTTCCCAGACTGACTCGGTTCGCTGGTTTGCCCAAAACTGCCCAACGCCTGCGCGATGCGCCATGCCTCTTGAGGATTCACAGAAGCGGCAACTGGCTGAGTTCTCGTGACGATGCTGCTTTGCGGGGGTGGGGTTACTGGTGAAGCATACGACTGCGGAGGGGAATACACCACTGATGGGCTGGGACGGGCGGGAGTTTCACTGGTAGTGGGTTTTATGGCTTTAGTCGGTGTATTGCGCGGCAGAGCCGTGGAATTTTTGGCATTCTGTCGCAAGGTCTGCGCCTGAGAACCTAACGCAGCGACTGTCTTGAGCCTGCCCACTTCGGCTTGCTGGGGATCTGTGGTCGGTGATGGAGTGACGACCGGGCTTTGTGGCTTAGGTTGCTGAGCCAGTTGGCTATGCCAGTTCCCGTTCACACTCCAGAGGAAGATGCCAACGGTTCCGATCGCTACTCCCATGAGTGCCGTTACAAAGCCTGCCTTGACGAGGGGATTCGACCAGAGTGGTGTTTTTGTCTTTGCATCCAGTTGTTCTGTTTCGGCAAGATCTTCTGCATCCAGTAAAGGCGTGTCGTCGTTGTCACCAGCTTCTGGCAAGGAAACTAGCGGTTTCGTCATAGTCGCCGTCTGGAGCTTAGTTTTCCCAGGTGGTGCTTCTGGACTGTAGCCTGTCATTGCGGCTAACTGCTCCAGTTCATCTGGCGGTGAAGGATTGCCCTGACTCGATTCAGGAGCATCGGCATGAGTCGCATTGGTGGAAAGCATGATGGAAGGGAAAGCGAAAGGACACCATGGCTTCAGCGATTGAGTTGCTGAATGTCTAAGTCGTGCATTTCAGTGATTTGCAAACCATTTTGCTGCACCCGATACAGAGCCTTTTGAATCGGCGTGGAGTTGTCTGGCAACGGGTCAGTGGTTGGCTCCGTTGCCCGAACAAAGACGCTTTTGTTGAAGGAAAGCGCCAAGCCTTGCGGATGTTGAGGATCAAAAATCAGGAGATTTGCGACCACATCCACCTGCCATTCGCCTGGTTTCATGGGTTTGGGGTCTGATACGGATTCAAAGCTCAGCACCGCTTGAGCACCGCTCCCAAACACGCTTGGTGGAGTCATCTTGGCAACTTGTTCCAGGAACGGTGTACGAAAATCTTCTTTGAGCGCAAAGGATGCCTGCCAGGTGGCGGTTGTGATGCGCCCGCCGCCAATGGAGATGCCAGGATCATTCACCGTTGCAGAGGTATTGGTCGTGTCATTTGAGCTAGTTGCTGGAATTTTAGAAGTCCAGGTGAACATCAAACTGAGTGAGTCCTTGACGAAGCGGCGAATATCTTCAGGCGTTCGCGCCAGATGATCCACAGGTTCCATCGCCACGGAACGACCATCCATCAATTGCACCATCGCTGGGGCAGGTTTATGAGCGATCGCCCACAGGCTAGCCAAACCGCCCAGTGTCAGCAGCAAGACAATCACCTGAATGCCTAAAGTTCCGATCGCGAACAACGGCAAAATATCGGATGAATCAAAGCGTCGTTTGGTGTTGTGGTTAAGGAGTTGCATAAGGAGAGTGCCGGAATAAATTTAGTCATTGCCCAGCAAGGGCGTATTGTTCCAGAGCGTGACTCTTGGTGAGCCAGAAGCCAGCGTGGCAGCAATGCCAGCCGAGCCTGCGTTGATGATGTTGAAGACGACCATGCCACCACCGGATGCCAGTGCCAGGGCAAGTGCGGGAGCGAGGATGGCGATGACCACTAAAAAGCCCAGGGTGTCGGTGACATTGGCATTGACTACAACAACCGCTGCCAAACCCACAATGATGTTGTAGGAAACCTGTGCCATACCGATCGCAAAGAATCCGGTCAACCATGCCCAAAGGGATTTACCCTCATACATGAGCGCACCAGCCACCGCGATCGGTCCCATCAGTCCAGTCAGCAACAAGGCAATTTCAGGATGTTGGCAAAAGCCCACTGAAAAGCCAGGAGTAACGTTTGTGCCAGAGATTGGGACATGGCACCCAGAAACCCAGAGAGATAACCTGCTCCCTGGAATAACGATCCAGAAATGCCGCCCCCTGAGCCTGAGAAAGATCATTCGCTTGTTGCGAAAGTTGATTCAACCAATCCGTTAGCCCCTGAAACGGCTGACTGCCAGTGGGATGCTTGGCTTGATAGTCTTGAATGATTGCTTGGGCTTGCTGGTTTGCCGCTTTGAAACAGTCTTGCTGTTTTTGCCCCACCAAGCCTTCGCACTGGCTCAGCAGGGCACTGATTTGGGTCGAGACGGAGCCTTTATCCACCGAAGCTTGGATGGCATCCTGCAATTTAACTTCCAGCAAGGTTTGGGACAGGACTTGATCGGACAAACCATGGATGACATTTCGCAGCGATAACGTACTATTGCCCAGGAGATAGCCATTGTTTGCCAGCAGGATAATCACCACCAGTGGGATGAGCAAGCTTTGCAGTGAGGTTGCCAAATCCTCTTCCAACACCATGCGGCGCATGAACTGGATCATGAAGAAGACTAGAGCACCTGCGGCGAACAACCCCGCCAGGGAAACCACGCTGTGGTATAACTCGCTCTGAAAGACATTCAGCCATTGTTTGTTCCAGGTTTCGGCAATACCTTGAGACGTGTCGATGCCACGCTGGAGAATATCGCTGGCTCCAGTAGCGGCAAGGGTCAAAGAAGTGAGGGTAAGCATGGCAGTAAAACTCAGTAGTGGACTGACTGTAGGCAATCGATCAGCAATTCATCCGACATTGAGCCGACATTCGTATGACTATGAGCCAGCGTTGCGATTTGTCCCCGGCAAATACAGATTCGAGGCCCCGCTCATGACGCTGTAAGCACCTGCCATCGACTCTGCATGATGGGTGCGATTCGCTTCATCGACCCCTTCTGAAATGTTTGATTCCACGAGACTACTGGCAGCACTTTGCATTCGCAGAGCTGTCAGTTGGACGAAGTTACCCGATGCAATCTGAGATTGATCGTTGGCGATCGTGGTTAGATTTTTCATCACATCTTGCGTCACATCCATCCCCTGAGCCTTCTGGTCTTTGCTCTGGATATCTTCTAGAGCATGGGCAGTGGCTTGCACTTGTTGTGCCATAGCTTGCTGCCCGTCTTTGCTGAGCACAGAAGCCGCCATGCCTCGGCTTTGAGTTCGGTCATATGCAAAGGCTTGAGAGCGGGCGAGCGTGATCGGGTTGAGGTTAAACTGATCCGAGAGTTGCAGTTGGCTGTTAGGAAAGCCTTGATTGGCATTGCCGATTGCCTGTTGCTCCAGAGTGTTGTGATTGGACTCAAAGTCTGGAATACCCAAGGCTCCAATGCTTTCGGTCGGGATGATGACATCACTGCCGTTTGCAGGCTGATTCGCATTGCTACCGCCCAACAACCCGCCCAGAAGACTGCCAATGCTATGTTGGAAGAAGCTCTGAAAGGCTTGGAGATAGCCAAAAATTTGTTGTTCGATAGGCGCAAACACAGATTGAAGGGAGCCACCCAACAGATTTCCCAGGGATCTTTGCCAAGGATATTGCCGATGCTCCCTTCAGCTTGCCCGATCGTGCTGCCAATTTTGCTCTCAACGCCTTGAATGGGGTTCAGGGCAGCGTTGGCGGCGCTGGAAACCGTTTGACTGAGGGTGCCAGTGAGTTCATCCAGGACTCCGGCTCTAGCCAGAATCGGCAGCAAAAGTGAACCCGCGATCGCTAGCCCAAAACTGAGCGTGAGCAAACGTAGCTTGAGGGACGTTGAATTGTGGGGTTGAGGCGAATCATGCAACATAAGTCATTACCTTGATGGATGGGGCATTGGGTTCAGGGGCGATCGCATCCAAGCTGGTGGCATTGCGAATCGCTGCCACATACTGACTGGCAAACTGAGCCATACCCAACAGCTTGTTATCGGGGTATTGAGCCAGTACACGAGAACGTGCGGCTTGTTCATCGGGATTATTGGCAACGGTCGCAAGCTGTACGGGGCTGGGGTAGTAACGGCAGTAGGTGTAGGTGCCGTCAAGATCTAAAAGCCAGTTGGAGTAAAGCTCAGAACGTTTAGGAAAAAGCTCTCTCCGGCATTGCGGGCAATAATCGCGCGATCGTATTGCAGTAACCGAATAAAAGACTCGATCGCCAGGGGTTGAATGCGCCCAATTAACCTGGTGTTCATGTTCTGCATGATTTGCTGCCCTGCCACTGAGTTCATAATCGTGTCCGGGTCTTGACCAGAGAGAAAAACCCGAATCCCAGCTTTGGCACCGTTGGCACACAAGCGACCAATCAAGCGAGAGATGGTTGAGTACGCAAAGAGAATCGGGGATTCATCGATGAAGAAAATAGATTTTGGCGATGCTAGAGCACGGCGCAGTGCAGCAGAGTAGGCACTTAGGGATAAGATGGCGGCTTCGTTCTCATTAGAAAGATTCCGCAGGGCAAACACCAGTAATTGAGCATCAGTAGGGAACGATGAGGGTTGGGCGATCGCCTTCCCAATGCGGGCATTGAGCCAGTACTCTAACTGCAATTGAATTTGCGCTTGGGCATTGCGAATCAACCCGCTGGCTGCTTCAATGCCCAGCGTTTCAATGGTGCAAAAGTCAAAAAATCATGTAATGTCGGTGTTCGGTTCCAGGCGGCAGAACCAAAGCCACCATCCAATGCAGTCTCATAGCGCTTTTGGATATCCGGGTTGGCGAAGAATGCCATCAGCGCTTTGCCGACCAGCGATCGCACCGTTTGCTCCAAGAGCAAGTCCTCTTGGGCAGAGGGCAAAACCATGGTGACGATCGCACTCTCCAAAAAGGACTTGTAATCTTCAAAACGTTCTTTTGCTCTTCTTCCGGTAGATGACGCAGATTCGGCTGTTCCATCAAATTGTTGGATTCTTTACCAATGTCAAAGTAGGCGGCACGCGGTTTGAGAAATCCGGCATAATCTGAAAAAGTTGAGGTGCCATCGGGTTTAGGATAGTCCAATGCCACGATCGGTAAGCCCTCTGCCATTGACTCAGTGAGCATTCCAGAAACCAATACCGATTTGCCGGAACGAGTGGTGCCAAACACGGCCATATTGCGATGGTTACGAATAAAATCCACTCGAACTGGGGAACCGCCTTCATCCGCGATCAACTCGAACCCATTTGAGTTGCCTTGATTGGTCAGCGTCAGTGGCATCAATCCAGGTGCTTCGTGGGTGAGGTAGGTGAGTTGGCGCTTGAAGGGGGCACCCAACAGGCGTTCCCAGGCGATGGGCAGTGTTTGTAACCAGATGCGCCAAGCCACTTCGGTTTCGCGAATCACTTTGGCAGGCAGTTGGAAACAGTCCGATAAGGCAGTACAGGCTTCATCCAGCTGAGCTTTGCTGTCTCGATGCACCAAAAAACTGTGGCAACGTTGACTGGAATCGCGCCTTCATACAGCTTTTCCTGCGCTTGTACCGAGCGTCTGACTTTTACCTGTGCCGCTACATCAATGCTGCGGCTTTGTTCTGCCAGTTGTGCTGCCACATTGCTTTGTTTAAGAATACGCTGCACATTAGTTTTGACCAGTTGAGTGTTACGTCCGGTAATTTGGCAGATGATTTCGGTGTCTACGACATGAGGACGACACAGAATATGCCAGAGATAGCGCAACTGTTCTCGCGCGTTGCTAAAACCACCAGGTTTCGCATTGAACGCCAGCACCCCAATGTATTTCCCTTTGACTTGAACCCACTCACGATCGGCGATCGGCACATTGGACTGTCCCTGTTCACCTTGAATCAAAGTGGTGATCGGATGCACATTGCTCTGGATCTGCTCGGTCAGCCCCTTGTCATCTAAAATCAGATGCTGTGGCACCTTGGGAGCTATTGAGAAATTGAACCGCTGCCAAATTTGCTCCCATAAAAGCTCAACGCCTAACGGCTTCACATCCAAGCCCATCTTGATATTGAGCAACTGTTCCCACCGCAGGTAGCCTTCGGTAAACGCCTTCTGGAGCATCGTCTCGTAGCGCTCCTGGACCAGATCGTCTCCTTTGCCCTTGAATAAATCCCAGAATTCTACGCCTTTTGCTAAGGCTTTCTCAATCCAGTCCGCATCAACAGTCACTCGCTGATCCGGTTCAATCGTGTAGGTGGCGTAGAGCAAAAGCTGCTTTGGTTTTCGGGTGCCAGAGTCTTTGAGTGCCTGTGCCCTGGCTTTTTCACTCATCAAGAGAAGGCGCAACTCTGGAGAGGCGGCTTTCGCGATCAGTTGATTCAGTTCTGTCTGTCGATCTGAATCTGAGGTGAAGCTAGACAGGTGCAGCGTTAGACGTTCGCCCGTGGGTAATTCCTTCAGTGCCGATTCAAAATTTCGCAATGTGGTTGGAATCTGTTCTGAGCGCAGGGTGTCATGGACACCGCTGGTGCGAAAACCGAAGACAAAGCAGAAGCGATTCCGGCTCTTTGCAAGAGCGCTGCACCCACATTTCTACCTTTTAAGGAAATTTGGGCAAAGCCCGCTAACGTATGGAAATCCTCAAAAGCACTCTGCGTAACGGTCTGTTTTTTCCCATTGTTGATCATCGTCACTCGTTGCTTGCCAAGTTTGGGTTTCATCGGCGTGACCTCCGCTTTTGACGGGGCAATTTAGCCTGATTCTTTGGGTTGGATGGCTTTCGTTTGACCAACAGGCTGATATACGGTAGATGTCCTCGTGTCCAAGTCGGAACACCCTGAAATTTGCTTAAGAAGCGCCAACTCTCATTCCCTGTCAGCACCCACCAACTGCCAATCCCCCAGGCGCTAATCAGACAGGTGGCGATCCAATCCAGTCCTAACACGCCCTGGCAAAGCATATAGGAAACAATCATGATGCTGATCCAGGGAATGACTTGTTCACCGGGAATGGGTCCCAGTTGGGGTTTGTGATTCAGTACCTGATTCACGGGAATAAACCGGTCGGCTTGATCGAGCCAGTTGACATGGCATTACACTCTCCTAAAAAGCAAAAGATAGAACGGTGCAGAGTGGATTCTCTGCACCCAGCCACTCCAAAGCGATTAGCCGCCCCTGCCCCTTGCACAATCAACGAACTCAGGGCATCGCCAATCACAATGCAGAGCACGGTAATGAGCGGAATTCTGGCAGCGGTTGACCAGTCCTCATCATTCCGGAAAGCGCTGATGACTCGCACCAGGGCAATACCGATGTAGATGACAAAATGACACGCAGAGTACCGAATAACAGTGGAATCAGCGTAGTGACAGCGGCTCCTCCCCGGCTCCCCTGCGGCACCATTGAAGATTTGAGTCACGTATTGTTCAGCCGCTTGGAAAAAGAAAGCCGAACTGGGAGTTGCCGCACTAATCCAGGCACCCCACCAAAGCCAATTGAAAGCCAGGGAATTTGCTTTTCTTTTAAGCCTGCTTTGGTGAGTAACCACTGCCATGCTCGTTGACACAGCGGATTGCTTTTGATGATGGCTTTGACAATGCGAACCGTTAGGGTGGCGATCGCGGCTCCGAGAACGAACATTGGCGCATGAAGGATGAGATCCAACCCCAAAATGCCGCCCGAAATCAGCCAGGGTACTATCTTACGCAGTCGCGAACGGAATGTCTGATGAAAGATCCGCGACATCAGCACGCGAAGTCGGAACCGTTGATCAGGTGCAAAATGCCTGGGAACAGGCTGGCTTGCTGCCAATTGTTCAGGGATGGGTGCTAATGGTAAGGAGAGAGACAGTTTTAGAGAAGGATATCTTTCAGCAAAATCGGTTTCAAACGTTGGAACCCGAGTCGGTAGTAACACGTCAGGCATGGTTTACCTCTAATTTTTGGGGTGGTCGCGGTTCAGATGACTTTGGATCTGAACTTGATTGCCAGAGTAAAGAGCAGATCGGCAATTGATCCGATATTCGTCAGCGATCCATATGACAGATTCAAGTCTTTTTATTCACTACTCCGAGCTTTTTCAAAATGTAAATAATGAGCGCAATCTCGTGCCAGACGCGCTAAACCTAAAACTTCATCTAAAGTTGTGTTCCTGTTTTCTTTTGTCCCCAGCGTGAGGCGTTTGAAAATGAACATTCTGGTTATTGAGGATGAGCATAACGTTGCCTCGATGGTTTGCTCGTGTATTGAGTCCGAAGGCTATGCCTGCTCGACAGCACACGATGGTGAAACAGGCTTACGCTTATTTCGAGAATGGCAACCCGATGTGGTGATTTTGGATCTTGGTTTGCCAGCAATGAGTGGGCTTGATGTCTGCACTCAAATCCGTCATGCCAAAGGAGAAAAAGATCCTTACATCATCATGCTGACAGCCCGTAAGACTGAATTGGATCGGATTATTGGGTTTTCGACTGGAGCCGATGATTACATTCCTAAGCCCTTCAGTCCACAGGAATTAGTGGTAAGACTTCGTGCCGTTACTCGACGCAGTTTAAGGCAGCAAGCACTGAGTGCAAAAACAATCCAAACCTCCCATTTGCTGCTCGATCCAGAACAGCGAGAAGTCTTGGTGCAAAAAAATACCACTGACGAGTTCGTACTGGTTACTTTAACCACCGTTGAGTTCGACATTCTCTACAAAATGGCAAGTCGTCCCAAACGTGTTTGGACACGGACTGAACTGCTAGATGCCGTGCGGGGTATTGCCTATGTTGGCGATGAGCGCTCCATTGATGCCTATATCAAACGGCTTCGACACAAAATTAGTCCAGCCAACGAGCGAGATAAATTTATTAAAACTCACATCAATTTAGGCTACAGCTTCGAGGACAGTTGACAGTCCATCAGCTTGATTCAGGGTATTAATTAGCCGTGCGTCTACCGACTCCCAAAATTAACTGGACGCAGGCTTACACATGACTAGACAACAATCCTGGCCGCATACGCCGTTAAGTTTACGCTGGCGCTTGTTACTCGTCAACCTGACTGTCATGGGAATGACACTCATAGCTGTGACGGTTATTGCCTATCATTATCAGTCACAAGTTTTTCTGAGCCGACTCACGCATTTGGGCATTCCAGCAGCGGCTGTGCATGGCGATTTTTCTAATGACACCATCATTGCTTTATTCCGGCAAGTTAGTAACGAAGGGGCATGGGTAGCTTTAGTCATTACACTCATCGCTGCTCTTCTGCTGAGTTACTGGTTCATGCGGTCAATCCATCAACCGCTCCAAAGTCTGGAGCAAGTCATCCAGCGTTTTAATGAGGGTGATCTTACAGCGCGAGTGCCGCCGAATCCTATTCCTGAGTTACATCAACTCGGTTTAACCCTCAATAGTGCAGCAGCGCGTTTACAGGGTGTTGAGGAGCGTAGGCAGGAAATGGTCGGGGATTTAGCGCATGAGTTGGGAACACCGCTGACGGTGATTCGAGGCTACTTGGAAATGATTCAGGAGGGCAGGCTCAATTTCAGTCCTGCTGTGGCACAGCAACTGACCGAAGAAGCAAAGCGAATGAGCCGTTTGCTGGAGAGTTTGCAAACGATTTCTAAAGTGGAAGCAGGGTCTTTACCGCTTCATTTACAGGCGCTAGATGTGTTGCCTAATCTAAGAGACACGGTCAATAACTTTGCCGTTCAGGCCCAGGAAAATCATTGCCATCTGAGTTTAGAGTGTCCCGATACGCTTCCACCCGTGTTTGTCGATCCCGATCGGGTTAAGCAAATTTTGAGCAATTTGATCAGCAACGCGATTCGTTATGCACCTAGAACTACGATTAATATCCGCGTTTGGATCGTCCAACCCTTCCTTTGGGTTGCTGTGAGTGATACAGGGATAGGCATCGCTGCAGACGAATTGCCGTTTATTTTTGAGCGCTTTTGGCGTTCTAAGTGTAATGCTGAGAGCGATGGCAGTGGACTTGGACTGGCGATCGCGAAGCGACTGGTGGAAGTGCAAGGAGGACAGATTGAAGTCGAAAGTGAACTGGGCAAGGGGAGTACGTTTTGCTTCTCGCTGCCATTGACAAATGGGCAGACTTCCTCTAAATCAAGCCAAAGCGGGGCGGAAGCGCCAGACGTAGAACCACATGACCTATGATGGTTTGATGTGGGATGCATCACAAAAATGACCGTTATGATGCGAATAAGCAGGTTTTACTGTTGCCCCCAAAGGTTTTGGTGCTGCTGCTGGGCTGCGCTTTGCGCCTGTTGTAGCGAGGTCAGAATATCCGGTGGCAGGTTAGTGAGTTGTCGATAATCGAGCTTTGCTAGTCCCTCACTCAGCAGGATTGTTTGGATCAGCGTTCCATTTGGCAATTTCACTAGAGCCAAAGTTCTTCCATCTGAAGTGGAAGTAGTGATGGTGACAGCGACTTGTCCACCAGATACTTGCAGGAGTGCCGACAGAACGCCTGTCGCTTCATGCTGCCAGCGAGGTGGCAAAAGGGATAATCCAGCCAGTTGAATAAGCTGGGTTGAACCGTTTGGCGCACGCACGGTGAGATGATTGCCTGCGATCGCTTGAACGTTGTAAAACGATGAGTTCGATGAGGCGAGAGTACTTTGCTCATATAGCAAGGCTGGAATGCCTGACTTTAGCCCAATGGGTAGCAATAGCGCGATCGCCCATAGTAAGTAAACTCGTTTCATAACATCCCGCAATTGCTTAATTGAACATCCATTGGTAATCAGTTTGATACTCAGCTTTCTAAAGGTCAAAATCCATGATGTTCAACCTTGAGGATGCTTTAGTGGATTCGGTCATAGATTCATCAGAGATCCTGCTTAAATCTGCATGCCAACCAAAATTCTCCAGGTAAGAGTCAGGTCGAATTTGCGTCGAAAGCCATTCTTCAATTTCTATCCAGGTCTGAATATCCCTTTGGGTGATGCTCTGATGCGATCGCAAATCTAAATCACTTTCCTCCCGCTGTAAGTTGTATTCACCTGTGGCATCATCTCGACTCAGCAAATAGGTCATGCCATCTACTTCCACTGAGTAATAATGAATTGTGCTGTGCTCAGCAAGCTTGTAGGCAGGTACTTCTTGATTGGCATAATACTCGAATAGCTGAGCTGCTGTGGATTCCAAAGCGGCTATCTCTTCTGAAGCGGGCGATCGCCCAGCACCAATCTCAACGAATTGCGGAACCTCCTGTGAATCCAGCCATTCACTCAGTTCCTGGAATTCTACCCATTGATCAGTGGTCAATTGAACATTGCCGATCAGTTCTCCCTCCTGCCAGGAAAGCGTTTTATCCGTCTGAGTATTGATGAACTGCAAGTCCTCTGTGGCTGAATGATAAATCAGTAGATGTTCCTGATCCCGGTATCGCCATTCTTGTGCTGTGACGGAAACCATGCCCCAGTGCTGGACAAGGGCAAACGTCTGCTCCAGAGTGGAACGAAGTTGTTCGGACTGCGTGGGATCAATGCTTATTGTTTGCGTCATGGCTTTGGATGCTCCTGTAGATGGGTCAGTTGAAGCTGAAGGTCATTGACCTTGGCATTGAGATGCTTCAGCCCCTGAGGATTATGTTGAATCAGGGCAGCGGTAAAGGCTCCAGTAAACCCAGCCGTGGCGATCGCCAGGACAGCAATTTCCAGAATCTTGGTCAAATCAAAGGCTCGGCTCCCAATCAGCAGCCGAATGCGGCTGGCACTGGGTTGCTGTTGGTTCATCTGCTGCATGAGTTGCTGCATCGCCTCGATCTGAGTTTGCAGGTGTACCAGGTTGGGTATGGACTGGATCAAAGGTTGCAGATTCAAATCCAGATTGCTTAAGGAAGCCGTCAGTTCCGAGTGCGTTGCCATTAACTGCTGATACAACATCGTCATGCCCTTGGGTAACGGTTGAAGTTGCTTCGTCAATTGACTGATCTGGTCTACGATCGCTGGGTTTACAGCAATCAACGTCGCTTGCTTCTGGTCCGTAGTGGCTGGCAATGGCTTGATGCTTGGACTGGAGGTGGAGGGCAGCGAAGAGCCTGCGGAGCGGGGTTTGGGGTGACTGGGAATGGTTCCCGGTGGTGCTTTCCCCACGGTCGGTGGGATCTTCGTTGGGCTGGGCTTCCCGTTGCGGAGAGTCTTGAATAGGGTCATCGAAGCCGTCTCCTTTCGTGGTGTAGCGGATGCGCTGCTTATGGTCTCGGAAAGCAATCAGTTCCGGGGATTGATCAATCGCTTGGGCGATGGCAGCAAAGCTGGTTTGCCCCATTCCTGATCGCAGGGCAGCTTTCTCAATACTTTCTCGGCAAAAGCTTTTAGCGATGCGGGAACAGAAAGCGATCGCTCGCTGCACCAGTCCTTCAGCAATGTTCCAAAGTTCCTTGAGAGGATGAATTTTGGGTTTACCTGGAGTAATGGCTTGAAGTGCTGCTGCTTTGGCTTGTTGCTGCCAGGACTCAGTAAGTTGGTCAGAGGAAGCGGTCTGCTTTTGAGCGCGTCCCGAAAAGATGGTCGCTCTTGCCTTGCGCTCACTGCTGCTGTCGTCTCCAGCGGCTGCTTTGATCTGTGCCGCCCGTTTAGAAAACTGTGCCAACTGTTGCATCGAAAAGCCCTGAAGCTCCCACAGCCCATAGCGAGGGTTGGTAATCTGAATCGGATAGCCCAACACTTGCACTTCCCGTGCCAACTCATTCCGGTAAATCATCCCCAGCAGCATTTTGGCGCGATAGATGGCTTCGTTAGCCAAGCATTGCCATTTGCCATCGGGTCGTTGCGTCAGATTGAGAATCAAATTATGGGTATGCAATTGAGGGTCAAGAGCACGGCTGGTCGTGTGCTGGAACTGGGCAATCAGTAGTTTGCTCGTGATGATTTTTGGCGCTCGCCTTGAATGGTGAGGCGAGTCATGGCATAGCGCTCTTCCAGGATTTGGAGCATTTGGGCGATCGCCCGTTGATGGGCAACTTCAAGTGTGCGATCGCCAAAGATCAGTGCCTGAATACTGACTGATTTTGGCGCACTTACAGTCAGGTCAAGTCCTGCCCGTTCAGTGGGAGGTCTTTTACCGTCCGCTTTAGAGTTGCTCTGCTCGTGATGCAGACGAGTCTTATGAATCAGAACAACACCAGCCGTTTTCCCCTGCAATAAAAAGTCAGGGTCTCAGGGTCTACAGGCTGTCCAACGGCTAAGCCTAAGACCTCTGCTAATCTGCCACTCCAGCATGATGCTTGCTCAGAAGCTGGGGTGCCTCCTTCTTGAACGTAGTAGCGACTGCCATGGGCGGGTGTGATGTTCGCGATCGACACAACCATGATCACCTCACTGCTTTTCCTCAAGGAATTGTTCCAGGGTCGTTTGGATCTCCTGAATCACTGCTTCCTCCTCTTCAGGACTAGCGGTGACTACTCTTGCGATGCGCTCAATCAGTACATGAATGCCATCTAGAATGCCTTCCAAACGCTCCATCCGCGTGAGAAAGCGAGGCAGTTCAAGCCCGTTTGCACCAGGAATATCCTCCTTGAGTATTTGCTCCACCATTGTTTGAGTCGCGGCTGAGTGTTGTTCAAGGCTTTCTAACCGTGCCATGAAACCTTGAAGAGCATCACACCATCAGGCTGGATGGTTGAGGCAGCGGACAATGGCTGCTGCTGCTTCCACTCAGTCAGACGCTCTCGAATAATCTGTGGTGCAGGCACACCTTTAGCCAAGGCAGCCTGCTCAATCTCTTTGCCTTCAGTGAAGGGAAGCGTCACAGTGATTTTTCTAGAAGGGCTGCTGGGCATAGGTTTAACAACTTCAGATTACATCGACAACCATGAAGATCGATTGCAGGTGGTAAAAAAATGGCGATCGCCACCAGAGACGACCATAAACGACCGTCAGATGACCGTAGACGACCAGCAATGGCGATGGCGCAGGCGTCAGGTGTGGCACTCTCCGAGATGGCGATGAACGGTAACCGACCATCCAGGAACGGATTGGATTCCAGTGCTCAGGCTTGTCATCGCTGTTACCGTATCGCGGTCATCCGACATTCATCCGCAACTGATCGGCAATCCATATGACAGCCCAGAATGCTTTCAAGAAAGTGGTCGTTGTCACACGGATTGCTGATAAATGTCCGCTCAATGACCGATCGCGTCTCTACGCTGTCAGGTAAGTAGCCTCAGATCCCTGCTCTAGAGGGATTTGAAATTAATGGTCAGATCATGGTCGGCTTAGGGTCGGGGTTAACGCCTCACCACGCTCTCCGAACGAGATCCTGGTCGGATCATGGTCGGATCATGGTCACCCAATAAGGATGAAACATCGCTATGGTCAATATCCTAGACGCTCGCTCCAAAGCAGAACTAAAAGCCAAACCGACCCTTTATCTGGCGGGAGATTTAGGTAAATCTGCCTGCAAGTTCTTGTACTGGATCAATGATGGAGATTTCCACCCCGTCTGGCTTGGCTCCGATGTGGTAGAGGGAGTCAGCGATGCCATGCTCAAAAAGTTTGAGGTGGGTGGGGATTTAGCGGAAGCTGCGTGGCTCAAAGTCGGAGAGCGCAACATCCTAGTGGGCAACGCCGCCACCAGCTACAGTTCCAGTTTTGCCGCAGACAAGGTGCAGATTGCCGCTTATCAGGTGGCGACGGCGTTAGGACTGGCGGCGATCGCTACTCAGTTATCGGAGTACCATGCCGTCATCTCTCTGGCGATTCCCTGAATGAATTTCGCCATCGAGCAGAGATTGACAAGCAACTCCGAGTGATCGGGGAAGCGATGACGGTGTGCGATCGTCCGCAACAGTTCACTGTCACGATCTCGTTCTATCCAGAGGGAACCGGACTCTATCTGCTGCACCGCAAAGAACGGGAACACCAGCTGTCCACTGCTTACACCAGGCGAGTCGTCGTGTTGATGATGGGACATCGAAATCTGTCGCTCCTGGTTTTCGAGGGTGGGAAATTGAATGCTAACCTCTCCCAAACCAGCGATCGCCTCGGCTTCTGGCATGGCTTCAAAACCGATGCCTCCAGTGCAGGAGTACGAGAACGAGATTACAACTCCCTGCTGGCGGCTGTCGTTAGTGGAACCGCCGAACAACTTTCTGCGGTCGAAGGCAGAGTCAAGGATTTTTCGGGAGCCGTTGATGCGATTCGGCAGGGTGAGATGAAACGCCTGGATGCCTTCTGTCGCGACAATGTGATTGATCTGCTGGTGAACTCTTCGCAGACCGATGTCCTGGTGGGTGGTGGGGTTGCTCATGCACTGCGTTCTAACCTCAAAGACTACTTTGCTGGCTTGGGATTCGCCGATCATCTTTACTTTGCGGATGCGATCGGCGGACGGTTGCTGCTATTGGCAGAACACACCCGCAATGCTCAAGCCGATTTAGCCCGTCCCATGCGATTGGCAGATGTTTACGGACTGGCACAGGCATTGTTGGGAAAGGTTCTGCAACCGTAGAAGAATGAGTCATGGTTTCTCCCAAGAAAATAGAACCCAAAGTTCGCAATCGCTCCGAATTCTCTTACAAAACGGATGCCCAAACACCGCTGGCCATAGTTTTTGCCTACCTAAATGGGAAATTATCCAAAACCTTCACACAGCGGGAAGGCAAGCAGCGGGCAACGGATGCTCTGCTGGCATTTTGGAGACCTTATGCTATGGAGGCGAATAAATCTGGATCTGGTGAGATCAGAGAAGCTGCGATCGCATCGGTAGAAGCTCTGTTTCGCCAGTTGCAACGCATTTGTGCTGATTTTGGTGTGGATTCTCCTTGTGCGCCCAATGAGCCAGTGGACTTCAGCGACCTACTGGCGGCACTGACAATTCGTACCGAACAGATGACTTTTCCGCCTGAGCCAGGATCTCAAGCTCAAACACCATCTCATCCTTCACAAACCAGAAATGAATCACCCCCATCCGAAGTGATTTTCGTCAATGACGAAGAACTCTTGGGAGATTTGCTTTGAATCAGTTTGGCTCTCATAAAAACGTCTTTGACGCTGCGATCGCTCAACCAAGACTCTCTGCCAGTGCAACCGTGATTGCCTTCGTGCAACAGCGGTTTGATGTTACCCTGGAGCATCCGATGCATCAGAGCGGCAGCGACAGGGTATGACCGATCACGATGAACTCTTCAAACAACTGTTATCCTCCTTCTTCCTTGAGTTCCTGGAATTGTTTCTGCCTCAAGTTGCGGCATCCATTGACCGGGATTCAGTGACATTTCTACCCCAGGAATATTTTGCCGACCTGACCGTAGGCGAAAAGAAGGTGATTGACCTGTTGGTAGAAGTCCGACTGGCAGGGCAAGAAACTGGATTCTTAATCCATGTGGAAAATCAGGCATCCTCCCAAGCCAATTTCACCCGGCGCATCTTTTTCTACTTCGCCCGACTGCACCAGAAATACCTCCAGCGCATCTACCCGATTGTGGTCTTTTCCTTCGACGAACCCTACCGAGAAGAGCCTCACCAGTACACTGTGGGGTTTGATGATCTGAAGGTTTTGGAGTTTAACTTTTTCCCGATTCAACTCAACCGACTCAACTGGCGGGATTATCTGAGTCAGCAAAATCCGGTTGCAGCGGCGTTAATGGCAAAGATGCGGATTGCTCTCGAAGATCGCCCCAGGGTGAAGGCAGAATGCTTGCGGTTGCTGGCAACCCTGCGCTTAGATCCCGCTCGAACCGAATTAATTTCAGGCTTTGTAGATACTTATCTGCGTCTCAGTGCTCAGGAGGAGCAGGTGTTTCAAGCAGAGATTGGTAGACTAGAAGAAACTGAACAGGCAGGCATTATGCAAATTGTTACCAGTTGGTCAGAACGGGCTGAACGATTACTGATTCTTCGCCAACTCTCCCATCGAGTTGGCGAAGTTCCTGAGAAGACAAAGGTAAGAATTGACAATCTCTCCGTCAACCAGTTGGAAGACCTGAGTGTAGCCTTACTCGATTTCTCAAGCTTGGCTGACTTAGAAACCTGGTTAAACAATCTGCCCATGGCATAAAAATATGCAGATTGTCACCAGTTGGATGGAGCAAGGCATTGAGCAAAGGATAGAACGCGAAAAATCTTTCATTATCCGGTTGCTAACACGGCGTGTGGGGAAATCCCTGATGTGACGAAGGCAAAAGTTAAGAATCTCGACCTTATTCAGTTGGAAGACCTGGGTGAAGCCCTGCTTGATTTCTCACAATTGGCAGACCTGGAGACTTGGCTGGAAGAGCACCTTTAATGACAGCCATTGGGTGGTTATGGCTGTTTACCTGACTTCATCAATCGCTGCAAAGCAGCGTATGTCCCCAGACAGTCTGCGACAATACCCATGTGTTTGGCATCAAACCCTCTGGCACGTGGTTCACTGGCTTCCTGGGTAATGGCTTCGATCAGAAGCTCCATCAGCTTTCGGGCTTCGGGATGGAGTCCTTTAATCGAAAAGCAATGGTCGCCTAAAGTGAGTGTTGGATTCTTCTTCGTTGTCTTCCTGGCATTGTGAAAATTGGGTGGGTCGGATTCACTGGCTCCGGTACTGCGATCGCGCATACGGTTCTACCTCCAAAAATAAAAAGGGAGCCGTTTTGGACTCCCCGGACTGCTGGTGGTGGATGATGTGAAGACTGGCACTTTTAGAAATCGTCGTAACCCGCTTCAAGGGCATCGCTGTCGTCACTCCTCCCTTCGGAGTGAGAAGGCTGGGATTGAGTTTCCAAGTTGCCTTTTCCAAAGCTCTCCCAAGCATCAAGCTCAGCCAGAATGCGTTCTTTCAGTTCGGGATGATAGCCAATGAAATAGGAACGCCAGTTTTCCGGTAATGGAATGCCATGATTGGTAACCGAACACACCCAGGATTTTTTTCTTCTCGCCTTTGAGGGTGGGTTGTACTTGGACTGCCAATACGGACAAGGACATGAAGCGTTCTCCCCTCAGCTTTTTGGCTCCGGTTGCAGCACCGCGTAGGCTTTCTCCAACTCTGTAAACCGCTCTTGCGATGCCTGCGCCACTTGACATGCCGCCAATTCAGAACGCAACGACAGATTCTCCTGTTCCAGCGCTGCTACCTGCTCTCGCAACTGGGCAATGAGTTCCTCCATCTGGACAAACTGCTCCAGCCGTTCATCACTCTGACCAGAGGTGCGATCGGGGTTGCTCAACATAGCGCCATCCAGGTTGACTGTTCCAACGGTCTACCTCAGGTTGTAGCGGCTAACCGGGCATTTCGCAAGCCTGCCCTTTATGCTAAAGCCCCTTGCCACCGTCCACACCCTGACAAACGTCGAAGGTTCACCTCGACTTTAGTCAAGGTTCAACTTCTACCACAGTCAAAGCCATGATGGGACTACGCTCCATCGACAGGAAAAGAAGCAATTTGTAGATTAGATGTCACAGATTTGAGAAATTTTACGAAATGTATACTACCACACACCCTCCTCACAGACGCGATCGCTCCAGCAAAGTTCGCTCTCTGACTCTGGTTCCCTCTCAATCCAGCAAAATCTATCCTCTCCCGTCTCGACCCATTCCATCCCTGCGCCCTGCGATCGCACCCGACGCACCTCAACGTCCCCACTTACAAACTGCTGCCGCTAATAAACCGCGTCGTCGGGGAGTCATTCTCACCGATGCAGGCTGGCAAAAGTTGCTCGATGCCAAACTTGTCTACAACCCATACGGCGAGCGAGTTCGCTTTGAATCACTCAGCAGCCAGGTCACGCTTGACCCTCGCACTATTTGCCGCATCATCGATCGTGAAATCGGTGTAGACAAACGCACCCTCAATACGTTCTTTACCGCCTTCAACCTGACTCTCGAAGAAAGTGATTATGTCACCCTCGCTACTTACGAGCGCGAAAACCATTCCAGTCAGCAGTCCCCTGTCGCAAAACAGCCATCTCCACAGGGTTTGCCAGATCCCAAAGTAGAAATTTCCGATCTTAAACAACGAATTATCAACAACTGCCATCGTTTAGCCCTGCTATTAGGCATCGATCGCAGCCAGCAAACAACATTGTCTGTCACACTTTCTCCCCACGCCCAACCCCAATTTCAAATCAATTTGCAACAGCAGTTCAATCTACAAACTTAAGAACGTGGGGAAATGGAAAAAACTAGAATAGCACCGAGGCGATCGCGCAAACGCGGCGTTGTATTAACGCATCAGGGCTGGCAGAAGCTCTTGCAAGCTGGAGTCGTCTATAATCCCGCTGGCGATCGATATTCTCTCGAAGAACTCAGTGAAAAGACATTACTCGATCCACGCACTATTTTTCGCATCATGAACCGGGAACTCGGTGTTGATCGGCGCACCCTCAATACATTCTTCACTGCATTCAACCTGCAACTCGAACCAGAGGACTTCATTTTTCCATCTGCCCACGCTTCTGAATCACCTGTTATTTCCACAGCCCTACACAACCCTGACTACACCAGCAAAGAACTTGCCGATTTAAAGCAGTGCATTATCAAAGACTGCTCAGATTTATCCGAACTTCTAGAGTTAGATCACAAAGACCACAAAACCGTTTCTATCAAACTCTCTCCTCAAACCCCACCTCAGTTAGAAATCAACGTCACCCAGTCTTGTTAAATAGTCAAACCCTTTAGGAGCGTAGCATTGGGGTAAGGATTTGCGGCTTAAGCAAGGATTTTTCGCCCAATGCTACGTCCCCTACACCAGGTCAACACAAATTGAGTTAGAACCAGAAATAACACAAAAGGGAAAGGAGAAAAGAGTATTCCCCTTTCTCCTTTTTGCCGCTATTGCTGCGCTGGACCATAGGAGCGTACAGAAGCAGCACCGATCGGAATTACTCCATCCACACCCGTCCGTCGCGCCGCCACTTCGTAAACCACTACATTCTCAGAAGTCGTTCGTCTCACACCTTTCAAATCCACTTTTAAAGTGGTATGAGGCAGTACAGGCTTGACAAAGCTAATCACGGCTTGCTGTTGATTGATGGCTACTTTCGTATCAACCAACGCTCCGGCTTGATCTGTCACCTGCACAGCGGTGGGCGGCTTGATATCCGCCGGAAACCGAATGATGAGTTGAGAAAGATTTGTGCCCTGCACCTCAACTGCCAGATGATGGGTGGCATCAGATGGAATATCCGCGCCCGGCAAACTTGTCTCAGCCGGAACGATACGGGCGATTGGGGTATCCACCTCCGCTGCCCACACCATTGACGTTGCAACAAAACCCGTCATCAAAATTGATAACGAACCAGCCATAAAACCTTTCATCGTGAAACTCCTACTCATTTAATCAACACAGTTTCAGTGGGTATTCAAAGCTCCAGGTAAATTCCTTCAACTCAACTTGCAGTGGCAAGAGTCGTCTTAGCCATCTGTTGAGCCACAAACTCCCAATTCACCAGATGATCGAGAAACGCTTGCAGAAAGTCAGGGCGGCGATTCTGGTAATCCAGGTAATAGGCATGCTCCCACACGTCAGCCGTCAGCAATGGCACCTGATCACTCACTAAAGGATTGACCGCATTTGAAGTTTTCACCACTTTTAATTGGTCATCATCCAGCACCAACCACACATACCCACTGCCAAACTGAGCCGCTCCCGTCGCTTTGAATTCAGCCTTAAACTGATCCACAGTGCCAAACGATCGATTAATCAATGCTAAAAGCTCACCTGTTGGAGCACCACCCCGCTTGGCTTCATCACGTTCCAGAAGAAGGTGTGGTTCCAAACTTGGGCGGCATTGTTAAACACACCACTTTTATCGGGATCGTTGTAGGTAAGTTGAATAACCTCTTCTAAGGACTGATCTGCCAGCGGTGAATCTTTCGTCAGGATATTCAAATTGGTTACATACGTTGCATGGTGCTTGTCATGATGAAACTCAAGCGTTCGTGCAGAGATAAATGGTTCTAAAGCATTGTAATCATACGGAAGAGCAGGAAGTTCAAATGCCATTCGTCTTACCTCATCTAGATAAATTGCACGTTAAGCGATACCTGTTCAGTATGTGCTGTCATGGTCAGGCTCAACCAGTCAAGAACATCACGTTAGATCTGAATTTAACAACCCTCCCAGATTTAATTCTTGAATGCTTCTGATGCTGTTTTCTTAACCTTAGAATTGTGGACTCAACCACTGTGCATTTTCAGTGCAAAGTAGTTGAGTTTGTATTCCTTAATCGAGATGCTGCAAGCAAGCTCACTATAACCAGCAGAATCTGAATTCCGAGGGCAGCAGCGATTCCAGTCGATGTTCCCCATTTCGATGTATGGGTGATTGCAACAAGCGCACCGCCGACACCAATGTCGATCGCAGGGATTCACTTCACTTATGTATTGGCAAGGCACGAAGATGAAGCCTTTTGCAATTGAAAGCCTTGTTAGAGCCGTTTGGGATCATGCAATTCTATAGTGATGGTTAGAGAGCTTATGAGCGGCACATCCAACCCGTGTTTCATATCGTTGGCAAGCAACATACTCAGAAGATTGAACGGAAGCATTTAACGTTACGGACACGGATTAAGCGATTGGCGTGCAGAACAATTTGCTTCTCCAAGTCAGTCTTGATGCATGATGTGGTAATGGGCTATTCATCAATCGATTTGAGTTTGGATTACCGATTTAGGCAGTAACAACAGATCTATAGCACTACCCGCAATCACCGCCTGCTCTAACACACCCACCTGCTCACTGATGCGCGTTTTGAACCGATGCCAGATCTGATTTACACTTGCCAAAGTCTGTTGCGGTGTTGGTTCAGCAATAGGGGAAGCAAGTTTTGATCGGAAGCGTGGGCGATCGAGTTTTCGGGATCAGCGGCTTTCGGCTTCAACCGATACCTGATGCCATAGACTGTTTCAACTACATCATTGGGTACCCCTTTGAGTTTTGCCGTAGCAGGGTGGTTTCATTTAGGTGGAGGAAAACTTTGGGTGAGAATCGCATAAACTTGCTTGAGTTGATTGGTGAGGGCACGCACGCCTTGAGGAATGGTGCGATAGGCGAGTTGGCGGATGATCGTGATGAGAAAACAATTCAAAATTGCCCAAATCACAGGAGCACCGCCGCCTGGACGAGCCTTGTCTTCTTCAAAGCGTACATCTCTAACCCAATGCAATCGATTTTCAATCGTCCAATGCTGCTGAATATGTTCGAGGAACTCAGTGGCACTTAATGCGAGGCTGCTCATGTAGCCAACGCTCTCTTCAAACGACTGCCCCTCTCGCACGCCCGACCGCTTGACCCAAATCAGGTGCTGGAGTCCTTGCCAGTGGTTGCGCAACCAGTGTGGAGCCGCATACACCGAGACTTGACGATGGACATGACGCCTGTGAGAGGTATCCACCTGTTGAGCCTGACTCAGACCAACTTCCCTCTGCTGCAACTGCTCCAAGGTGCGATAAAGCGTGGGCTGGTTTGCCTTGATAGCAATCAGGTAATGCTGCTGTTGCTCAACAATGTGGGCAACCGTTTTTTTCTAGGACGGCAAAGCTAACTGGCGAGCCTTCTGCTCCAGGTCAGCTAAATAAGTTGCGGGGAACGGCGAAATTGCCGTTGTTGATTGCGCTTTTGTTGGGAAAGCTTGAGGTCAGCACGAACGGCTTGCCAATCTGTGACGGAAACCATGGCTAAGTCGGCATCAGTAAACAAACGGTTTTGAGTGGCGATAGCAGCCACAATCTGAACCGAACCTCGCACCCACACCGACGCAGGGGTGACTTTGCGTCCTGTGCACCGACGTTGGTGATGCCGCCACCGACCAAATAGTTGCTCTAAGTCGTTATTCGTTCTGGGTAAGTCTTCAATGTCATAACAATGAAACAACCCTGGTGCATAACTGCGGGTGACTTTGAGAAAGTGTTTCACGCCAGAGGCTAAACTTCCAACCTGCTCTTTGCAGGTCTCCATCGTTTCCAGTAATTGCTCAAACCTCTGACGTACTTGTGGTCCACTCAACTTCAGGTCATTGTCCAAAAGGGTGGCGGCTTGATGCACCCAATCGAAGGCTAGCGCAATGGGTTCAAATAGGGGCATCGTTTGCTCCAATGCCCTCGAGATGGTTTGTTTTAGCTGGTTCAAGGGCTTGGTTACCCCCTTTTTATCCACCCGTTCTAGGCTGTGCTCGATTGCACTCAGACGTTGTTGTAAGGTTAACCCTGAAGCATCCAACGGTGGATAGCCATCATCGGTGAGCGCCGCACGGACGGCTTGGCAGTAGCCTTCAACCACCTCTTTGATGCCATCAGCGGCTCGCTTGCTCGTCTCTCGTTCCAGTTTGCGTAGGTCACGCACCCGTTTTTTCAGTTCTTTTTCGCATGACGGTCTGCCTCATAAATCGGCTTAGCGGCTTCGCGTAAGTAGTGAAAATGACACAGCCCATGAACCGCTTCGCTCAACGCACTCGCCACCGCTTTACGAATCGACGTTTGCCCATCACTGACGACACCGACAATCGGTACGCTTAACCCCTGTTTCACCTGGACAAGTATTGGTATGAGGTCTTCGCTACTGGAGGATAACAAAGTATTGGTATGAGGTCTTCGCTACTGGAGGATAACAACGGCCTTGCCAGCAAAATCTCGCCACTGATGACCTCTCGAATCACCCATAACACCTCATGACCCACCTGCGGTTGAAGACCGTCAATCGCTAAAATCACTTGCGATTGGTGAGCCACAATTTTTCCAATCCGCTCAATGTTACCCATCTCAAGTGAAACCAATTCGTCGTAACGCGCTAGCAGATTACTCACCGTGCGTTCACTCACACCCACACCTCGGGTGCATAGAACTTGGTGGATTTGTGCCATGCTCCGATGCTCTTGATAGCGCAACCTCCCGACTAACGCCATCACATCCAAGCCAAATTCATGCTGCGGTAATGCCCATTTCCCTTCTGCTTCGGGGCGATACGGTTGGCAGAACCGTTCACATTCCGGCGTTGCACATCGTCTCACTTTCAGTCGCAACTGCACCACCTCTTCCATCGTCCGCACCCGACGCAGGTTATCGTATTTATTCCACATCCATCCCCCACACCGGGGACAGGTTTGCTAGATGCATTCCAGTACTTCCTCTCGGGTAGCTTCCGGTTGCGGCGTTCGTCTGACCATCTTGCTTCTTTCACCCTGCTCTAATTCGCGCCTCTGAACCTAGCCTATCGAATTGCCTCTTCTCTCTCCAGCCAGCTTTGCCGTCCTAGGGCGTGTTTTAAAACCCCACGGTAGAATGGGGATAGCCGTATTTAGAGACAACTGACAAACATTGGTCGCACGAAACCCAATTTCACGGAAAGACTTAACCAATCGACAATGGCAACGCTTGCAATCGCTACTGCCCAAGCCGAGGCCCAAAGGCGGACGACCGGCCCATGACCATCGCCTCGTCATCAATGGCATTCTCTGAATGCTTCGCACAGGTGCGCCCTGGCGGGACTTACCTGACCATTATGGGGCGTGGGAAACCGTCTCAGGGCGCTTCTACGCTTGGCGCAAACGAGGACTGTGGCAGCAGATTCTAGCGCGGTTGCAGCAGCAGGCAGATGCCGCTGGTGAGTTTGGCTGAAGGCTCCACTTTGTCGATGGCAGTGTGATTCGAGCGCATCAACACGCCGCTGGAGCGAGAGGCCGCGATGCGGCGGCAGAAGCACTGGGCTATAGCAAAGGTGGGTTTAGCACCAAGATGCATCTGCGCTGTGAGGGCAATGGGTTGCCTGTCACCTTTGTGCTGACGGTTGGGCAACGCAACGAGGCAGTCGTGTTCCAGTCCTTGATGGAGCAGGGTGAGGTGAGACGAGTGGGACGGGGACGACCCCGCTTGCGTCCGCAGCGGGTGGCGGCAGACAAAGCCTACACTGGACACCCCATTCGCCTCTACTTACATCGACGTGGCATTGGGGCTGTCATTCCGCGACGCTCGAATGAGTCTCGACGCGGGACACGGTTTGACCGTCAGGCGTATCGAGAGCGCAATCGCATTGAACGAACGATCAATCGCTTGAAACAGTTTCGACGGATCGCCACCCGGTATGAGAAACGGGCAGAGAATTATCTTGCCATGCTCATCATCGCTGCGATTCTCCTTTGGCTCTAGAGTGCCGATACAAAAATCCAATTGCTTGGAATCCTGTACTGATTCTCTAGGTTTTAAAACACGCCCTAGGTGTTCAGGCGCTACATCTAGAAGCTGATTTTGCCAATCCAGAGGCTCAGCGTTTGTATGACAAAACTGGCTACCAACGCCACGATCGCGTCTTGATGACCAAACTATTGATTCATCCCATGCAGGAGAAAATTGATGAGCATGAAGCTCTATGATTTAGCAGGAGCTGAGGACGATCGCCGCTTTAGTCCACCTTGCTGGCAGGTCAAAATGGCACTGAAGCATAAAGGGTTAGAGGTAGAAACCATTCCTTGGCGATTCACGGAAAAAGCAGCGATCGCCTTTTCGAAGCAAGGCAGAGTACCAGTGCTGGTGGATGGCGAGCAAACCATTACCGATAGCTGGACGATTGCCCATTATCTGGAGGATGCCTACAGCGATCGCCCCAGTCTCCTTGGCGGCACAATGGGACAATCAGGCGCACTCTTCATCAAACATTGGTGTCTTCAGGAAATTAACCCACTCCTGTTTCGGATCATTCTGCCTGATTTATTTCAACATCTGCATGAAAAAGACAAAGCCTACTTCCGTGAGAGTCGAGAAAAGATGCTTGGCATGTCTCTAGAAGCAATCGCTGCACCAACGGAAACAACCCTGATTGCACTGCGAACTGCCCTATCCCCCATGCGAACGGTTTTATAGCTATAGCCATTTGATTTAGGACGGAGTACGGGGTAGAACACCTGACTGGAGGGCGAAGCCCACCCCCTGTAGACCAATGTCCTAACGCTATAGGCGACAGCTATAAATTCTCAGCCCTATCTGAGTGGCGAGCGCCCCTACTTTGCGGACTACATTGTCCTGGCTCAATTTCAATGGGCTAGAACCGTTTGCCCGATTCCATTGCTGGAGCCAGATGATCCCGTTTATCAGTGGCGCGATCGCCTGTTAGATGCATTTGATGGCTATGCCCACAAAGCGCTGGGCTATCCAGTTTAAACATTGATGAGGAAAAATGGGATGAACCGAATTGCCCTCTTGGGAGCAGGCGCGATGGGAGCGCGCATGGCACAAAACCTGCTGAACGCTAACTATACCGTGGTGGTATACAATCGCACGGAGGATCGGGTGAAACCGTTAATCAATCAGGGAGCCATCTATGCGGCCACGCCACGAGCAGCAGCAGCGCAAGCCGATGTGGTTATCAGCATGGTCACAGATGATCAGGCATCCCGAAGCATCTGGTTGACTCCAGAAACAGGGGCGATCGCCGCTTTAGATGATACGAAGGTGGCGATCGAATCCAGCACCCTGACCGTTGGTTGGATTAGGGAACTGGCAGCAGTCATTCAGTCCCGTAGAGCCAGGTTTCTGGATGCGCCCGTGGTGGGTTCCCGTCCCCAGGTGGAAGCGGGCAAACTCATTTATCAAGTGGGCGGCAGTGCCGAGACCTTGACACGCATGCAACCGATTTTGCAAGCCGCAGGCGATGCAACCATTCATCATGTTGGCAAGATTGGTCAGGGCATGGCAATGAAGCTGGCAGTCAGTGCGCTGTTTGGCGTTCAGGTTGCCGCTCTGGCAGAACTCATGGGATTGCTAGCGAAGTATGGTATCACCAATGCCAAAGCAATGGAATGCTTGAGCGAGCTGCCCGTAACCAGTCCAGCCGCCAGAAACGCAGGTAATTTGATGCTGACCAACAACCACGCACCGCTGTTTCCCATCAATCTGGTCGAGAAGGATTTCCGCTATGGCATAGAAATAGCTGAGGCTGTGAATGCAGCCATTCCAACACTCACAGCTATGCATCAGCTTTATCAGGATGCGATCGCCCAGGGCTATGGCAGAGACAACATTACAGGAGTAGTTCAGCTTTTGGCTCAACCCCTAGCAATCATCTCTATGCTTTCCGACTGCATGCTCAAACTGATGACAAACGAAACATGAAACCTGTTCTTGCTTGCCATTCGTCCTGATTTGCAGAGGCAAAGACGCGGTAAGACGGCTAATTTGCTCCCAAAACGCCTATTTTACTGATTGGGGTAAGTTTGGGGTAAAACTTGGGCAAATCCACTGAAATCTTTGTAAAACAATGCTTGTTCCTCGATTCGTAACCGATCAGTCTATGTTCCTACTACATTACAAATCAAATTTCAGCAGCACCCACATGCGATAAATCGCCCATGTAATGTTTCTCAATTATGCTAGCGTGGTTGCCTACCCAACGCGCAACGGTAGTACAGCTCTTTCCAGCTGCTATTTGTAGTGTGATGAAGGTGTGACGAGTTTGGTATTGAGGACGGTAATGATCAATTCTGCCTTCTTTGGCTAATTTCGTAACAATTCCATCAATTTGCTTCCCGTGACTTTTGCAGCCCTTCCAAACGCTGGCATTAAAAGTATGGGCATTAATGAGTTTTCCAGTTACAGATGGGAAGACGGCAGACTCCGGATCGCAATTTTCAGGCTTAATGGTCTGCAAAAGCTCAACTAATTTCGGTAGAGAAAATAAAGGAAACTTTCTTGACTTCTTCGTCTTCGTGCATTTTCTAATTCCCTCGATGAGACATTAACAACAGCTTCAGAAAACGTAATAGCGTTGAAGTCAGGAGAAACGTGTTTCCATTTCAAGCCGACAGCCTCCGAAGTTCTGGCACCAGTCCAAAATAAGAATTTGACAAACGGCGCGTAGTGACTGTGACGAGGATGGTTTTCAAATGCTGCAACAACCGTTTCCATTTCCTCTTTTGAGAAACTATCAATGTCCTTCAATTGATCAAGGTCGGTAACGTTTAGCTTGAAGTCATCTCTCATGTCGGCAAATGGATTTTCAGCAATGAGTTTACTTCTCTTTGCCCACTTGCAGCAGGCATTAAGTTGAATCCAGATCCTATGGGCCGTATAGGCTGAGTTATTTTCAAGCAAATGATCTCGAATAGCGATCGCATCTTCTAGAGAACGAGTAGGCAGTTTCTTAATATGACTAGTTACCCTTGTGTAGTTGAGTTTTAGGGTAGTTTCACTGACCTTCCTGGCTTGCATCTCTGTATAACGCTCCCAAAGTTGAGCTAGATCAAACGCTGACTTTGGTTTAATTGCTTCAACAAGAGTTAAATTAGGAGCTTTTTGCTTGCCATACTTCACAAGAGTGAAATCAAACCGCTCAAGGGCTATATCCGATTCGATCAGCTTTGCCTTAGCATCAGCTGTCTTCCGATTGATGTCTGTGTCGGGCAGTCCCAGCGTTAGATATTTCTGTTTACCGTCAAATAATTGTCGAGGTAACCGCAACCGTAGTCGTCCCTGAAATGTCTCAACCCCAACAGATCCCTTAGATGCCTTACTTGGGTTTGTCCTGCTGTGCATAAGGTTTACCTCATAGTCATAGACAAGTGTACTACTTTTCTATGACCTTAACACATGAACCATTGGCTTCATAGTCAAACCATCGTCAAAAGCCATTAAAAACACCCAAAAACACCCAATCTGATGTCATTTTCATGACATAGTAAAAGCATATGAGTTTGCCAGACCTCTTCTGAATCCTTGCTATATCAGGGTTCTAGAACGGAGAGAGAGGATTCGAACCCTCGTTACCCTTACGAGCAAACAGCATTTCCAGTGCTGCGCCTTCAACCACTCGGCCATCTCTCCAGGGGGACCCGCCTACTGCGGGAGCGCTATTTAAGACGAGAATAAGAATATCCTATTTTCGTCCCACCATAAATTGGTGTGGGGGTTGTGCTGCGTCAACAGACACAGAAGAATTATAGTAGCAAAACTTGACTCCATACAGGTGAGAAGATCCACTATTTAATCCATGACTCGTTCTTATACCATTCGAATTCGCGATCGACGCACCCAAACTCTCCACACAATCCAGGTTCCTGAAGACCGCTATATCCTCCATTCAGCCGAAAATCAAGGTATCAATCTTCCCTTTGCATGCCGCAATGGAGCCTGCACCACCTGTGCAGTCCGTGTCCTTTCTGGAGAGATTCACCAACCTGAAGCAATGGGGCTATCTCCCCACCTGCGAAAGCAGGGATATGCTTTGTTATGTGTCAGCTATCCTCGTTCTGACCTGGAGGTAGAAACCCAGGATGAGGACGAAGTCTACGAACTGCAATTTGGCCGCTATTTTGGCAAAGGCAAAATCAGAAGGGGATTGCCGCTGGATGAGGAATAATCAGGGATCAGGGATCAGGGATCAGGGATCAGGGAAAAGGTGGTAGGTGATAGGTGGCAAGTGGTAGGGAAAGCTGCATCTACTTGGGTTTTTGGCTGCCTGTCCCTGGTTCTTTGCCTTTTTTGATGGCGTGTCATGCTGCTGTTCTTCCAGAAGGGCTTACAGTTCAGGTACAGCAGATCATTACAGGGCGAGATTTTGAGGTTGCAGGATTAGTAGGGCAACCAGAGATTACCGAACAGGTACGGCTGGAGGGAATTGATGTGCCTGATTTGGCCCAGTTCCCTGGGGCGAAGCAGCAAAAGCGCAACTCAAGCAGATGCTGGGCGCTCAGCCAGTATTGCTTGAAACAGATGCGGAGGCGAGAGACACAGACGGTCGGCGGTTAGCCTATGTCTGGTTGAACGGAAATTTGCTGAACGAGACGTTAGTAGCTGAAGGTTTTGCTCTAGCCGTCTCTCACCCACCTAATCAGAAATATGACCAACGCCTCGCCCACGCGCAAGATCGAGCGAGAGCCTTAGGGCTGGGCATGTGGAATCCTAGGCAACCAATGCGATCGACCCCAGATGAGTTCCGCAAGCAGAACGGGAAGGAGGGGGAAAGGAGAAAGGAGAAAGGAGAAAAATTGCTCCATAGTCTCTATCCTTTCCAATTACCCATCGCCCATCGCCCCTATACCCAATTCCTAATTCTCAATTCCTAATTCCTAACCCTCAATTTCACCTATGCTTCCTACTCCCGATCGGCTAAACACCTTTCTCGACATTGCGACAGAGGCGGCTCTGGATGCAGGTGTGATTTTGCAGGACTACCTGGGAAATTTGGAGGCAGTCGAAGAAAAGGGACGTCCGGGGATCTGGTGACGGAGGCAGATAAGGCAGCGGAGGCGGTAATTCTCAACGTTCTGCATCGGCATGTGCCGGGGCACGACATTTTGGCGGAAGAGGCGGGAAGGTTGGGCAAAGGGAGAGCACCTATCTGTGGGCGATCGATCCCCTGGATGGAACCACCAACTACGCTCACCAATTTCCCGTTTCAGCCGTTTCGATCGGGCTAATGATTAACGGAATTCCCCAGGTTGGCGTTATTTTTGATCCCTTTCGTCAAGAGCTGTTTCGTGCCGCCAGAGGGTTGGGCGCAACCCGCAATCGACGCCCAATTCGGGTATCTAAAACGGCAGAGCTAGAGAACAGCTTGCTGGTGACTGGCTTTGCCTACGATCGCCGTCAAACAACCGACAACAACTACGCCGAATTTTGCTATTTCACCCACCTGACTCAGGGGTACGACGGAGCGGTTCGGCGGCACTGGATCTCGCCTATGTAGCCTGCGGTCGGTTTGATGGGTACTGGGAGCGAGGGCTTTCTCCATGGGACATCACAGCAGGAATTGTGATTCTGGAAGAGGCAGGCGGAACGGTAACGGCCTATGATGGTGGACCGCTTCAGCTAAATTCAGGACGGATCTTGGCAACCAACGGACACATCCATGCCAGCCTCAGTCAGGAGCTACAGCGGGTTCCTCCCTGGCAACCTGGGCAGATTCCAGTAACTTTAGTCATTCAGGCTAGCATCAGCCCGTTCAGGCATTACACTAGAAGGAATTCAACGGCAGGCATAGACATCACCATGTCTTTTCAAATTGGGCGAGGGCTTTTTCTCCTAGACTTCAACGATCATCACGCGATTTTGGGTGTTCCGGTGGATGCGGATGTAAAAGACATTCGCAAGCGTTATCTCAAAATTGCTCGACGCCTCCACCCGGATAGCTGCATCTCCGATAGTGAAGACGATAAACGGCGGGCAAGCCAGTTTCTGTCAAAGCTGGTCAATCCCGCATGGGAGAAACTGTCCCAGGAGAAAGATCGGACGGAGTACGGACTGCTTCTGAAGCTGAAAGGGCAACAGGCGCTCCAGCGGAAAAATTCGATCGAGATTCTGAGCAATTTGGCCAAGCAACTATCAGTAGCCAGTAATATTGATCACTTCTATCAAACTTCCCTCCGAGATTTGGCTGCCAAACAATACGAACATCTAGACCAGACGCCGGAGCTTACTGCCCAGATTAGCGAGTTGAACCTGGTTTATCTGATGCGGAAGGAAAGCAACGGTGGCGTTTCTCTGGATGAACCGAAAAAGACAATCTACACTGGCAGCAATATTCCAGACTCTACGACCCATGCCCCTAATCGATCGACGCCACCGCCTTCTCCCCGTCCGACAGAACGGGAAACGGTGACTGCACAGTACTACCGCCGGGCAGAGGAGCACGCCAACAAGAACAACTTTGCCCAAGCAATTCTAGAACTGCGCGAAGCCTTGCAGCTTGACCCCAACAACAGTCGTTGCCATAGCTTGATGGGAATGGTTTACCTGAAGCAAAATCAGGCGACAATGGCAAAGATTCATTTTAATAAGGCGTTGCAAATTAATCCTCAAGAACCGATGGCGCTGGAAGGGAAACAACGATTGGAGCAGGGTCAAAGCCCAACCAATAAACCAGCCGGTTCACCCGCTGCGAGTTCTCAAAAGGCAACCTCAAAAGCGAACAAACCTGACGATAAGTCAGGAGGCGGATTGTTTGGCTTGTTTGGTGGGAAGAAGAAGTAATGGTTTACCAATCCCCAACGGGTGCAAGGGATCTATTGCCCTTGGACGTTGTTCAAAAGCGCTGGATTGAAGATCGCCTACAGCAGGTATTTCACCGCTGGAGCTATCATCGCATCATCACGTCTACCCTGGAGCGATTGGATACCCTGATGGCTGGCGGTGCAATTCAACGCTCGGCTGTAATACAGCTCCAGGATGCGGAAGAGGAATCCCTTGGGCTGCGTCCTGAACTGACAGCATCGATCGCTCGTGCCGCTGTGACCCGCATGGCCGGATCTGCCCATCCCCTGCGCCTTTATTACAATGCCAATGTGTTCCGTCGTACACAGGACAGTAACTACGGTCAGCAGGAATCTTACCAGGCGGGGGTTGAGTTGCTGGGCGCAGGTGGGCTACTGGCAGATGCAGAGATCCTGCTGCTGGTAATGGATTGTCTCAACACGTTAGGCTTGCAGGAATGGACGCTGGTGCTTGGCGAAGCGGAGTTAACCGCATCCCTCCTGTCACCGTTTCCGGATGGGCTTCGCGATAAAGTGCGTCAGGCCATTGCCCATCTCGATCGAATGACCCTGGAAACGCTGCCCCTGTCTCCAGAATTGCGCGATCGGGCATTGCTTCTGATGGATCTGCGCGGCAAACCCAGCGATGTCCTTCAACGGTTATCCAGTCTGAATTTGAACGTCTCCCAACGAGAAATCGTCAGTAACCTGAAGGCACTTTTCGAACTCCTAGAAACCACACCCCACACCCCACACCCCACACCCCACACCCCCATCCTTGACCTCAGCCTGATTCGCACCTTTGATTACTACACCGGGATTGTGTTTGAAGTCGTTTACTCTAGCGATGCAGGACTTCAGGTTTTAGGACAGGGTGGACGTTACGACCAGCTTTTGAGCTTATATCATCCCCAGGGGCAAACCTTTCCCGGCATCGGCTTCTCCCTCCAGATAGAATCTCTTCATCAGGTTCTCCTATCTACAGGCCAGCTTCCCCAACAAACGCCTGCGGGCGACTGGCTAGTGGTTCCCGATACTCCCCAGGCCTATACGGCTGCACTCACCTATGCCCAAACCCTACGCAATTCTGTTAATTCAGCCAGGGTTGAGCTAGAACTGTTGGGACGAACTCCTGCCAGAGTCTACGACTATGCTCACCGTCGCCGCATTGCTAAGATTGCCTGGGTAAAAGCAGACGGGGAAGCCGTGATTGAGGCTCTGAACTCGTGAATAATAGTAGGAGAAACTGTTGTGCCACATTCGATCGTGACGAATATCTGTGAGGGCGTTTCTGATTGTGTAGACGCATGCCCTGTTGCCTGTATCCATCCCGGTCCTGGGAAGAACCCGAAAGGGACCGACTGGTACTGGATTGATTTTTCGACCTGTATTGATTGCGGAATTTGTTTGCAGGTGTGTCCGGTTGAGGGTGCGATCGTGCCAGAGGAGCGATCGGATTTGCAAAACACGCCACAGTAGGTGATTGTATGAGCGAAACAGCTCCTCTATTAGACGTTCAGAATGTTTTTGCCGGATACGTGAAGGATCTGGACATTTTGCAGGGTGTTAACTTCAAGGTCTACCCTGGTGAACTGGTTGCGGTGATCGGTCCAAATGGGGCAGGAAAGTCTACCCTGGCTAAAACCATTTTTGGCTTACTGACTCCTCACGACGGCCAAATTTCCTTTGAAGGGAAAAGTATTGCCGGGTTAAAGTCGGACCAGATTGTGCAGCGAGGGATGTGTTATGTACCGCAGATTGCGAACATTTTTCGATCGTTGACGGTCGAAGAAAATCTGGAAATGGGAGCCTTTGTGCGTCGAAGCGAAGCCTTGCAGCCGCTGAAGGAGGAGATTTTTTCCCGCTTTCCCCGTCTGGCTGAACGACGCAAGCAGCGAGCGGGTACCCTTTCAGGTGGAGAACGACAAATGCTGGCCATGGGTAAAGCACTGATGCTAAAGCCCAGTCTGCTGCTGCTGGATGAGCCTTCAGCAGCGCTGTCCCCAATTCTGGTCAACAGCGTGTTTGAGCAGATCAAGCAGATTAATCAGGGAGGAACGGCCATTGTTTTGGTCGAACAAAACGCGCGTAAAGCATTAGAAATGGCCGATCGCGGCTATGTTTTAGAAGCGGGGCGCGATCGCTTTGAAGGACGGGGCATTGACCTGCTAAACGATCCGAAGGTGGGAGAGCTATATTTGGGGGCAACAAGAATGCATTGACAGCAACAATCCGCATTCTTGGTCAATTCACACGGCTAAGGCTCACCATGCCCTCAAAATCTGGCCCAAAATCTAAGATTCGCCAGTCTACCCCTAATCCCGGTGATTTAGGGAAGCGTTGGCGGCTCAGTGGCTACAAGCGCAGGGATGGCTCATTTTAGGGCAACGCTGGCATTGTCGCTGGGGAGAACTGGATCTTATCGCCGGACAACCCAACCCAACGTCTCCACAAACTCCAACGTTACTCGCGTTTGTAGAGGTAAAAACTCGCAGTGTTGGAAATTGGGACGAAGGTGGAGCGCTAGCAATTACCGCCCAGAAGCAGGCAAAGCTGTGGAAGACCGCCCAACTATTTCTTGCCGATCGCCCCGTATTCGCAGAGCTACCCTGCCGATTTGACGTAGCCCTAATAATTTGTCGTCGCAATTCCCCAAAAATTCTTCGCTCCCAGCCTCCATCAGTGACAGCGCAACCTTAATCAGAGACGGCTACACCCTCACCTTGCAGGACTATATTCCCAACGCTTTCACGCTGTAAACAGGTTGACAGGTAGTTTGTCTACTGCTTCTCCCCACTCCCCATTCCAAACACTGTTTCAGTTTAAGTCTTCCAGAGTAGAAGGAGATTTCTTTCGGGTAGTATCAGGATGGCACCAATTTTGCCGAATCGTTCAGCAGACCGGGTTGCCTTCCTAGCCCCAAAAGCCGGACGAGTGTAGCGTTTATCGGTCGTGTAAGGTTACGCAATGAACAGTAGACGAATGGGCGTCTTTCGCATCTTGAGTAGAAAGGTTAAGGAAATGGGATTTCGACGATCGCTGCTCCAGCAGACGATTACCTTCCTTCTGTGCTTAATTATGACGTGTGCTGCATTTTCAGTTGGATGGTTGGCAGGAACGTCTCCTGTCCTGGCTGAAGATTACAACAAAGAATTTTTGGTAAATGCAGACTTTTCAGGGCGTACCTAACCGACTCCAGCTTTACCAAAGCCAATCTTCGCAATAGCAACTTCAGTCACGCAGATCTTCAAGGCGTCAGCTTTTTTGGAGCCAATTTGGAAGGGGCCAATCTGGAAGGGGCCAATTTGAGCAATGCAACGCTTGATACAGCCCGATTCTCAACCGCCAATTTGACCAATGCTGTTTTAGAAGGAGCCTTTGCCTTCAACGCAAAATTTGATGGCGCAACGATCGACGGAGCAGACTTCACGGACGTGGAGTTCCGGAAAGATGCCCAGGACATGTTGTGTAAGGTGGCAAAGGGAGAAATCCCGTGACGGGACGAAATACCCGTGACACCTTAAATTGTTCCTGAACGTAGAGGTTCGATCGCGTGAATGATTTACTGAAGGGCGTTAATCTTTACTTGATCGGCATGATGGGGTCGGGGAAGACAACGGTAGGGAAGCTGCTAGCTAACGACTTGGGCTACCAGTTTGTGGATACAGATGTTTTGATTGAGCGTGTTGCGGGGCGATCGATCAGCCAAATTTTTGCAGAAGACGGGGAAGAAGCATTTCGTAGGATTGAGAGTCAGGTTTTGTCACAGCTATCAGCCTATACACGACGGGCCATCTCGACCGGGGTGGCATTGTCCTGCGGCGCGAAAACTGGAGCTATTTGCGTCACGGCTTTGTCGTCTGGCTCGACGTTCCGATTGAGCAATTGCAGGTCCGGCTTCAATCAGACACAACCCGTCCCCTGCTGCAAGGAAGCGATCTTTCCAGCAAGTTGCTAGCATTGCTCGATCAACGCAAACATCTTTACTCCCAGGCAGACGTACAAATAACCCAGGAATCCGCCAATGAAACTCCTGAGCAGGTTGCACAGCGAGTCCTTGAGCAGATTCGCCAGGTCATTAAACCCGACTCGATCGAATCAAATGGGAACCGGAAATCCTAATTTTCCAAACCTTACGGGCTGAATAGCATTAAGGACTCCAGAAGCACTATTTTGTGTTCGGGCGAAGCATTCGGCAAAGAGATTGGGACTAAGTTGCAAAGTTTCTGCCCGAATGCTTCGCTCCCTACTAATACCGATGTATGAAAAGGGCGATAGGCAATAGTGCGTTCTGTAACCTATTGCCTATCGCCCCTTGCCCCTTGCCCCTTGCCCTTTGCCCCTTGCCCCTTGCCTATTGCATGTTCTCCATCTGCCACTTTGTTTCTTCAAGTCGATGTATAGCTGTCGCCACAATTGTTAGGACAGTCAGCTTACCTGGAATAAGCTAAATATCAGGCTTTCATCCCTGACACCTAACACCTAACACCTGACACCTGCTATAAATCCATAACAAGAATCATTTCAAACTGAAACCGACTTCAACGGCATGTTGTCAAATAGAGTGTTGCCGATCGTTCATGACCGTTGGAGATAGAAATGTCTGCGCTGATTTCGCTTCTAGGCTTTGCTTTAGCTGCTACGGCTGTGGCTGCGGGATTCCGGGTTTGGGAAAAACGTTCTAAACAAGCATCCGGTCAAGCACCAGATCAAGCACCAGATTCGAGTTCTCCCTCTGACCCTGCTACGCTTTTGAACCCGGAGACTCCGCACCCGAATTGACTCTGCCAGCAGCGCCGTCTTCCCCACCAGAACTAACGCCAGCGATCGCTCCACCGGACTCCCAGCAATTAACCGCTGACCCCGCGCCGTCCGTTTCTCCATCTCCAGTTGTGACGCCGCCCATCATCCCCGATCCCTGGCTATCCGAGGATGAGTTGGCTTCCGATACGGTGCCTCCAGGTCACGTATTACCCCTCCGGAGACTTCCGTTAGCCAGGTCGTTGAATCAAGCGCTGTTACTCCCGCAACCACGAGCCGATCAGTCCCATCAAATACGATCGAATTAAGTCAACGGATTCTATTGCTGGGAAGATCGGGTCAGCTTAGTCAAGTAGCTAATCTAACCCGCTATGCTGGTCACGCGGATAGCGGCGTTCGTGCTGCGGTTGCGACCGCTTTGGGGAATCTAGCCTTTAGTCGCAGTGGCATCGGTGTAGAAGGATTGATTCCAATTCTGGCCAGGCTCAGTCAGGATAGTAAAGTAGATGTGCGCGTCGCCGCAGTGCAGGCATTAGGATACATCCGATCAAACCAGGTTCTTCCGTGGCTACAGCGGGCACAGCGATCGTCAAATGGACGCGTCAACCGAGCCGCAACCATCGCGCTACAGCAGCTTAAACTGAGCTACCAACCGAAATCTACAGCCGCTTCAAGACAGAAGAAGCCGGGGAAACGGTAGAAGTTTGTCTGGTCCTTTTAATTAGGGAGTGGGGAGTCGGGAGTGGGGAGTCGGGAGTCGGATGGCTTACGGACGATCTACTATAAAAGGCCCGATGTTTCATAGAGTCGCTTCACGATCGCAATCACCCGATCGCCATAGCGCGAGTCGGCTGACCAACGCCCGCTCAGTTGACTCACGAATGGGGCAATACCACGAGTCACAAACTGAAACCGGGGATCTACCACTTCCTGAACCAGGGTTCCGTATTGGCATAGGCTTTCAGGTGTTGAATTTGGGCGCGTATTCCTATTCGGGCACTCGGGAAACTGACGGCTTCAGATACGCCTCTTGCTCCCAATCCACCAAAATTGTTCTGTTCGGGTTTAGTGCCCCGCTTAAACCGTAGAAAATTGGTTTCCAGGCACATCTGGGAGAAGGCAATGTCATAGTTGATGCCTTCAATGCCGCTTTCTTCGCGGTAGAGCCTGGCAATCTCTGGAAACTGCTTTAAACCGGATTCGTTATTTATCTTTAGAAACATCATCAGTTGGACTTCAGTGCTGCTGCCATAGCTGGTTATCCGATCGATCTGGCCTGGATGAATGGGCAGCAGGGAACGAATGGATAATGTCTGCTCAATGCTGTCCCACACGACTGAGATATAAAAATTTCGCAGGTCGATCGCCCTGATGTACACCACATTTCGATAGCTAAATCGACGGGGAAATGCCCGGACAGATCAATTCCCAGCCGATCGACGAGGTCAACCGGAACAGACGCATTGCCATTGACAACAATGCCCTGCTCGCCATAGGTTTGGCCGTTGAGGGTGATGGTGCAGGCAGGAAGAGAGCGAGAAGGGGGAGCGGGGGAGGGTTTGGCTCAAGCGGCTAATCCTCAGCAATGCCTGCTGCGATCGTCTGCTGCTGGTTCTGAATTGAAGCGCGATCGTCAGTGTCTGCCAGCGCATCTATTTCAATCACTAATGAAGGAACGTTTACCTGACGGCAAAATTCCAGGTTTCCCAGTTCTGCGGTGGTGTCCGGTTTGGCTCCCCAGCTTGTAAGTTGAGGGACTCGTCGCAACAGTGACAGCAGCAGTAGTTCCGCATGGTGCTTGCGATCGTGGTTGTGGGTAACGTAAAAAACAGTGGTCCCATTTCTGCGTGCGTTGGAAGACGCATCAACGCAAAGTTCCAGCGCGATATCTCCGGGATGGGCATGACGGTTAACCCACTGAGTCGCCTGCTGCAAGCTGAGACTGTCAGGAACGGAGAACGCTTCATGGTTTCGCGATCGTAGTTCATTAATGATCAAATCCTGGAGCTGCATCAGTTCCTGAACATCAGTAGCTCTCACCACTGAATCCAGTTCAACCAAACCGTCTTCCGATCCACTATTTTCCGCAAAAATAAAGATTCGCTCCATCGGACCATTATCCCAGCCTGAATTTATCCTCCTGACAAGTGTACTTGATGCCTTTCCTCCAAACCCCATCTCTTTTCAGCAAGATCTGCAACAATAGATAGACTCTCTGGGATCCCCCTTTCATCCCTCCGCCCCGTCCTCCATCCTTCCTATGGAAATTCCCCGTCTTCATCCAGACACGATCGAACAGGTCAAACAGCGGGTCGATATTGTGGATGTCGTCTCCGAGCACGTCGTGTTGCGCAAGCAGGGGAAAGACTTTACAGGGCTGTGTCCGTTTCATGATGACAAGTCCCCAGCTTTACGGTCAGTCCCAGCAAACAGTTTTACTACTGTTTTAGCTGTGGGGCGGGGGCAATGCCTTTAAGTTTTGATGGAGTTGGGCAAGCGCTCCTTTAGTGAAGTTGTGTTGGATCTGGCGCGACGGTATAACGTTTCGGTGCAAACCCTGAAGGCCGATGAGCGGCAGGAGTTTCAGCGGCAGCTTTCGATCCGTGAGCAACTCTATGAAATTCTGGCATTGACTACCCAGTTTTACCAACACGCATTGCAGCAGTCCCAGGGGCAGGCAGCACTGGAATATCTGACGTCAAAGCGGCATCTCAGCCAGGAAACAATCCAGCAGTTTCAGTTGGGCTACGCACCAGGAGGATGGGAAACCCTGTACGGCTATCTGGTGGAGCAAAAGCACTTCTCCGCCAAGCTGGTAGAACAGGCAGGGTTAGTGGTTCCCCGCAAAGAAGGGGATGGGTACTACGATCGGTTCCGCGATCGCCTGATGATTCCCATCCATGATTTGCAGGGGCACGTCATTGGTTTTGGCGGACGAACCCTTGGCGACGACCAACCGAAGTACCTCAACTCTCCTGAAACTGAACTGTTCGACAAGAGCAAAATCCTGTTTGCGTTAGACAAAGCCCGCGCCGGAATTGCAAAACAGGACCAGGCCGTCGTTGTGGAGGGCTACTTTGATACGATCGCGCTCCATGCGGCAGGCATTACCAATGCGGTGGCATCCATGGGAACGGCATTAAGCCTGCAACAGGTGCGTCAACTGTTGCGCTACACCGAATCGAAGCGAATTGTGTTCAACTTCGATGCCGATGCAGCGGGTGGAAAAGCCGCCGAACGGGCGATCGGAGAGGTGGCATCCCTCGCATATCAGGGGAAGTTCAGCTACGGATTCTCAACATCCCATCAGGTAAGGATCCGGATGAATTTTTGCAGACTCATTCTGCTACCGATTATCAGACATTACTGGATCAAGCACCGCTCTGGCTTGATTGGGAAATTCAGCAGGCGATCGCTGGACGGGACTTAAACCAGGCAGATCAGTTTCAGCAGAGTGTGCAGGCGATCGTTAAACTGCTCGGCAATCTACCAAACGCAACCCTGCGAACCCACTACATTCATCACTGTGCGGAACTGCTGAGTCAGGGAAATGCCCGTATGATGTTGCGCCTCGAAGAAGATCTGCGCGTACAGGTACGAGGCGAGCGCTGGCACGGACGATCGCAAAAGTGGCAAACCAACAGCGATCGTACCCTTCTGGAAGAATCTGAAGCCCAACTGCTGCGCCTCTACCTGCACGCACCTCAACATCGCGAAGCAATCATGGACGCGTTGGAAAGCCGCGATCTAGAATTCAGCTTTTCCCATCATCGGTTCCTCTGGCGACAGATTTTGGAGCTGGAAGAGGGGGTAGAGAACAGGGGTCAGGGGTCAGGAGTTAGGGGTCAGGGGTCGGATAATTCAGAATTTGGAATTCAACATTCAACATTCAACATTCACAACTCCTCCGCCTTGCACGCCCCAACCGATCTCATTTCCTTGCTCCAGGATCGCTGCACCGACTTCCCATCCGAAATGGCGCAGATTTATCCGCTCTTTAATTTGGATGAAAAACAAAGCGAGATATCCTGCGGGCACCATTAACCATTCGGGCAGCAACGGCCTGTATGGAGCGCGTAATGTGCGAGAAACGATGTCGTCATTTTCAGGATCTGTGGGAAAAACGGATTTTTCCACATCCAGTGAGCTGGGTCTGTTTTATCAGCAAAAGATTTACACCGAGAAACAGCGCATTGCCGAACTCGATCGTCAGCGGCAGGTGACATTTACGGACCTGGTACAAACTCCCACTCCTGGTTTTGGGGAAGGATAGGGAAAGGAATGGGGGCGGAGGGATGAGGGGAGGATATGTTATTTAATCTAATTCATCCCTATATAAAGCAGACATACGAAAAAGTTGTTGCACTACTTAACTGCATCATCAATTCAATCAGATCCTTGGACTTGAGAAACGGTGATCAAAATCGAATCATTCAAATCACGGCAACACATCATCGAATGTGAGTTACTACTCTTCAAACTGGAGATAGAACGGTTTGAACATGAGTAGCAAATGTAATTAAACTGGCAACAGATCATTCCATATGAGTAAGCCAGCAATAAAGTATTGCAGCAAATGTCTGAACCGTGAAAACAAATGCAGCGTCATTCGTACGGTACGCTCAAACATTAGCAGGAAGTATAGAAAAATTTATAGCAAACGTTTGAGCAGTTTTTAGAAATACTCAATCGTTAGTAACTCACATCGAAGTTGATGCAGCAATTGTTAGCACATTTTTATGTGGGGCCTCACCCATCAGTCATTCAGATTCTCGACTTCTGGTAAACAGTCAACTCAACCCAACACCTTGACTATGCATAGGTTAAATCCCCGACTTCTCCCGAATAAGTTGGGGATTTTTTCGATCAAGTTCTTTTCCTGTTGAAGCCGCATTGTATGACGATCGCCAATAGCAACGGTTTAGCAATCGCATTGGCAAGGCGAGTACAATACATCCATAGCCCGTGGTGACAGAACATGACACACTCTTGCCCAACCTTCAATCTGCAGAACCCTTCTACCCCACTGGAGATGGCGAACCTGTGGCCGAGACCTACGACCATCTCTATGCCTTGCTGATTGTGCTGGAAGTGTTACGTCAGTTTCTTGTCGATCGTCAGGCAACGGTGCTGGGCAATCAATTTCTCTACTATGCTCAAGGATTTCCTCGCCTGCGCACTGCTCCAGACGTGATGGTGATTTTTATGTCGCTCCCGGTGGACGGGACAACTACAAAATCTGGGAAGAGGGACAGGTGCCTATGGTTATCTTTGAGATGACCTCTGAAGTTACTCGGCAGCAGGATGAGGGCTTCAAGAAAACGCTCTACGGGCAGCTTGGCGTGCAGGAATACTGGCAGTTTGGCCCTAAAGGGGAGTGGATACCGGAACAACTGCGGGGCTATCGTTTGCGGGGAGAGGTCTACAAACCGATTACTGACTCCCAAAGCCAGCCCCTACAGTTGCGACTTGCCGTAGATGGCAAACTGATTGCATTTTATCGATTAGACACGGAGGAAAAGTTACTCATTCCCGATGAGTTAGCCATTGCCCTTCAAGAGCAAACAGATGCCCGACAACAGGCTGAAGAACGAGCTGAACGATTGGCAGCTCGGCTGCGTGAATTAGAGAAGACCCGGAAGCTCTTTAAGTAAGGTAACGCTTTCCTCACCCAAACGTGGGATTTTCGTTTACAGGAGTTTAATTGCTGTTATCCCATTTAGATAGGCAGTTCAAGTTTTTACACCTGAAATATCTATGGCAAGCCTCACGGACGCGGACTGATTACGTGTGTCTGATTTTTTGCGTTTGCTTTACAGGCCTTGTAATCTCAATGAGTCTCCGGACCAAGTATTGTCAACCCTATCAGCGTTAGTGGAAGCTGAAATATTTGGATTAACCAGTTTCAGTTTTCAGGATACAGCCTTACCTCGTCACTACACCTTTCCAGATCCGTTTGCAGGCTTGTTAGCAGAAGCATTCACAACGCAGCGTCAAAATTTCCTAGCCCATCCAGTTCATACAATTATGTCAAAACATTAGATGGACGAGCACTGGTAATTTCAGACTTCTTTTAGTGAATCAAAATTTCACGAAACTCCGTTATACACAACTGTTTTCCAACACCTTGGATTGGAAGACCAAATGGTAATTTATTCTGAAACTCCCTCTCTTCAAGAGACAAGCCCGTTTCATGAGGAGAAGGAGCACGTCGGTTTGACATTTGGGCGCGATCGCTGCAATTTTACAGAGCACGATCGCCTGTTGCTGAATTTGATTCGTCCTCATATCAAACAAGCCTACGAAAACGTTGCTGCGTTTACTAAATTGCACCACCTAGAACGAACCCAGACCACTCAAATGCAATCACCACCAAAACCGCTTCGAATAGAGCAGAATGGCCGCTACCTCACCGTGCGATTTAATTACAATGAAGCAGTTGAACAAATCATCCTGGTGCTAAAAGAAACCCAACCTGAGAGCTTTTCACCCCAATCCCTAGAGGTGTTAGGACTAACGAAGCGGGAATCAGAGGTGCTGTTTTGGGTTGCTAAGGACCGCAGTATGCAGGAGATTGCTAAACAACTGGGAATGGGCGATCGCACGGTTAAAAACACCTGGAACACATCTACGAAAAGTTTGGTGTGCAAACTCGTGTGGCTGCAGTCATGATTGCCCTGGAGAAGCTGGGCATTGCCAGCCCCTCAGCCTGATAACAACTGGTGAGTAGCTGAAACCTCATCAGAGGTCAGTCATTATTTCAGAACTTACATCCAGCTTCTAGATCCCCGACTTCTGGAGGAAAGTTGGCCCTATCCATAACGTTGTGCCATAGAAGTCAGGGATCTTTGCGTAAATCCTATATTTTTCAGAATTCCTGCTTACCTTAATAAAAAGTTAAGCTAAGAGCCGCTATATTTAGTGTAATCTTGTCGGCTATCTTAGTAATTCAACTCTATAAAAGGAGAGAGTGAACCAATAAGACCTATAGACCTTATTTCAAGCCAATTTATTAGTACGATTGTACCTTTTCAACGTGTTCCGCTATATTAGGTTAGCGTTTGGCTTCCTCCGTTCTCTCGCCGCCAGCATTGCCAGGAAGGTTTCATGACTGTTGAGCAGACAACCCAGTTAATTCAGCTAATTCTAAACTCGGTGCTGATGACCGTTGCCTGTGGACTGGCATTGAGCCGTTTGGGAGTTCGCCATGCAGTCGCTGAGGAAAAACTGCAAACGGCTAATCACTGGTACGCGAGTCTTTTAGAGACGGGGAATGAACTCCGCAATGCGGGTGGTGTCTCGCTTCAGGAGGTTCGTCGGTTTCAAGTGAGGAAGTCGTTACGCCGTTTGCAGCGCCAGTACACTATTACACGCTATAGCCTGATGGCGGCCCACTATGCGCTATTTTTCTCGATCGTCAGCACCTTTACGATGACGTTGAGAGCATTGATTAATGCCGATTGGTTAATTGTGATTGCGTTGGGGCTGTTTGTGATCGGTGTTGCATCGTTGGTATTTGGAGTGGGACTAACACTTGTTGATTTGCACTTCTCTGATCTTTCTCTTTGGGAGGAAGTTCAGGGAATTTTGAAATCAGAAAGGACAATCGGCCAACCCCGCTTAACCTCCAGAGTACGTTCCCTCAAACCCGCCGATCGTGCAATCCGCCAGGCATTATCAAAAACCAAGCCAGCTTCCAGAGCCAGAGTGGGCTAAGAACGTTGAGTGGTCAGCAGCATATCAAGTTCGGTTAGGGGTTTGGCAATGCCAAACCCCTACAGGTATCTGTCGCGTTTCCAATTTAAATTGCTCTGAAAATGCATTTGTATCTTTCGGGACGCTAAAACTTAGCATGGACGATTGGTATGACCTCAAGCACGCCTACATGTGGCTCAAGCTTCAGGAGCAAGGATGGTGATTTGATTTGTGGCTGGGTCCCGGACAATCCACACGGTGGAGGAACGGTCTAGATCACTACTGTTCTCGGTTACGCGAAAGTAGGTTTTCTCGCCGTTGCGCGACTCAATTGCAAAATCACCCTTTTCAGCGTAGACCACCTTAAATCCTCGATCGCGTAAGCAAAACATGGCCCATGCTTTGAGCGTATGTTTTGAAGGTTCGTAGGGAATCGGTGGGTTGTTAAACAGCTGTTCAACGATCGGTAACGATTGCATGGCTCACCTCAATGGATCTGCTTAATGAATTTCTGGCTTGTAATCTCTCAACATCAACGCCTCAACTGCTGCCTGGGGTGTAATGGCACCCTTTAGCAATCGATCGACCTGCTGAGAAATGGGAATAGCAATGGCTTGCTGGGCAGCTAGTTTTACCAGCACATTCGTAGTATTAACGCCTTCAGCCGTTCCTTCCAAATCGAATAGCACGTCTGGAAGCGATTTACCCTGAGCCAATCCGTATCCTACTTGATAGTTGCGGCTGAGAGGGCTGTTACAGGTTGCTAGCAAATCGCCCAACCCGGATAGTCCATAAAACGTCTCTGCCTTTGCTCCCCAAACAGTACCAACCCGAATGATTTCAGCCAGTCCCCGTGTGACCAGAGCTGCTTTGGCGTTGGTTCCCAGCCGCATTCCGTCACAGGTGCCTACGGCGATCGCGATGACATTTTTCAGCGTACCGCCCAACTCGACTCCCAGCGCATCCGGATTTGTATAGACCCGAAAACTACCTGAGGAAAACGCCATCTGCACAATTTCTGCGGCTGCCGTATTTTGACTGGCAACAACCGTTGCGGCAGGCATTCCTTGTTGAATTTCTTTTGACAGGTTTGGACCCGACAAAACAACTACCGGATGATCCGGAAACGCAGTCTGCCAGATTTGGGAGGGCAGCAACGGAAACGCATCTTCGCTACCGGAGTCAGAGTCCAATCCTTTTGTTGCCGTTACAAAAATTGTGTTGGATGAAACCTTACATGCCTGCACCTGTTCGACGATCGTTCTAACTCCCTTCATTGAGACCGCTGAAACAATCACGTCTGCACCGTCTAACACGGCTTGTAAGCGATCGCGACTTTGGCGAGACCATACACACACCCGATGACCTTTTGCGGCGGCCAATCCGGCTAGAGTTGTTCCCCAGGCTCCAGCACCGATGATGGCGAGGGTGAGGGAGGATGGGTGAGGGAGGATGGGTGAGGGATGAGGGATGAGAGGGAAGTCAGAGAATTCTTGGTCGCTCATATAGCAGTGCTGAGTGCTGAGTGCTGAGGACTAAGTTTAAAGCGTAAGGAGCACGCTTTCCAAGAATTAGAGCATCCTCGTTATGCACTAGCCAGTAGGGACACGGTTATAGGCTGCTTGACTGACAAAACTAAGAAGCTGGGAAACGGCTGATAACGGTAAATTCGCGCTTGAAGGAAGCATCCTGCTGTCGTTTGGAAGCAAGTGCAGGATGAGGGTCAGGCAGACTTGAGAGGAACTGAAAAACTTGAATTTTCCATTGGTGGGTGATAGCAAGGCGAATCCAATTCCACCCCAATTTGAGATAACTCATGCCGCGATGCCAATGGGCATCCACGTGGTGACGCTTGCCCAATGCGACCACTTGTACCCCTTGCAAGATCAGAAATAGCATGGTCAGGGCAATAACGCTGCACAATTGAGACAGCGCAAACTTGTCCCGTAGTCTGGATGCTTCGAGATTGAAGCCATTCGACTTCATGTCCAAAAAGGATTCCTCCACCTGAAACCTGAGTCGGTATTGAGCAAAGGTTTGCAAGTTCGTCGGCTCATCGCTCACAATCGTCCAGTCTTCACCACTTGGCTTGTCATGGGCAAAGGCAAGGTAAACGTTAGGTAGGGCTTGGTTTTACCGACCGAAACCGCACTCGTGAAGTAGGCCTGTCCAGGTTGCAATTGCACCGACGACACCTGGTGCCACTGCCCCTCAAGTTGAAACTGGAAGGAGCGCTTGATGCGGATGCGAAAATGCCAACCCAGATTCTCCCTGAGATACTTCATGAGTTTGCCATCGGCAAAGCCCCGATCTGCCAACAGGACAATTGTCACCGCATCGGGCAGGAGTCTTTGCGCTTGCCGTAGTACCCTTTGAATCGTCCATAATCTCACTGTGCTGCTCGATTGTGCCACGACCCGCCATGCGACCGGGACTGTTCTACCCCGATAGACCACGCCTACCCAAACGATACAGAAACAATTCCAAACCACAGTTGTATCCAGGCTCAGATAGAGGCGTTCGCTTTGCCACTCGGACAGGGCTTGTTTAAGCAGAGCTTGATAAGCGGCAACGACATCAATTCGTCGATTCGACAACCATCGGCGAAATCGTCTCTGATGCGACTGCGCGACCTGAGCGCGACTAATCACATACACGCCAAATCTATTGAGATGCACGTTCTGGCTTTGGATCATGCCAATCATCATCCAGCAGAGTGTTTGTAAGTGACGCGCATCTTGCCATTGAATGTCACATTGACTCAAATAACGCGACAACGCATCATAAAGACGGGAAGTAGGAGTCATTGATTTTGCTGTGAGGTGTGGTAGCTTTCCAGCTTAAATCAAGCTCTGCTTCCTCCTAGCTTGTCCTTCAGACTGCCCCTGTTTTGTCAGTCAATCAGCGGTTATAGGTCATCTCCAATTCATGCAGCAGTTTTCAATTGAATAGACCTCGAATCGTAGGGTGAGCACTGCTCATCAAGTCGGACCGTTGGAGCATCTGAGCGATTGATGGGCAGTGCCTATCCTACTGAAAATGACTGTAACTCGCGTCTAAGATGAATTGAACGTAGGGAGCCGGCATTCGGGCAATCTTTCGTCGGTTGGTAACCAAGTCTATCTGCCGAATGCCAAGCCCGTATAAGGATTCAGGCATTGCACATAGGGCTAATTCTCAACCCTCAATTCTCACCTTTAACTCTTGGATGCTGCTTCATCAGTTCTCTCACCTGCTCGGCATGGTAAGAACTGCGCGTCAGGGGAGAAGAGACAACCTGCAAAAATCCAAGAGACTCACCGTATTGCCTCCAACTGTCAAATTGCTCCGGGGTAATGAAGTCTGTGACGCCCAGGTGCTTTTGGCTGGGTTGAAGATATTGACCGATCGTAAAAATATCGCAATCTACTTCCCGCAGGTCTCGCATCACCTGTCTCACTTCATCATCGGTCTCGCCTAATCCCACCATGAGACCTGTTTTGGTATAAACCCAAGGGGCAAGTTGGCGGGCACGGTGCAACAGTTCTAGCGATCGTCCATAGTCTCCCTGAGGGCGCACTCGACGATAAAGACGGGGAATCGTTTCGGTGTTGTGGTTCAACACGTCTGGGTTGGCTTGCAGAATCATTGCCAGAGCGTTCCAATTGCCACACAAATCAGGAATCAGAACTTCGATCGTGGTTCCAGGTGAAACGGCGCGAATGGCCTGAATGCAGCGATCGAACTGAGCCGCACCCCATCGGGCAAATCATCCCGATTCACTGACGTGACAACAACATGGCTGAGCCGCATTCGGCGAACAGCCTCAGCTAAACGATCTGGTTCGGTTGGATCAAGCGGTTTAGGCTTCTTCTCAAAATCGATGTCACAGTAAGGGCAGGCTCTTGTACAGGCAGGCCCCATAATCAAGAACGTAGCGGTGCCATTATTGAAACACTCTCCAATGTTGGGACAGGACGCCTCTTCACAGACAGTATTGAGATCTAGATCCCGCAGAATCTCCTTGACCGTACCAACCCGCTCCCATTGAGGAGCTTTGACCCTTAACCATTCTGGCTTAACAACCACTTGAACCCTAGTTTATGAATGACTTACCAGTCGATCCTATAGCAGTCCGAAATAATTTGGGATAGCGCAAAGCAAAACGGTAGAGTCTTCACCCTACCGTTCAAAGAGGATTAACCATTCGCGTAATGCTGAAAAAGAGAGATGAAATTCGACCAGCCCACTTCTGATTCTTAACTGACTGTGACGTCAAAACATAGCCTGGTAGCCTACCACAGTTGTTTTGAGGAGTCGCAAAACTCGGGAAAGATAATTTGTGGGGTTTTGATCGATTGAAAACCTATCAAAATCTGTGTGGCAAAGTACTAGTCGCGACGGCCATCTTTAGAGATGAACTGCTTTGCTAGACAGCGCTCTAACAGTTGAATCTGATGAAGCCGCCAATAGCGCTTGGGATTCAGAACAGCTTTGGAATAGGGGTTGAAGATTGGCTGATTAAGAAATTGCCAAAGGGGGAATCGATTTGTTTTGGATGATGAAATCATAGGAGAACTTCCAATTAGCAGGGGTGGGGCAACACCGACCACAGGTAATGAATCCTTCGCAGACGTAGCTCTTGCAAGACCGATTACCGAAGCAAGGTTCTACAGCGCAGGTTGGTGATCTGCCAATACAACAATGACAAAATCTTCTGCCGATACCCTGGTAAAGATTGCGGAATCTCTCTAATTTTTCATGCGGCGTATCTGTAATTCTATGGAGGCGAAAGAGTGCACTCTAGTCTCTCAGGGAATTGAGAGCGCCAGAAATTGAGTAAGTAAAGTCAAAACTTAACAATTCGAAATTCAAGCACTTTGTCGAGCGAAGGATGGTGCTGTTTGAGCCTGATCAGATGGAACAAGCGTCCAGCCTTCTTGCATCAGCTTTTGGCTAGTTGCCCAACCCTTTGACCCACCTGGAATCCGGTAGTCAGGAACACAATATTGAGGAAAGCTATTGTAAGGCCGCCACTGTTCATGGGGTGCAGTCCGCAGATGCAAGATTTTAGTTCCGTTGCTTCCAAGCGTAGGTAACCAACACATTTGTTTCAGCATAAAAAGTCTCTCTATTTCACTAATTGCATCTTGACAAACGGTACACTTTTATGCAGTACCCACAGAGGTACTCAAGCATGATTCAAAGGTTGGATCTTCAAGTAATGTTGTTTGGCTTGGGTGAGTTTATTAATGCTGGTAGAAACTGAATAACGATTGCCCTGTAAAGGCGTTCCTCAAAATCTCCACGATCAATGCTGTGACAGGTCAAACTCTTAACGTGAATTGGGCACACTCTCTCTTATGCGCTATTCACTCTTTTAAGGTGCAACATGACCAAGCCCAGACAGTCATTCGCGTGGGAATTCAACCCGAAGGATCCATATGTACCTATCGTTTATGAAGGAAAGGTAATGGGGTTCTCTAAATTTGAATGTGCAAATCAAATGGTTGACATCCTGAACCAGGACGAGAAGCTACATAAAGCTTTATACCTTGCCTGCTATGACCTGATCGCTCGATCGGGCGGTAGCTCTGCCAACGTCAATGAATTGATGCAGCAGTATCTGGCAAAGGTCGAAAAGCCCAGGAGTGGGACAGGCGCGATCGCGTTATTGCTGCACGATCGACAAGCAGAACTGGACCTGACCGACGAAGAGTTCGCTAAGTTCTGCGATACCTTTCGGCTTTCACGGAGCGAATTAAAGCGGATTTATTCTGGAGAAGATATTGAACACAGCCAGCTTGCCCCTCTCTCACGCATTCTAGGATGCTCTACCGATGACCTGATTGAAGCCTGGAAGGGTGAAGGATGATGGGGGCACTGCTGAAAAGCAGTATGAATCGAAATGAGGTTTCGAGCATACAGCACCCTTCATACCCAGAATCAGCAACGCCGATAAGGGAGATGGGGAAAAGCAGAAAGGTGAGGGAGCCTACCCCAAAATTTAACCAAAAGCCAACCTGACTATTAACTTCCCTTGATATTGAAGTTCTAATCTGTCAGGTAGCTTCATCACATGGTTACCCATTTATGCTTCAATCCCCTGTCTCTAGGACAGCAACTCAGCCAAATCTGCGGCACCTTCTGGAGCAACTCTACCAGGGACGGAACCTGTGTGCCTTCCGTGCTGGTCAGCCAATTCCAATGAATTCTCAAGAGCTTTGGATCGTTTGTCGGGGAGTTGTGCAACTGAGTACGCTTTACCCCAGTGGAGACGAAGCGTTGCTTGGTTTAGCGGGTCCGTCCATGCCGTTTGGAATGCCCTTGACGCTGATTTACCCCTATCAGGCGTCTGCATTGTCGGATGTGGACTTGATGGGTTTTACAATGATGGAAATTGAGCAGTCTCCAACGTTATCGCGGGAGATTTTTCACCACTTAAGTCGCCGTTTGCGTCAGGCGGAGGCAATGTTGGCAATGGTCGGCTGTCGTCGGGTCGAAGACAGGTTGCGGCAGTTGTTGTTGCTGTTACAGATGGAAGTAGGCCAGCCTGTAGCCGAAGGAACTCGTCTAAGCGTTAGACTTACCCACCAGCACTTAGCAAGCGCGATCGGCACAACCCGCGTGACGGTTACTCGTTTGTTGGGTCAGCTTAAGGAAGAAGGACGGCTCATGATTGATGAGAGCCGTCATATTGTTCTGCCAAGCGGCGTCAGTTTGTAAGCTTTACAGCGATACGAGAATGGGGTAGGGCAGGCGGTAAGCCATAAAGCCTTGCTCTTCAGGGTTTGGTTTCATCCTCATCCTTAGTGCTATGCAGCTTGTAAGTCCTACAGCTTTGCCAGGGTCTCTCCGGGGAGTTTGGCGGCTGGGACAGGTTTCATAATGACTGCTTCGATCGGCACGACTCCTGTTTCCTCGCTACCAAGGGAACGGGCAGCCTCTCGAGACAGGTCGAGGGTCCGATTGTCAAAGTAGGGACCGCGATCGTTGACCCGAACGATGACCGACTTCCCGTTACTGAGGTTTGTCACCTTGAGGTAGGTGTCAAAGGGCAGGGAAGGGTGTGCTGCCGTGAAATCATTTTCATCAAAAGCTTCCCCGTTGCCGTCAACCGTCCATTGAAGTAAGGGCCGTACCAGGAAGCCATTCCTTCAATCATTTGGCTGGTTTCCTGTAAGCCATACATCCGTTCCTGAGCTTCTGGTAAAGACAGGGATGGTTCGGACAGGGCCGTTCGTAAGTTGTTAACCCATTGAATAGTGAGAAGTTCAGGGTTGCAGCTTGCGTTTTGGATCTGTTCCTTCGTTAGCGCAAAGATGAGCCGATTGTCCCACTTCACTGCCAACATTCCATCCTTTAAACCAGGCTGAATTTGTGACGCTTTAAGCCCAGGCTCACTCAAAAGACGCTCTAACCGTTGAGCACTTTCTACGGCTTGTTTCCTGGTGAAAAATTCTCCAACTATCTGGCCTTTGACCCTAACCTGAAAGCGTTCAGCCCCTTAGCGTGTTGGGAATCGCTATCTAGAGGCACCAGAGAACATTGTCCAAATCCTTTTTGCCGATCGTTGAGCGGTTAGCTTTGCTTGAAGTAACCGTAACCGAAGTAGCCAACCTGGAGGAAATGGCTGTTCCTCGAAACAGCTCGCCAAAAACGTTGAGTAAGTTGCCCGATGTCCGCTTGGGTGAGGAGTTTGCAGACGCCTGAGCAGTTGGACGCCAACCTGTTTGAACGGAGGCGTTTTGAGTCGAGGGAGAGATCCCTAGCAGAGAGGGAAACGAGAAAGCAACTACTTCATCTCCATCCAATCTCTGAATCGATTGCGTGTTTTTCGCTTGAATGGCTCGGGATACAGCGAGTTCAGAACGCGATTTTACAGCCGAATAAGCCTTACTGTAAGAACGGCTTGTGTAATTGAGAGATTGAGCTGGTAGAACGCATGATGGATGACTGGGTGCTTGCAAAAGGTCTTGGCTAGAGGGAAAAAGCAGCCTACCCAGGAAGCGACCCAAACAAGTCCGAAAATGGGCATGAGTATTGGTATCTAAATTGACGATGCACTTAAGGTAGAAAAACTGTATTACATATTACCTTTCCCTAGATGTTTATCAATTCATCATAGGAATGATTGTTTTTACAAATTTTTTCGCAAGTGCTCACGATCTACTTCCCTTTCGTCTCCCCAAAGATAGACAAATGCCTTATTACAAGGAGGATCTCGCTCTTTGTAACGTTTGTTAACGCGATCGCAACAGCCTGTAGAAACTTAATCATTTGAAACATTAGAGCGGCTAAGAAGCTGATTGGCTGACAAAACTCTCGGAACCCCGATTCTTGCGTAGGTTGCGTTGGCGACAGCGTAACCCAACACAACCTAGGCTAATGTTGGGTTTCACGCTGTTCAACCCAACCTGCAAAAAGATTTGTTAGTCAGCCAGGCTAAGACGTTCAAGACTCAAGTATTTTGGCCAGAATCTCGGAGGTTTAAGCATCAAAGTCGAATATGAGATGCAATTTCTGGTTGAAACCTCCAAGGTTTGCATGGTCCTGTGGTCATTGAACAACCATTAATGAGTAGCCTGTTTAGACGGAATTGATATAGTGATTCTGTTTGGATTGTGAGAAAGGATTTTGCACGATTCCTTTCTCAGAAAGCCTCACAATCTCATTTGATTTGGAACTGCTGTAAATGAGTGCCAGTAAGCAACAGCGATTTGTGAATAACTTTCTTTTTAGTTGTTCTGGCAATTTGGTAAGAAGAGATTCAGCAGATTTTGGTCAGCCCATTCGGATACTTCTATATTTAAGTCGTATTAGCAATTTATTTTCTTACTTAACCTTGCCTGCTTCGTTCTTGCCAAAAGATTCTAGACACAATTGGCGGAAGTGGTCGCCACGCTGTTCAAAGTTTTGATACTGGTCGAAACTGGCGCAAGCAGGAGATAGAAGAACTACTGGAGCTTGATATTGCTTTGCTAGATCAGCCGATCGTGGTACGGCTCGCTCCATGGTTTCCACAATCTCAAAATTTGAATAGCCTACCTGCTGCAACCGTTGGGCAAAGACAGGGGCTGCGTCACCGATTAAAAGAACGGCGGCTGCTTTGGTTTGAATGGTTTTGAACCAGGCAGTATCATCCCCAATTTTTGCTTCACCGCCTGCGATCAAAACAGCGGGACTATTAACGGCTTGTAACCCAACTAAAGCCGCATCATAGTTGGTTGCTTTGCTGTCGTTAATAAAGTTGATACCTTGCCAGGTACAAATTAGCTCTAAACGGTGAGGTACACCGGGAAAGGTGGCAATGGCGTTGGCGATCGCTCCCTTGTCAATTCCTGCCAATCGGGCGGTTGCTACAGCCATCAAAAGGTTTTGCTGATTGTGACTGCCAACCATACGCAGCAGGTTAACGGGCAAAATTAACTCTTTTGCGGTTCGTACCCAGGCGTCTTCGATGTAGATGCCTTGAGCCGGATCGCCAACTAAGCCAGCCTTTCCAGTAACGCTGGTCCAACAAGCGTCAGAACGAACAGGAACGCCCGTTTGAGTTCCGATCGTTCGTAGATAAGGATCATCCCCATTGAACACCTGGTACTTCGCCTGACTCAGCAAGCGAGCTTTAATGCTGTAATAATTCTCCAGGGTTTTGTGGCGGCTGAGATGATCGGGGTAAGGTTGTCCAAACCCCAATTTGGGGCGCAACGGAAGGAGACGATTCAATCTGGTAGCTGCTCAATTCTGCGATCGCCCAATCTGGTCGTTTTCTGCCAGCGCCACTTCACACGCCGCATAACCGATGTTGCCAAATGCAGGTGCATAAAACCCCGCTGCCTGAAAAATGGCCGCAATCAGAGCCGTGGTGGTTGTTTTACCATTGGTGCCTGTAATACCCACCCAGGGAACATCCTTCAAATGTCGCCACGCCAGTTCTATTTCGCCAATGGTTTCAATTCCCAATTCTCGGGCACGAACTAATCCTGCAATGTCCCACGGCACGCCTGGACTAACGACCACTAATTGAAGAGGTAGGGCATGCCCTACCTCTTCGGGATTGAATGAATCTCCCAGGCTTACGTTGATGCCATCAGCAATAAGCTGCTGCTGTTGCCGCTTTAGAGCCTCCGAGTCTCCCCGATCTGTCAGGGTTACCTGCCAGCCTTCGCGCTTTAGCAACTTTGCGGCGGCGACTCCTGATTTTCCGAGGCCAATGACACAAGCATGGGGCATAGCAACATCGAGTTTCTAATTTTGCACACCCCATGTTACCGCGTGATGCGTGCTTGTAAAGCCTATTGAGCCTTTGGTAGTTTGAAACCAGCCTTCTCAGCGGTTGCTGTATCCTTAAAGCAAATTTCCGGTTTCACAGTCTTATAGTCTGGATACTTGGTGGTGAAGTAGAGTTCACCCCGTTTTTTTGTAACGTTTCCTTTGACAGGTGCGTTTGTAGGGCAGGTGGTTGCATCGGTTGGCTTCACCCCAATTTCTGAGCCTCCGCAGAAACGGCTGGTTTTGCCTTGTTTGATGGCATTCCCATCGAGGTTGACGCTGGGGAGAGGGGATGTAGCTGGTGATGCAGGAGATGCGGGAGACGGAGCGGCAGAGGGTGCAGCAGAAGGAGCACTCGCTGTTTGGTCTTCCTTCTTGGCACAGCTAGCTAGCATCAACATTGCAGATAGACCAATCAGAACTGTAACGTGACGGGGCTTTGATAGGTTATGCATACCGTAGTCCTGTTAAAAGTGGTTGAACAATCGCGGTAAATGAACATGCGTTTTGGTGCATGTGGATTTGTTATGTTAAAACACAAATATTTTGCCAGATAAATCACCAAACGACGATCGGCGACCGTAGCGAAATGTCTCACATTTGAAACGTTTCGCGAACGATCGCCGATCGCTAGTGGAAAAATTCGATGTTGGCAACTGGTAGTCAGCAATTTGGGAAGATTCGATACCCATTACCCATTACCGAATTCCTATTACCAAAGTCTTGAAACAGCTATCCAACCGAGACTTGGTCGGTCGCGACGTCCGTTGCACCGCTTACTCCCTTGGCAATTTCCACTGCTTTGCTGAGGAAGTCTTGGCTGGGTACTGTCCCCTTAAGAACAACCGTCGTGCCAAGCTGTGCAACCCAGAGGGTATCCACATCATCAAGCTGCCCATCCTGGTCAAATGCGAGGGCAACTCGTTTGGCAAGCCCACTCTGGTCGTACTCACCGTTCAACCCTACTCGTTCAGGAGGAATCGTTTCAGCGTCACTGGATGGAGCCGGGGCCGGATTTACTTCAGCGCCCTGAGGCTTTTCGTGTCCAAAAATTCTTTGTAACCAACCCATGATGTTTGTCTCCAGTACAACTCTTCAGGCTTATCGAATATTTAACAACTGTTTAGGCTTACGTTCAGATGTAAAGTTTTTCTGAGCGAGAAGCACAACAGACCAAGATACAAGGGATGAGAGAAAATGGCAGTAAAGAAAACCTTAAGCCGACAATAATCACCAACTACCCAAAGAGCTTCTATTTGGATGTTTGAGAAGAATCCTCAGAAGAACCCTTCTCAAACACCTCATTACACAGTGGTCTATTAGACACAGCGGCGGCCTTCTTCTGTCCCCTGCCTTCTCATAAACTAAAGACTGTTATAAATGAGACTGGTATATACTAAATTCTTCTGGGATTAAAGGAGAGCGCCCCGCTGAAATCATCTCCCTTAAAGCCTTTTGCTCTTATCGATTATTGGTAGTACTAAAGTCGTAAGGATTTTGGAGCTGTTAACAATGGCGGCTAGCGCCGCGCATCATTCCCTTTTAGGTCCACCCGATTATTTAGGACTGCTATGAAACGGGTATTGTTTGTTCAGGCGATGTGAAAATCCAATTTGCCCAACCCCGTAATGAAATAACCGAACCTTACCAGAGATTCTCCAACCTCGTGTGAACAATCCCATCAAATCTGTTTATCAACGGTTTCTTAAAACTCCTCCCTGGTTACGCATGGGGCTGTTTGGGTTGGGGTTAGTGGTTATGGTGCTTTTGCCGGGTCTTACGGGCATTTGGGCAGTCAGGCATCTACTTGGATTAGCGGAGCTTCCCGATTGTCGTGCTACAGCAGCAACCGACGATTCCCTTTCGGCACGTCTCTACTGTGCTGATGAAATTGCCAGAAAACAGACAGTGGGCGATTTACGTGATGCAATTAAATTAGCCAGCTCCATTCCAGAGGATGACCCGCTTCGGCCTGTCAGCGATCGCCGGATTGAACAGTGGGCACAGGACCTTTTGAATCTTGGAGAGAAGTCCTACCAGGAAGGGAATTTGGATGAGGCAGTGAGCGCTGCCCGAGCGGTTCCCATCAACACCAAAACCTACGCTTCCGCCAAAGAACACATTGATCAATGGAAAACCAACTGGGAGAAGGGACAGGATATTTATGACCAGTCGAAGGCAGAGATTAACCAGCAGAACTGGAATTACAGCTTAAAGGTGGCAAAAGGGCTTCTAACGTTAGGGAATCGCTATTGGGAATCAAAATATCAGGAACTGATTAACGAACTTCAGGCGGCCAAAGAACAACGATCGCAGGATAAAACCGCTAAAAATAACGCAAAGCCAGGAAAAGGCGGAAACGCGACTTACGAAGCAGATGCCGTTTCTCGCTTAAAGAGGGCAAAAGAATTAGCGCTTCTGGGGACGGCAAAAAGCTTGAAAGAGGCAATTGAGCAGGCGCAACAGGTTTACTACGGCACCCCTACCTACGACGAAGCGCAAAAACTCGTTGATACCTGGCAGCAGCAAATCGGCGCAATGGAGGACCGCCGCCACCTCGATCGCGCAATTCAGCTAGCCAAGAAAGCCGATGAAAAATCGCTGCAAGCAGGCATTGACGAAGCTTATGAGGTGTCCCCTTCGGGTAGTCTTTATGACGAAGCGCGCCGTCGTATCGATCAATGGACGGATCAGCTATATCGCCTGAAGTATCCACCACTAAAGGAATCGATTCAGCCTGCGACAAAGAACGATCGTCCAGTTGCCCCCACTCCAGCGAGAGAGGCTCCAGATCTGCCACCACCATAGAATTAGCTAATCGTGGTAGGAATCAGGTAGCAGGGGTCAGGGGTTAGGTGGGAGAATATATTCATCATTCAAAACTCACAATTCATAATTCCGCTTCAAAGGTTACAAATGGCTTTAACAGCGCAGCAATTGGCGGAACGGACAATTACGCTACTTCACACCAGAGGGTCAGTTAGTTCGGACACCAGAAGAAGATACCCTACAAGCGCAACAGAGGGCTGAACAGTTAGAAGCACAATTACGATCGCTGGGAGTAGACCCAGATGCGTAAGGGGGACAGTATGTCATTGATCACAGTGGTGCAGGAGGGGCTTTATTGCGAACAGGGGGATTTTTATCGACCCCTGGCGATCGGTTGATCTTGCCCTTATTACCCACGCCCATTCCGACCACGCTCGATACGGTTCCTCTAAATATATCGCCACCCGCATTTCTGAAGGCGTGTTGAGAAAGCGCTTGGGGGATAGAACCAACCTCCAGGGTGTTGAATACGGTGAAAAAATCAAGCTGGGCAATACCTGGGTGTCGTTCCATCCTGCTGGGCATGTTCTTGGCTCTGCCCAGATTCGGGTAGAGTACAAAGATGAAGTGTGGGTCATTTCGGGTGACTACAAGCGCTGCTACGACCCAACCTGCGCCCCCTTTGAAGTAGTTCCCTGCCATACGTTTATCACTGAAGCAACCTTTGGGTTACCTATCTACCGATGGGATACGGGAGAGAAAACCTGCGGGCACGTTTATGAGTGGTGGCAGAGCGATCCAGACAGACCTTCCCTACTGTTCTGTTATGCCTTTGGTAAAGCTCAACGGGTGTTAGGTGAGCTTCGCAAATTCACAGACAAAACGGTTTACGTTCATGGAGCGGTTCACGTTTTAACAGAAATTTATCGGCAGGTCGGGGTGGACATGATTAAAACACTTCCGGCTTCGGAAATGCCGCGTGACTACAAGTTCAAGGGCGACTTAATCCTGGCTCCTCCTTCGGCGCACCGTTCCAGTTGGATGAAGCGATTTCAACAGCCCCAAACGGCCTTTGCGTCTGGTTGGATGGCCGTTCGGGGTGCCCGCCGTAGACGTGGTTATGAGCGGGGATTTGTGCTGTCAGACCATGCAGATTGGCAGGGGTTAGTCAATACCGTTTTGCAAACAGGGGCAAGCACGGTTTATGTAACCCACGGACAGTCGGAGGTTCTTTCCCGCTACCTGACTGAGGTTCACGGAATTAACGCCCTACCGCTAAAAACCCTATTTGAAGGCGAAGGGGATATTTAGAGCGCTACAAATTTGCGATCGCGCTAATCTCATACAGGCGTCAGGATTTTATTAGCACCAGACTCAACTGAAGAACGGACCGTTCTCGCTAATGTTTTTACGATCGCCCCAGCAAGTTCCCGGTTTTTCCAATAGTTGTTGTGCGCACCTAGAGGGGTGAAGCCCGCTCGGACTGGCTTGTCTTCCAGCACACAGCCGTGATTTTGAGGATTGAGGTTGAAAATCTTTTGCAGAGGATAGGCAATTAAGTCTCTGCGATCGTAAAAATTTAACCAGACTCGGCCATTACCTCGAATTGGGTTATGGGCGGCTCTAAACGGATCATTGTTATCCCATAGAGACCCCTGACGCAGCATAAATAACCCGATCGGGGAACCAAAGGTAAAGAAGTGGCAAAACTGCTCCCGCAGTAGGCGTCTGTCCTCAGCGCTGATTTCCATGTCAGGGTTAAGCTCGGTTACAAACAGTTCATCATCTTTCAGCAACTTAAACAGGTAATCAAACATGATTACCGTTCCAAGCGAATGGGAAACAATACTGTAGGTTGCATTTTCATGAATGAGTGGTTCCTTAAGCTGTTGCCAAATCTGCTGCCAAACAGTTCGACGAATCACATTCACATCCTGAGATACATAAGCAACCACATCTCCTACAAAGAACGTTGCAAAGTTACGCAGCGGACGGATGAGTGAGAGATGTTGGTCTACTAGATTTGGAAACGCTTCGTTGTAAACTGTCGCTTCAGCTAAATGAATTTGCTTCGTGTGCCAGTCTGTGTAAATAGGAGCAAACGCTTCATGAAATGCCCCTCTGGTTTCCTGGGCATAGGCGAAAGCCAGATTATCCCATAGCGTTGTGTAATTCTTGTTCTGCGCTTGCTCTGCCTGTTTGTGCGCAGCCTGCGATCGTTTGTCTGGCTGCCGTTCACCAATCCCATGCACAAAAATCAGGTAATGCTTGGACATAAACCTTCTCCAGATAATTCTGCAATTTGGGAACACAGCCGTTCTGCATTAATTGAAAGGAGCTGCACGAGAGCAATCTCTTAGTTCTTTAGATGCTAGAAAGAGCGCAAATGTTGCATTCACCACAAACAAGATGTTTTATTGCAAAGTGCTGAGGGCTGAGGACTGAGGGCTGAGCATGAAAACCAGTCACTACAAGGCTCTCAGCAGTTCGATTGCTCTAATCTGTAGCAGTATTGCTATAGCAATACACTGTTTGACATCTTATAGATAATTCCGCAAACGGTGGTGCCCAAATCGTAATGATTTTGATCTGTTAACGATGACAGCTAACGCCGCACATCCTTACCTTTTTAGGTCTATCCGCAAATGTTCCTTCTATTGTGGAGAATTACCAAATCTTTGACGGTACCCAGTGGGGTACTCTTCGTGACAACCATCACAGACCTAACTTCTCTCGTATCACGTCATCCTTATCTCTAAATCCAACTAACACAGCCGTTCCATTCTTGACAAACAGGGGACGCTTTAGCAGCATGGCATCCTTTGCAAACGCGTCAATCCATTCTTGCAGGTGCCACAGTTGGGAATTCCATAAACCTGAATGGACATAATACTTTTCTAGGCTCCTTCAATTGGGGTGTTTGATGTATGCACCATTTAACAACAAGGATACGCAATTGCTGGCGTTTAAACTAGCTGCAAGCTCAACATCAGAAGCAAACCCTCGCTGAATAAGTTCCTTACCAGAACCGCATTGTCCTAACGCCGTATCCAATTGGTTTCTTGCCTGTTGGAATGCAGCGATCGCCGCCTCTGCTTCCGGTGAGCTGGAACCATCCAGATGGCTAAGAATGGCCCCTGCCCCAATTAAATCTTCCCAGGCTGGACGCAAACTGCCATCTTGCCACCGCTCGCCTGCCGGAATCACAGCAATCTTAGCACCATAGGTTTGAGCAAACCGGGCGATCGCTTCACAGTTACGCAGACAACCCGCTAGAGTTGGCGTTTGCCCTGTGCTTAAGGTCAATGTAGAACCATTGGGAGAAGGCAAAACGAGACGGGTTCCCGCAGGAATGTGCATCAACGCAGTGGGAGAGAGTGAGAGTTTGGATGCGCGATCGCAATCTGCCAACTCAGCATTAATCGTTTGAGCATAGGCATGGGCAGTCTTGTCTCGCCATCGGTAAGGGAAAACAATTGCACCATTATTCGTTGCAATTTCTACACACGTTGAGAACGAAAGCACATCAACAATAATGACTGCATTACTGATTGGCGCAAGGTGAGCGATTCCATGTTCACCCCATTCACACCGAAGATCGAATTCTGATTGAACAAAGATCGTTTGGTCTGTCATGTAGAAAGCGAAGGTTAAGGAACAATCTGAGCGAAAAGTTAAGTCGATGCAGCAGCGAAACTCCCTAACTTTTCTCCATCGACGATCGCAGATACAAATTCTATAAATAAAACATCAACACACAACACCTGTACACAACGGAGAACGAACAATGGAACTTACTTATCGCGGTCAAACCTTCAACTTTGAATCGGCTTCAACTCGCTCCATCCCTGTTGCTGGCCCTCATCTTAGAGCATTGCAATATCGCGGTAATACTTACACAGCATACATGTCTGACTCTCAACCTTCATTGAAACCTCGTGCAGTTAATTGGCGATATGAAGTGCACTAATTTCTAGCCAAGAATTCCTCTCCTAATTATCTCTTACTCAAGACCTCCGCCTGGTTTACTCACCAGGCTTTTTCCATTTCTAAAGCCGTTTTCATACCGACTTAAAGAAACAAAGTGGCAGATGGAGAACGGGCAATAGGTAATAGGCAATAGGGTACAGAACGCGTTATTGCCTACCGCCCATTGCCCATCGCCCTCTTCGTACATCTGTCACGTATCAATTCAAATGGACATCAAGACTGCTTGATAGGAATTTCAATTACAAATTCTGTTCCTTTGCCGGGAGCAGAAATACACCGTAGAACGCCCTTATGTTTCTCTGTAATAACCTGATGGCTAATTGACATCCCCATGCCTGTTCCCTTACCCACAGGTTTGGTAGTAAAGAAGGGATCAAACAACCGCTTTTGCACCGCTTCAGGCATTCCTGGACCATTATCGGCAATGCGAATTACAACGGAGCGATCGTCAAGGGTTTCGGTGCGAATGTGGATTTGGGGCGTCGGGAGTGGGGCGTCGGGAGTGGGGCCAGCTTCCTTTGCGATTCCCTCTTCCAACGCATCGATCGCATTCACCAGTATGTTCATAAACACCTGGTTAAGCTGTCCAGCGTAGCATTCCACCAGGGGTAGCTGACCGTATTCTTTTACGATCTGGATTTCGGCATGGCTCCCTTTTCCTTTCAGACGATTTTGCAGAATCAGCAGAGTGCTATCGATGCCATCATGGATCTCCACGTCTTTAACTTCTGCTTCGTCCAGACGAGAGAACGATCGTAGGGACAAAACAATCTCACGAATTCGATCGACTCCCAATTTCATAGATGAAAGGAGCTTCGGCAAATCCTCTTGCAAAAACTCCAGATCAATCTCGTCAGTCCGTTGCTGGACCTCTAATGCCGGGTTGGGGTAGTGCAACTGGTATAGTTCCAGCAATTTCAATAAATCCTGGGTGTATTGGTCGGCGTAATGAATATTGCCATGAATAAAATTGACCGGATTGTTGATTTCGTGCGCGACCCCTGCAACCAGGTGTCCCAGGCTCGACATTTTTCACTTTGCACCAGTTGAGTTTGAGTCCGTCGCAATTCTCCAAGCGTCTGTTCTAGTTCTTGAGACTTCTTTCGTTCGTTGGCTTCACTCTCTCGTAGATCGGCCTCCACCTGTTTCCGCTGGGCAATTTCGGACTTGAGTTGATCATAAGCCTCTAGTTGCTTGAACACCTTATCAAACGTGGTGGCCAAAAATCGAATTTCATTGTCCGCCATTCCTGCGGGCATGGAGAAAGTCCCGGTATTGCGGCTTTGAACAACGGCTGTATTCAACGCTTTGACTGGGCGCAGCACCTTTTATGAATCATTAATGCTGCGACAAGCAGGATGATAGCAATCCCTGCCAGCATCGTCATGGTGGAGGTAATGAAGGTTTTGCCGGCCTCCTGTTGAATCTGCTTTAAGTCAACGATCGCGATCGCCACACCGCGTCGTCCTGACGATCCAAACAATGCGCTGCTGAAAGGAAGAATCTCTGCCAACACGGGCTTGCCATCAATCACCATTTCAACATTTGCCTCTGTCCCTGCAACAGAGGCACGATCCATCGCGACACCTAATTCAGGATGGATTAACTCGTAAGCGCGATCCGTTGAACTGAGGGAACTATGGGCCAACATCTTGCCGTCGGGACTGACGATCGCAATCTCCAACACAGCGGGGAGCGTTGCGTAGTTTTGAACTACTCGCCGCAACGTGCTGCGGTCTTCCTTTCTAACAATCCCTCCGTTGCAAATTCCAGGGATTGGGTAATAGACTGAGCGCGAGTTTTGACTTGGTGAGTCAGATCCGACTGGATCAGACGGTAATTAACTCCTAGTGCAGCCAGTCCAACTGTAACCAGCGGCACTCCCAAACCAATTAGTAATTGCCTCGAAAGACTACGTTGATATGGCCAAAATTTGCCTTTCAAGCTTTCCATTCTTTAATTGCAGCCGTAACGGGTTCAGGATCAATTTCCACATCCTTGCGAGCAATGTGTCCGTGTCGAGGATCTTCCTGGAGTAGCTGGATGAGTTGTTCGGTTGCAGCGTGCAAACGTCCCTCTGACTGAAACATCCGCTTTTGCATAGCGATGTCTCCTTTCTGCAATCCGCTGTAGTCATTAGCAAATGAGGTGCTGTCCTGCTTCAGTGCCTTCCCAACTTGCTGAAACACCTCTTGGGGCTTGGTATTCACTGCATTCATGACATCAAACCAGGTGGAAATGAACCTGGTTAACTCCGCCTTTTAGATTGCAAGACCTGCGATCGTGATACCAATCCATCAATTACCAAACTGTCTATTTCCTTGGTGGTGTAAACGATCGTGCCGTTGCTCTTTTTGGCTGTGTCGCCCAGAAGAGGCTGCCAGAGAACTGCGGCATCTAGCTTGCCCTTCTCCATCATCTCGGCAGACGTTTCATTCGAGACATCTTCAATCTTTACTTCACTCGGCTTGATGTTATGGAGTTTCAGCGCTTCCAGCAGAATCAGGTGATTTACCGTTCCCAATTTGGCCCCCACCCGCTTACCGCGTAAATCATTCACCGTTGGCAGCCCAGACTTGGCAACAATTCCATCAGCACCGTGGGAAATGTTCGTGACCATGACAAATACAGGTTTGTCATTGCCTGGGTCGGCCTGCATTACATCCCATAGCGAAACAAATGCTGCATCTAGCGACCCTCGCAACACCGCACGGGAAGAGTCTTGCTGATTCTCAAATCGGATTAGATCTACATTCAGCCCATTCTTCTGAAACAAGCCCGTTTCCTTGGCATACAGCACTACATCAAAACCAGGCCAGGTTGTAATGCCAATCTTGAGCGGTTGCAGCCGGGAGGACTGCCCACTACAGGCATTCAAAATCAAGCTGAGAATCACCGCTACCAAAAACAACCCTCCTAACCACCAGGGCTGCCCCGGTTTACTAACTCTCCAGACTGATAGCTGAGTCATGGCCTTACTCTTTTGAATCATGGGTGAGCGACTTTCCACTCTCAAAATGCCCAACCCCACTCCAAGGCTCACAATTCACGGGACAAATTTATACAGAAGGTGATGGGTGGTAGGGGTGAGGGGTGAAGAAATTAAGAATTGAGAATTAAGAATTGAGAATTTGGAGTTTAGAGGCAATGGGCGATAGGCAACGGGCGATGGGGAATTGTGAGTTGAGAATTAGGAATTGGGAACGCGTTTTGAAGTCTTAACTCTTCATTCCTAATTCTTAATTCCGCTCTCATCCCTCATCCTTCATCCCTCATCCCTCATCTCCCTTCCCACTGTTGCTTCATGCGTGCGATGCGTTCTAGCAAGCTTTCATTGGACATGCGGGAATTAAGCCGTTCAACCAGTAAGGGAATGCAAAAGGTGAGGGGCGTTTGGTTTCCTTCCAGACAATCTTCAGTTTGCTAAGGCGATCGAGGGTCATCGATAATCGATGCGCTTCCAGTTGTTCTGCTAACACCTCGTTTTCTGCCTGCTTCAAAAGCAAATTATCTGGCTCATATTTGGTAAACACATCGTAGATGAGGGAAGAACTGATTTGAAGCTGGTTTGAGGTCTTTTTTGCCGATGGATATCCTTTGAAAACCAAACCCGCAACTTGAGCAATTCCCGAAATTTGCGGCCGATTAGCTCAGAGATATTGAGACTGGCTTTAATGTCTTCAACTAAGGAGTCAAGGTCGAAAAACTGGTTGGAGAATAGATCTTTGAAGGGATAGCCTTTTGGAGCCAGAATTTCAAATCCGTAATCGTTCACTGAAATCGTAAAGGTGGCATTCTTCTGACGGGCAAACCGATAGCCCCACAGAAAGCCCAATCCTTCGTGGACGAATCGACCTTCGAACGGAAAAACGTAGAGATGGTGTCCCTCACGGGTTTTGCAGGATTCAATCAGCAGTTCATTGGCTGTGGGAAGGTGGGCAATACGCTCTTGGGCAGACAGGATGGGGAGTATGCAGTCTAATTCTTCATTCAGTTCAGCGTGGTTTCTGGAATGCTCAATTTCCTTTCTGAGGTAGACGCTTAACGAGTCAGAAATAGCTAAATTTCCCCCTGCCCAGGTAGGAATGACGGTTGATTTCTTGCTGGTGGATTTGACGTAAACCACCATGTCCTTCATCATGAAAAATTCCAGTTGCTTCCCTGCAAAGAAGAACACATCGCCCTTCTTCATACGGGAAACAAAGCTTTCCTCGACTGCTCCAATTTTCGTCTGATTCATGTACCGGATCTGCACCGTTTGATTCGACGTAATGGTGCCAATGCTCATCCGGTGCATACGAGCAATTTGGGCATCCGATACTTTGTAAACACCATCTTTCAGCACCACCTTTTTGTAGCGGGGGTAAGCACTTAAAGACTTGCCGCCCTGGGTAATGAATTCAAAATCCAATCAAATTCCACATCGGTGAGATTGGCGTAGGAAATGGTCGATCGAATATGTTTCAACGTTTCAGTCGCATTGAACCCATCTCCACACGCCAACGTAACCAGATGTTGAATCAGCACGTCGTAGGGTTTGTTGAGCGGATGCCTTGATTCGATATCTCCCGCTTTGAGTCCGCTACGAAAGGCTGAGATCTCCAGTAACTCCAGCGCATTTGTAGGGAGGAAAAATACTTCTGAAGTGCCGTGGGGAACGTGGGCCGATCGTCCTGCCCGCTGCAGCAATCGAGCAAGGTTTTTGGCACTGCCAATTTGCACCACCCGCTCTACAGGTTGAAAATCCACACCCAAATCGAGCGATGAAGTGCAAACCACCCATTTAATGTCGCCAGATTTGAGTCCGGCTTCGATCGCTTCCCGCTCCTTGACATCGATCGAGCTGTGGTGGAGGGCGATACGATCGGTGTAATCTGGCAAGGCGAAGGTGAGTGCCTGATACCAGCGTTCGGACTGAAAACGCGTGTTCGTAAAAATGAGCGTTGATTTTTCAATGTCCAGCGCTGCTACCAATTCCTCAAACATCCGCAGTCCCAGATGCCCACCCCAAGGGAAGGTATCCACCGACTCCGGCAAAATGCTTTGAATAACAGTCTTCCGCTTTAGGTTGGATTGAATGATGACTGGAGTAGCATTTCGTCCGACAGCGGTTTGAGCGGCTTCCTGCAAATTTCCTAATGTTGCCGAAACAGCCCAGGTTTGCAGGTTAGGGCGCAGTCCACGCAACTGAGAAAGGCAGAGTTCCGTTTGGGTGCCGCGTTTGGAACTTAATAACTCATGCCATTCGTCTAGAATTACCGATCGCAGAGAACCAAATAAGGCCGCTGTTCCTGCATAAGACAGCATCAGCGAAAGGGATTCTGGTGTAGTGATGAGAATATCCGGCATTGCCTTGAGCTGCCGCGTTTTACGGGCTGAACTGGTGTCCCCGGTTCGAGATTCCACCCGCAACTCCCAGCCCATTTCCTGAATCGGACGCAGAATGGATTGTTCAATATCGCGGGACAGTGCCCGGAGTGGGGTGATGTAAAGGAGTTGAAGACCTTTGCTGGGGGCTTGCAGCATATCAGCGATCGGCCCCATGACTGCCGCATAGGTCTTGCCTGAACCCGTCGGCACCTGAATCATGCCGCTTTTGCCCGCCAGGTGAGCCTCCCAGGTCGCTTTCTGAAACGGTAAGGGTTGCCAACCCTGCTTCTCAAACCAGGTCAAAATTGGTTCCAAACAATTGGGTTTACTCACGGATGAGAGATCTCCTGGTGTGTAGGAAGAGAATGACGTAGCAAGCAACCAGATTTGAGCATGATGGATGGAAGAGCCAAACGGCCCCTAAGTGTCTGGATAACACAAATTCTGGCGTTATTCACGTTGATTCCCGGAATTGGTTTAACGATTCTGCACTTATTTGGATGTCTTCTGCCCATGGGAGCGACCGCCTGTTCGTCTACAAAAGGAATCATTGAAATTCTGGCTGCTGGCAGCTTCCTGGTCATGCTGATTTTTACATTCTGGGGCCTTCAGAAACGCAAGAAGTACGGGAAATGGCTGGGAATTATTGTTTTAACCGTGTTGACGATCGCGCTGATTCTCCGCAGTGAATACCTCCAGGTGGTCGGTCGCTTTCTTCTGTTTAGACAACAAATTCCGCCACCCCCTATTACGGCTGGAAAGGATTGACGGACTCCTACTCCTATGGCTATTCGAGCTATTCGGACTTAATCACAAAGGCACTCTTTGAATTATTGGTGCGTGGTTCGTTAATCGCTGTAATTGTACATTTAGCGATCGGCAAATCCGTTCAGCGCTTTCTTGCTAAAGTCAATCATTGCCAAAGGCAATCGTTAAAAGAAATTCTCCCATCCAACACTTAAAGTCTAAAAACTGATGCAGGATAACTTCAAAATTTAGAGTCCTATCCAGCACAATTGATAGATAAGTACTTAAAACTCCAGCATTAACCATCAAACGTGACAGATAACATCCCGAAAGTATCGACTTAACCTGTAAAAACGCGATTTAAGTCCTGGCGATCGAGGTGTTATCTCGCAGAAATAATGATTAATCCTGGGAAATAGGGTACCTAAACATCAGATTTGACGGTTAAGTAATAGTTAGGCACCAAACATAGGAGTATGATAATGGCCGTGACTGGTGGTTGCTACTGCGGTGCTTTGAGATTTGAAATCTCTGGGGAGATACCCATGCACGCTCTTTGCCTGTGCGAAACCTGTCAAAAAATCACTTCCAGGTCGTTAAATGCCTAACATGCCTAAAAAGCACGTTGCAACGGAATGAAAATTTCTAGTGTTTCCCCCAAAGTTGTTTGCATTCGCTGAACGCGGTCGTTATCACCCTGTGGATGGCAAATGCCGGACGTTCCTGGTCAAGGAGGAGAGGGAATGATATGAGTCTCAAGCGGATGGACAACGTCGGCATCGTGGTGGAGTCCCTTGACGCCGCCATCTCTTTTTCGCCGAGCTTGGCCTCAAACTCGAAGGGCGCGCGACGATTGAAGGAGAGTGGGCTGGGCGCGTCACCGGATTGGGGAACCAGCGCGTCGAGATCGCGCTGCTGGTCACCCCAGATGGCCACAGTCGGCTCGAGCTTTCGCGATTCCTTACCCCGTCGGTCGTCGCTGATCACCGAAACGCGTCGGTGAACGCGCTCGGCTACCTACGCGTCATGTTCACTGTAGGGACATCGACGAAACACTCGCCAAGCTCAAGAAGCTTGGCGCGCAGCTCGTCGGCGAAGTAGTTCAGTACGAAGACGTATATCGGCTCTGCTACATCCGCAGCCCCGAAGGACTTCTCATCGAAACCGCCGAGGAACTCGGGTAAAGCCTTCCTGGATAGGCGCAGAAAGGCCCTTGCCTTGCGGCAAGCGAACGATCGGTTGGGATACATTCATTGGCTTATAACGTTCCGGTTGGAGCGGATGTACAGAGTCTCTTTCGTCTACGTTTTAGTTCTTTCGTCGCCGCTCAATCGGAACGTTAGCTGTCTTCACTTGTAGTTAAGGACAGTGAAGAAGGAGTATCTGTTAGTAACCATAGTGCTGAATGGCGGTATGATTTCATAAAATTTTGAAGGAAATTTTTGGTTCCAGCAGCTATTTCATACTCACGATCAGCACCGATAAGGTTAATCAACAATGGCCCAACAGTTGAATTTGAATGATCCAGGTCTGCGGCAAAATCCTTATCCAATATACAAAACCTTCCGGGAATCTGAGCCAGTCTTCTGGTCTGAGCCTTTGCAGGCGTGGTTTTTTTCAAATACGACGACATTCATACCTTGCTCCATGAGCCACGGGTTAAAGCAAGGCGGCACCTCACCTGGTTCGATCTCGCACCTCCCGAGAAACGCGAGCAGTTGCAGCCCGTGATTGAGGTGCTGTCCCGCTGGCTGCTTTTCTTTGACGGCAGTGCCCACACCCGCCTGCGGAAGCTCATGAATCAGGGGTTTGTGCCCAAAGTGATTGAAAGCCTGCTCCCTACTGTTCAAAAGGTCACCACCAATCTAGTAGAGCAGTTGGCGTCTCAGCGACAGTTTGATGCTGCTAGTCAGTTCGCTCATCTCCAACCCGTGATTGTGATTTCGGACATGTTGGGTGTGCTTCCAACTGATTATGGCAAAGTGCAGCAGTGGTCCGACGATATCAGTTATTTCTTTACCTCCATTCCCATTCCCGCCGATGCCTGTGATGCTGTTATAGTCGGCATTTTTGAGATGATTGACTATCTGAAGAATGTGGTTGCGGAACGGCGCGCCAGACCTCAAGACGATTTCCTGAGTGCCCTTATCCATGCAGAGGAAGATGGAGATGTAATCCACGCAGAAGATCTGTTCGCTAATCTGGTACTCCTGCTTATGGCAGGTCATGAGACAACCCGCAATCTGATTGGCAATGCGATTCATTTACTATTAACGCATCCCAACCTGTTGCAGTCAGTGAAGCTCGATCGGTTCTTGTGGGATAACGTGATTGATGAAACATTGCGCTTTGATTCGCCTGTCCAGATCCTCAGTCGCCTAGCCGGAGAGGACCTTGAAGTGCGGGGACAAACCATTCGCAAAGGACAGCCGTTGTTCCTGGTTCTGGGATCTGGAAATCACGACCCTATTCATTTTGCTGATGGCGATCGCTTTGACATTGAGCGAGAAGCGGAAACTCATCATCTGGCTTTCGGCAGCGGTCCCCATTATTGCATTGATTCCATCTAGCAAAGGCCGAAGCAAAATTGCATTGACCACCTTGTTTGAGCGTTTTCCTGATTTAAGTCTTAATCCGGAGCGGGAGAAAGCTTGGATTCCCAATACACGCTTTAGAGGATTGAAATCCCTACCGGTTTTAAGCAATTAGGGGTAATGATATAGCAGTCTATGAGTGAGACGATCGCCATCAAAATAAAACCGACTTTAAATCGGACTAAATAAACACCAACGGTTTATCCTTAAACGGTGCAAACGCTTCCGCATCAAATCGGTAAAGGCTGGCGGGTCGTCCGGCACCCCTGGAAACTTTGACTCCAGTGTCTTCTAAAAATCCCAGCTTCAATAAGCGGGAGCGAAAGTTAGAATAGTCCGAAAAATTTTCACCTAAAACGGTCGTGTAAAGCTGGTAGAGATCACTGAGGGTAAATAGTTCAGGCAGCACTTCAAAGGCAACAGGGCTATATTCCAGCTTGTTCCGCAGGCGACGATGCCCGTATTCCAAAATTTTGTTGTGGTCAAACGCAAGTGCAGGAACTTGGTCTAGGTCATACCAGGCGATGCCGCTCACCCCATCGGCGATCAGCTCTGCTTCGGCAAATCGCACCAGAGCAAAGTAGCTGACGGAAAGATAGCGTGAGCCATGACCCGCTTTACGGGGAACCCGATCGGGATCGCCAAAGGTATAAAGCTGCTCCAGATAGAGATTCTTGGCTCGAATTTTCTCTGCCAGGATGCGGTAGGCAGCATCTTCTAGAGATTCTCCTTTTGCACCAGTGTTCCCGGAAAACTCCACTGCCCCAGAAACGGCTCCTCCTGCCGCATTACCAGCAACACCAACAATCGATTTTGGGCAGTATCAACCGAAAAGATCACATTCTCGACCCCAACCCTGAAGTCGGCGAGAAGTTTGCGATCTAACGGATCGGCTGTTTTTCTCTGGCGTTGTCCTGCCATGCGTATAGGTGTTCCCGGTGAATATAGGCTTCGATCGGCGGCGTTAACCCTTCGGTTTCTCCTCCTTCACGATACGCGGTAGAAGAGATATTGGGACCAGTGAGATCGGCAATCGTCAGCCTTGCCCCTCTCCGCCTCAATTCTGCCAGAACGGAGTCATTTACAGGATATGCGGGACGGGGAATTACCAATAAATCAACCTGCTGCAAAACCTCATCAATGCGGTACCAGTTAGATAGCTGGAAGATGAGGTCAGAACCAATCACAAATGTCAACGTTGCATCTTTCCAACGCTTTCTGGCAATCTCCAGGGTGTGATAGGTACGGGAACAGCCAAGCTCCGGATCCAGATGAATGTTGTGCCGAGAGAGTTGAATATTATCAATCAATAGTTGCAGCATCGCCATTCGATGACTCAATGGCGTTTGATGCGACTTGAACGGATTATCTGATGCCCAAACCGATACCCAGTCAAAATGCCAGGACAACCAGGACAAAATTTCCTGATGACCGATCGTCGGTGGGTCTGCGCTGGTGCCAAAAAGAGCGATAGTGGGCATGGGCTGGATAGTAGGTGGTAGGTGATAGGTGGTAGGGGTCAGGGGTCAGAATAAATTCTAAATTCTCCTACTCCCGCATCCTTTCCCTACCGCTTTTCTGCTGTGTTTTCTGCGTCAAAGCCGCCAGTTCTGCCGATGGCTCGACGGGAATGGAGGGAGGCTGACGAATCTGACGAACTTGGGTAGGGAGGCTGGCGATCGATTGGGCAGTGCGTTCAGCAATGACCTCCAGGGTATCTGGAAACTGTACCTGTTGTCCCTGCTTCATCACTAGTTGTAGCAGGGGCTTTCGTTCTGGGAGGATTCGGTGATTAAACCAAGGCGATCGCCCTGAACCTGACCATTTTTGTAGCGGCGGAAGATTTGTTTGCGGCCTGGGTAGGTAATTTTCCCAGTGGCCTCTTTCATCACTGGGATGCCGTCAATCTCAACCAGCTTGTAAACCCCATTGACGGGTAAACCTGTAACCAATTGGGTGCCTAATCCGTAGCCATCAATGCAGGCTCCAGACGCTTTTAGCTCGGCAATTTTGTACTCATCCAAGTCGCCGCTGGCAAAGATGGGAATATCCGGCAGAATGGTTCGCACCTGTTGTGAGAGGGAAAGCAAATCGCCGGAGTCGATTCGTACACCCGACAAATGCATCTCTCCAGCCTGAAGCTTCGCGGCAATCTGATGGGCTGCGGCGATCGTGTTGTAGGTATCAATTAGTAATGGCGCACTGGGAAATAGCGGTGAAAAGCGGTAAATGCCTCCGCTTCACTGCCTTCTGTGGCTGCCAGCGCCATGACCAGAGAGTGAGCCATTGTGCCGACAGGTTTACGTCCTAGCTTTGTGGCGGCGAGTACATTCGAGGTGGCGTCCAGCCCAGCAGCTAACGCCGATCGAGCTGCCCAAAGGGAGGCCTGGGGGCTAAATGCCCGTCGTGTGCCAAACTCAAACAGGGTTGCCTCTGGTCCCGCTACATCTCGCAGACGCGCTGTACGGGTTGCGATTAAGGTCTGGTAGTTCAGGGTGTTGAGCAAATAGGTTTCGGCAATCTGCGCCTGCCACAGCGGTGCTTCGATTCGCAATAGCGGTTCATTGGCAAACACAGCGGTTCCCTCTGGAACTGCCCAGACATCGCCCGTAAAGCGAGCATTTGCCAAAAGTTCCCAAAATCGTTCCGGTGCGTTGGCAAAAATTCCTGTGTTCTGGAGCGCTTTGATTTGCTCTGAACCGAAACGAACGTTCTGGAGGTAATCGATCGCCTGTGTCAGCCCCATTGCAATTAGATAGCCAAAGTCCTGCGGTAGGCGACGGGCAAACAGTTCAAAGCAAGCGTTTTGCTGCTCCAGTTCTTCCCCACATAACAGGCAGTCATCGTCAATTGGTAAAGGTCCGTCAGCAATCCGTACTCTTCGGGAGTCAGGTTCAGCCCTAGCCCCGATCGCTGCTCTGAAGCTGCATGGGTGAAATTGGTATCCAGTTCTACGAATGGGTGGGTAGACATTAGCGATACTGAGTTAACCGTTGGAACGACAATTTTGAGAGTAGAATTCTGAGTTACTGAAGAATTCTGAGTTGCTGACTGGCGTGAACCTGTAAAACCCAACTGGTAACTCAGTGAGAAATGGAGTCACCTAATTATAGTTAAAAAAACCAAAATTAACCAGCTAAACTTATTAAAGTTTTCGCTTTCGGATCTCTACAAACACTTTAAAGTGCTTTTGAGGGTAGGATTCATTTTAATTTGTCAACTCTAAAATTAAAAGATTATAGTGACTTCCATTAAAATTATGTCAGTTTTTCTATCCTTATGATTTAGCTTTGTGAGGGTAGAGAACCCAAAAGGTGAGCAGGCATCGTAATACCGCTATACGAACAGGGTACTATCCAGGCAGAGCTGAGCCGATTATTAACAGACTTATAGCCAGTTTTTGTAGATAGGTGATTAGTCTTTTGTAATGGGTATTGGTTCTACTGCATTAATGGATTGAGCCAATGTTTCAAGAATTATTATCAAAGTTCTCCATATTTAACGACCGAAGTTTTGTCCTGGTGGATGTGGGCGCATCGGGTAATCCAGCGCCTATCTGGCAGGAGATTGCGCCTTTTCCTTTTACATTGGCTTTGATCCAGATTTGCGAGAGCTGAAGGACGATAACGCTTACAATTTCAAACGATTTGTACTGGTTAATAAAGCGGTAACTGATAGCGTTTCTAACAAAGTTAATTTCTTTCTAACCTCATCTCCATACTGTTCGAGCCTATTAAAACCGAATCTGGAGATCTGCAAGCACTATGGTTTTACAGAGCTGTTTGAGATTGAGAAGTGTGTTGAATTGCCCGCGACACGCCTTGATGAAGTAATAAAGGATCTAGGAATTTCTGGAATTGATTGGTTGAAGCTGGATTCTCAGGGTAAGGATTTAGATATATTCTTAAGCATCGATAAATCCATTCGAGATCATGTATTAGCCATTGATGTTGAACCTGGACTCATTCCCTTTTACGAAGAAGAAAATACATTTGATCAAACGCACAAAACCTTGATTCAGGAAGGGTTCTGGTTGTCGAACCTGAATGTCCAGAACTTTCCCAGGATTATGCAGCGTACGCGAAAAGCACTAATCGATAAAGTTCTTCAGCAGCACCCACAGTTGGTTGACTTCGATCGGTTACCTGGAAGTCCAACCGCGATCGAAACAAGATATTTAAGGACGATTGAGCATCTTCAATCAGTTAACGCTGAATTGCGGGATTATGTCACTCTCTGGGTCTTTGCGCTGTTGGATGGAAAACAGGTTTTGCTTTTGATATTGCCGTGCATTTGATGGATAATCCAGAGACAGAACAGATGGGGAATGCGTTGCTGGAAGAAACGATCGCAGTTATCACCCGGTCAAACCAACCCACTCCTTCCGATATACAGTCCTTTCTGGCTGATTTGAGCTTGCGCGAGATAAACCTGATTGCTTTTCCAGATTGGCAGCAACCGGAGGAACAAGTTTACTCCTCCTTAAAAACAATCATTCGTTCCTTATTGCTCCACCCAGACTGGCAACGCTTAAACCTATTGATTAGCACCGCCAACGTACCAACAGGATTACTAAACCATTTGAATGATGCGATCGGTGAGATTACGCTGCAACTGCTGATGTCAGAAGAAGGAATCAATTCTGACAATGCTCCCGAAATTACATTACTGGAAAATCTTACACAACCCCAGTGGCAAGCACTTTTACCCCACATTAAAGCGCGATTGGTTCTGCCTCAAGAAAATCAACTGCTCCTGACCCAAAATCCTTTCGATCAGTTGCCAAGTTTAACGTTAGCTCAGTTTGCGTCTCAAACAAATTTCGTGCCCGACTGATGCAAAGATTCAATTGAGGCGTGATTCTTCCATAGCTATTGCAATCCGCATTGCCGTACTACAAGTCGAAGCCAAACATCTGTTCGCTAAGGAAGAACTTGAACCAACGATAGCTATTCTGCTAGCGCTGACCAATCCTCTAAGAATCTTCCCATTGGCTCAATCGTAAATTTTATGTAATGAAGCAGGGTGAAGAAACATCAATTAATGCAAATCCGACCTTAAATAATTAATTCAAAAGACAGCGATTCATATTGAGGTTGGCAATAATTGAGGTGTAGGAGATCAAAATAAGAATTCAGCACTCTACGCAACGCTGAGTTTAAAGCAAAACATCATTTGAGGTAAGCGATATGAGCATGCCAAAAGTCTTTGACGATGTGATCCAATTCTTCTCCGGTGCAATTTCCCGAATTTTTGGGCTTGACGACGATCAGTATCCGAATACGGGCGTGCAGCCGTTTGATGGTGAACCAAACAGAAGACCCCATTCAAGCGATTAGTAGAACTCGTCCAAAGCATTTATTTCAATTCAAAAGATTGGCTGAGATTAAACGTCTCAATCTCAGCCAATTTTGATTTGTTTATTGAGGATCTATGCTGACAATTCCCGACCATTGAGCTTTTTTGCCGACTACGACGGTAGGAGAAAAAGTTTTCTGCATCTTGATAAGTACAGTGCGGAGCGATCGCCACCTGTTCTGGACTAATGCCCAATTGCTCTAGTTGCAAAGCGTTGATTCGTCGCACGTCTAGGCGAACCCGTCCCGGTTCAGGATCTTCCATAACGGGAGGGTTGGATAACTTGTGCAGCGCCTCCAATGATACCTTAACCTGTTCAGGCTCAACCGAAACAACCGTTGCTCCCACCTGAGCTGCTACCTGCTCCGATACCTGATATTGGTCTCCTGCGATCGCCGGACCCATGGCAATCCGTAAGTTTTGCAGTTGGCTGCCCTGACGTTGCAATCGAGCGATCGCCTGCGGCACAATCTTCATCGCCGTTCCTCGCCATCCCGCATGAATCGCTGAAACCTGTCCTGTTGCGGCATCTGCAATTAACACCGGCGTGCAGTCGGCACTGCAAACCCAGACTGCCTGGTTAGAATTCTCAGTCACTAAACCATCTGCTGGCGGTGGTTCGTCCGGTGGTTCGCCATCTGGTTGATTGGTAACCGCCCTCTCCACTTCGGATGGGGTTAGAACAACATTGCCATGAACCTGTTTTACCCGATAAACCTGGGCAGAGAGTTCCAGGCTTGCCGTCAATTCTGCGGGGGACGTGGCCAGAATTGCTGGGTGAAAAACCATGGGGCCACGGTTCTAGTAGGCTACAGGTCAGATAAGGTAAATTATTCCAGGTCCGCCACTGCCAGGTACGCATGAAGATTAGGCTTGCTAGAGGAATTAGGCGATTAACAATCGAGTCTATGCTAGCGTAGGCAACGTTCCCCTCAAATAGTCTCCTTCAAATAAATATTGTGGAGTTCAATCAGCATCGGTTTGAAGCGGCTTATCAGACTGTGCGGTTGTGTGCGGCTGAAACCGATCGGCAACTTCCTGCTACAAAACTGCATCTCTATGAAACGGCTCGATCCACGAATCAGACGGTTTGGGAACTGCTGGAGCAGGGAGCACCTGTGGGAACAACAGTTCTTGCCTTGAGGCAAACAGCCGGACGGGGGCAATGGGGCAGGCAGTGGTCCTCCTTGCCGGGGGATTGTATTTGTCTACTGCGTTCGCTCCAGATCTACCCGTCGAAAACATTGCTCAGTTGACGTTGTGTACCGCCTGGGGAATTGCGAAAGCGCTACGGGATATTCCAGGTCGGTTAAGCGGAGTTGCAGGCAACATTCCAGTGCGGGTAAAGTGGCCCAACGATCTGGTTCTGATGAAGCGTAAGCTGGGAGGGATCCTGACAGAAACCCGTATCCGTCAGGAAACCATTACCGAGGCTGTGGTAGGAGTTGGCATCAATTGGACAAATCCTGTGCCTGAGACCGGGATTAATTTGAAATCCTATTTAGAGAACCAAGACCTCCCCTTGATTGGGTCGTTGGAAATGCTCACGGCAATTGTTCTTTATGGGTTGTTGTCCGGGTATCAATACTGGCAACAGAACGGGGTTGATGCCCTTCTCCCTGCCTATCTGGAACTGCTGGCCTACCGCGATCGTCCGCTCATTGTAAATGGGCTTTCTGGAACGATTGTCGGCGTTACGTCAACTGGGGAACTAAGAATTTCTCTCCATACGTCAAGTCCCAGTAGAAACAGAGATTTGCAGACTGAGGATGCCTCCCATTCAGAAATTTTGTTAAAGCCGGGTACAATCAGTCTGGGCTATGGCTCCTTCGCAAGAGGAACCGATTCTGTGGAACCAGATTGACCAAATGAACGACTAAGATCATTGTCAAAATCAAAATCGTAGTCAACGGTATCGATTGACCATTTGGGGAGTGTAAATGAATCAAACCACTGCTGCTAAAAAATCTAAGCGCCTCTCTTTCCAGTGTTCCTTGCTGTTTCAGGGAATTGGATGGCTCGGAAGCATCAGCATTCTCAGTGGTGGTATTGTTCTGGCCAAAAGTCCCGCTAGCGAATTAATGATTCAAGAGCCTGCTGTGCAGCCACAGGACCCCTCCCTTCTCAGCCATATGCGGCTCCAGAGGTAGCAGCGCCGGTGGCTCCAACATCGCCAGCACCAGTTCCCCTTTCTCCTGAATCGCTTCAGCCTCCACAGTCGCTTCCTGCCTCAACCGATGCGCCGACCGTGATTCTTTCAAGCCCCCATTCGGGTGGAAAGGATTACGACGGCCCTACGTCGATCGTGTTTTCTGAACGCTCAACCGGATGCCGAGCTACTTTGTCCCAGGGAGGGTCTGTCCCTAATGGGATTTGTCCACCTCCCGCACCAGTTGTCAGCAACAATCCATCGGCTGTCAGCGTTAGTGCTCTTGGCATGAGCGTAACGAAACCCAGCGTCGGTATCGCCCCTTCCGTTTGGGATTACTATAAGCGCATGATCCGCCCACCCTCCCAGCTTGGCAACGGCAACATCCGGTTGATATTTCCGCTGTCTATTCCAGCCCCCATTTCCTCGATGTTTGGCTGGCGAACCCATCCCATTACTGGAGAACAGCGCTTCCATTCGGGCACCGATCTGGCGGCTCCTCTGGGGACTCCTGTGCTGGCGGCCTACGCAGGACAGGTGGCGATCGCAGACTTTTAGGAGGTTATGGGCTAGCCGTTGTCCTCCAGCACAACAAAAATTCGCAGCAAACCCTTTACGGACACCTTTCAGAAATCTTTGTAAAGCCGGGTGAAACCGTTAAACAGGGTGAGGTGATTGGTCGGGTTGGGACCACAGGCTTTTCTACCGGGCCGCATCTCCACTTCGAGTTTCGCCAACTGACACCGGACGGTTGGGTGGCGATGGATGCCGGACAACAGTTGGAGTATGCCATGGCGCAGCTAATGAAGGCATTGCAGGTTGCCCAGGCGAAATCAGATAAGGGATAACTTTAAAATCGCTACAGATAGCCGTTTTCTGCCAGAAAGGTTGGGGTGAGGTCTTCCGGCGATCGCACTCCAACGTTCTGCTTTTGCGGCGAACCAAGGCGGAAAAACTTCTCAACATATTTGCCCAAAATGTCACCCTCCAGATTGACCAAACTACCCGGACGCAAATGCTGGAGGTTTGTCTCCATGTAGGTATGGGGAATTACAGCAACAGTGAACCAGGTGCCTTCAGGATTACAGTCGGCAACCGTTAGGCTAATGCCATTCACCGAAATACTTCCCTTGGGAAGAATATATCGGGCAACCTGTGCTTCCGTAGTAGTAAACGTCATTTCCCAGGAGGTCGCTGTTTGCAGTGACTCCTTTAAGCAGCCGGTCCCATCTACATGACCTGTGACGAAGTGACCTCCCAGTTTGCTGCCTACCCGAAGCGACGTTTCCAGATTGACGGGAACATCGGGTACGCGCCCGAGCGTGCTGCGATCGCGGGTTTCAGGTGACGCATCGGCAACAAATCCTTGCGGCAACATTTCTACGACAGTCAGACAAACTCCATCGACCGCCACACTATCCCCGACCTCTAGATCCCGCAGGATCAGTTTGGAAGAGGCCGCCGAACAAGTGATTTGTACTTTATCAGCCCCATGCGGCTGAAGGGTTCCTAATCCTTGAATTAAACCAGTAAACACGATTTTTCCTGAAAATAATAATCTGGGGTAATACCAAAGTCGTAAGGATTTTGGAGTTGTTAACGATGGCGGCTAGCGCTGCGCATTATTGCCTTTTTAGGTCCACCTAATATGGTTATTTCCCTGCTGGACGATTTCAGAATGGTTTGAAGAATGCCGTCACCCTACGCTAAAAATCCTCCTTGATAGAACTCAGCCTGAGCTTTAATACGACTAGAATTTAGAAGTCTTAATCTTCAGGCTCTTTCCCAGTATCCAATTTAGGGAGGATCAATTAGGATTAGGGCATATTTCGGGGCATACTTAGATCAGATACCTTCTATGGTTACACGGCTGGCTCACTTGGGTCTTGACCCATTCGTCTTTGTTCTGATGTTTTCCCTATTACAGGCGTCCAGATTGGCTAATTCTTCCCAATTCCACTGCCGGAACGTTGAAATCGGCCAGTTTATTAGAACGAGAGTACATTGGTTTATGCCTACGTTTCCTCCAGTCCAAGTTCCTTTCTCTAACTTAGTTTCCCCATGCTTCAGGTATTCTAGAGGCTAAGAAGAAGATGATTGAAATGAAAGTTGCCGGAATTGCGCTGGATGCAGCAACACGTAGCCCGATCGTACTCTTGCGAGACTCCACTGACCGGCGCGCTTTACCCATTTACATTGGACAAGACCAGGCAAAGGCCATTATCAATGCCTTAGAAAACCAAACACCACCCCGCCCCTCACCCATGATTTGCTGGTGAACCTGATGGAAGAGTGGGGGATGACGCTTGAACGGGTCGTGATCCATTCCTTGCAGGACAACACGTTCTATGCCCTGTTAACGGTTTCGCAAGGGGAAGTCAAAAGAAATTGATGCTCGCCCCAGCGATGCGATCGCGATTGCCCTCCGAACAAATGCTCCTATCTGGGTGATGGAAGAAGTTGTTGCCGATGCTTCTATTCCGGTTGACCGTGATGCCGACGAAGCTGAACGTAGAGCCTTTCGTGACTTTATCTCCAACCTGCGTCCAGAAGATTTTATCCAACGAGGAAAATCCAGCAGCGGGGAAACACAGCAATAGATTTAGATTGGAGATTGGGGATTGAAATGTAAGACTGTAACTAAATCCTGAATCTTCAATCTAAAATCTTCAATTTCATGCGCTACCGCCGTTTTGGCAAAACCGATCGCCTTCTCTCTGTGTTTTCGTTGGGAACAATGCGCTGTCTGGCTTCTGAAAAGGGGATGTACCAGACTGTGCAGAACGCGTTAGCTCTAGGGGTTAATCACCTGGAGACGGCTAAAGGATATGGCCAGAGCGAGGTGTATTTGGGGAAGACGTTGCAGGCAGACTTGCCCTTATCTCGCTCTCAAGTCCACATTACGACCAAGATTTCTCCTACGCCTGACGCAGCGGCAATGGAACGTGCGATCAACGAGTCTCTCGATCGTCTAAATCTTGATTACATAGATGCCTTGGCCATTCACGGGGTGAATACCTGGGAGCATCTAAAGTGGGTGAAGTCAGCGCAGGGCTGCATGAAAGCCGTTCAGCAGGCCGTGGCTGATGGGCGCGTGCGACATATTGGATTTTCGACCCACGGGTTTTAGAAGTAATCCTGGCCACGATCGCCACGGACTTATTTGAATTTGTTAATCTGCATTACTCCTATTTCTTTCAGCGAAATGCTCCAGCAATCGCCCTTGCCCACCAGAAAGATATGGGCGTGTTCATCATCTCTCCAGCCGATAAAGGGGGTCTACTTTACACACCGCCAGCAACCCTGGAGCAGTTGTGCCAACCATTTTCTCCTTTAGAGTTAAACTACCGCTTCCTATTAAGCGACCCTAGAATCACGACCCTTAGCGTTGGTCCTGCAAACCCTGAAGAATTGCTGCTGCCTCTTGCCACTGCGGATCAGGATGGCCCCCTAGATGCCCAGGAACAGGCTGCGATTGAAAGGCTTCATAGCCATCAAATAGAGGTGGTGGGAAGCGATCGCTGTAGCCAATGCTACGCCTGTTTACCCTGCCCTCAAGATATTCATATTCCAGAGGTGTTGCGGCTAAGGAATTTAGCAGTAGCCTACGAAATGACCCAGTTTGGTCAGTATCGCTATCAAATGTTTGAAAACGCAGGGCACTGGTTTCCAGGCAAAAAAGCGAACCATTGTAACGATTGTGGGGACTGTTTACCCCGATGCCCTGAAGAATTAAACATTCCAGCCCTATTGAACAACACCCACCAGCGCTTGAATGGAAAACCAGGGCGCAGGCTTTGGGGCTAAATACCGATATAAAATGCTACGGAGTATGCTTGTGTAACAAATATTTAACTTGATAAAATTCAATCACAAATTAAACTTGTTTTTAAAGTTATGGTTCTATTCGTTCATTCGGGCCTAAAGTTAGGTATTAACCGTATTCCTCTGGGTGCCTGTACCAAGATCGCTGAATGACGCTTCGGTGGTTCTACACTTTAAAGTTCCCTTTTATCAATGTTCCTGAATCAACCATGAGCACCATACACCCTGAGCAAGCCCAGACTTATCGAAACGTGATGGAATCGCTGGTGCTTGAGGAAACTGAAAAACAATACAAGCGCCTTCCTCCAAAGGTATCCAGTTATGTGAATAAGGCAGAGGTGATTGCCTACGCACTGAACCGTCTGCCTCCCCTTTATGCAACCAGCGAAAAGGGTTGGCAACAGCAGCGAGAGCGTGCCCGCAGAGAAATGGATGCCAAAATCGTAGCTGCGGTTCGGCAGGCCATTGCTGCGGTCCAAAGAGATCCACTACGCGCAGTCGTTCCTCTGAAAGTTGAGGAGGAGCAGGAAGCGCTGGTTGCCCTTCAGGGGCTTAAGGAACTACTTCGACGAGAAGACCTTGCGTGGGGAGAGTTGGTTGATGCAGTCGAGATTGCGCTAATTCGAACCGCTCGTGGAGAAATTACCTGGCGCAAGCGTGGAACTGGAAACATTCACCGAAATGAGTGGCATGACACTCGTTACCTCCTATAACTAGAAGATAGGAAACCGAGAGCCGGAAATGGAACTATCATTTCCTGAACAACATTGCCAAATGTAGAGGTGAACTAAGGCTATGTTAAGTTGCCTCCAACGCTTGCTGAGGCAGGGGCGAATTGGGTCTCTAGCTCAAATTGCCCTCATTTTAGGTCTAAGCAGTTTTGGGTGGGTATTTTGGGGACTCACGGAACGGACGATCGCAGCCGACCCAAAACAGAACGTTAAACAGAACGTTGCACTCAAAGGCGTGCCCCTTCCTGACCCAGAACCGTTGGATCTGAGTCTATTACAGCCTGAAATATCCCAGCTTCCGCAGTCACCGCAACAACGATTTCAACGACTGGGCTGACGATTCCCAGCCTGTGGTGGGTCAAGGACCAGTACGCGGCTAAAGAACCCTTTGGTCGCAGACTAATAGAGAATTGGATCGCCTTTCCTACACAGAATGAGCAGGTGGGGCGAGTGGATTTTGTTGTTAATCGCCAAGTTTGGAGCCTGCTGGACTATCTTCAACGCTATGGCTTCATTCATGAGTTTGGTACGGTTGCCAGCAGCTATGGTTACAACATCCGCATTTTTGATAGTCAGGCTAATTTGTTGGCTGCATACACTTGCGATTTCAGCCCTCTTCAATCAAGTTCTTTGCAAAGATATTCACCACCAGAACCTTCCACCGCTCCGGTTGATTCAAAATCCCCGTTGATTCAAAATCCCCCATGTTTTCGTCCTATACTCAACCATCCACAGACGCTCCTACGTGTGCATCCTTTCTTGATAACGGGGAAGGCTAGTCTGAGGGGCCGCTCTACCCAACCTGGCGAAGGTCTTTCCAATACGCCTGGTACTGTTCAACCGTAGCCTGGGGAAGCGGTTGCAAAACTCACTCAGCTCCAGCGTTTTCGAGTCGGGAAACAGTAAGGGGTTCGATCGGACCTCCTGAGGCACCTGGGCCGATTCTTCTGTAAGGGTTATGGGCGAAGTTGCTCCACTCAAGATAGATAGCTGATTGGCGATTTCGGGTCTCCAGCAAAAGCTGATCCATTTATTGACCACTGAAGAATCAACGGTTGGATTAGACGAGGGGCGCACCCAGAGGTCTGCCCACAGCGCTGTCCCTGACTTTGGTACCACAGCGGCGATCGCCGGACTCCGCTCCATCATGGAAAAGACATCCTCAGACCAACCGACCGCTAACCATAGATCACCTAACAACAAGGGTTGTAAATAGGTATTGGAGCTGTAATATTTGATCTGGGGACGAAGTGCCCTTAATTCAGTTTTCAACCCGGACACTGAATTTAGATCCTTCGTGTTATAGGATTTGCCAAGTTTTTTGAGAACCAGACCAATCACTTCGCGAGGCTGGTCCAGCAGCGAAATCTGCCCCTGCAGATCCGGTCGCCACAGGTCGCTCCAATCCGTCGGTACCTGCAATTTGCGCTCATCAAAAATATCTCTGCGGTAGGCAATTACCGTACTGCCCCATCGGTATGGTGCTCCCCAAATCTTGCCAGACGATTGACTTGAGGAACGACGGGTAACCAATTCCTTCCATTTCTGAGGCAGCCGATCCCACCCCTCTAAGCTGCCAGGATCAAGCGGTTGAATTAACTGTTGCTGAATCGCTTTCTCTAACCAGTAGTCTCCCAGCGTAACCAGGTTCGATGGATCTGGAATGCCGCCACCCACAAACGGAAGCCAGGTTGGAACCCAGGTTTTAGTACCGCCCTGGTCTTTTGGTTTTTCCAGGCTTGCAGTTGAGAAAACAACGTTTGAAGCTGAGGCTCCGGGAAAAACTTCGAAGTGCCCTCCCTCGAGAACTGTTTTTGAAACTGATTAAGAATCTGTGGTGGAACAGAGCCATTAAGCAAACGGACACTTAGACCAGGACGGTTTTGATTAGAACAACCCGTTAGCAAATTGCTAATGCTTAGCCCTGCCAAACCTGTTAGAAACGATCGTCGATTCATTCCTTTAATAAGTACGTGTTAAAGGTCAGAGGAAATAATGTAGAAAATAAACGCAAAAATAACAGAAGTGTTCTCAAATAAACGCGTGGATTATCTATCTTGCTGCTAAAAATAAAAGAGCCGTATTTCCTCTATTTCTGAAACGCTCTAGTCCTTAGAAATCCTATGCAGCAAGCATTTCTGCTAGAATCCTGACTATTTCTACACGAAATAAATAGGGCTGATTTCCTCATGATTTGATTCATCCAATTTATATTCAGAAACCACATTTTTCAATTCGTCTTATGCCTATCAGGCCCAATCAGAATCAAAAGTTAAATGATTCAGGAATTGAGGCTAACAAAGAAAGGTGACATTAGAATTGTGGAAGTAGAACATACACAGAAAACTGGGGCGCTGAATGGACACACTACAAAAGCAAGTTAATATCCTGAGTGCCAAGGTTGACGCATTGTATCAACTTATTGAACAGTTGAGCAGCAAGGTAACGGATGTCGCGTCCGAATGTCGGTTTGGAGCAGATCAAATTCAACGCCTTGAGAGTGGAGCAACGAATGGAGTTCGCTCCTATCAAGGGCATGGCGGTCTTGATGCAGTGATGGAACATAAAGATGTTCTAGTTGATAACAACAGTCTAGACTCAACCAGTCAAAGTGGAGAAAAGCAGCTAGCGCCCGAAATTCAAATTCAACGGCTGACCGCTCAGCTCACGGCTGCCTATAATCGTATCGCAGCACTAGAGGAGCAGTTGCTTTCTAAACGAGTCCACTAGCTCTGGTAGGCCTTTTCCTTTTGAGAGATTTAGTGAATGGTGATGGTTAGTGAACCATGCCACAGTACGTCCGTCGCTCGTAAGGAACACACGGACCGGATGGCGCATTTTGCAGGGGCAGACTGAAGGAACACTGGACCATTCGACGCAAGCAATGCCGCTCCATAATCCTGTTTCACACCAACCATATCAAGTTGGTGGAGACTGAAAACATTTGATTTAGTTGATCAGGCTGTAATTGGCATTTGTCGAAGCTCGGCATTAGGTCGTCAGGGCAAAGGCACGGAATTCATACCGCTACCTGCCCTGTTGAGACTAATTTTAACGGCTGCGACTTCATAACGATCCCATTTGGATTATGAGAAAGGATTCCGACGGAATCCTTTCTCATAAAGCCTCTCAATCTCACACTTGATTTGGGACTGCTATAGCTATCGCGCTAGCTTTAGGTAAAGGTGGTTGAAGCCGCTAAATTTGGGTTGGGCTGCGACTAGATATCCTTATCCAAATTAAGGCTCCTTCATTATTTAGATTTAATGACTTTAATCATGGGTAGAAATACGCAGTGAAAGTGTTGGCCATGTTTATTAGTCATTTTTAATTTGTGAGCGAAAGCTTTCTTAATATTTAGAGTTATAAAAACTGCGGGAAAGGTGTAGGAAATATCAGTTAATCTCATGGATATAAGGTATACCCTCATTCCTTATTTGATTGAGTAGCACAATGAAGATAAAGTTGGAACGCACTTTAACATCCTGCCCTGATAAATTAAGGTGCACAATTTGCAGTCAGATATTTGACATTAAGCGAATTAGAGCTTTACTGTATGGCGATCGTAGCCTCCTTCAAGGAGACGTGTGCCCACAGTGCTTGAGACTTAATGCCGATGCGATTAAGCTCAAAATTCGTGAACGAGCAGAAGTTTTGCTAAGCCAACCAGTGTCAAGTATTTCTCGTTTACCCTATCCTCAAAATACGGGATTAGAACTTCTTGAACTTTCTAAAGAAGACATTAAATTTCCTGGCATTTTTGATTGGTTAACCAAGAAAATCGAAATTTTCGCTAAAGAATCTAACGAACTTGAAGCTGCACGATTAGGCCTAACAAATTGCAGATGCGGTAAGCGTTCAAACCTGCGAATTCGATTTGAGGAAGATGAACTCAATTAGCAAAAGTTCCTTTACGCTATTGTCGATGAACCATGGTCAACAGGATTTTGCCCACTGCCGGCAAAACGACTATCAGAGGTCTGTGTCTCTCGTTCAATGGCTAATCATCCAGGGACGGCCACCTGTGTGATTTTTAACTTTTGGGCGTTCGGGTTCTCGATCGGCGGAACGCTGTACAAGTTGAGGTTCCCGGCTTTCCTGCTTCAAACGCAAAGATCCTGACAAAAGAGCGGGTGCAGAGAACATTCGCCGCGCAGGTTTCTGGCATTCAGGACAAACGGCTGGCTCGTTTGACTCTGCCATTGCGCGCCACTGGTCAAACACGCCGCAGTCACCACATTTGAATTCGTACAGGGGCATGAGTGTCTACGTCTCCTGAAAAGTATTTTCGGCACCAACATCATTTTGGTGAGGGCGGGTTTAGCAGTTCGGTGAATTACTAGCAAAAATTCTTCTCCTAAACCCGCCCCTACAATGAATTGGTTAAACGGGAAGGATATCTTTATCGAAGATTTCGGTTGGAATTGCTAGCGTACAGCAGGCATTAGGAATATCCACAATACCGCTGACTCTACCCTCGACCGGGGCACAGCTAAGCAACAGGTAGGCTTGCTCACCCGTGTAGCCGAATTTCTTGAGGTACTCGATCGCGTTTAAGCAAGCTCTCCGGTAAGCAATATGAACATCCATGTAGTACTGCTTACCTGTAAACTCATCAACCGAAATGCCTTCGAATACCAGATATTCTGAGTAGCGAGGCTCGACTGGACCGGGCTTGAAGATGGGGTTAACCATGTTGTACTTCTCCATGCCGCCCTTGATGATATCTACATGCAGGTCGATGTAGCCTGACATCTCGATCGCGCCACAGAAAGAAATCTCCCCATCTCCCTGAGAGAAGTGAATGTCACCCATCGAGAGCTTCCCACCTTCCACGTAAACAGGGAAATAAATGCGAGTTCCCTTCGACAGGTTTTTGATATCGCAGTTTCCGCCATGTTCGCGGGGAGGAACGGTACGAGCCGCTTCAGCCGCGACCCGCTCGTACTCAGAGGGAGGCAGCTTACCCAAAATTGCGTTTTTAGGGTTGGGTAGAGCAGCCAGAACCGATTGATCTCCAGACAGCCCTGCGCCATAGGTCCGCAAATCGGGTGCAGTTGAAACCAGTTCCGATTCCCGCTTATTCCACTTGGCCAGCAGCTCGTGGGAAGGAGCACAGCCAATCAGACCAGGGTGAATAATGCCAGCAAACTTAACTCCTGGGATATGGCGGGAAGAGGTATAAATTCCCTGAAAGTCCCAAATTGCTTTAGCTGGATCGGGGAAATGATCCGTCAGGAATCCGCCGCCGTTCTTCTTGTCAAAAATGCCAGTAAATCCCCATTCATCTCCCTGGAGGGCACCGATATCCAGCAAATCCACAACGAGAATATCCCCTGGCTCAGCCCCATTTACCCAGATAGGACCGCTCAGAACGTGAACAACGGTTAGATCGACATCCCGAACATCGCTTGGATCATCGTTGTCTTTGATTTGTCCGTCCGTCCAATCTTTGCACTCAATTCGAAAGACATCGCCGGGATTGACTGAAACAACGGCTGGAATATCCGGATGCCAACGATTGTGACCCGGTAATTCCTGCTCATCCATTGGCTTTGTCAGATCAACTTTGAAAAGCGTCTTGGGCATCGGAGCCTCCTCATTTCCTCTAATCGAACATTTGGTATGAAGCTGAACTTTAGACGTTGGATTTCGTGATTCTCAGGCGAGTAAGACACAGTTTTTGAGTTTTGTTATTGGTCATTAGCCATTAAACAGGCACTAATGATTAACAGCTAATGACCAACAGTTACAAATGATAATGAACTGTATCTAGATACGAAATTTCAATCGTCTAACTATCAAGTGGGAGCTGCTTTGCAGGCATCGTGACACTGAGCATCTAAGCTACAGCACAGGGAACAGATAGGCACATCGTAAACAGGACAGTACGCCATATCTTCCTTCTCATAGTCGAACTCACAAATGGAGCAGTGTGTTAAACCTTCAACATTGGGGTTGTCGTGGAAGTGAACGTCTTTTCTGGCGATGTAATACTTACCCTTTGTGATGACCGCAATGATGGGCGACAGAACAAACGCCAAACCAAGCGCAATAAAGGTCGAGAATGCCTGGGCGGCGGGTCCCATCAAGCCAAAGAACGCAATCACGGAAATGATCGACCCGATTAGCATGGAACCAAACCCAACCGGGTTGAAGTTGTAAAGGTGTGCTCGCTTGAACTCAATATAGGAGGGGCTGAGTCCCAGGGGCTTGTTGATCACCAGGTCAGCTACCAGCGCACCGACCCACGCGATCGCCACATTAGAGTAGAAACCCAGCACCCACAGCAGCACGTCGAATACACCCAACTCCTGCAACGTGAGGGCGATGATGAGATGGAAAACTAGCCAGACAACTCGACCGGGGTGGGCATGCGTTAACCGGGAAAAGAAGTTAGACCAGGAAAGCGAACCAGAATAGGCATTGGTAACGTTAATTTTGACCTGAGACAGGATTACGAAGAACGTTGCCAACGCCATGTAAGCAGCCGGGTTAGAGAAGATTTCCTTAAAACCCTCAATGTACATGTGGATCGGCTCATTCGCCTTGGCAATGTCAACTCCATTCTTAACCGCAACCGCTGTAAAGAATGCGCCTGCCCACTGTTTCCATGCGCCCAAAACAACCCAACCGGGGCCAGCTGCCATAACAGCCCACCACCACTTGCCTTTGTTCCGCTCGGTCAGGTCAGGCATAAACCGCAGGTAATCGACCTGCTCACCAATTTGAGCAATCAGAGACAGCGCAACCCCTGCCCCAGCAGCACATAGCAGAATATCAAATCCGCTTCCACTGGGAGATTTTCCAGCAAAGCTGGTCCATGCAGAGAAGGCTTGCGGATCCTTAATTAACACAGCGAACCAGGGAGCAAACATTCCCAACAGCCAAATGGGTTGTGTCCATACCTGCATCTGCGCCAGCAGCGTCATCCCAAACACAACTAAGGGAAAGATTGCAACGGTGCAAAGCAGATATCCCCATGCCAGCGGAAGATGAAAATATAGCTCGATCGCCTGCGCCATAATCGCCCCTTCCAAGGCGAAGAAAATGAAGCAGAACGATGCATAAATCACCGAGGTTAGTGTTGAGCCGATGTAGCCAAATCCGCGCCGCGAGTTAACAAATCCATGTCGATGTTGTACTTAGCGGCGTAGTAGGAAATTGGCACCCCAGTGGCAAAAATGATGATCGCAGAAATCAAAATTGCCCAAAAGGAATTGGTAAAACCAGAGCTAATTGCAATTGAACCGCCGATCGCAAAATCTGCCAGGTAAGAAATTCCCCTAATGCAGCATTTGCCACCGTAAATTCAGACCATTTGCGAAACGATCGGGGAGCGTACCGCAACGAATAGTCCTCTAATGTCTCGTTGACGACCCACGAATTATAGTGTCGCTTAGTCTTTTCGAGACGAGCTGTTGCGCTTGAGTCACCAGCCATTTAACACCTCTACTCTCTACTCTTTAGTTGATTAATATAAAGAAAACATAAAGTGATTTTGTAGCCAAATGTACGATATTGAAAAAAGTAGAAATCGATTTTCAGCAGCAGCCAAACTTTTTAACTCCTTAGGAACAGAAAGTTTATTGGAAAACAGCCAAGTGGCTGAATGACGGATTAGCAGCGCTAGAGAAGGAATATAAATAAAAATAAGCCGTGATCGTAAAATAAACGTGAGAAAAAGAAGAATAAACCTAAAGCTAATACAAAATAAGATTTTTAACGCTGGCTGAAAATTCGAATATTGCAGAACTTAATTAGCAGGGTCAAGCCAAATCATTTGAGATTCACGGGCTAACGTTCCACACTTCTGTAGTAAAAAACTGTATGGACACCCTAGGAAGTTCCTACAAAACACCTCTAGAACCCAGCAAAAAGATTGAGCGGTATGCCAATCGATTTTGAAACGTTCTGAAAAGCTTTTATCAAATAACTATTGAAAGCCAGAAAGTAGCTCTATCTATCCAAAATGTGGAACATAAATTGACTCATCGGAGTGTGCCCGAGACTTCGCTCCTAGCGAACAAAAGCCGTAGGAAGGAAGTAGAAAAGCTTTATATAATTCCTATTTAAAGAGTTGTTTGCAGGTCAGTACACAAACGACCATCGCTTGAAACTAGAATGAGATAATTCCGCACGTCAACCTTTCGCTGAGCAGCATTGAATATGTCCTTTAAGACGCTTCAACTCACCCGAACTATGGCACCAAATACAGCCTTGAACTTGCTTAACTCTACACAGGCGAATCATAAAAGGTTGAATAGGACTTTTTGTATTTAACATTACACCTGCTGAATAATTAAGTAGTTAACAATTTTAGGGGTTAACCAACCGTTGAAATCAACGGGAGGATGTATAGTTGAATCCATCCCATGACCACTCGTACACCCTTGAAGATTGTCAAAGACAGGCGTGATTACAATACCTGGGTTGCAACGGAAACCCTGGAGGACTACGCCTTACGGTTTGCGCCAAAGTCCTTTAGAAAGTGGCCGGAATGGTTAGTGGCAAATACGGCGATCGGTGGTTTGTCGTTTCTGGCACTGGAGGCAATCGGTGGTTCTCTCTCGGTCAACTACGGATTCGCCAACTCCTTTTGGGCGATCGTGGTGGTGGGAATCATCATTTTCCTGACCGGGTTACCCATTACCTACTATGCTGCCAAGTACAACGTTGATATTGATTTGTTGACTCGCGGTGCTGGGTTTGGCTACATCGGCTCAACAATCACATCCTTAATTTACGCCTCATTTACGTTCATCTTTTTCGCGATCGAAGCGGCCATCATGGCGCAGGCCTTGGAGCTGTATTTCCATTTGCCGTTACCGATCGGCTATGTTGTGTGTTCCCTGGCAATCATTCCACTTGTATTTTTGGCGTCACGCTAATTAACCAGCTTCAACTGTGGACTCAGCCAATCTGGCTCACACTGATGCTGTTGTCCTACCTTTGTGTGCTCTACAAGGAACCAGACGCCTTCTCCAATTGGATTCATTTTGCGGGTCAATCTCCCAGTGGTGCCGCCTTTGACCCGATTCTATTTGGTACAGCAGCGACTGTTTCCTTCTCACTCATTGCTCAAATCGGCGAACAGGTGGATTATCTTCGGTTTCTGCCAGATAAACAGGCGGGAAACCGGAGACGCTGGTGGATTGCAATGGTGTTAGCTGGCCCCGGTTGGATTATTTTAGGCGGTGCAAAACAGTTAGGGGCGCGTTTCTGGCATCGTTAGCGATCAGTCATGGCGTCAGTTTTAGCAGAGCCAATGAACCGACACAAATGTACTTGGCGGGATTTGAGTCTGTCTTCTCGAATCCAAATACGGTTTTGGCTGTAACCATTTTGTTTGTCATTATTTCGCAGATCAAAATCAACGTAACGAATGCTTATGCAGGGTCACTTGCCTGGTCCAATTTCTTCTCCCGGTTGACCCATAGCCATCCGGGGCGAGTGGTGTGGCTTGTGTTTAACGTGGCGATCGCGCTACTGCTAATGGAACTGGGAGTTTTCTCTACTCTGGAGGCGGTTTTAGGGCTTTACTCGATCGTGGCGATCGCCTGGGTTGGTGCACTGGTGGCGGATCTCGTTGTGAATAAACCGTTGGGGCTGAGTCCTTCTTATATTGAGTTTAAGCGGGCGCATCTCTATAACTTCAACCCGGTTGGCTTCGGCTCGATGATCATTGCGTCCATTATTTCCATGATTGCCTTTGTGGGAGTGTGGGGTCCAGTTGCTAAAGCCTTTGCATCCTTTACGGCACTGGGCTTGGCATTTCTCCTTGCGCCAGCGATCGCCCTGTTGACCCGTGGGAGCTATTACATTGCTCGCGAGGACAACCATTTTAGAACACCCTATGAGCACACCATTCCCTGCTGTATTTGCGAGAAGGACTACGAACCGCAGGACATGGCATTTTGTCCGCTATATGATGGCGCAATCTGTTCCCTCTGTTGCAGTCTGGATGGTCGCTGTCATGATGCCTGCAAAACGACGAGTGTTCCCATTCAGCCCGTTCCTGAGGCTGCCCCAACGACCGCCCAAGTATTTCTAAAGGAAAACTTTCGCCCCAGCTAGGAACCAGAATCCTTAAATACCTCGCGGTTTTCCTGTCTCTGTCGGGTCTGGTTGGAATGATTCTGGGAATCGTTTATTACCAGAGGGCTGTCACCGTTTCCAACCTTTCCCCGATCGTTGCCAGGCAGTTGGCCGCAGCACTGGTGGAGGTTTACGGCGTATTTCTGGTGTTGATTGGAATTGGCGCTTGGTGGCTGGTGTTGACCCAGGAGAGCCGCAAGCTGGTACAGGAAGAACTAGATAAGCAAAATCTCCAGCTTCAACAGGAGGTGAAAGAGCGTCAGCAGGCCGAGAACCAGCTGCAGGAGAAAGCTCAACAGCTCGAACAGACCCTGCATAATTTGAAGCAAGCCGAAGCCCAGTTGATTCAAACTGAGAAAATGGCAGCGTTGGGTGGGTTAGTCGCCGGGATTGCCCACGAAATAAATACGCCTATTGGTATTGGAGTCACAGCAGCCTCGCTTTTAGCAGAAAAACAACTGCATTTTACGATCGCTTTCGAAGCAACACGCTGAAGCGATCGGACCTGGAAAAGTTCTTAGATATTGCCTTACAGAGTAGCCAGATGACGCTGACTAACCTGAATCGGGCAGTGGAACTGATTCAAAGCTTTAAGCAAGTTGCGGTTGACCAGTCCAGCGAGTCGAAACGCGTATTCAACCTGAGGGATTATGTAGACGAGATTTTGTTACAGCTTAGCCCCAAGCTAAAAATCACCAAACATAGGGTCGAAGTCAAAGGGGATTCACACCTCAACCTCAACAGCTACCCAGGTGTCTTTTCCCAGATTGTTACAAACCTCGTTATGAACTCCCTCATTCATGCCTACGAATTGGACGAACAGGGACAGATCACATTGGAATTTAGACAGTTGGGGATGAACTCATCGTTGAATATGCCGATGATGGCAAAGGAATTGCACCAAAGGATCTGAGCAAAATTTTGAGCCATTTTTACAACCCGACGACGGCAGGGTGGAAGTGGGTTGGGCTTACACATTATCTACAACCTGGTGACACAAAAGCTGGGGGAACGATTCAATGCGAAAGCAAACCCGGGCTGGGAACGAAATTTACGATTAAACTACTGAACATTCAAACTTGAATAATTTCTGAAGGCTATCCATGTTGCAGAGTATGCACGGCTCTCTCGCTGACGATTCATTGACTGATGCTCCTGAAGAGGAACTCGTTTTGAGCAGGAGGATGATGAGATTCGGTTCGCTGAAGAAACCGAACAAACTTTAGAGAGCTGGAAAATTCTGATAGTGGATGATGATGTTGAAGTTCACAACGTCACGAAGCTCGCGCTTAGCGATGTTTCATTTGAAGGAAAATCTCTCACGTTTATCAGCGCTTTTTCCGCCAAAGAAGCAGAACAATTGATTCAACTCCATTCTGATACGGCGATCGTGTTCCTGGATGTGGTGATGGAAACAGAAGATGCGGGTTTACAACTGGTTAGGTATATACGGGAAGAGCTGAGAAATCAAATCGTCAGAATTATTCTGCGAACGGGGCAACCGGGACGCGCCCCTGAAAATGTTGTCGTTGTCAATTATGGAATTGACGATTACAAAACGAAAACGGAGCTAACATCTAAAAAGCTTTTCATTACCGTTGTTACTGCGCTTAGAGCATTTTCTACACTGATGAAAATGCTGCATCTGATTCGAACTCCAGAGCTAAATGACTCTTCTGATCAAGGTGCTGGGGCGGCACCAAACAGCAATAAAGGAGATAAAACCGATCGCTCATCAGAAAAATCCTACCTCTCCCTTCAACAAGATCCGCTTGAGCAACGTCAGCTTCAGCCAGTGCAGCCCGGAAAAATACAGGCGCTCGATCAGTTACTGGAAGGGTTTTCTAGCGAAATTGGTAGCTCTATTTCGGATGCAGACACGTTTTACACAGTGGCCGTTATCACCCGCATTGCCAAGACCATTCTTCGTATTACGGATGAGCATTTTGCAAAGTTAGGCATTTCACAAAGCAAACTGACTGTGTTGCTTTACCTCAGCGGCGAACCTGATTTATCAACCAGCCCATCGTCGTTGGCTAAATACTGTGGGGTTTCACGTGCTGCCATGACAGGATTGCTGGATGGGCTGGAGCAAGAAGGGTATGTAGAGCGCAATAGCCACCCCTCCGATCGACGTGCCCTAATGGTCAAACTGACTCAAAAAGGCCAGCAATTCCTGGACTGGATCGTGTTGCAGGACCAGTATCGATTGACTGAGTTAACTGGTGCACTGGATGAAGTTGAGCGCAAGAAACTGATTGAGCTTGCAGTTAAAATCATGCGGTTATTCAATGACCAAAGCGATGCAGCTCTAATTGAGTAGAGCAAATCACTGGGCGAAAAGTATCTGGCATAACAGTCTCAATTGTCGGAAGAGTTTAGTTTTCTTAATAAAGAAATCTCAATCCAATCAGGCCGGTAAACCGTTTATGTCAGTGTTGACTCCTGGACAACTTTCTCAGGCGATCGCAAAGGCACTTAAGGATCGCGAATTTCGTTCCAGCTTATTGGCAAATCCTAAAGCGACATTGGCATCAATGGATATTTCCATGTCTGATGCTCAAACCGTTACGGTTTTGGAAAGTGGTCACGGAAAAACTTCTTTGTGTTGCCCGTGATGACAGATGAAGATGTGAAACAGTTACGCGCTTCAGTGGATTCTGCACTTCCTCAGCGGGCAGTGCGAGCTAAGGTTTTGTTAGAAGCCTGGCAAGACCCAAATTACAAGACACAGCTCATTGAAAATCCTGAAGCTGTTTTAACAAGTGCTGGTATGAAGATTCCAGAATCAACAACGATTACTGTGCTGGAAAACAGTGCAGAGCATGTTTACTTAGTTCTTCCTGCTTTACATTAGGTGGCTGTATGACGGTATCGGCACTTGCATTAACCGAACAAAGTGAAATTCAACGCTTAAAAACGCTGCTGCCCGATGAACTGAAATCCCAAGTTGCGATCGTTAGAACCGTTGAGGTCAATCCGTTGCTCATTCGAACGGAAAAAGTTGGTAAGAATCGGTCCGCTATTCAAATTGACTTAATTCAATGGCAGGAGTTGAACGTTGATCAGCGGAATTTGCTGTTTTGGCATGAGGTTGCTCGGGTTCAAAATCAGACAGTTTCACGCTTTCCGTGGGAAACGGTAGTTTTGGTGTCGGGTTAGGCGCATCGTTGCTAGAACTGGTTTCTCAAAATATTCTGTTTCTGTCGATCGCCCTAACCGCTGCAGGATTAGCGGGCTATCAGCTTTATCAGCGCAACCGGGGTGAACGCAGTTTGAAGGAAGCAACCGCCGCTGACCAAGGAGCCATTTCTCTAGCAACCCAATTCGGCTACTCCTTGCCCCAGGCGTACAACAGTCTGGACAGTGCCTTGAGAATGCGAATGGAGCAAGCCCCAAACAAGGCGCAACAGAATCGCTATAACGTTCGGTTGCAGGTTCTAGAAATGTGTGCCAAGAAAACGCATCGTATTGTGCAACCGTTGCCTGCCGTTGATCCGTTTCAACCCGTTAGATTTGCGCCCACAAAGCGCCAGCGGAAGATGGCCACAAGCAAACTCATACCGTTTTAGATTGCAGATTGTAGATTGCAGATTGCCTTAGTCCTCAATCCTCACCACTTTGCTATAACGCTCCGCCAGGTCCTCGATCGCCTGCAACAGCTCGGTTTGTCCCCAACCTTGATAAAGATGAGCCGCGATCGCGCATCCTCCAGCACCCACCCCTTCTTTCACAAATCCCTGTTCATACACTCGGAGTTGGCTGTAGCGCGAGTCTGCAGAGCTAAGTTGGGTCGCTAGCAGCGGGACATCCCCAATCAGTTCGGCCAGTCCTACCGTATCACCTGTGGGGTCTTCCGCCACCCAACGAGTCGTTCCAATGACAACTTGTGCTGGATCCCACGACAGGTTGCAGTGTTCGGCGGTCGCTCTCAACAGTGCATACACCGCCAGCATCTGAGTTCCCCGGCCAGCAGTACTCCACAGGAGCGACTTGCCGCGATCGCCATTCCCACTACTACAACCTGCATCGGATCCCCAACAGCAGCGACGGTGTGTAGGGGAGAGGGGAGTGGGGAGTGGGGAGCCGGGAAATTTTGAGTGAGGGATGAGGGATGAGGGATGAAGGATGAATTGCCTGCTAGCCTGTGTCCCCTCTCCGCCTCTCTGCCTCTTCCCTCTCCTCTCTTCCCTCTCCCTGCCTCCTGCCTCCTGCCTCCTGCCTCCTGCCCCTTGATCCTGATCCCTGACCCAATCCTGCCTTTCTCAGTCCAGCTTCAACTAACTGCCACTTCTGTTCGTGATTGCAGATTGGGTGACTGCTATTGATCTTGCCTGAGGCGGCAAATCCTAAGCCTGTTAAAACAGCGAGGGCTGTGGTTGTTCCTCCAACGACGCATTCTCCCAAAACCACATAGCTGTTGGAGTTCTCGCTAGCCAGTTTTTCACCCCATCGCAGGCCTTGTTCCAAGAGGTACTCGGTTGTTTCTAAATCCATTGCGTTTCCCGAACTGAGACAGCGGGCAGGCGCACCTCCCAAATCAATGGAGGGAACCGCAGGCGCTTGAGGCAATCCCGCATTAAACAGATAAACAGGAATCTCCTGGGCTTCGACAATGGCACGAGAGATTAGCACAGGAGATGCGCCCACATCCAGAGGCGGTAGGGGGTACTGCGGCTGAAGTTGGGGACCGTTCCATAGAAATTCGGCATCCGCGATCGCGGTGTACTGGCGGTCACGGGGGTTGCTCCCGCCGCCGAAATGCCTGGAATCAGCCCTGTCTCCGTAAAACCCAGCACACAGGCAAAAATCGGCCTTTGCCCCTGATATTTTTGCAGCCAACGATGTCCCTGTTCCGGTTGGGTGTAGACACGTACGCTGTCACTCATAATCCATCAGCACCTGCACCCACTTTGGCGGTCGGGGAATTGGGTTGCCCAACCGATCAAGCAGAAACCAGGCCACCAGATGGACCACAAATAAGTACACAGCGTTGCTGAGAATGACCATGACTGCGATCGTCAACTGAACTAGCCACAAACTGGGCTGAATCACCAAACCCAGCTTAATAAATAGCCAGTCGAGAAAATTGGTGACTTGTGTGGTGGCGTAAAGCCAGAGATCGTCTCCCAGGAGCAACGAAACTAACCAAAGGCGAAAGAAGAATCCAAAAGAACCGAGAATCGTTCCTGTGAACACAGAAATGCCCCACTTCGCTCCTCGGCGCCAAAAACGCCCAGCAAAACGCCCAGCAACCCATAGGGCATAACGTAGAGAATACTGCGGGCAGGTCCCATAAGAACGCTTAATAGCAGCCCGAAACGAGTGCTCCCATCCAGGCAGCCCGGTTTCCCCAACGCAGATAGATGAGGGCGATCGGAATGGAAAAAAAACCCGCAGCAGGGGACCCACTGGGAAATAATAATTGACCAACCAGATAAGACTGGCCGCACTTGCCAAAAAGCTGTCTCCACCATAATTAGTGGACTGTGTGGATCAACCCCTTTAAGTCTGGCAACACTGGATGCGGGTATATGCTCCATCTCTTGAACAACCACTGAGCCAACGGCTTTCCTGGAAGGTCGAGAAAGTTCAGCTTCAACCTCTAACCAGGCAGCTTCTTCAGTCTCAGACGGTGTCTCATAAGCCGAAGCATCTGGTGAGGAATCATTTACAGGTGGTTCATTCCCTCGGTTCGGTTGATCCTTGGCAGAACCACTCATGACGCGACCCGAGCCTGAAGTACTTTAAAGGATCTTGCCAGACGAACGAATACCCAACGTAAGCTGTGAGGATGCGAGATCGCCCACAAATTGATGCTAAGACAGACAGCTCCTAACGAGAGCAGCACAAACGTTTCCACCCGAACAACCCCAATCGCAAACCAGGTCATCACATGCAGCACCATGAGCAGGGAACACAGCCCAGCCAACCCCGCCGCCTGCCAAATGCGAACCGTTGAGCGGTTTAGCCCGACCAGAATAATCGTTTGCAAGGTCGTTAACAGATTCACAGGAACCAAAACAGCGCAAATGGTGACGCAATAGATGTGGGAAAACTCAAATAGGCCAATGAAATCAAGCATTAGTATCGTCGTGGAATTCGTTAGCAGTTATGTAGTGTTTTTGGGTTAAGTGTCTCTAATTAGTATGGCAGGGTTTTTGACGGAGAAATTAAGCAATCCTTGAAAACTTAAAACCAGAAGAGAGGTTATAAGTACAGAGTATAGGTATGGTGTGGAGAGTGGGAATCGGAATAGGGCGGTTCGCCAAAAGCGAATTGCTACAACCTAACTTACCCGAAGCATATCTCTCTTGAAGGTTTTTCCTGTACCTACCGAGTGATATCACTCTTGATTCTTCCCATTTTTCCTTTAGCCAATTCAATAGATGTATAGCAGGGGTCAGGTATCAGGGGTCAGGAGCCAGAATTAATTCAAAATTCATAATTTAAAATTCCCGGCCTCCCGCTTCACAGCTCCTGACACCTCTAAATTGGCAAGGGAACAGCCGCATTCACAAGCGACAGCAGAACTCCGGTCTGCTCCTGTCCATTGGTTGCAAGGTCACTATGGCACAGGTAAACACGCTCTTCGGTACGGCCTAGAAGGTCCAGCAAAATTCGGCGTAAACGACGCTCGTTTGATTCTAAGGTATCCGCCGCAGTCCACGGTCGCCCTGACCATTCCTGCACAAATAGAGGAGCCGCAAACAGGGCATCGACACCCATCAGCCAGCGTGGAGAACCAGCATCTAGCCAGAACTGCCAGCGGTGAGCACGGCGGCTCGATCGGTACTGGAACACGTTCGCCAACGTAATGGCGTTACTGGCAGGTCCGATCGGGCGAACGGGATAGGGATTTGCGGTTACGGTATCGCTGCGCAACAGTTCAATGAAACGATTCACCGTCATGTAGGCAGGGAACTCATAACGTTCCCCTCGGCTGAGTCGCCCGTTCACCTCCCAGTAATGCTGAGCTGTTTCAATCAGTTGCCGCAATGCCGCTAGCTGGTCAAAGGGCAAGTTGCCTCCGCCCAGAAGAAAATACTGGATGGCACGGTCCAGAAGCGAGACGGCATTGGGAATCAGTCGTTGCTCCAGTTGCGCTTGCTGTGTCTCGATCCACGGCACAATTTCCTCATAGGCCGTGGTTGCCTGATAACCCAGTCGGTCCCATCGCGGGAAGGTTGCCGCAGGCAAGAGGCGAGGTCGATCGCTATGAGGAGCAAAGCAATAGTCAGCCAAAAGTCCGGCCCGGACGGGATCAATTTGGGGAGTGGAGAGTGGGGGAGTGGGGAGTGGGAGAGGGGTTTTGAGCTTTGAGTTCTAAATTTTGAGTTTTTAATTCTGAATTCTGAATTCTAAATTCTAAATTCTCTGCCCCCTGCCCCCTGCCCCCTGCCCCTGACCTCTGCTCTCTGACAGCACCACCAGCATCTCGGCGACCGCGTCTCGATCGACTAAACGGCCCAGGCCAGGATAAACCAACGTTAAGAGGGTCAGGAGGGCGCGGATAATGGGAGAACTGGTAAGGGGCGTTGGTCATTCAGAGATTCAACAGAAATCTGGTGTTTTGCAAGAATTTCGCTTAGACTGTAGCGGGCGATCGGGTCAAAACCAGGCGCAATAACGGCGATATCTCTTGGCTGTAGCTGATGGACCTCAACGGCTTCGACAATCACCTCAGCCATGCGACGCAAAAGTTGGGCGCGGGAGGTGGTTTGAATGACCTGAATCGACTCTGGCAGGCTAGAGAGAAATATTGGATCCGTCACCAACTCCACAACCGATTCACCCACATCATCCACAAGCGAATGGACAGGGGTTCTGTTAGCGCTTCGACCCGACATCGGCCTGCCAATGCCGCCAAGTCGTGGGGATCCGCCCCAAACCTAGTCGTACAGATCCATCGGGGTTATAGGTAAAGACAGCCGTTGCCCCTGCATCTAGCAAAACTTCGAACAGGGTGCGGGCGATCGCGGGATACTCATCCACATCATCTGCTAGCACTAACCGATAGCGCCGGGTCAAGTGCTCCCGATAGGTTGGATGGGGCAACAGATGCTGCCAGTAAAGGCCCGCTGTAATTCCGTAGGTCAGCAAGCCCCGTTCCAAACACCAGGTTTGCCATTGCTGCAGCAAGTCTCCCACCATCTCAATATTGAGCGGCAGCTCGTCCGTCTGTCCTGCAAAGCCTTGTTCCAAGATTGCTGGAATATCGTGAATGGGCACTCCAGCCAAACCAGCTAGTTGCAGCAGGTCCAACACCCGTCGCACCAGTCGGGACACAATAACCGCCGACTGTTGGGCAACGATTTTATCCAGTTCAGGTTGCCAAAGCTGGGTAGCAAGCTCCTGCTCATTTTCCGGTGCCAGCCGCAGGGGAAACTGCGCCTTCAAATCAAGCTCTTGAATCAACAGGGACCAAAATAATGTCACCTCATCCTGGAAGAAGCCCTGGGGCGTCGTGGAGTGAAAGGGATACCTGCCCTGAGTCGCAATCGTCAGGCGATCAACCAGGTCAATTCGGTTGTCCCCGATCGCGGCCAGAACAAGAACGTCAGAATGGGGAGTCGGGAGTCGGGAGTCGGGAGTCGGAAAATTTTGAATTTTGAATTTTGAATTTTGAATTGATTCTAGCCCCTGACCCCTGACCCCTAACCCCTGACCCCTGACCCCTGACCCCTGACCCCTATTTCCTACCCACTCTCGAAAATAGCTCACCAGTCGGGTTGTTTTGCCGCTGCGGGTTGGTCCTGTGATCCAAATTGATTGTTTATTCTCTAGACTGTTCACTAAACTGTTCCCTACTGACTTTGCTAGGATGGCGAGTGTCTTAAGGTTCTAGAGTACACTTTATTTTCAGGCGTCCGGTTCGACAGAACGTCCGGCGAACACCATTAATTCAAAGCCTGCTCCCGCTATGAGAACATCCTTCTGGACAAGATTTAATCGGTCCCTTCAGAATGCAAGACGATGGTATGAGGCAACACCAGAGAGAGCGCTTGATCAGGCATACGATGCTGCGCTGATGATCAAGGCAATCGAAGACGAACACTTTGGTGGTGAAGCCATTTCTAACCATTCTGGCAAATTCAGCGAGAACACGTTTGCCTACTTTCAATCAGAGCTTAAGAAGTATCTAAAAATTGCTGAACTTCGATTGTCTGAGTTCAAAGCGAGCCGATTTTTCTTCAACACAACGGATCCATCAGCGAAGGTCCGTACGGATGCCTATAGTGGGGGCGATCGGGACAGGGCGTCAATTATTCTAGAAAAGCTGCAATTTATTGATGAAATTATTGACCGCTACAAACCCCGCGACTCTGATTCACTGTCTCTGGTTCCTGTCTCTCAGATAGAGCAGCCAAATTCAATAACTGCGGCAAATTTTGGCAACGGACAGGTTAACAACTTTAGAAATCCTGGTTATTCAACGAGACAAACAGTAGCTCAGGCAGATAACTCAGTACTGGATCAGACGGGAGTTTTGCCGCGTTCAATTTTAGGGACATTAAATCGCATTAAGAGAGACTTGGATCCCAACGCTGAGCGGGAGGTTGTGCAGACCTATCGTAGTACCCGGACTAAAACATTGATTGCAGTCCGATTTATCCTCCTGCTCATTATTGTTCCGCTGATCACCCAGCAGCTTTCTAAGGTTTTGTTGTGGGTCCGATCGTTGATCGGTTTAGAGCACCGGAAAAACGGAGATTTTTATTAACTACGAGTTGGAGGAAGAAGCACTTCAAGAATTGCGAAACTTTGAAGAAAAACTCCGATTTGATAGCTTGATTGGTCTGACTCCAAAACTAACCGATGAGGAGACGACCGATCGCCTGAAAGAAAAAGCGATAGAGTTGAAAGAAGAATACAGCAACGAGAGCGGAAATGCGGTCAAAAATGTCTTTTCCGATCTGTTGTCGTTAGTCGCGTTTGCGATCGTCATTGCTACAAACCGTTCAGGAATTGCCGTTGTCAAGAACTTTATTGACGATATTGTTTATGGATTAAGTGACAGCGCAAAGGCGTTTATCATTATCCTGTTTACAGACATGTTTGTAGGTTTTCACTCACCTCACGGGTGGGAGGTTCTGCTGGAGGAATTTCCAGACATCTAGGGCTGCCAGCAAATCATAATTTCATCTTCCTGTTTATCGCTACATTTCCGGTGATTCTCGACACTATTTTCAAGTACTGGATTTTCCGTTACCTCAACCGCATTTCTCCTTCTGCGGTGGCAACCTACCGAAATATGAACGAGTAGGTAATGACTATCGCAACCCATCCGCACGTTATCGCGATCAAGAACCTGATCCCGCTGATCCTGCTGGTTTTTGTTCCGCTCTCTATAGCTGCCGACAAACTACACTGGGGGTCTTCTGCGGTTTTTGTCACATCGGCCCTTGCCATCATTCCCCTATCTATTTGGTTGAGTACAGCGACTGAGAAGATTGCCGTTGTGACCGGTCCTTCCATTGGAGGGCTAGTAAATGCGATCTTCGGAAACGCAACGGAATTGGTGATTGCTTTGGTCGCACTAAAAGCTGGTTTAGTTGGCATTGTGCAGGCCAGCATCACAGGCACGATTCTCAGCGATTTACTCCTGCTGACAGGGTTAGCGATGTTAACGGGAGGGCTGCGTTACAAAGAGCAGGAATTTAAGCCCATCCTGGCAAAGGTAAATGGTTCATCGATGGCGCTAGCAGTTATTGCCATTGGGCTACCCACCCTTGTTATCTCAACGTCCAATATTTTGGACGTGATTGCCATTCGCAACATCTCGATCGCCACTGCATCGGTGCTAATTCTGGTCTACGGGCTGACCCTGGTGTTCTCGCTTGGGACACACAATTACCTGTACGAGATGGGCCTCGCCGATGAGGAGCCAGCGGATGAAACAGAGGATTCCTCTCAAAGCAGCCACTTTCCCAAATTGCCCTTTTGGATTGCGGTTTTGTTGGCGTCCACGATCGCCGTTGCGTTTGAGTCTGATTTGTTTGTGGGTGTATTAGAGCCGGAAACTGCCCGGTTGGGATTAACACCACTGTTCACCGGGGTCATTCTCATTCCATTCATCAGCGACATTGCCGGATATGTCACTGTGATTCGACTGGCAATGAAGAACCAAATGGATTTGACGGTCTCCGCCGCGACGGGTGATAGCCTGCTTGTTGCCCTGTTTGTTGCCCCGGTGTTAGTCTTCATTGGGTTGCTAATTGGCCAACCAATGGATCTTAATTTCAACCCGTTCGAAGTCGCTGCTATGGCGATCGCAGTTGCCGTCACAAACCTGATCAGTTCCGGTGGTCGCTCTAACTGGCTGGATGGGGCATTGCTGTTAGCAACCTATCTCATTCTGGGCGTGGCGTTTTATTACCATCCCATAGTTTGAAGCAAAGGGGTGAGGACGAACCGCAGAGACAGTAGACAGTGGTGAGGGGGTGAGGAGACACAAGGCAATGTTGACGTTCAACCAGGAAATATTTATGGATGTGCGGTAGGAGAGAGCGATCGTGGTGCCCATCGCTTAATGCAGGGTAGCGACGTCGTTAGTTCTTTAAGTAAAACTCCGTAACTCTGTGTGGGTCTACTAGCCCACCCTTTTGTCTTTAGCATCTGCTTTCCTGCATTTGCAGCCTGTATTCCAGCCATTGCTGCATGACGATCACATTGATCCTTAGAAGCTTTCATAGCTCTCTGATAATTAATGATTGAAGTATCAAAATCCCCATCAATTGCTGCCACATGAGCAATGAGAAAATAATGATCTTGCATTAACTCTAGATGGGGACTGATAGTGTAGAAGCAAGCGTTTGATTAGATGCAGAAAAAATACTACCAAGGAATATAGGGGAACAGGCCCAGACGTAAACTTCGTCAAACGCATAGCTTTAAGTTCTATCAGTAAATAATCCGTTTGTATACACAATCCCTTCAAGCTGTCATCCAACCAAGAAATTGAAACTGAATAACGGTTTTTAAAGGTGACAGACATGGCTAAAACGAAGCGAGAAGGCTCTGCTTACCGCTTGAACAGATTATTAAGCTTCTTTTGCCAAAGCCTGGAAATCCAAGATCTTGGAATATAAACTATCTACTGATTCTTGTGCAAAGAGCCGTCCTTCAGCTTAAGATAGTCGCTCCCTCGCAGGTTGCAGGCCGCCCAGAATCGAGCAACTTCAGACGGTTCCATATGAGCTAAAAGAATTTGCAGCCCTTCCTGTAGAATTTGTTGCTCACTTTTCATCTGACTCATTGTTGCTAATCTCCAAAACAAAATCGACAGGATTCATGACTTTCATTGTCAGAGATAAACACCGCTTAATGAGCTGCTTATCGCAAGTAATAAAGTAGTCACAACTGGCTGCTTCAGCACAAGCAACGTGCAACGCATCGATCGCCTTCAGTCCATTATGCTCTAACTGCTTACCTCGCTGCCTGATTGCTTCATCTACTTCCAGCCTTGAGTCTGCCATTTGAAGATATTGACTCATTGCCTTCCGTTTGACTGGATCAGGATTGCGACTGTTTTCGTACTCCAGCACTGAAGAACTAACCATTTCAATGGCTTGTGCCCTAATTGTTTGAAAAATAACGATAACTGCTTGCGTCTCTAAAAAATCTTTGGCTGTGTTTGATCATCAAAAGGGCGATTGTAAGTACTAGTGTCTAAATAAACCGTTGTCATTAGGACGGAAGCTGTAGGAATGGTGGCATTGTATCCTCCAGAAATATAAAAAGGTAGAAATCTTGATTGCCCCTACCTTTCAAAGCCAGATTCGGTAGCCGATTTAGCTCTCTTTAAACAGCAGTCCGATCAACGAAAGGGGCGCGACGACAACTCCCCATAGGATGAAAATGGCGACTACACCACCCTGCTCCGGCAGCATACGCATCGCTGGATTCCACCATACTTGTATCCAGTCCACCAACTCCAGCAAACAAGAAGTAGCCGCAGAGAATCGTCCAAAGAACGACAATGCCCTTGATCATAGTTATCTCCTTCAGTGATGAAAAAGCTTTAATGGCTCTTAGTTTTAGCTTTCTCACTGACTCAAGAAGCCTAACAAACGATCTATCTCTCATCCCTCATTCAAATCTTCTCCATTCCTGACGCACGATTTCTCGCTACCGACTTCAATATCGAATCATTCTTGCTAGCACGAACATAACGATGGATGCCAACAGAGCACCAACGACAATGCTGAGAATTCCAGCATCAAAACTGCCTGTTGCTGCCACGATCGACCCCGGGATGAGCGAACCGCCCACACCGCCAAACAACACTGAAAGGCCGTTGTAAAGTCCGGTGCCAGCACCAACTCGCTCAGCAGGCAGTAGACGCTGCACGATCGCGTATTCTTGTGCGCCATAGGTGCTTTGAAAGAAAACCGCGATCGCGAAAAATAGCACCAACAGCCACAGCGTATTGACGCTGGATGCAAAATATACCATCACTCCTGCGATCAAAAAACCAATGCCCGCCAGCCGAATTCGTCGCTGGAATTTATCGCCAAGGTAGGCCATTAACGCAATGCCCACAATTCCTGCTGAAAAATAATTGCAAGCGGCCAACCCAACGCTTCAAAATTAATTCCTTTTGCGCGGTTAAAGTAGGTCGGCAACCAGTTTAATGTACCGAATGCACAAAACGAGTTGAGCGTGCCGCCCAGGACAGCCAGCCAAAACCGCCGATCGCGAATATAAATTGGCTTAGATACAAATGCTGGCGGATTGATCGGTCCACTGACATCATCATCATCGGTTTGTTTTGAAAATCGCCGAGCAGAATCAGGAGGTTTATTCTCCACAAAGAACCAAACCAGCGGAATTGAGACCAACATCCCCACAGCACCAAGTACAGCGAATGTGGTGCGCCAGCCAACTGCATGGATTAATGGAACGATAATCAGCGGGGCGGCTGCGATCGACAGACTAATTCCGGCGCCCCAAATGGCGTTGGCCCGCGAGCGCTCATTTGCTGGAAACCAGTGGCTTGTAATCGCGCTCAGCATTGGAATGTGAACCCCTTCTCCAAGTCCCAGGAGCAATCGCAACAGGATCAGTGCGGTGAGAGATTGCCCCAACGGAGCACTCAGAATCGTAAACAGGGAAAACGCTGTAATTGCGGCAATTACACTGCGTTTAGGACCAAACCGTTCAGCGAGTGGACTGAGCAGCATATTTGAGAAGGCATAGGAGAGAAAGAATGCCCCAACAGCCATTCACCATTCGAGCCAACTTGACGATCGGTCCAGCCAAAATCCTGTGCAATGCGCGGTAACGCCAACGCTAAATTGTTCCGGTCCAGGAAATTGACAAACACTGTCACGGAAAGAACGATCGGGATGCGCCAGCGCAATTCCCATTGATTGTTGACTACATCCAATCCTTTTTGCCCCTAAACGATCGTTTGTGCCTTGCTGGCAGTAGGGTACCAGTTTACGACTTTGGATTGAAGTAAGGGAAGGAAGCAGCTACCACACTAGCGGAAGGATGTTTAGTCGTGAGCAACACCATGTCGGCAGACGATATCAAAAATACAGAGACCGTTTTTCAAACGCCCAATCCTACTCAATTGAAGGCGGAAGCAAAAGAAGACCCCATTCAGGAGCGCGAGGGTGCTCAAGAAGTGGACGTTGCTGACATCCATTTAGGTAAGGAAGACCCCAATGTTGAGGATGAAGAAATGGGCCGGGAAGCGTCCGCTGAAATGTCACACAGTCCCATAACCACTACGAATCTATCAGGCCACTAACGCATGTCGTAACCAAACAGGTTGGGGTTGACTTCACCCAACTGCAAATCGGCTAAGCCATATTCAGCCCAGCGACGATCGACCATTGCGGCAGTATCCGGATCAGACTCCAGCACCTCCCCCACTCATGCTCCGTTTCGGGGGAATCTTGGTCGTCGCATCAATGCCCATGCGTCCACCCAAACCGATCTTTTGGCTGGCAAAGTCAAGAGAGTCAAACGGCGTGTCAGGCAGAATAAAGACATCGCGAGAGGGGTCTACCTTTGAGCTGATGGCCCAAACAACCTGACGAGGATCGCGGATGTTGACTGTTTTATCTACGACAACCACAAATTTGGTGTAGGTGAATTGGGGTAAAGCGCTCCAAAAAGCGAGGGCTGCTCGACGGGCCTGCCCCGGATAGGCTTTGTCAATGGAAATGACGGCTGCTTTGTAGCTAAGCGCTTCCATGGGCAGAAAGAAGTCAACAATTTCGGGTATTTGCTGCCGCAAGATAGGGGTGTAAATTCGATTTAGCGCGATCGCCATCATCGCTTCTTCCTTTGGGGACGACCGCTAAAGGTCGTGAGGTAAATAGGATCTCGGCGATGGGTCATACAGTGGAAGCGAACCAGGGGGAATCTTCCACCCCACCGTAGTAACCCATATGGTCGCCAAAGGGTCCATCAGACAGCACTTCCCCAGGGTAATCGTCCCCTCCAAAACAAGTTCGGAATCGGCAGGCACTTCCAGATCGACGGTTTTACACTTTGCCAGGTTCACTCCAGATCCGCCGTATAGACCAGCAAACAGCCATTCTGAAAGATCGACGGGAATTGGAGTAGCCGCCGCCATAATAATGAGGGGATCGACACCAAGGGCGATCGCAATTTCCAGTTTTTACCCTGCTCTGCTGCTTTTCGCAGGTGTCTCGCTCCGCCCCGCACCGACAGCCAGTGGACCGTCATCGTGTTTTTGGACTGTAATTGCAGACGGTAAACGCCCACATTTGGTGTGCCTGTCTCACAGTCCTTTGTAATCACCAAACCGAGGGTAATAATCTTTCCAGCATCGCCCGCATAGGGCCGAATCATAGGAACCGTGTTCAGATCCAGGGCATCCTTGTCGATTACGACCTGTTGGCATGCTGGTAAAAGATCCCGTCCAGGCTTTGCTTTAAGAACGTCAAACAGCACCTTGCCAAATTCGATCGCCTGCGAAATCTTCTTCGGTGGTTTCGGCTGTTGCAGCAGACTCAGCTTTTTACCCAACGTCTCCAATGCTTCTGGCGATTCCATATTCATCGCCCAGCAGATGCGCTCAACAGTTCCCATCAAGTTAACTGCAACCGCATGGGGAGAGCCTTTGACGTTTTCAAACAGAAGTGCGGGTCCCCCTGTTGCAGCATACGGTTAGAGATTTCAGCAATTTCCAGATCGGGATCAACCAGTGCCTTAATCCGCCGCAACTGTCCCCGCTGCTCCAGAAGTTTGATAAATCCCCGCAAATCTCTCGCCATAGTAAAGCAATGTAAAGCGTCTGTCTCCATTATGCAGGGAGATGAGGGATGAGAGAGGAAGGATAAGGGATAAAGGATGAAAGATAAGGAATATAAGAATGAAGATAAGGGATGAAGGACAAATAACCGACTTCTGCTTTTTCCCCTCACTCCTCACTCCTCACCTCCTTACCCCTCACCTTCCCTACCACTTACCACCTACCGCCTACCACCTAATTCTTCAAATTCTCCACTTCGCGTCTACTTTGCCTTCCTCGTTAATCACGGTGATAGTGGCTGTTCCTTTTTTGCCGTTTGGATCGGTTAGCTTGCAGTCAAAGCGATCGCCCACTTTTGTAAACAGCCGGACCTTGTCGCCGCAATTCGCCTTTACATCGGTTCCTTTGCTCTTTCTGATTGATTGTTGCAGTAGCTTTTCGGCTTCCGACAGTACCAGGAGTTGTTTTGTTCTAAAGTTCAGTTGGCCCTTTGGATCTTTCACCGTCACTTTAACCAGAAAAGCCCCTGCTCAATCTCGGCTTTGCACTCAAAAATCTGGCCTGCTGTCAACGTTTGCTGATTAGGGCAGGTTGCTGATTTTAGGGGAACACCAATCTCTTTTGACAGATCACGGGTAATAGCCTTCTCCACTTCCTGTGTCGTTTTGATCGGCCCGTTTCTCCTGATGATTTGGTTTCAGTTGCGGGGAGTTGGGTGGTGTTTGTAGATGGATTACGACCTGGCTGTGAATTGAGGGTTGAGCAACTGCCCAATAGGGCGTTAGTCCCTACAGCAAGAAACAGCACCGGGAACAGTTTCTGGAGGGTTGCGGGAAGCAACCTGCTTTTTCGAGGAATGGTTAATCGTTGAGCCATTGGATTAATACTATTAAAGGTGTGGGGGCAATCATTTCAGTGGGTCGGTTGTCTTATCACAGCTTTGTAGTCAGTGTCTTTCAATTTAATTGACTGGGTGATTTTTCAACGCCGAGATCACTTCAGAACAAAGCATTTCAGAATCCTTGACAAGTAAAACAAGTGCGGCTATCCGTACAAACAGGGTGTGGTGTCTACGCCTGACACTACCTGTCAACTTTTATTAACTTTTGCGTAATATTTAGTCCTAAAGGATGGTGAACTTTACAAAATGCCCCGGTACGCTCTATAAGTTGATACGGGAATTTTAGCTAGTAATAAATACCTAGATTTTAGGCCCTTTAAACTTGGAGGTATAACTGTGCGAATCGCTCAAATTGCCCCCTATGGGAGCGTGTTCCGCCCCCAGCCTACGGCGGCACCGAATTGGTTGTCAGTTTGTTGACTGAAGAGCTGGTGCGCCGGGGGCATGACGTAACGCTGTTTGCTTCAGGTGATTCCATTACCCAAGCCAACTTGGAGTCTGTTCATGAACGTGCTTTACGGCTTGACTCCAGCATCAGGGAGTATGGCATCTACGAAATGTTACAGCTCAGTCAGGTTTATGAGCGGGCAGGCGAGTTTGATGTCATTCATTCCCACATGGGTTGTGCCGCATTGCCTTATGCGCCACTGGTGAAAACACCCACGGTTCATACGCTGCACGGCATCTTCACGCCTGACAACGAAAAGATGTTCACCCATGCCCGCAACCAGCCCTACATCAGTATTTCCAATGCGCAACGCGAACCCAGACTGAGTCTAAACTGCGTAGCAACGGTTTACAACGGCATTGACACTTCTACCTATCAGTTTTTTCCAAAGCCCAGTGAACCACCCTATCTAGCGTTCTTAGGACGCATCTCGCCGGAGAAGGGAACCCACTTAGCGATCGACATTGCAAAGCGATCGGGCTGGCACCTGAAGATTGCAGGCAAAGTAGATGCGGTGGATGTGGACTACTACGAGAGTGAAATCAAGCCCCACATCGATGGCAAACAAATCGAATATCTGGGTGAGGCAAACCACGTTCAGAAAAACATTCTGATGGGCAATGCCTATGCGACGCTGTTCCCAATTACCTGGCGGGAACCCTTCGGACTGGTCATGGTTGAGTCTATGGTATCCGGCACTCCTGTCATTGCGATGGAATTGGGGTCAACCTCGGAAGTTATTCTCCACGGTGAGACAGGCTTCCTCTGTCACAGCGTTGAGGAGTGTGTCGCTGCCATTGGTAAGGTAGCCAACTTAAACCGTCAAATGTGCCGTGAGCATGTCGTGAAAAACTTCAGCGCCGAGCGGATGGCTGACGGATACGAAGCGGTCTATCAGAAGGTCATGGAAGAACGGTTTGCCCGCAACGGCCACAGTCGCAGAACCGTTCAGCTTAGTCGAAAGGAGTAGTTGGAGGAGAAATAACCAGGGGTGATGGGGGAATGGGATAGGGAAGTAATGGACGAACTGTTTTCGCATCATTCTTCCCACTTCCTAAACTCCTCACCCTGTCATTCCTCTCAATCTGGTAAGTAGTTGGTCTACTTTACTCAAATCTTTATCTCCAGGGGCACGTTCGACTCCACTAGAGAGATCGATCCCGTGGGGATTGACCTGCTCAAGGGCATCCGAGACGTTATCGGGGTGAGTCCACCGGCAAGTAACCAGGGGTAATAGGGCTGAAAGTCTTGCAGGGCTTGCCAGTTAAGCGTTTTACCTGTGCCACCCGCTAAATTGGGATGGTAGGCGTCCAGCAATAGGGTATCGATCGCTGCCATAGGCATTGGCCCGATCAAGAATCGTTGCCAGTTCAGGAACTTCAGAGGTGCTAACTCTCAAGACTTTAATGATTTCCACATGGGGTAATTCGTTGCGAAGCTGATGGCAAAGTTCTGGCGACTCGTTGCCATGAAGCTGAACCCCGTTTAACTGGCCGATCGTAACGGTCCGGCAGATTTGTACCAGACTGGCATTCAAAAAACGCCAATGCGATCGCAGACCACCATCCCCGTTGCAGAATTGAGTGGTAGTTCGGCCACGATCGCTTGAATGTGTTCTGGGGCAACGTATCGGGGAGTCTGAGGGACACAGACAAATCCCAGAGCGGTTGCTCCCATCTGGGCGATCGCCCGTCCCTGGTCTGGCTTCGTGATGCCGCAGATTTTTACTCGAAGTCCCATAAAGAATCGACTGTATCAAAAAATAAACCAATCTAAAGACTTAAAACAAAATTCAATGCTCTCACGGTTTCTATTTCAGAGATCTCTATAATTCGTTGTGTTTGGACACATTTATCGACACTGAAAAGTAGACGTGGGGTTGATTAGCGACAATGTGTCACACGAATCCTTACGGTTCGCATGAATCTATGCTCGCTAACTCATCCTACAAACAATTTAGATCCATTTACTTATCATTCAGGAGGTTAAAGTTGCTTTATTCTTCATTGCTAGCTGTCGCCCGAACAATCGAATGGTCGCCCAGCGTGGCCATTATCATGATTGCCGCTTGCCTGTTTGCTGTGGCAGTTGGTCGCCCTGCAATTCAACAGCGTGGGGTTGGCCCTAAGCTGCCCGTAGATACGCCTGCCCTATTTGAGGGGTTTGGAGTTCCAGAACTCCTTGCCACCTTAAGCTTTGGCCATATTTTGGGGTTGGAATCATCCTGGGCTTGAGTAACGCAGGCATTCTATAGACCCATGACCTTTCGATAGTGTGATTCGACCTGGTGAATGGTCTGAAATTGGGGTCTGCTAGCTTTGCGGCTGCGGTTGAGAAGTTCTTGCTTCAGGTGGTCAGCGTCAGTCATCAACACTTGACCGTTAGCAACAACCCGCCGACCATTCACCCACACACTATCTACAACCTGGGTGGGCCTGCCTAGAACGAGTAGACCGATCGGATCTGTGTGAGGTAAAAGCGACAGATTAGTAAGGTCGTAAAGAACCATATCCGCTTTTTTGCCGACTGTGAGTGACCCCGTTTGGTCGGCCAGGTTTACTCCCTTTGCACCGCCCATGGCGGCCATGTCGATCGCCATTCGGGGCGTAATCCAGTGGCGATAATCAAAATCGGTAACGTTATGCAAGACGGTCCCTAGTTTGATGGCTTCAAGCAGATCCTGTCCGTCATTGCTAGCAGATCCGTCGCAGCCAAAGGCAACATTCACCCCTGCCTCTATATATTTCAGGATGGGTGCAATTCCGCTACCCAGGCGCAGATTACTCGATGGGTTATGAACAACTGTTGAGCGGGTTTGCACCAGATGTTCAATGTCTTCGTCGGTCAACCAAACGCTATGGGCCAGAGACGTGCGGTGATCCAAAAAACCTATTCGCCGCAGATGTTCAACCCCGCTGACCCCGTATTTTTCATAGGCCAGCATTTTTTGCGCTTTGGTTTCTAACAGGTGGATATGACGACAAAGGTTGTATCGATCGCTGAGTTCCGCGCACCCCTCAAACAAGGCATCGGAACATCGTTGAAATCCAGTGGGGCCAACAGCAATATTGATTCCGGCTTCCGGGTCGTGAAATTCTTTAACCACTGCTTCCATCAATTCCAAAATTTCGGCAGTGGACTGGGAATAGGGCTGATGGGGAAGCGATCGTCCTGATGGGAAGGCTGCCACAAACGGCTCATCGTAAGTCAGGGGAGCAATAAACGCACGAATCCCCACTTCTTTGTAGGCGCGTACGGCTGCCCTGATCGACTCCAGTTCTTGACCAGCCAGCAGGTAAGCGTGATCCATAACGCAGGTTCCGCCCGACAGCAGCGTGTTCACTGCTGTAAATAGTGCGCCTAAATAGTAAGCGTCTAAGTCATTTGAGCTAGAATCCAACACATCCGCTAACCAAAGCTCCAGCGGAAGTTGGGGGATAAGTCCGCGCTGCAATGCTTGAGAGGAGTGGGTGTGGCCATTAACGAATCCGGGCAACAGCAGCTTATCCTGCCCATCAATAACGGTCTCGAACGTATCCAGGTGATGCCTGATCGCGCTAATGCGATCGTTTGTAATCTCTACATTAACGGTTGCATATCCGTCCCTTACTGGAATCAGAACGTTTTGGATCACATCACCCATGAATCAGTACACTCCTTGTCACATCTCGAACACTGTATAGGACAGCATCCCAGAAAAACTGTTCAGCCATCACCACTATTTTGGGTCTTGAAAAAACGTTCATGATCCCCTGGGAATCCAGAATGGGCAACGGCTCTGAAACGGAACGTTCTGACCTTTGGTCCTCATCACCGTCCTGTTGGGTGAGGGGTCTCACCCTGGGAATGAAGTGCTGTTTTTGGGAACGATCGCATCGTCCACGACTGGCAGGAAAACCATTGACGAAAGTTGTTCCGGTGCAGCTAGAGAACGGTGCTGTCCTTTACATCGAAGCTCAAGACGACACAGAAACTTCCACCCCAATTCCTTCCTACTCAAACGGGGGAGGTGAGGAACAACGACGTGGAGGGGCGAAGGGATTTGATCTGGCCGTTCCTTCCCACATTAACCCTGCCCAATCCATGCAGATGGTGCAAAGCACTATCCGGACCTACACGCTTTACTGCCTCAACGCCTTCAAGAACTTTAGTGCCGCTAATGTGGATGAAGTAACCCTAGAGTTTGGCGTGAATTTGAGTGCGGATGCAGGCATTCCCTACATTGCCAGTGGTAAAGCCCAGAGCAATCTAAAAATCACCGTCAAATGCTCGTATAACAAGCCAGAAGCCGAAGAATCTGCCAGCAGTGGAGGAGAGGTGGGGAAAGGATGAAGGATAAGGGATAAAGGCTGAAGAATAAGGCTAAAGGCTGAAGAATAAGGCTAAAGGCTAAAGGATAAGGGCTATAAAGATAAGGGCTAAAAGATAAAGGATAAGGGATGAAGGATAAAGGGTAAGGGATAAAGGGTTAGGGCTGAAAGTTGTTGCCAAAACCTCGGAGGTTTAAGCGCTGACGTTGAACATGACGTTCAAATCTTGGTTAAAACCTCGAGGTTTGCGTAAGTCCTTTTATCTTTTAGACCTCATCCTTTAGCCTTATTCTTCCGCCTCTTACACAATAAAGCTTGAATCCTCGCCCTGTGCGGCTTGCCAACTGCGGGCGTCGTAATATAGGTCTTCTAGGGAGATGCTAAAAGTGCTTCCTTCAGCTTTTGGTGGAGACGGTTCCAGAGGGAAAATGTGACCCAGTCCTCTGCTTGTGAATCATCAGGGTTGTGGTGGGGAAGCGGATCTACGCTTTCGCCTACCGCTTCTAGAATTTGCCCCAACGAAATCTTAGCGGGTGGACGGGCTAGCCGATAACCACCTTGAACCCCTCGGATCGATTGCACCAGACCTGCCCGCCGCATTTCAATCAGTAACTTTTCCAAGTAGGGCGCAGGCAGATCTTGACGTTGCGCGATCACCTTTACCGATGCTGGACCATACCCATCCTGTAAACTCAAATCCAGCAACGCTTTAACGCTATAATGCCCTCGAGTTGTTAACTTCATTAACGAATCAACTAGCAACTAAAACTTATGTCTACCCAGCCCTTTAACCAACCTGCTGCAATCAGTGTAGAAGAGCTATCCAATCTTCTGAAGGAATCTTCTGAAGAAGTACAGTTTGTGGATGTACGGGAGCCGCAGGAACTGGAGCTTGCCAGTTTACCAGGTTTTAAGAACCTGCCCTTGAGTGAGTATGCAGAATGGTCTTCCAGCATCCATTCCCAGCTTGACTCTGATAAACCAACGGTTGTGCTGTGCCATCACGGTATGCGTTCAGCTCAAATGTGCCAGTGGTTGGTGAATCAGGGGTTTACCAATGTACAAAATATCGTTGGCGGTATTGATGCTTATTCGATCGTGGTTGATCCATCAGTCCCTAGGTATTAGGAAGCTACAGTTGATGGCAACGCGTTTTCAGGATAACTATTCGCCATTCGTTTAGCCTTCTCAAATTCCTAACCGTTATATAGCAGTCCTAAATCATTTGTGAGAATGAGGTGCTTTGTAAAAAGGTTTCCATCAAAACCTTTCTCACACTCCAAACTAAGATCGCTATAGCTATAAAACGCAGTATCATTTCTTCTCAATTCTTCAGCAACATTTTGTCAATACGCCTCTGGTTGTATCTATGCAATAATCTCATTGCAGGAATTCTATGGCTGTGAATTCCTAAACCCGATGAGGAGTGAATATATGAAAAGAACAGATGCTTGGATAAATCCTGTTGGCATTGTTGTGGCTGTAGCGATCGCCACTGGCAGCGTTGGGCTACCTGCCGTTGCTCAAACCCAACCATCTCCAGCCCCTAGTACTGAGCCAACTCCAGCTCCCACTGCGGAACCAAGCTCCGCCCCAGCCCAGAACCGAGTCCTTCTACAACTGCCCCAGCTTCTATCATTGGGCAATGCCGTGCTGTCAATAAACCAACCCCTGTCTATGCCGCCGCTTCCACCACAAGCAAGGTGTTAGGAACTTTAGCAACCGATTCAAGAGTTACCCTTACCGACAATGGAAGTGGGGCTTTATCGGCATCAGCGTCGGCAGCAACAATCCTCTGAGGGGATACGTTCAGGCTGCCAATCTTAAGCCCTGTCCACCCCACCGTCGGCAAGTGCCTGCCGCCGTGTAATTCGTCCCGTTCCACCCCCTACGGTGGTCTCAACATTCGGAGAGATCCCAGTATCACATCTCCAGTTTTGGGTGGAGTACCCTATTTAGGAACGCTTTACCTGACAACAGTTCCCGCTACGAGCAAAATTGATTCAGAAAAGCGCGTCTGGGTGGAAATTGCCAAACCCGTTAAAGGTTGGGTTTCCAATGGTTTTGTGAATGGCGGATACAGCAATCTCGGTTACTGCCCATAAATTTGGAGGGCTTGTTAATAAGTAACCTCATACCTTTGAATTAGGCGATAGGCGATGGGCGATAGGCGATAAATCATAGGAATTGCCCATTGCTTATTGCCCACTACCCATCGCCTTCTTCCTCATACGTCGCCTTCTCAATTCAAATGGCATGATTTGCAGCCGATCGTGAATGGTTGACGGTTTTGAATTGGAGTTAATCTGGGAAAGATTGGAATTATCGCTATTGAATTTTCTATGCAAAGCAAATTTGCCGAGCTTTCAATCGCTTTTAGTAACATTTATAGCGGTTGGATCCTCTGGAATCTTTTCCTCGCGTTCATTCCCTCGTTCTTAGTTTCTGGCTGTTTCGCCGCAGAACGGAGTTGCGTCCCTTCCCGTGGTGGATTGGGTTGCTCGTCTATATTGCTTTCCTACCAAACGCGCCCTATCTGCTAACTGACATTGTTCATTTAATCAGGGGTGTTCGGGCAGGAAATTCCGCCTGGATCATTGCCCTAATATTTGTTCCGTTACATGTGTTGGCTATATTGAGCGGCTTTGAGGCTTATGTTGTGTCCTTAATGAATCAGGGGCATTACCTGAAGCGTATAGGCCGAAGACAGCAAATTTTTTGGGTTGAGCTAGCGACTCATGCCCTTTGTGCGCTTGGGATCTATCTAGGCCGATTTAGACGACTCAACAGTTGGGATTTAGTCTCCGATCCGGAGAACGTCGTCCTTCAAACATTTGATGATTTAACCTCTAAAAACCTTTATTGGTCATTGTGGTTACTTTTATTGTTCTTGCAGTACTTTACTGGCTCGCGAAGCAAATAACGCTGGGACTCGTTTTGCGAATTCGCTATGCTCGCGCTGGCAAAGATATTGATCTCGATGAACCAATAATGCGGTAGACGATCGATATAAAGCGTTTTGCTTTCACAAAAGGATTAGAACGTGGTTTCTACAGGGACACAGCAATGCTGTGCCCCTGTGCTTTGTATCAGAAAAATTCTTTATAGCAGGTGTCAGGTGTTAGGTATCAGGTGTCAGGAATGAAAGCCTGATATTTAGCTTACTCTAGCTAAACTGACTGTCCTAACAACTGTGGCGACAGCTATATCAGAAATCGCTGGAAATTATTTGAGAACTTTGCGTAATGGTGCGGGGTTGTGCCGATAGATGAATAACCCCTCAAATTGTGCCCAGGATTGACGAACTTCTAAGTTCAACCATCTGTCCCCTATCGTTCTCGATTTCAGTTGTATCAGTCCCCTATGATGCTTATGCTTACCAAATCACAGTCCCCCAAATTATTAACTCCTGCAAACTCAATTCTGTTGCAGAATGTTCTTGAAAGCTTACTAGACGGCGTTTTGATTCTGAACTATCAAGGCGATTCCATTTATGTTAACGAGGCTGCTCAACGAATTTGCCAGGACATGAATGGTGGTAAATCTGCTCCCCATGTTCCGGGAGAGATCTTGCAGGCCTGTGAGGCATTGATTGAAAGCCGCACCCTTTATCCCGATCGCCCTGTTGTAATTGAGTCAGAAATCACGCTAAACCAATCGGTAACCTATCGCTTGCGGGTTCGGTGGCTGCCCCAAGAAGACACGCAACATCCTTACATCGTTGTGCTAATTGAGGACTGCTACCAGTCACTTCAGAGTCGGACGATCGCAGAAATTCAGCAATATAGTTTGACTCCCCGACAGGCTGAAGTCTGGTTCCTGCACCGAATGGGCCACAGCTACCAGGAGATTGCTACCGAGCTATACATCAGCCTCAACACGGTTAAAAAACACTTGAAAGACATCTACGCAAAGCGACAACTTTGCCATGAAGGACAAATGACTAGAAGCGCATTAATGAATTAGCCTCACATAAACTGCTCCAGAACATGCCTTAGAGAGGACTGAGGACTGAGTGCTGAGTATTAACCCTCTCTCAGCACTCAGTCCTCAGCACTGCTCAAGCATTGCTGAATGCGTTCAACCTGTTTCGTCCAATAATGCCCATCGGCTTAAAACTTCTGCCATACTGCATTTGCAGCCGAAAGAAATGCGACTTTCAGTCAGCAATGGTTAGACAGTATGGGCACAGACTCCAGTGAGCAACATCAAATCCCCCAAGTTTTGGGAATTGATGTAGGCGGAACGGCCATTAAGCTTGGACGATTTAATTCTGAGGGAACGTGTTTGCAGGCGTTGAGTGTCCCAACGCCCCAACCTTCAATACCGGAAGCCGTATTAGAAACCATGCTGGAGGCGATCGTTCAGCTAGATCCGGAGCGAACAGCAGTGGCGATCGGAGTTGGAACGCCCGGTCCATCTGATGCAATGGGTCGCATTGCTCGGATTGCGATTAACTTGCCGGGATGGATAGATGTTCCCCTGGCTGACTGGTTGGAGGCAAAAACGGAACGTCCGACAATCGTTGCCAATGATGCAAACTGTGCCGGGTTGGGAGAGGCATGGTTAGGAGCAGGGCGCTGGTACCGTAACTTAATTTTGTTGACTCTAGGTACCGGCGTTGGAGGAGCCATTATTCTGAATGGCGAACTATTCATTGGGCATAACGGAACGGCTGGAGAACTGGGACTCATTACCCTCAAGCCCGATGGGCCTCCCTGCAATAGCGGCAACCGGGGTTCCCTCGAACAACATGTTTCTCTGCGAGCGATTAACCGTTGCACCGGACTGGAACCCGAAGAACTGGGCGCAATGGCACTAGCCGGAGACGTCAAAGCATTGGAATTCTGGCAGCAGTACGGACGGGATTTGGGAGCGGGACTTGCCAGCTTAATCTATGTGCTGTCTCCGGAGGCGATCGTCATTGGGGGTGGTGTGAGTGCCAGCGCTAATTTTTCTTCCCGTCCGTCTGGGCAGAAATTGAGCAGCGAGTCACGCCAGTTTCCCGCATTGGACTGCAACTGCTACGAGCGGAATTGGGCAATCAGGCTGGGATGGTTGGAGCCGCTAAGTTGGCGTGGCAGAAGTATCGGGAGGGGTGAGGGGTGAGAAGCTGAGATTTTGGAAATGGTTTTTGTAAAGGCTCTACTTTTGATAGGGGCGAACGTATCTTGAATTTGCACGAACCAAACAAATTTGATCCTTTGGGCCAGTACTCACCTTGAGCCAAGGTCTATTTTGCGTGTCTAGCAGAATGGCGAACCCCGCTGGAGTAATGTTTGATGTCACGACCGAGTTTCGTTTGTAGGTACGCACAACGGGCCATTGGTCGATCGTCGCGAGGGGCAGTTTTACGCCAGGGTCATACCAGTTGGCAGGTATTGCCGAGGACCAGCGACAGTTAACACCATTAGGGTCCGGGTCAACCACAACCCAATGTCGATGACTGGTGCGAGCAGAATAATCCCCTGATGTACTGGCTTTAGGGAGTTCCTCTGCGAGACCGGCAAGGCTTTTTCCAAAAGAATTGAAGTTATCGAAATCAACGAAAACACACACAACGTCAAACGCTTCTGGTACATGGAGCACGCTTCTCGGGAATGTATCGACTATATCGTAAGAAAACAGCGTTTTGAGTTGGGCGAGAGGCAAGGGGCAATGATGCATTGTGAATTTTGAATTGGGCAATAGGCAAGGGGCAATAGACAATAGGCAAGAGGCAATGAGCAATGATGCATTGTGAATTATGAGTTGAGAATTTTGAATTGAGAACTAGGAGACTTTAATTTTTAATTCTTCATTCCTAATTCTTAATTCTGCCTTTAGCCCTCATCCTCATCCTCATCCCTTATCTCTCCCTCTGCCCCAAACCCTTTAAGATGAGCAATAGCCCTTCTTCTGGAGCCTGGGGATGCAAGTGTACGATGTCATCATAATTGGGGCAGGACACAATGGCCTGGTTTGTGCGGCCTATCTGTTGAAGGCAGGGTATAAGGTCTTGTTACTGGAAAAGCGCCCTGTTCCAGGTGGGGCGGCGACAACGGAGGAGGTCATTCCCGATAAAGCGCCCGGATTTAAGTTCAACCTTTGCGCGATCGACCATGAATTTATTCATTTAGGTCCGGTAGTTGAAGAACTGGAACTGACGAAATATGGGCTGGAGTACCTGTTCTGCGATCCGGTTGTGTTTTGTCCACATCCAGACGGCAATTATTTTTGGCACACCGATCGCTGGCAAAAACCTGTGCTGACATTGAGCGTTACAGCCCTCGTGATGCTCAAAAATATGCCGAGTTTACAGATTACTGGCAACGCATTGTAAACGCACTGATTCCAATGTTTAATGCGCCACCAAAAGCGATCGTTGACATTGCTAAAAACTATGATTTTGACAAGCTAAAAGATGTGTTAGCAACGGTTGGTTCCCTGCAAAAGCATTGGAGTTTCTACGCACCATGCTAACCAGCGCAGAAGATTTGCTGAACGAGTGGTTTGACTCTGAGGTGGTGAAGGCTCCACTGGCACGGTTGGCCGCCGAAATGGGAGTGCCCCGTCCCAAAAAAATCTGGCGATTGGCTCCATGATGATGTCCATGCGGCATCACCCTGGCATGGCCAGGCCCAAAGGCGGCACGGGGGCACTGGTGCAAGCGTTGGTCAAACGGGTCCGATCGCTGGGTGGAGAAATTCTGACGGACCAAACCGTGAAGCAAGTGCTAATTGATGACGGACGAGCAGTGGGTGTGCGTTTGGCAAACGGCACCGAATATCGGGCAGCCAAAGGAGTGATTTCCAATATTGATGCCAAGCGATTGTTCCTGCATTTAGTAGATCCAGCCGATGTGGATGCCGCAGATCGTGATTTGAGGGAACGGGTAGAGCGGCGCATCATCAACAACAACGAAACCATTATGAAGATTGATTTGGCAATGTCCGAACCACTGCGGTTTGAACACCACAACCATCAGGACGACTATCTCATTGGTTCAGTCCTGATCGCTGATTCAGTGAAGCACGTGGAAATCGCCCATGTGGAGCCGACCTTGGGCAAGATTCCAGATGCGGATCCCTCGATGTACATTGTGCAACCCACAATGCTTGATCCCTCCCTGGCACCGGAAGGCAAGCATACGCTTTGGGTTGAATTCTTTGCGCCCTACCAAATTGCTGGACAGGCAGGGACAGGTCTACACGGAACAGGATGGACGGATGACCTCAAACACAAAGTTGCTGATCGCGTGATTGACAAGTTAGCCGAATACGCCCCCAACGTGAAGTCGGCAACCATTGCCCGTCGGGTAGAAAGCCCCGCCGAACTGGGCGATCGTCTGGGTGCGCTGAAAGGTAACTACTACCACATCGACATGACCTTGGAACAGATGGTGTTTTTGCGCCCTCTACCAGAGTTGGCAAACTATAAAACGCCGATTCAGGGACTCTTTCTCTCCGGTGCTGGAACCCATCCGGGTGGCTCCATTTCAGGTATGCCAGGACGGAACTGTGCCCATGTTTTTCTGCAAACGCAGCAGCCACTCATGCAGAAATTGCGAAAGGCGATCGGCCTGTAATTTCTACGATGCATCCTCTGGAGTCTTCAACATGGGGAAGCCCTACTCCTTAGGGACGGTTCTCTCGAACATGTCAGATGAATTGCAGCGTTATCCTTAAGTGTTCTGAAGATTAGGGATAGTAGCGTTTTGACTACCTCCACTCTGCGATCGCACGATACACAGCAAGATTCCATTTCCCGTCTGCTTAACATCAAAGAGATTTATTACGAACCCGCCGCTTTAAACTTTGCGCGGGGACAGGCAATTCTGGCACAGCATCCCAACGCAGATTTGATTGAGGTTCCTTCCCACTGGAATATTCCAGAGCTACAAATCTGTGGGTCTACGAGATCGGCGAGAACAGCGATTGCTCCGTAGATGCGGCTATTTGCGACAACGTTAAGGACGTGATTGGGCTATTTCGTACCATCCCAAACGCCAAGGCAACGTTCGCGACTAAGCGAGTCAATCGGGAACTGCTGAACTATGATCCGCAGGGCAAGACTCGGATTCGATTTAGCCTCATGCCTCAATCCAAAGCATCTGTTGTCGCTATCCGCACGTCCAGCATTTCAGAGCGCATTGAAGCGGTGAATGATTTCGTTGAGGCCGGTTACGAAGTTCATCTCAACTTTGCTCCTGTGATTTACTATGACAACTGGCTACCCGACTACGAGCAACTGCTTGAGCAGATTGACGATACGCTGTTACCTAAAGCGAAAGAGCAGTTGCAGTCAGAAGTTATCTTCCTGACTCACAACGATCGCCTGCATGAAGTTAATCTAGGTTGGCATCCCCAAGCCGAAGAGTTGCTCTGGAGGCTTGACCTACAGGAGACGAAGTTTTCCCAGACGGGCGATAAGAATGTGCGCTACAAGCGTGGCTTTAAGGGAACCCTAGTAGACGCTCTTTGTAACTTAATTCACGATCGTATTCCCCACTGCACAATTCGCTACGCATTTTAGGGTTCTGCTTCTATAGCCCTAAAGGCTATACCAACTTAAATTTGGGATGGCAATGTGTAGGGGAAGAAGGCAATAATCGACGGGCGATAGGAATTAACTATCGCCTATCGCCTATCGATTATTCTTCATCCTTACTGCCTTAAGCCCTATTAATCGTTATCCCGCACGTCACGAGCACTTCTCTTTGCAGTATCTGGGTACAGTTTCCCAAAGTCCTTAAAAGCTTCCTTCGATTGTTCGCCAATCTGACCAACCCGCTCGTTGATGGGATCTTCCTGGCGTTTCTCATTCTGCCATTCCCCAACTGTTTTTGGCCGCTGAGAATCGTTTTGATGGACGTCATCAAGAACTTTCTTGGCTGGAGCTTTATTTTGGCCAATATTCACGTTTGTAGTAAGCAAAAAGAAGCCGACCAGAACAACACCCAAGAAACGCTTTACTTGAATGCTTTTGAAGAAGGAATTGAGGTTTGCGATCGCGTTAGAAATCAAATTAATCATGCGACACTCCATTTTTACGTCTCGTTTTTCTACTGTCTTGGGCTTCTGTAGGTTCACTAAGTTATCAATGAGAAAAATAAAATCCGCAATCTCTTGAACCAACAGGTTTCCACAAACACAGTCAACCTTAACGACAAAAAGACATCAATTCCTCTAACAAAAGTCATAGTTGCTGTACGGGTTACATCGCTGTTGGAACACAAATTGCACCCTTTAGGTTGACGCTTTAAACAAACGGAATCGTTCAACAAGTACCGCACACATTTCTCAGGACGGGAACCAACCTTAGGATGAGTGAAGCGTAGCTGTAAGAGTAACCCAGGGAGCATCTGCAAGACGATCGCGCATCGTCTGCTCATCGCTTGATTTCTCCTTAAGAATCCGTCCCTCGAACACAACTGTTACCTCATCGGCCTCAAAACACCAGGGTGCAATGCGTAGCCGGGTCGGATCGTTATTTACAGGAGCAAGTGTTAACGTTGTTTCTCCGACAGTGGAAGGAACCTGCCCAAATTGTCGCTCTTCCGTTAGCCCCATGCAAATTGCCAGAGACAGAGCATCCCGGGTTGCAACGAGTTTCTGGTTGCGGGCGATCGCGTCCGGCGTGACATGGGCGGCATAAGCTGAATCTTGCGCCAACCGATCGATCGCCTGTCGCTGAAATTCCTTCTCCTGCTGCAAATATGCTTCAACAACCCGCCTCGATTCTGGCGAGGCTTTCCAATGCGTGAAACGTTCACATAATCCCGTTCCGTGCAGAGATACTAACAGTGCAACATAGCGTCCCATCGGCAGAGCGAGGTGTTTTGCCCCTGCCCACAATTTTGTATGCACCTCCGGAGCTACTTCCGTAAAGTTATGAGGATAGCCTGTTTCAGGGTTTAGAGTCGGCTCCGACTCCCAAGGGAGCCAGCCGATGTCATGCTGTTCTGCTCCCAAACATACAGCATCATAGGGGCAGGGGTTCCAAAGGTTTCATTGCCCCATGCATGCGCTAGTTGACCGGATACCCAAGCATGGCTGGGTTGGGTAATACAAACCCGATTTCCCTCAATGGTACGGTACAGCACGGCAGAACCCCCATTAAACAACCCTTCCCCTCACAATAACTGAGGAGAAGGGAAATGCTTTCATGCTCTAGATTGACATTTATGCGGATTGGTTAACAACGCTCTTTGAACCTAGAGCGAGACAGAATTTACTGATACACTACTTCACAAGTTCGCTTTCCAGCATCAAAGAACGGGATGAAAGAAGCTTTTCATACTGGAGTTCCAAACTTTCAGCAACCTTTTCCCAAGAGAATAGGTCGAGAACTCTTTGCCGTCCAGCCTTTCCCATTGATTTTCTGAGTTCATTGTTTGCGAGAAGATAACAAATTGCATCGGCCAGAGCAGAAGGATCATTTGGCTTAACAAGAAACCCCGTTTTGCCCTCTTCAATTACGGATGTCATCCCGCCAATTCGAGCACCAATCACAGGGATACCCGTTGCCATTCCTTCTACTAAACTCATACCAAATGCCTCACTCAGAGAAGGGTTAATCACCATCTCTGCCCGCTTGTAGTAGACAACCAATTCGTCATGCGAGACATATCCCACAAAAGAAACACGATCTTTAATTTCAGGAGACACCCGCAACTTCAGCTTCTGCAAGTAGCTCCCTGAGTAAAATTCAGCCAACCCCAATCTATTGGGGCCATCACTCAGTCCAAAAACAAATTCCCTAGGTGCTAAAGTTTCTGAACCAGCAATCTCAAGTATTACATCCGAAAACTTCTGAGCCACCTCTTTGAATGCATCGAGCAAAATATGCAGCCCTTTTTCGGGAGAGACCCGACCAACAAATAGCAGCGTTCTTTTTTTGGACTCTACTTGTTCTTCAGAGGAACGTTTTACAGATAAGGAGTGATCTTCGTCAGCTTGAAGTTTGTTGGCTCGACGTAAACCGCTGCTCTTGTCAATAAACTTTGCAACATCTACCCCATTAAAAATGGTCCGGCATCGCTGGGCTAGATGAGGAAATCTATTGCTAATCTTACCTGTGACATGATCACTACAGGCGACAATCAAATCAGCACATTCAAGTCGGCTTTCGATCGTGGCATAGTCGAACTGGGACAACCATTCACAGTGCATGTGCAAAATAATCTTTGCTTGGGGATTGAATGCCCGAACAAGGGGTAAAAATTGTGAAAAGTTGTGAATGTGAATGACATCATACTGTTGGCTTCTTAGGTCTGCCGCAACCTGGTAAAAATAGGACAGGTGGAACCAATCAGACGTGACAAATGGGTCCTGGCTCTTGGAAGCACCGATTTTTTCAGGAATGAATTGAGCTTGGACAGTGCTTTGTTGAGGACTAATCTATCCAACCTGGCTGTAAACCCACGATATTGAATTCCAGCATAGGTTCGAACTGTTTTCTGTGAGAACCCACGATTGACTCCATAAACAAAAACATCGTGAGATTCGGAAAGATGCCGAGCAACGTTGTAAGTCCAAATGTTAATTGAGTCTCCAACGGGCTGCGGTTCGGCAATACCCCAGGGTTGATTGATAAAAGCAATTTTCATTAGATGTCCTCAACCTTGTAGTCAGTTAGAAGTGAGCAGGTGTAAATGAGTCGGAGGTTTAACTTCTAAGTGAGGCAATAAAAACGTGCCCTCTTATTTACGCCTCTTGTAACGATTAAATAGAAGCTAGCCACTTGGTTACGATACGATCGCCACAATCCTGTCTTCTGTGCTGCTCAACAAACTTCAGTTTATAAATGAAAAATCGTCACTCCTATAGCGTTTATCAGAGCTTTAACTGAAAATAATCAACCTTCAACACGTACACAGGGCAATGTTTAACAATACAATCGATTTACTATAAATCGAAGTAGAAGTCATTGTTTCGGTCGTTACTTCATATAAAAATACAAAACCTTTTTCCAGTACCTACAGTAGGAAGTCGTGTCAGAAATTTTACAGCTCCTTCGAAGCATCTTGAGCTTGAGAAACCGCTAAACCTGCCGATCTCCAAAAATTTTTCTCCAAAATCTCGATAGGATTACTGTAGTTTTCGTGTAATTTGGGTAACTCAGCACGCTTACAACTGCCCTAAATAGCCTCAGCACTAACAATCATCATGCAAACGTTTAGACTCCGCTCTGGGCAAACGATCCCCCTTCTAGGTATAGGCACCTGGCAGATGGGAGAGAACGCCCACGATCGACAACAGGAAATTAATGCCCTCCGTCACGGATTGGATTTGGGTCTTTCTCTGATTGATACTGCCGAAATGTATGGAGAAGGTGGGGCAGAGGAAGTTGTTGCTGCCGCGATCGCCAATCGGCGTTCAGAGGTTTTTCTTGTTAGTAAGGTCTATCCTCACAACGCATCTCGGCGAGGAGCAGTTGCTGCCTGCGAACGGAGTCTCAAGCGGTTGAATACAGACTATCTTGATCTCTATTTATTGCACTGGCGAGGTTCTGTACTGTTGGCAGAGACCCTAGAAACTTTTCAGGCACTTCAGGAAGCTAGCAAAATTCGCAGCTACGGCGTGAGCAATTTTGATATTGAGGACATGGTAGAAGATACTGGCTTAAAGAGTGGCCAAGGAATTGTGACAAATCAAGTTCTCTATAACCTGACGCGACGAGGAATTGAGTGGAACTTATTGCCATGGTGTCGGCAGCGAGCCATTCCAATTATGGCCTATTCCCCTATTGAGCAAGGGCGATTGTTAAATAACCATACCCTTAAGGCCATTGCTCAAGAACGAGGAGTTACTGCGGCCCAGGTGGCGATCGCGTGGTTGCTTCATCAAGACAGCGTGATTGTAATTCCTAAGTCAAGCCGTATTGACCATGTCGAGCAGAACTACGCCGCCTTGGAACTGAAATTAAGCACCGAAGAACTAGCTGCCCTAAATGTAGCCTTTCCTCCGCCCACCAGGCCCGTTCCTTTAGAAATGCTGTAAATTTTGGTTTTGCTGGATCAATACGATTTTCCTTCTTAAACAGGACTTACGCAGGTAATGGGTAATGAGTAAATCTTCCATTACCCGTTACCTGGCCTCCTCTGGCAATTTTGCGTAAGTCCTATTAAGGAAGAACTAACAGGGTTAGAGAGCAGCCAAAATAGAAACATCCTTAATCATTACAGCCGATGAGAGCAACAGGGCAACCCGTCGAATTGATTGACTACAAACAGGAGAATGCTTCCGATTGGGTGGTGCCCAGACCTGCTGTACTAAAAAGCTCAGGCTGGGATGAAGTGCATTTCGAACTACATCAACAGCCTACCTTTGCAACTGCCGAGCATCAGCATCTTATGCATGTGCTTGCCTGTGGGTTTGCCTACTCTTCGGACGTTTGTGCATTGGGCAGCCGATCGCTCGATGGCAAGCTAGAGCGAGAGAGGCGGAATGTGGGGGATGTCGCCATCATCCCTGCTGGAATTTCCCATCGCTGTAGTTGGGATACTTCAGCACAATTTGCCGTTCTGGCAATTGATCCTGCACTCCTGCGACAGACAGGGCAGGATTGGGTAGATCCTGACCAGATTGAACTGGTACCTCAGTTTATGAGCAGCCAGGATAAATTCATTCAGAACGTCTTTTCAGCATTCAAAGAAGAAGCTGAAACGGGCGGTATAGGAAGCCATCTGCTGGTAGATAGCCTTAAAACGGCGTTGGCGATTCATCTGTTGCGTAACTATTGCACCACCCGCCCCGCCCTTTCAAGCTACGCTGACGGTTTATCTCAACCAACGTTGGCATTGGTGACAGATTATATCAATGCCCATCTCCACCACACTTTGACGCTTGATGAGATCGCAACGATCGCTCAATTAAGTCCGTATCACTTTCTGCGTCTATTCAAGCAGCGTAAGGGGTTAACGCCCCATCAATACATCCTGCAATGCCGAATTGATAAAGCAAAGCACCTATTACAGCACAGCCAATTGAGCATTGCAGAAATTGCAGCTAGAGTTGGCTTCTCTGACCAAAGCCATCTAACGCGCTACTTCAAACGTATCGTTGGTGTTACCCCAAAACAATTCTTGCAATCACGATCGCAATAATGTTCTAAACGTTCGCAACTTTCTTCTAGAAGCTTGATTGGTTGCCTTCTTACAGTATTAACAGATTCAACTGGAGAAAGAAAATGCAGCTAGAGCGAATTGGCATTCCGGCTTCGGTGGGGCAACTATCTGCTAGCACACCTACTAATATGAGCGTTCCGCTTTGGGGTTTGACAATTTTTATCCTGTGGACGATCGCAGTTGTCGCGCTGTTGCTTACTATTAGAGTTCGTCACTTACTAAAGGGCGGAAGCGTAAAAGATTTTGGGACGCCCAACGACGAGAGCTTGCTCTGGAGGTTATTTCGAGTACAGGCCAACTTAATCGAAAACCTGCCTTTATACATAGGCGTTGTGATTCTTCTATTAGTTCAGGAAACATCTGGATTCACAGTCAATGTACTGGTGAGCATTTACATCACCTTCCGACTCCTGCACTCAGTTGTTCACATTGCTGGTGCCGATCCAAAATTTCGGCTGCTCAGCTTGATTGTTCAGCTTTCCTGTTTAATTGGCCTGGTTTCTCTGACAGTGTTTAACGGTAGTCTTTAGTCACACGTAGGAATAGGAAGTTTTGAGAGTAAAGGTTCCAAAAAAATCCTTTCTCTCAATCTAAATCGGATCGCTATAGAATGATCTGATGGGAAGATGCTTCCCATTTAACGTTAAAGAACTCTTTTGATAAATCAGCAATTGCTCCAAACCTATGCAGAATCTTTGGAATACTGTTTCTAAATGGCCCGTATTTTTGCTTGGTGCGCTGCTAGGCGTTTTTCTAAATGCGATAAAGCCTATCCAACCGCTGCTTAAAAATCCGGTGACGGCGATCGCGTTCGTCGGCCTGTTAGTTGGAGGATTCGCCTTCATCGCGTTTACCCTGCGTGCCATGCTGGGGTTAAATGCTGCTTAATCTAATTAAGCTGTTAGCATTTAGCTATTGGCGATTCGCTTAAGGGTATTGGCGATTCGCTAGTGGCGAACCACGGACAGTTAAACGCTATCAAGGGACAAGTTTGTTATGGCTACGAGTCGTCGGGTTGCCCGCGTTGCCGAACTGATCAAACGCGAGGTTAGCCAGATGCTGCTCTCCGGTATTAAAGATGACCGGGTTGGCGCAGGAATGGTGAGTGTGACGGACGTGAATGTTTCTGGCGACCTCCAGCATGCCAAGATTTTTGTGAGCATCTATGGCTCCAGCGAAGCAAAAGCTGAAACAATGGCTGGCTTAAAATCAGCTACAGGCTTTGTTCGAAATGAATTAGGACAGCGAATTCGTCTACGCCGCACTCCTGAAGTCGTCTTCTTAGAGGATGATTCGCTTGAACGGGGCGATCGCGTTCTATCTCTGATAAATCGACTCAGCCAGGAACGAAAGTCATCCAGTACCGACCTCGACGAAGAACCGAGTGATTGATGAAGAAGACAGGAAGAGTAGAGGAGATGAGATGATGGGGTAGACAGGTAATTGGGTGACAGGATAATTTTTTTCCTTTTTATCCTCATCCTCATCCCTCATCCCTCTCGACCTATCCTCAATGACTCCCCTCCTTCCAGACATCGATTCGCTGACGCTAAACGAGCTGGTTGCTCAGATGGTCGTCGTGCGAGCATCTGGCTATCTTTTTGACCATCAGATTCAATATCCGGCCTGGGAACCAACCGCAGAGACGCTACGCACCTGGTTGCAGGATGTGGGGGTTGGTGGGGTTATTTTGCTGGGCGGCAGCGCAGGAGAACTGGCGTTACGAACCCATCAGCTTCAATCGTGGGCAACGATTCCCCTGCTAATGGCGGCGGATATAGAAGAGGGGTCGGGCAACGATTTAGCGGGGCAAGCTGGTTTCCACCCCAATGGCGTTGTCCTTGATCGCCCAAACCAATCTTGCACAGGCCGTTCATTATGCGGAACAGATGGGAGCTGTTACGGCCCAAGAAGCGCGGGCGATCGGACTGAATTGGGTACTTGCGCCCGTTGTTGATGTTAACAACAACCCCGACAACCCGGTAATCAACGTGCGGGCATTTGGTGAGACGCCTGAAACAGTCATTCAGTTGACTCGTGCGTTTATTCGAGGAGCACAGGTTCACCCCGTGCTAACGGCTGCCAAGCACTTTCCCGGTCATGGAGACACAGCGGTTGATTCTCACCTGGAGTTGCCCGTTCTCAACCATTCCTTAGAGCGACTTAAAGCGATCGAACTGCCGCCCTTTCAGGCTGCGATCGCTGCTGGTGTTGATGCGGTCATGAGTGCCCATCTACAAATCCCGGCCCTAGACCCAACCTATCCAGCTACCCTTTCTCGCCGGACTTTGACCCAGGAGCTACGGCAAGCGATGGGATTTGAAGGGTTAATTGTAACTGATGCGCTGGTAATGGGAGCGATCGCAAATCGCTATGGTGCAAACCAAGCAGTCGTTTTAGCGGTGGAAGCGGGTGCTGATGTTTTAATGATGCCTCTCGATCCGGTTGGAGCTATTCATGCTGTCTGTGAGGCAGTTGAAGAAGGGCAAATTCCAGCCGAGCAAATTCGAGCATCAGTGGAGCGGATTTGGCGAGCAAAGCAGAAGGTTTGTTCCCCTTTAGAGGGCGGCTCCTCTCATGCGTGGGAGACCTTACCCACTGTAGAACCAGCCGTTATCACAGCCCAACTGGCCCAACCAGACGCATGTGCAACGGTTGCCAGCATTCTGCGAAACTCAATGCAGGTTTACCGTCCTAATCCATCCCGGCTAAGCCATCCCAGTTCTGCCCAGAGACTCCGAAATCTCATTGTTGTGGATGAGGTTCTAGAGTGTGATTTTTAGGACGGCAATCTCCAGCGATCGCGCTTCCCAAAACGCTTGGATATCAGCTCCAAATCCTTGATCGCTATACTCCCAAGGCCTTCCAAATACCGAACAGTTCAGAGCACGAACCAACGCTTCTGCAGCTTTTTATTCGCGGGAACCCATTTCGGGGAAGTGCCGGACTCACGCAAACAGCGCAAGACTGGTTTCACTATTTGCTCGACTCTGAGCAACTCCAGACTGTCGTCATTTACGGGAGTCCCTATACGCTAGAGAAGTTTCTGCCCAGCTTACCGCCAGATATTCCCTACGTGTTTAGCTATGGGCAAATGCCAGAAGCGCAGACGATCGCGTTAAATGCGTTGTTTGAGTTGTAATATGCCCATCGCTGAGATTTATAGCTGTCGCCACAATTGTTAGGACAGCCAGCCTATCTGAAATGAGCTAAATGTAAGGTTTTCATCCCTGACACCTGACACCTAACACCTGATTCCTGCTATAACAATGTCTTTACGACCAATCACTTGACTAGACTGGCTTTGTAGGCGGCCCATCCGCCAAAATGGGAAATATCGGGCCAGTTATACTTATCCACCAGTTCTTTTGGGTAAAGAATCGCGATCGCTACATCTCCGTTTTCCAGAATGATATCGCCTGGGTACATGTTAGGGGTTCCGTTGCCAAGAGGTGCTCGTACTGCTCCAGGCTCAGCTCATACACCTCACCGGGAATAGAGACTCCGCCTTCGGCTACTTCATAAATAGCTGGATGCCAGCCGTCTGCTGCCGAGTGGATGCGGTAGAGTGGACGGGTTTTTGCTTCCCGAACAAATTTAGCAGAGTTGAGATTATCGTGATCTGGCTGTCCCCGGAGAGCGGAACCACAGATAAATATGTGCTTTACATCTGCATTCGTTTGGCTCATTCAGTTTTCAGCTCCTTTGACTAATACCCATTCGAGTTTGAACAAACTGCAATCTTACTTGAAAGTAGAATACAGAATCCAGGATCCAGAATGCAGAATAATAGGTTTTTCCTAACGTCCATTTATCCGATGCGGCTCAGCATCATCCGTTATGACCATCTCAGAATTGTGAACCCTCAGAACCGTTCTACCTAGAAGGTTCACCGTAAAACGTATGGTCCGATACAACCTTCCTCAAGTCGAATCTATACAACACTCAACATGTAAAGCAGGGGAGATCTTCATGGCTGTTCTATCAAGGCTTGCGATTAATGACGATCGCCTCAACCGCAGTCTATTTCAACTGGCAGAGATTGGTAAGCTCTCGAACGGTGGCACGAGTCGAGTAGCCTTTAGCACGGAAGATTTGCTGGCTCGCCAACTGGTCCAGTCGTGGATGGTGGAAGCAGGTATGACGGTCCGCATTGATGCGGCTGGAAACATTATCGCCAGATACGCTGGCCTGCGTGATGAAGCAGCAGCGCTAGCGACGGATCACACATTGATACGGTTCCAGTTGCAGGACGATATGACGGTTGCCTGGGGGTTCTGGCTGGAATTGAAATGGTTAGAGTCTTGAATGAATCTAGAACGCGGCTGAACCATCCGATCGAGGTGATTGTGTTTACCGACGAAGAGCGTTCTGTGATTGGCTCCAAGGCGATGGCCGGGGAAGTAAGGGAGGAACCGGAGTACTACGTTCGTTTGGATGGCACCCCAATTCAACCGTGTCTGGAGAAAATTGGAGGTAATTGGTCGAAGATCAGAACGGCAAAACGCGATCGTTCTGAAGTTGCCGCGTTTGTTGAACTGCATGTTGAGCAGGGTGGCGTGTTGGAACACGCAAGCATTCCCATTGGAGTTGTTGAGGGCATTGTGGGACAGTACCGATTTGCGGTCAGCGTTGTTGGTCGCATGAACCATGCTGGAACGACTCCTATGAACATGCGAAAGGATGCACTGGTCGCAGCGTCCCAGATAGTTCTGGCCGTCAACCGGATTGCTGTAGAAACGCCCGGTGATCAGGTTGCCACAGTGGGCTGTCTCAACGTTTCGCCGAATGCGACCAACACCGTCCCCGGTAAGGTGGACCTAAGAATTGACCTGCGCGACCTGTCCCAGGAGCATTTAGAAAATTTGATACATCAGATGAAGGATGAATTCGACGCGATCGCCAGCGCAACTGATACTAAAATTACCATGCGCGAAACCCTCCACATCATGCCAACCCTATCTGCCCCCAATCAAAAACATCATTCAACGGGTCTGTCGATTGCTAGACTTGAACTACATCCATCTTCCGAGCCGAGCCGGACACGACGCCCAGGAAATCGGTCGCTTTACCGATATGGGAATGATTTTTGTGCCCAGTCGAGAGGGAATTAGCCATTCTGAAGACGAATACACCTCCCCATTGAATGTGCTCAGGGAGCCAATGTTCTTCTGCAAACCTTTCTAGAACTGGACAGGGTGTATGCGGGATAGGGGTGAGGCATGAAGGCTAAATAGCTAAGGGATAAAGGATAAAGGATAAAGGCAAAATTAAGAATTAGGAATTAAGAATTAGAAATTAAAGTCTCCTAATTCTCAACTCTTAGTTCTCAATTCATCATTGCCCATTGCCTATCGCCCCTTGCCAACTCAAAACTCCACTCCTCACTCCTCATCCTTTTCTGGGAAACCCAACCTGTTTCATTGATTCGGCGGACCAGTTTTCGTAGTAGCGGGTTTTTAGCAGGAAATCCGATGCTTCTTTGATGGTTTGGGAGGTTTGGACGGTGAAATTGATGAAGGGTTCGTGGCGGGTGTAAACCCCTTGAATATTAAATGGTTCGTTGGGATGTCCGCCAAATGCGAGTAGGCCGTCAGGCGCGATCGCCTCATTTAACGTATCAACAAACTGCTGGAGTTCGTCCAGCGTCATTGCTTGCTGGTCGGGATGAAGAACCATCAAAGCCTCGTACTGATTTGTCTGTCCAAATGCTCTGATCGTTCTCAGGAATGGAGCGTCTACATTCAGGTCAGTGTTCAATGAGAATGGATAAACCTGGAAACAAATTTTGTTTTGCAGGCGGGCAGCTCTGGCAAAGGGACAAATTGGCAGTCCACCAAAAACCGGATGCGGTTTTTCTAAATGATTCTGCATGTATTCGATCATACGATCGATCACTTCGAGGTCAGGACTGTGCATACAGTGACGCTCCTCTAAAGTAATGGAATGGTTTTAAGACAACCTCCTGGTGCTGCCATTATGCATAACTTCTAGATTTGCGCTCATTTTTTTGCCACGTTTGCAAAATGTTTGTAGTTCAACCTCAACCATTAAAAATCAGTAGAGTCCGCTAGCGTTCGAGAACAAACTCCAAACGGAATCCGTCAGTATTCCTACCTGATTCAAGGCAAGTTGAAGACCAGGGGCACCTACATTTCTGCAAGTGAGCTATTAAAAATGACTGTATTAGCTAAGCGGGCTGTGATCGCGTCGTTTCTGCTGCTGACGGGTTGTTCGTGTAATTGTTTGCCAACTGTTCAAGTATCTGAATCCGCTGTTCAACCATCCCCTCTTGCCGTTCCGTCGCTACAGGAGGTGAGCGATGAGGTCATTGCACAGCCAATCCCCTTAAAGGAAACGCTGATTGTTCCTGGGGAAAGGGTTGGTCCCGTAACCCAAACAACCAACCGCCCTGAGTTGGCCAAAATGTTTGGAGAAAAGCATTTGAGCGATCGCACCCTTTCCGATCCCGAAGGAATTGATACCCTCCCCGCAACCACCGTAAATCTCGGGCCGGAGCAGTCTTTTACCGTTGTTTGGGCAGATGCAACCCGGACAAAACCTGTTTATGTTCGAGAGTTGGGTTCAGACTGGAAAACGTCCGAAGGAATTGGTGTGGGCACTTCGTTCGCCAAGCTATACAAGCAGTTAGGCGAGTTTCAGCTCTATGGACTCGATTGGGACTACGGCGGCTCGATCGCGCTGCAAGGCACAAAGCTGTCTCGCTACCAGGGCAAACTCATCTTGCAAGTAAACGCTGCTCCAAATGCTGCTGCAACGTTTCCAAAGGACTACCGCGCTGTGACGGGCGATCGCCAATTCTCCTCCAAAACCCCCACTGGAAACGCCTGGGAGTGCACGTGGGAGAACTCACCGTTGTACTTAATAACGGCGGTAAGTAACCTCCAGCGAATCTGCGCTAGTGTAGGGATTGGTCCCCACTATGCAATTCAATTGAAACGTCCTGTGTTGCCTATCCGTCGATCGTCGTCGCTGCTTCTATTCATTTGCTTATTGCTGCCACTGGCAAGTTGTGCCAACAGTTCGCTGGGGAAGGGTTGCAGCGATCGTTGAAAGCCGATGACCCGAATAAGCTGAAGACAGGCATTCTGGCAGGTCCCAGTCCAATCACGAACCCCAATTTTCCTGCATCAGCCCAACTGCCTGCCGATTTTCCAGACGCCATTCCTCGCTACCCCAATGCCACACTCCAGCAGGTTATTCCGGGAGACTCTTCGGCAGGCTCGACAGGCGGAACGGGGGACACCGTGACGCGGTGGGTTAGTCAGGATGGGGGCGATCGTATCTTGTCCTTTTACCGTCAGCAGCTTCCTGCCCGGGGATGGCAACTGCTTGATAACTCCGGAGCTAACGCCCAACCCGATGCGTTGACCGCAGAGCAGGGCAATCTGAAAGTGGCGATCGCGCTTCAAAGTCCCAATTCGACTGCGCCAAATCTAGCCCAGCAAGGCTCCACCAATTCGGGAACAACGTTTGAAATTCGGCTCAACCGCGACAGCAATCAAGCGAGCCAACCCTCATCGCCTGCTCCATCACCCTCTGCTAGCAGCACACCCTCCCCAATTCCGTCCTTTTCTAGCAGCACGTCGATCGGAGCATCCGGCAGCACCGATGGTTCTCAAAATCAGATTGCATCTGGCCCCGTTGCCTTCTCTGACCTGGATAAAACTCCAAAGGAACTTCGTCAGTATGTCCAGGATGTGGCAAAGCTCGGAGTACTCACCCCTGCTCCCTCAAAGACCAAAGGCAATCAGACCAGGGATACGTCTCTGTTTGCCCCCAATAAAACCATTACCCGACGAGAGTACGCCCGCTGGTTAGTCAGCGCGAACAATCGGCTATATGCTGACAAGCCCACGCGCCAAGTTCGCTTAGCGGTAGACTCGAGCCAACCTGTCTTTCGGGATGTGCCCCGCTCTGATCCCGATTTTTCCGTGATACAAGGGTTGGCCGAAGCAGGCATTATTCCCAGCCCACTTTCAGGCGACATCACCACATTGACCTTCCGCCCCAATTCACCCCTCAGCCGTCAGGATTTGCTGCTCTGGAAAGTTCCGTTGGATACCCGTCAGGGATTACCCACTGCCACGATCGATTCAGTCAAGCAAACCTGGGGATTTCAGGACACTCCCAAAATTGATCCAAAAGCGTTACGAGCCGTTCTCCAGGACTATCAGAATGGGGACCTGTCCAACATCCGTCGCGCATTTGGCTACACGATTTTGTTCCAGCCCAAGAAACCCGTTACCCGCGCCGAAGCCGCCGCAACACTCTGGTACTTTGGCTTCCAGGGCGAAGGACAATCGGCAGGCCAGGAAAATGGAGGAGGGGCCAAGGATGAGGGGTGAGGGATGAGGGATGAAAAAGGCTAAAGGCTAAAGGCAAAATTAAGAATTAGGAATTAAGAATTAGAAATTAGAGTCTCCTAATTCTCAACTCTTAGTTCTCAATTCATCATCGCCCATCGCCCATTGCCCAATTCCTAATTCTCAATTCTCCCCACCCCTAATCCTCTTCAAGTGATCCCCACGATTCCCTACAATGAACAAGAAGGTTAGAAGAAATAGTTGTTAAGCATGCCCAAAACGGTTGCTGATGTGATGAGCCGTGATCCAATTACGGTGAGTCCTGAAACGTCTCTTACAGAAGTGATTCGGATTCTGGCTGAGCGGCGGATTAGTGGTCTGCCGGTGGTTGACCAAACTGGTAAGTTGGTTGGCGTTGTTTCTGAGAATGACTTGATGTGGCGGGAATCGGGTGTTACTCCACCGCCCTACATCATGTTGCTTGATAGCGTGATTTATTTAGAAAATCCGGTTCGCTATGAGCGGGATCTACACAAAGCGCTGGGGCAAACCGCAGGCGAAGTGATGACTCGTAATCCGGTAACAATTACGCCAGATCAATCGCTTCGAGAAGCGGCCCACCTCATGCACGAACGCAGCATTCACCGTCTACCCGTTCTTAATGCGGAAGAACAGGTTGTAGGAATTCTCACGCGGGGCGATATCGTGCGCGCAATGGCGGCGGAACAGAGTTAGAAATTTTAGATTTTTAGACTCCATTTTGGATTTTTCCCATCCTTTGTTCTCATTTTTCTTTGGTCAGTTCCTTTTGGTTCGCTTGAAAACTTTTTTGCTAAAGAGACGAATTCAATATGAGCGTTACTCCTGAATCAGTTGGTGAATTATTGTCTTCCGAAGACCTTGGCGATCGGCTGTTGGCAGTTAACCAAATCCGGCAACTGGATCCTGGGTCGGGGTTTGAGCTACTTCAGGCTGCCGTTGAAGACAGCAATCCGCGGGTTCGCTATGCCGCTGTCAGCCAGATGTCGGTACTGGGGCAGCAAGATTTGGAGCAGGCAATGGCCCTATTGAGGGGCGGCTGAGCGATTCGGAAATGGATGTTCAGGCAGCAGCAGCAGACTCGATCGCGGCGCTCAAATTAACGGAAGCGTTCGAGGATTTGCAGCAGCTTTACCACACCACATCGGAATGGTTGGTCAAGCTCAGCATTATCGCGGCGTTGGGTGAAATGGGGATGTGCGCGGATTTGACCTGCTAGAGGAAGCCTTGCACTCAGAGAATGAACTGCTGCAAACGGTCGCGATCGGTTCGCTTGGGGAACTGGGAGATCGGCGGGCAATTCAGTTATTAACGCCCTTAGCAAGCAGTCCAGATTGGCAAATCCGGTATCGGGTGATGCAGGCTCTTTGCCGCTTAAACGGACCGGAAGCTCGCCAAACCCTGGAAGCATTGACGCATGATGAGGTAGAGCAAATAGCAGAGGAAGCGAAAAGCTATTTAGCCGGAAAAGCTTAATTATCCGTAACATTCTAACCACTGCGATTGGCACCAACAGGGAGCCACACTGCGGTAATGTGGAGAACGTGACTTCAATAACTCTGTTTCAATTTCCTGATTTATGACCTTAGCCGCATCGCCTTCTGTCTCCACCTCTAACCGCACCATTCGGATTGGTTCCCGCAAAAGCCAACTGGCGTTAGTCCAGACCCATTGGGTGCAGGAGCAACTGCAAAAGGCATTTCCAAACCGCACGTTTGAAGTTCACACCATGAGCACCCAGGGTGACAAAATTCTGGATGTAGCGCTTGCGAAAATTGGCGATAAGGGCCTGTTCACGAAGGAATTGGAGCTTGGCATGATCAATCAGGAGATTGATTTTGCGGTTCACTCCCTGAAGGATTTACCAACGCGTTTGCCCGAAGGGTTGGTTCTGGGCTGCGTCACTGAGCGGGAAAACCCCGCCGATGCGCTGGTGGTGCACGAAAAGCATCGAGACAAACAGCTTGCGACGTTGCCCGAAGGCGCTGTGATTGGCAGCTCTTCTTTGCGCCGCCTGGCACAACTGCGCCATCACTATCCTCAGCTTACGTTTAAGGATGTGCGAGGCAATTTGAATACTCGCTTAGCCAAACTGGATGCAGGGGAGTATGATGCGTTGATTTTGGCGGTAGCAGGGTTGCAGCGTTTGGGGATGGCCGATCGTATCCACCAGGTCATTCCAGCAGACGTGTCGCTACATGCGGTTGGTCAGGGCGCGTTGGGCGTTGAGTGCCGAGCCGATGATACAGAAGTTCTGTCCCTGCTAAAAGCGTTGCAGCACGAGCCAACGGCTCAACGGTGCTATGCCGAACGAGCATTTCTGCGGGAGTTAGAGGGCGGCTGTCAGGTTCCGATCGGCGTCAACACGCTGTTGGAAGGCGATTCCCTCACGCTAACGGGAATTGTTGCCGCGCTGGATGGGCAAAGACTGGTGAAAGACACCATTACCGGACCTGCAACGGATGCCGAACGCTTGGGCATAGAACTGGCTCAAACCTTGCGCAAACAAGGTGCCCAGGAAATTCTGGATGAGATCTTGGCAACCGTTCAGAGAAGCTAATTCCATTTCAGCTTGCAAATCTTAGATTGCAGCGTAGAATTAACAGTTCAAGACTAACTTTGCTTTCTTCAAATACGCTGCCCGATCGTCGATTCCGACGGTTCCTCCGTTGATGCGACGGGTGACTTCCTCCAGGTCATCCCGATCGGCGGGGTCGTTGATTTTGCGACTGTTCCAGTACCAACCTGCCACCAGTACGGCATAGGGAGCTTTCTCTAACAGTTCCGGTTGCGAAACAAAATCAACATTCATTGCCTTTGAAAATTCGGCATAGTTGGCTCGTCCGGTTAGTTGGATTAACCCCCGCCCCATAAAACGTTTGCCATCGCCAGGCTGTGTGTTTCCCAAATCTGCCCGACCCTCATAACCCACCTGCCAGTCGGTTGGCCCCCAAAGCTCACGCACATACTGAAACGCGCCGCTTTCGTGCATTACCTGGGCCAGGAAATGGGCAATTCGTAGGGGAGTGGTAATCTGATACTTTTCCAGGGTCTGATTCAATGCAGAGGCAAAATCACGGATGCGATCGTCCGCTCCATCCGGTCCAGCAATTTTAATTAACTGGTCTGCTGTTACCCGTTGGGCAAGTTTCGTCAGAATGGACGGAATTGGACCCCGACCGGGAGCACTGCCGTTTGCCGATGTTTGGGGCGATCGAACAACGGGTGAAGGATTGCCGTAGAATAGCCGTCCCCAGCCGCTATTGCTTCCTCCCGGTGTCCAGCGATGGGTTAGAACATTGCGGGAATAGATGACGCCACCCCCGTTTGCCGATGAGTAATCATCCAACAGATTGCCAAAGGGATCATTAATGACATAATCGCCATTGGCGGTACGACCCGTTACTACAATCATGTGTCCTCCTGTGGGAGCATCCAGAGGACCCCGATGCAGAATTCCAATCACAATGGGTAGCCCCGATAGCAGTGATTTATCCAAAGCATCGAAATTGAGATCGGTGTTCCAGGTAGATTTAATGCCTAATTATCCCGTTGGGAGAAGTAGGGAACCGGTAACCGAATTGCCCCAGAGGGATCGGCTATCGTTGCGGTGCTGGATGGGGTTGCGATTGCGATGGGTTGCCCGTTGTTTCCAATCAATTCCACGTGGGGAGCATAGACAAACCAGGTGTTGCGGTTTTCGGCACCCAGTCCCCGGTCAAACGTGACGCGGAGATGATTGTTTTCAGCACTTTTATAGGCAAGCACCCCAAGGGATGTACCGCTGGTTATGGGAACCTTTTGAGAATCAGGTAGGGTCTGAGAAGACTGGGTACTGAGTTTGAACTCGGTATTTCGAAGGGTTTTCAACGTTCCTGCACTAACCGGATTTGACAGAAGAGACTGGGGAGATGCCGCGATCGCATCGGTTGGTGGTGTTGGTGCACCCGTTGGCGACAACAGCGTAGCCATATTGTCAAACTGGCTGTCTGCTTGAGCAGAATTGTTGATACCCGCTGGATAATTTGGCGTTGGATAGCCTGGAGCCGCAGGGTAGGAAGAGGGTGGAGAAGAACCAGGAAACGAACTGGGTGGACGATACGTTGGTTCAGGTGAGGCAAACAAAGATTTATCTTTTGAGATTGCCTGAGCAGACTCCACATACTTCTCAATTTCCTGATCCTCTTTGGTCTGCTGTTTCAACAGATCAGAAATATAGTTTTGAACATCATTTTTGATGATGCTTTCAACCCGACTGGCAAACAGAGGATAACTTTGTAGATGGGTTTTGCTCCGGTCGTACGGACCACTCGACTGAAGATAGAGCCATCCTTCTGCTTTCAGATTTTCGGCCATTTGTCGATAGTCACGCCAACGATCGCCAAATCGACAAAACTCCTCGATCGCAGCGCTCACTGCAATGATTTGGCTTAAAGCAAACGGAATGTAGGGAAACCAGTTTTGAAAGAACGGATTGTCTTTGTTGACCTGAAAGTTAATACCAACCAGTGCTGGTAAAATAACGCCACCAATAATGGTTGTTAAACGCAGTCGATAATGCCAGCGACGGCATTGAGCCGCCTTCTTATCCGCCCAAATAACCTGGTCCAGCCAGCGGCTTCTAAGCGACTTCTTGTGAAATTCAGATAGCTGCAACTGCTCAATGAGTTCGCCCATTTCTAGCTGCAAATAGTCGTAGTAGTTTTTTTCTTAGCCATTGAAGTAATCAGTTTTGTGAATCTGAGTTGAATGGTTGGTAATCGGTTAACTGGCGATCGAGAGGACGAGGACGCAATGAGGTAATTAGGAAATAAGTCAGTTTTAATCCTTCAGCCTTTATCCTTTATTTTTATCCTTCAGCCTTTATCCTTTATCCTTACTTCCTCCCTGCCTCCGCTTATCGAATCAGCCGATAAATCGTACTGGGGCCACCGTAGTAGCCATCGAAGTCCGTATCCGACTCCCATAGAAAACAGGCTCTAGAGGAGGAATTCGACAGGACCTGGCTGCACCCATCATTTAAACCAATTCCAACGTGTTCTTCTCCACACGCGATGACCAGATCTCCCGCTTTTGCCTGGTCTCTAGAAATGAGTTGTCCCCGTCCGTCCTTTAACGCATCCAGAAGGGATGGAACGTAGTTGGGGTTGTCGCCGAGGGAGGAATGCCAGCCCTTTGCAACACGCGGTTGATCGACCAGGCACAGGCATTATTTCCACCATCGGGACCGCTAGCGGTTGACATACCGTGCAAACTTCTGGCGGCGGCGGCGATCGCCCCATTCAAATCCATTCCCAACGGCTGAATGCTGCCGTTCGTATTTGCAATGGCCGTATTGGAATCTAAGTTTGGTTGTCCGTTGACGCCAATTAATTCAACGTGAGGAGCGTAAACATACCAGGTATTCCGATTTTCTGGGCCAAGTCCCTGGTTTAGGGTGACACGAAGATAGTTATTTTCAGCTTTTGTATAGGCGAGTAATCCGAAGGTGCTGTCACTGTGGAGAAATACCTTTTGGAGGTCCGGCAATACTTGAGACGGTAGAGTACTGAGTTTAAATTCCGTGTCATGACAGGTTTTCAAGGTTCCCGCAATGCCAACGTTTGAGGCTACCGGAGTTGAAACAGCGGCCAGTGGTTGAGCAGGCGTTGTAAAGGCCAACGGGGACTCAGCAGGCGTTGGAACAGAACCATAGGCTGGCATGATGCTGTTATCCACATTATCTAGCGGATTGGCATTAACGGCTGTTGATTGGTTTGGAACGCCAGATGGAGCATACCCTGGTGTACGGGGATAACCTAACGGTGCGGTGGTATCAGGTGAACCGGGATCCAATGAATCAACGGAGCGATCATCCGTATAGCTCGGACTGAAGAGGGTTTTATCCTTGCTAACCGATTGAGCAGATTCCAGATACTTCTCCATTTCCTGGTCTTCTTTGGTTTGCTGCTTCAACAGGTCGGAGATGTAGTTCTGAACGTCGTTTTTAATAATGCTTTCGACTCGACTGGCAAACAGAGAGAAGCTTTTCAAATGGTTGGTGCGGATTTTATGAACCTTACCTTTGGGCGGGGATAGTAAGCTCACCGCTTTGTGTTCTTCTGCAACAGGAGCGGCAGCCTTCTGAGCAGGGCTTTCTACAGAGACGATGTTGTATTGGTAGGGACCGCTCAACTGCAGATACTGCCAACCCTCCGCTTTGAGATCTTCGGCCATGCGGCGGTAGTCACGCCAGCGATCGCCAAATCGACAAAATTCATCAACAGCCGCGCTGACCGCAATGACTTGGCTGAGGGCAAACGGGATGTAGGGAAACCAGTCACGAAAGTAGGGATTGATCTTGTCGAGCTGAAAGTTAATACCAACCAGAGCAGGCAGAATGACCCCACCAATAATGGTTGTAAGGCGCAGCCGATAGTGCCAGCGACGACACTGAGCCGCCTTCTTGTCTGCCCAAATCAGTTGGTCAAGCCAGCGGCTTTTAAGGGAGTGTTTGTGAAAGTCAGATAGCTGCAACTCGTCAATGAGATCGCTCATCTCCTGGCGCAGGTAATCGTAGTAAGTCTTTTTCTTAGCCATGATTTTGCACTCCCGAATTGAACGACGATTGGGTGGCCTTCTCGACTTTGCGATCGCAGAACTGCTGAACGTCTTTCCAGCGAGATTCTGCCGCTTTGGTATGGAGGTAGTTCTGCGTCCACCGACAGCCATGCTCCAGCAGTTTGTCCAGATCGCCCTGAAAGTCCAAATCCCATAGCAGAACGGTCTGATCTTCGCTGGCCGTCGCTAACAGCTTGCCATCAGGACTAAAGCTAACGTCGCTGACGCGATCGCTGTGGCCTCGCAGCGTTGTGATCGGAGTGCCATCCGGTCTCCAGAGTTTTACTGTATGGTCGTGACTGGCAGTTGCCAGCAATCGATCGTCCTGGTTAAAGTGGGCAGCCACCACACCGTCCTCATGGTCTTTTAAGGTTTTAAGCAGTTCTCCATCCGCCGTCCAGAGTCTGGCGGTGTTGTCATAACTGCTCGTGAGAATGTAGCGACCATCATGGCTAAAGCTAGCATCATAGACCCATCCCTGATGCGCTTTTAGGGTTCTCTTTAGGGTTCCATCCAATGTCCAGAGCTGCACCTGGTTGTCCCACCCGGAGGTGACGAGTGTACGCCCGTCTGGACTGAAGTGAACCGACAAAATTCCCTTCTTAAATTCACGAATTGTGTGGACTGGGGTGCCGTCCGATCGCCAGAGCCGCACGGTCTGATCGGCGCTGGCAGATGCAATTAACTGACCATCCGGGCTAAACTCGGCGAAGTAAACGGGTCCGGCGTGGCCTATCAGGGTTTTCAGCAGTTTGCCGTTCCGGTTCCACAGTTTCAGCGTGTAGTCAGAACTGGCGGAAACAAGCTGCTGACCATTGGGACTGAAACGGGCAGACCAGATCACCCCTGATGCCCCGATAGGCGATGCAGTAGATTTCCCTGACGGTCCCAAAGGCGCACGTTGTTATCTGCTCCGCTAGAGGCAAGTAACCGACCATCGGGCGAGAAGGAAACGCTGTAAACCTTCGCCCGATGGCCCTGCAGCGCTACCAGGAGGGGACGTCGCAATTGCCAGATGCGAATGGTGCGATCGCCCCCTGCCGATACCAGCGTCCCGTTTGTTTGATTGAAGGCAATGCTCCGCACTTGACCGCTGTGACCAGACAGGGTGGTAATTAGCGTACCGTCCAGGGTCCAGAGCTTAATGGCCTTGTCCCATCCGGCAGAGGCGATCGTTTTCCATCGGGGCTGAAACGGGCATCGTGAATCAGGGTTTCATGGCCGAGGATGGTTGTAACGGGGGTGCCATCCCGCTGCCAGAGGCGAATCGTTTCATCCCAACAGCCTGACACCAGCAGCTTACCGTCTGGGCTGAAGTTGACGCTGCGAACCTCAGCCGTGTGTCCGGTCAGGGTTTTGTAGGGGCGCGTTTGAAGTCGACCTGTGCCATTCCGTTGCCAGAGCCGCACGGTCCGATCGTCACTGGCAGACGCCAGCAGTTGGCCATCAGGGCTAAAGGCTACTGATCGCACCGCCGCATTATGTCCCTCCAGCGTTTCGATGGAACGAGCCTGAAAATTGCCGTTACCGTCCCGCTGCCACAGCCGAATCGTGCCATCCTCACTGGCAGATGCCAGCATCTTACCGTCGGGGTTGAAGGCAAGGCTGACCACCGGGTCTCGGTGCCCTACGAGGGGAAATGCAGCCCAGGTGTCGGTTCTCCACACCGTTACCTGTCCATTGATTCAGCGGTTGCGAGCTGCGTTCCGTCTGGGGAAAAGGTGACGGCCAGCATCTGATTCCCGCGCTTTTTAGAAAGGGTATGAACCAGCGTTCCGGCCAGGTTCCAAACTTTTACTGAGCCATCCGCACTGGCGGAGGCGATTAGCTTTCCATCGGGGCTGGTGGCGATCGTCCAGATGATGCCGTCATGGGCACTAATTTGCTGCCGTTCTCGCACCCAAAATACCGCCTGCTGCAAAGCCGTCAGCACGGATGCTTGTAATTTTTCATCGTTCACTCCCTGCTGCTGAAAGTGCATACCTGCCTGCATCGCTTCCAGCAATGAGTCCAAAACATGCTCAGACTGAAACAGGGCTTCTGAGGTTTGAGTTTGGGACGAAATCTGGTCCTTGCAGGCTTGCAGCCGCAGTCGGTCTGTTTCACGATACTGCCGAAAAGCAGCCAGCCCGAGCGCGATCGCCGCCAGCGAAATGGCGCTAATCAGCCCCAATCCAACGCGCTGGAGCCGCAGGGCCGATCGCTGCCGCTGAATTTCGACCGAATTTGATGCTGTGACGTAATCCCGCTGGAGCCGGGTTGGTTGGGGAGACTTGTTCTCGCTTGACAACAGCCATTCCCGCACTTCCTTAAGCGTGCTTCCCCGCAGCAGTAAGCTTTCATCCCGTTGTTTACTGTCCCATTCCAGCGCTCGTATCAGCAGACGGGTATGGTTTTGCAGATGGTCTGGGTCGGTGTCTAACGTTCGTAACAGGATGTTGAAGTTGGCATCAAAATCGCCCTTATTCTGGCGAAAGTCAATCCACTGCACGATCGCTAATCCTGGTGGCAACATGGCCGGATCTACCGATTGGTAAAGAACCGTGACGATTCGCTTATTGAGCTTGACCGCGTACTCCACTTCACCGGCACAGTACGGCGAGTTAACAGAACTGGGAGAAATGATGAACAGGACGTGATTAGCACTCTCAATGCCGCGAAAGATTTCCTGCTGAAAGTCGGCGCTCCCTGCGGCGATGCTTTCCTGATCAAACCAGGTAGTTTTTCCCTGAATTTGCAGTGCATCAGTCAGGCAGCGTGCAAAGTCGGAATCCTTCCGGGAGTAGGAGATGAATACATCCAGTGAGACACCTGATGGCTGGCGCAGGCTCTCCTGAATGAACGTTTCCTGCAACGATGTTGGTTGATGCTGGTCCCGTTTGCGAGCGATTTTTAGCCAGGCTTCAGCGTGACGTAAATTGTAGCCCCGCAAAAGCAGACTGGGGTTCTGGTTTTGCCGTTCCCACTTAAGGGCTTTGGCCAGCAAAATTTTGTGTTCTTCGTAGTAGACCGCATCCTGCCGCAGGATTTTGAGAAGCTTAGCAATGTCTCGCTGGTACTGGTCTTCAACAGTGTTGTCGGCAAGGTTGATAAACTGTAGACTTCGCAGGTTTGGCGGAATCTCTTCCAGATCGGTTGGTTCAATTAGAACCGGAATGATGCGCTTGTTGAGGCTCAGCGCATGGTCAATTTCCTGTTGGCAATACCTGGAATTGAGCGAATCCTGAGAGATCAGATAGACGATGTTATCCGCCTCTTCAATGCCGCGATCAATCCGTTGCTGAAAGTCTGCTCCTGTTTTGATATCGCTTCGGCTAACCCAGAGCGTGAAGCCTTCGCGCATCAGGGTTTTGCGGATTGTTTCTACAAATACCCGATCCTTGTCTGACCAGGAAAGAAACACCTGCGTCATCAAGTTGTTGGCATTCTTGATGCTTTCGGTAAGGAACTCGCAGTGGAGATCGGTTGGAATGCAGGGCGGTTGCCTGTCTTCAAATCGGGTGTGTAGCCATTCTTCCGCCCGCTGGCGCTCTTCTCCTACCAGCAAATAGCGCGACTGCTTGTGGTGGCGTTCCCAATCGAGCGCTTTTGCCAAAAGTTGGGTGTGCTGCCGGACATAGGGGCGATCTCGCTCAAAGATGGCCAGCAGGTTTGTTAGCGATTGTTCAAAATCATCAATTCCTTCCCGAAAGTAGACCCAGTTGATCTTGGCAATGACCGGGTGCATTCCGGGAAAGCTGGAGTGTAACCCTCTAGTAATGTAATGCTCCCACTCTTCCTGTGTCCCTTGAGGATGACGCTGCTGCCATGTTTCCCGATCGATCTGCTCCACATGCATCAACGGAATGATGCGTTTATTTCGCAATAGGGCGCGATCGAGTTCCTTGGTGCAGTAGGGAGAGTTGACGGAATGGGGAGAAATGATGAAGAGGACGTTATCGGCGCTTTCAATGCCGCTATTGATTTGATTCTGATAATCGACCCCAAGGGGAATATCGTCGAAATCTAGCCAAATATCTAATCCGTGTTCTACCAGGCGATCATTCAACTTCTTAGCGAATGCCCTGCTATCAACCCTCCCATAGGAAATAAAGGCATCCTGAACATGATGCATGGTGGAAACGCAAAATAAACGAATGAGAATTTTACTTAAGCTTGAGCCAATACAACTGCAACATCAACCCCGAAAGCCATGAGTAGAACAGGGAGCCACTAGAAATTCCAGAGACCAGGACGGCAACTGTGAACAATCGATACGAAGCGGCGGCCCGTGAATACACGGAATTCTTTAATGACTATAAATCTTTCTATGCTTTTTCCCGTTTTCTCACAAAAATTATATATTCTCCACTAGGTTAAACATTGATTCAAGAGCGGATTTGAGGTTTCGAGTAGGGCTTAACTGGGCACCGCTTTAAGCAATGACGTGACTCCCTGGATTCCCAACAACAGCACCAATCCCCCTGCTGCAACAATTCCCAAGGGGCGCAGCACTCCCTGAAGCTGTTTCAGCCTTCGTTCTAAATCGCTTTCGTAATAGTCTGCCAGCTTTCCCAGCATTCCTTCCAGGTTACCCGTCTCCTCACCCGTGCGAAGCATCTGCATGGCCAGGGGCGAAAGCGTTCCCCGCAGGCTTTGGCTGAGCGTTTGCCCTGACTGTATCTGGCGGGAAGCGATCGCCAAACGTTGCGCCATTGGTTGGTCGGGGATGTGATGACGAGTCAATTCCAGCGCTTGCAGAATTGGAACCCCACAGCGCAGGGGCAGTTCCAGTTCTGTGAAATAAAGCATTGTTCGCGCCTGCACAATTCCGTCTATCATCGGAAACCGGGACAGCGATCGCAGGAGATCTTGACTCAGGGAGCGAGAACCCGACAGTCGCCCAATGATGACAAACCCAATCACCAGCAGCAAAACTACAAACCAAAACCAGGGTTGCAGCAAAAAAGCCGTACTCCCTTGCAGCAGCGCAATCAGCAGCGCAGTGGTACTTAAACAAATCAGGAAAACTGAAATATTCACAGAGCGGTAAAGCCGCTGACGTTTGTGGGTGGTTTCTGCCGCGATCGCCAGTCGTTCAAAGGTTTCTGCTAGCGCACCGCTGTACTCCGCTGCCCGGATTAGATGAATCGTCCATTCGTCAAAGTAGCCGGAATTTAGCGCCGTCGCCAGATCCTGACCGATCTCAACTTTCACGTTGGCTTCTCGCAATACCTTCTGCAATATTGGGCGGCAATCCTTTCCAGCCATGTGAAGGCTCTGCTGCACTGAAAATCCTGCATTTAGCAATGCCGCAGATTGGTGAAAGAAACGAGCCTTTTCGAGCATTTCAGGTGAAAGGAATCAATGGATGCAGCTAATATTCCCACTCTTCCAAGGGAGTATTCAACCGTTTACAAAGACTCACACCGATCGCGCAGATCGTTCTACAAACTGCCTTCCACAGTCCTTACAGCGATAGCACTGTTTCCCCGGCGGTATCCATTTTTAGATAGTTGGTTCGATCGACAGCGCAGGCATTTCATTACTTTCATTACATTGTTCAACAGATGATCGCCCATATCCGCCTCCAAATATGAGGCCATCAATACTTCAATTTGCTCAACCAACGCCTGTCTGCTCTGTGAATCTCGCTTGCAAAACGCAGCCAGCATTACGGCATTGCTGCTATGAACGCAAACTTCTGCTAACAGGCTACAGCGTGCATCACTAATAGCTGGATTACGTTGCTTCAAAATGCTCGCTAAGACGTTGATCGCTTCCTGAGTCATGCTTTCGTCGATCGAACGGAAGATTTCACGAGCTACATAAAACTGTACAAACACTACGCGCGATACGGGCTGAGCAAACAAATCGCCGACCGCACTGGCTAATGCATGCATCATCTGGCGAAGTGGCAGTTTAACAATTGCAGAAACATCAAGTTGTGCCCACATCGCCTTCACGCGCTCCGCGTGACGTAACTCCATCGCGTTAAAGATGGCAGCCTTATCTGGAAAAACTGGTAAAGCGAACCGATCGCTGTTCCCGCCTTCTGCAATCATGTGGGTTGTTGCTGCTTCATAGCCCACCTCATCAAACACCATCGCCGCTGCATCGAGGATTTTTCAACTCGTTCCTTGCCTCGCTGTTGCTTTGGTTGTCGGCGCAATTTGCTTGACGAATGCGAATAAGCTGTCATATTTTTAAAACACGACGGATTTTTCACAATTTTATAACTACGGAGACCAAGATGCAGTCAATGCTTCCAGGTGCGCCCTGGCTACTGGCGCAGGCAGAATTAAGGAAGTAAGCAACTCCAACCGTTAACAGTTGAGCAATCAGGCAAAGGTTAAAGACGACTGAAACCGCATAAAAGCCAATTTGTCCGATCGAGGTTGTATGAGTAGGAGCATTATCGATTTCGGAATTGATAGCCATACCGGGTGATGGTTGAGTTTCAAGTTAACATGGCTACTATAGGCCGTGAACTTAAATGCTTCTAGACCTCGATCGGGTACTCTTCTAATAATCTGGTAGTACCCAAATCGTAATGATTCTGGAACTGTTAACGATGGCCACTAATGCCACGCATAATTCCCTTTTGGGTCCACCCACGCGTGACAAGTCCGTTGAAGCTTCTTTTTGAGGCCATTGGTCAAGCTCATACCGAACATGACCTGCGATCGCAGGTTGTACCGACTATTGGTGAGTATTTTGCTGCAAAACGACGGGGACTTTTTTCTTTGATCAGTTGCCGCAAACAGATAGCAACTTTCAGAAAGTATTGGAAATTGGGCTATCTATTGAACATAATCCGATTGCACGTTACTTAGTAGAGCGCCATGCTCCGGTTCATGACGGATTAGTAACCTCACCAAAAACGTGGAAATTGATTTGTCCCCGTCCTGACCACTGGCATGTCATGGCAGGCCCGATCGTCAACCACAATCGATTAGTAGGGGTGGTGGGCTGTACCCGTGAAAAGTCAATGCCTGCTTTTGATGCAAAAGATTTAGTTAATTTGAGCGCTATTTGCTTGCACCTTTCTGTTTGGGCTGCAACAACCCGTCCACAAACTATTTCTAAAGAGAAGCTGCATCATTCACTTAAAGTCGATCGCTTAACACCGCGTGAGTTGAAAATTGCAGAGTTACTTGCATTGGGACAAACGAACGCCGAAATTGGAAAACAGCTTTGGATTACCGAAAATTCTGTCAAACAAGCATTGAAACGGATGTTTCGCAAACTGGATGTTTCATCTCGCGCAGAAATGGTGGCACAACTTTCAGCAGCACAGCATCCTTTATGACGCACAAACTCAAATTCATCTATAGCAGCCCTAAATCAGTTGTGAGATTGAGAGGCTTTGTGAGAAAGGATTCCAATGAAATCTTTTCTCACAATCCATTTAGGATCGCTGTAATTTAGCGTTTGCATCAATTGAGTCTAAGGAGTAAGCGAATCACGCTAGGCATTGCTAAAGCGATCGCGATCGTGCGGTTCGTCAAAGTTGACAATGGGTCCTTTTGGCACAATTCGCTTGGGGTTAATTTCGGTCATGCTCATGTAATAGCCGCGTTTCGTGTAGTCTAAATTGCACGTTACTTTGAATTCAGGGCGTTGATAGAGATCTTTCAGATAATTCCAGAGGTTTGAGTAATCGAGAATTCGCCGCAAATTGCACTTGAAGTGGCTGTAATAAACAGAATCGAAGCGGTACAGCGTTGAAAACAGACAAATATCGGCTTCGGTGAGTTGTTCTCCACACAAATAGCGTTGGTGGCTGAGGACAGTCTCCCAATAATCCAAACCCTCAAACAGTTCAATCACCGCCTCTTCATAGGCCGTCTGGGATGTCGCAAAACCAGCGCGATACACACCTCTATTGATTGGCAAATAAATGGCATTGATCGTTTCATCAATTGTCCGCTGTAGCTTGCGTGGGTATAAATCTATTTTCTTCGTTGCCAATTTTGCAAACTCGACATCAAACATTCGAATAATTTCGCGTGATTCATTGTTGACGATCGTCTGAGTCTGTTTATCCCACAGCACCGGAACAGTGACGCGTCCGGTAAATTCAGGATCTGCTTTCAGATAAATCTCTTGCATGTATTGGGCGTGATTTACCGAATCAGGAATCGCTCCCGGAGCATCCGAAAACATCCAACCCTTGTCGCCCATAATCGGATCGACGATCGAGATTGAGATACTATCATTTAACCCTTTAAGTTCTCGCATTATCATGGTGCGATGCGCCCACGGACACGCTAGAGAAACGTAGAGGTGATAGCGTCCTGCTTCTGCCTTAAATCCGCTGGAACCGTCAGCAGTGACGCGATCGCGAAAGGTTGTCGGGATCTCCTTAAACTTACCGTTAGCATCTGCATGCTTCCTTCCAGTGGTCCACTTGCCTTTGATTAACATTCCTGTTGTCATAACGTTCTCCTAAGCTTTACTAGCTCGAATGAGTTGAGCATATTGCTCGATATAAAATTCTTTGGGCTTTGCGATCGTACGAACCGATGGACGATCGGCTACTGCCTCCCACCATGCCTGTAATCGCTCAAGTCCAGATGGTAATTGCAGGTTTAGAAAATACTCCAGCACACACCATTGTCCAAACCAGGGGTAATAGGTTAAATCAACCAAACTAAACTCTAATCCAAACCAGTATGGGCCTTTCGACGACAGCTTTTTAAGTCCTTCCTGTTCAATGAAATGCAAATGCTCAATCAGTGTCTTTGTTTCTTCGGCTTGCTGATGCGAGCCATAGCCGTGCAGCAACTTTCTAGTAGTTTCAAATAACCGGGTATCCGCAAAATTAATCCAAATGCGTGCTTCGGCGCGCTGAATCGGCTTCTTGGGCAACAAAGGAGGATCTGGAAAGATCTCATCCAAGTATTCATTAATGACGGCAGATTCCCACACTCGTACATTGCCGTGGTTGAGTACGGGCACTTTGCCGTAAGGAGATATCTTTCTAAAATTCGCGGGTGGATTTCTTAAGTCAATTTCAATTTGTTTAAAAGAAACGCCTTTTTCTAATAGTGTCAGATGCGATCGATGCGCGTAGGGGCAAAGGGCAGCACTATAAAGTTCGATTTCAGCCATAACATGATTGAAACAGTATGGTTATTTGCTCACAAACCACGTCTTTGCATTGCGAGCCATCAGCAAAGAGCATAAGATCCTTTCCATTAGAACCAATGGAATAAGCTTCTAACTCTATTTGACTGATAGATTGATGCTATTTAGAAAAAGAGAAATTCTAGGGAAGATCTAAAGAAGATTAGCCCTGTTAGTGAATACCCTTGCCATCGCAAGTACCTTTGAAGACATGCCTTTGATTGAGGTAGAAGTAGATCGCTTTAATCTCCTGTTGAGTGAGCATAATGTTTTGCAGGAACTCCTTCGCTGAATCTAGCAGATCAAACCTTGATCTACCTGTGCTATAACAATTCTCAGTTGAATGCAACGCATATTGAAGGGTGAAAAGCCCTTCACCTCTAAGGATACGGAAGAGATTGCTTGCTGGCTCTACCATTGAAGATATTTTGAGAGTATAGGTAAGAGCATATGAGAGTTTATGGACATAGAATATGAGTAACTTTGACTGGGGAAAATGAATGTCTGACTCACTAGGACTGTCTAAGGAACACGAGCTAGTTTACGAGCGGATGAAGTGCCCTCTCTGCGGAAAAGCTCCCATTATTCCCAAGTATTTTGATCGCAGTGACAAGTCAATTCCTTTTAGAACTGCTTACTCTAAGATGGACTCATTGACCGTAGCGGAATGTCCTCGTTGTCACCAAAGATGGTCTGTTTTTTCTGGAGCTAAAGCCGGAATTGTACGCCAAAGAATGAGTGAGATCACAGTTAAGGGGATCTGTCAAAGAAACCTCAACTCGACATCAAAAAACTGAATATCAAACACTTGAACGTTTTAGAAACAGAACGTGTAGAAGAGCATCTTGGCTCCGAGCAGCGCATCATTGATAACTCTAAGAGCGGTATTACTGTGACTCGTGAATTCACGATCAGCAAAGAATGGTCACAATCTTATACAATTGATTATGAGCAAACAAAGGCATTGGGTGGAGAAGTGGGTGGCGTCTTTTTAGCAACATTCAAAGCCACCTTCCAGCGGACAATTAAAGATCATTATTCAATTTCTGAAGGTACAAAACTAACCTACAGTGAAAAATCAGTTTGCAAGTCAAAGAGAATACCAAGCTACGGGTGATTTTTCAGTGGAAACGACTCTGGCAACATGGACTCTTGCAGATCTCTGATAAGAAAGGAGCAGAATTTGAAATCCCCTTTCGCGTCGCGATCGGTGTTACGTTTGACCAGGTTCAGGTAGATGAATAGTGAGTTTCTTAGTTAGAAATCTGCTTAATCTCTATTGGAGAAACAACACCTTGATCATCAATTAAAACTAATGTAGTAGCTCCATTAGTTTCGCGGCGGACCAGGATGTTATCAGCAGAGTAGGTAGGATGGGGATTGTTTGTGTTGGACGTAACTGGGTTAAGACCGACAAAGAGCAGACCTTGAGGACAAGATGCTAATACAATCGTTTCATCCACCATATCTTTTGCATTTGTCGCTGTGTTAAAATACTGAACTCGCATGGCACCTGTCTCACCCTTCATTTGCAAAATCCCTTCATAACGGCCCCCTGAAGCAGTCCAACCTATTTGATAAGTGCCATTTACGTAATCCGTTTGATTAGCTTCACGACAGTTCATTCTTCGTAAAGCCTCTGCCTTAGTTTGCATTCTTCCAGAACTGGTTTGTGAGTGTCCAGAACTAGAGGTTTGTGGAGTGGATTCACGTTGTGAAGGAGTGTCTGTTGAAGAATTGGTGGGTGCTTCCGTTCCTGAAGGTTGTGGTGTTGGTTGCGAACGTCCTCTGATAGCGTTTGCAAGAATACTACAGCCATTCGTTGAGATCGCTAACAATAGAATTGCAAGGATCCTTGATAAGTAAGACAGATTTATATTTGCCATAGCACTGTTAATGATGAAAGGTTAACAACAATCCAGGTTTCTGCCTCACAAGTTCTCATATCCCAAACAGTTCTGAAAAGTATCAATCATCACTTGCCCTCATAAAGATCATCACCCACAAAATTGATAAAGGTCATGAATAGGAAGACATAGTAGACCCACACAAAGGGACTTACCAGCAATGCTATTAATGCCCCTCCGATATCTGCACCGCCTGGATCAATCAGAGCGAAAATAATCAGTACAATCAGTGCGGGAATGAAAATTGCAAGAAACAGAACCAAAAGTGCCCAAAAAAGCTTCCACCAGTGCCCTTGTGTTAACTGCCAACTTCGACTGAGGGAATCAAAAGCAGAACGCTGCTCAATCATCAAGGCGTAGTAGGCAAAGGAAAACCGAACCAGTAGATAGATACCGGGTATTATCAGTAGGATAAATCCGGCAATTAACAGAACATCTGCAATGAATGCCAGGAGTACTAATTGGACAAATCGTTCACCAGAAGCCTGCAACGATTCTGGAATAGTTGCCCCCGGTTAGTCAAATTTTGGTGAACATAAAAGATGGCGGCCCCTGTCACAAAGGGAACAATAGCGAACAAATTAATCACAGTAACTAATACAGAGGCTCCAGGAGTCATTCCTAGTCCAAGCAAAGAGATGATGAAACTGGGAAAAGCAAACGCCAGCATGGAAACGTAAATTGGCCCAGTATAGGTAAGGGCATCCTTCATTAACTGCCCTACATGCATGTGGGAAGAGTTGCTGCTCATTACTTAAAACCCTGTTTATGGATTAGATCATATCTATACTCATTCATGTAAACAAGTCGATAAAGATAATTCCAAAGGTTGTTATGCCAAACATTACAAAACTTAAGAGTCTTGCTCACATCCCTCTAGTAAGGCAGATGCGTAGGAAACGCGATCACTCAATCAAATCGTTGTCCTTGCTGGTGTGGAAATTTTGGACTTCTTGCATTTATTCAGACTGTGAGGCGGTGAATCGCCCTCGGTATACCCTATTATCACAGCATCGATCAGTGAAGCAATATTAGGTACATCTCTGGATTCAACTCTCCACTGTCCAAAAATCAGTAATCTGAACAATGCCCTGCACTGTGTTGACGCCAATATCTACAAAGATTCTGAATCTACAAAGATTCTGATCAGAGCATGCTTCTCAAGATTACCGTAAATCAGTTCACCGAGCCGATACTTCGAGTCACAACCTGTAGAAAAACCAGAGACTTGAGAAGAGTAGCTGCTCAAAGCAGACTCAACTCTCACCATTCATCTGACAACTGCAGATGTTCAATCTGTTGATCTTCCACCTTTTGTTCTTAAATATTCCCTCGCGCCACCGCTTCATCCCGTCCCAGCGTTGAGACGTAGTAGCCCTTCGCCCAGAAGCGTTGCCCCACAAAATTCCGTTTCTTGTCTTGGTACGTCCGAGCAATCGCTGTCGCACTTTGCCTTTGATATAGCCCACAACCTAGAAACGGGGTACTTCATGGAATCGAAATCAGTATATGTACATGACATGCACATGATCTGTACACAGATGTCCTTCTTCGATCCGAATCTCCTTCTGTCGCGCTAATTCGTGAAAGATGACACCTAAATACTACTGCAACTCACAGTACAGCACTTTGCGACGGTAATTGGGAATGAACACCATATGGTATTTGCACTCCCATTTCGTATGACACAAACTACCAATATCTCCATTAAAGGCTCCTTGATACGAACTCACTACGGTTCGCGTTGAAGAGACTTTTCCTTAGATTCCTAAAACTGTCAAATTTCGCAAGTCTCCCAGCAAAGTTAGAAGATTTCTCAGGTACATATTTAATTCTCATTCCTGAGCGTTTACAGCAAACCCTGAATATCTTTTTCTAAATCTTCTGGTTTTGTAGTTGGAGGATATCGTTTAACAACCTTTCCACTACGATCGACCAGAAATTTAGTAAAGTTCCACTTAATTGCTTCAGTACCTAAAATGCCAGGTACCGCTTTAGTCAAATACTGATATAACGGATGGGCATTGCTGCCATTGACGTCAATTTTTTGGAAAAGGGGAAAGGAAACCCCAAAGTTCGTTTCACAGAAGGACTGAATTTGATCTGAGTTGCCTGGTTCTTGCTGTCCAAACTGGTTACAGGGAAATCCTAAAATAACTAATCCCTGGCTGGCATACTGGTCGTATAACGCTTGTAACCCCTTATACTGAGGTGTGAAACCACACTGACTAGCTGTGTTTACAATCAGTAGAACTTTACCCTTGTAGGTATCGAATGAAACTGATTTGCCATCAATGCTTGTTGCAGAAAGATCATAAATTGATGCAGGTGCTTGTGCTGTCATTGGGGCAACCACTTCCTCAGTGTGAAACATTACTTTAGGATCCTACTATGATCGTCGGTTGTTTGGCATCGCGGGTTAAATCTAGATTCATTCCTTTCATGCAAAGGAAATGCAACAGTGCTGTGTTCGCTTTATCTCAAAGCTGTATGAATTGAATGCTGAAGCTCCTTGATCGGGGCCAGTTGTCAATAAATTGAGTTTTACTGCTTAACCAGGTGAGTTTAAAGATGTATCGATTGAGATTTACTGCTAATGGTTGAGTGTGGAGATCGATTGATAGATAGCGGTGGGTGATACTCGGTAGAGACGTTACATGTAACGTCTCTACCAACGAAAACAACAGATCTGAAACACTACCGCGTTTAGGGGCTGACCCTAGCGCGATCGCCGTCTGCGGAGACTGTCGATCGTCACTGCAACGATGATCACTAAACCTTTAAAGACCAACTGCCAGAAATAGGACATGTTGAGCAGGGTTAAGCCGTTGTTTAACACCACGATAATCAAGGCACCTACCAGCGTCCCCAGGATAGTGCCAATACCGCCCGTGAAACTGGTTCCACCCAGGATGACAGCGGCGATCGCGTCCAATTCATAGCCCGTCCCCAACATGCCCGTGGCACTGTAGAGTCGGCTGGCGCTCATTACCCCAGCAAGCCCGGCTAGCAGACCACTAGCCCCATAGACAAACAGCAGCACGAGATCGACCTTAATACCCGTCAGTCTAGCTGCTCGCTGGTTGCCACCTACTGCATAGATTTGCACACCCAGAACCGTTCGTCTCAAGACAAACCAGCTAATCACAACTGCTAGCAACGCAATCACAACCAGCCAGGGAATTGGTCCCAAATAGGTGTTACCAATCCAGGCAAAGTTTAGTTCGCGATTGATTACGGTTGTGCCGTTGGCAACTAAATAGGCAGCCCCTCGCCATGCCGTAAGGGCACCTAATGTAACAATAAAGGGCGGCAAGTCCAGGTAGGCAATTAAAGCACCGTTCACCACGCCCATTAATAATCCGGCTATAAGGGCAGCGGGAACAGCGGCCCATCCCAATGCTGGCAGCAAGGATACCAGCACAGCGATTACCGCAGAGACTCCCAGGATTGACCCAACTGAAAGATCAATGCCGCCAGTCAGAATCACAAACGTCATCCCCGTGGCCAGCACGATGTTGATGGACGCTTGCCTTTCAGAATGTTGTTGCCAACTTCAACCGCTTTTTCTGCCATTGCAAATGGATCTTGGGCGGCGGTTGCAACAAACAGGCTGTTTTTGTCCTGAAGCGCATCTTTTGCCTCCGGTGCGCCATCAACCCCGACAATAAAGAACTCATTGCGACGGGCTTGCTTTGCCGCTAGCTCCGCCCCAATTCCGGTCGGGTCATTAATAGCAAATACCGCATCAATCTTGCGGAATGAGGTCAGCAGATCACTCATCACACGCAACCCGCCATCACGGCTACCTTCAGCGTTTTGATCCCGCGAAAGAACTTTAATTCCCGGATTCTTGGACAATACATCTTCGCAGCCCTTTACCCGATCGAGTACGGCTGTGACAGGCGGACCATTGATAATGACTACATTTCCCTGACCTTTGAGGCGATCGACAATGTACTGACAACTCAAGCGACCTGCCTGCAAATTGTTTGACGTAACGGTGGCAGCAACTCCACCCTCAGCGCCCACATCCACCGCAACGATCGTAATTCCTGCTTGCTTCGCTTTTGCGACCGCAGGCGCAATTCCTTTGCTATCAGCCGCATTCAGCAGAATCAGGCTTGTATTGGAACCGATAAAGTTCTCAATCTGGTTAAACTGCTGATTCAGGTCGTATCCGCTAGAAACAACGGTCGTTCTGACATTGGAGCCAGTCATTCCTTTTGCAGCCGCCTCAGCCCCTCTACCGATCTGGACGAAGAAGGGGTTCCCAAATCTCCAACAGTGACCGCGATCGATTTCAACTCCGTCGGGCGGGCCTGAGCCGATTTTTGGGAATCGGATGAACACGAGATGAGGGTGCTACTGGCAAGCCCCAAGATGCCAGCAACTATCCCACCCAAACGAATTTTTTGATGGAAACGCTGGGCGATTGCTGGACGAAACGCAACTTTTCTCACATTCAGGCACCTCCGACAACTCACACGAATTGAAGTAAGGCAACAGAATATAAACCTACAAAGCAATACACAATGTAGCAGTCCTAAATCAATTGTGAATTTGAAAGATTTTGTGAGAAAGAATTTCGTAGGAAACCTTCCTCACAACCCAAGTAGGATAGCTACGGTTAGCTCCAATTATTTCAGAGCTAACTTGAGCGCATCGTGAGATTCCGAAATTGCAAACCTCACAAATGACTGGTGATTGAAATAACGTTACGCAGGAAAAATTACTGGCTCATCTATATGAGCGTTCTAATCCTCCTTCAGAATTGTATTTAAGAATGTGAGAACACGTTTTTGTGATAAACACCTTCAGTAATAGAAAGGGGGCAAAACAAAATCTGCAAAACGTCATCTAAAGACGATGCGATCTTAGAAATTGCAGGTTTATATTGTATTGACTCTCTATTAGTTTATCGTGAGCGTTGCAAAAGAGTATCTTGACGATCGAGCCAACCTGTTTTGCAATCTATTCTTAACAACCAAGGCTTCAACTCTGCTCCAGAGGGTATTTCCAGCCTTGAACGCCTTTCATTTCCCAACTAATTTTTAATGAAAAGTAACACCAAAACTGCTTATTTTTTAATAAAAAGTAATAGCCTTTGTAGATGGAATACCAGTAATTGGTCAACATTTCAAAACTTAAATGTAAGTCCTATGAGTCAGCCATCTGTTATTGTCTTTGGCAGCATCAATATGGATTTAGTTGCCAAAACACCCAAATTACCGACTCCTGGAGAAACGCTTCTTGGCCGCAGTTTCTCCACGGTTCCAGGGGGAAAGGAGCCAACCAGGCCGTTGCCGTTTCCCGTCTTGGCGTTCCAACTCAAATGATCGGGCGCGTTGGTGGCGATAGCTTTGGCAAAGAGCTTTTAAGCAGTCTTCAAAATGCTGGCGTTCAAATCGAGGGTGTATTGGTTGATGGCTCCAGTCATTCTGGCGTTGCCATGATTGCCGTTGATGATAGGAGTGAGAATCATATCATTGTCATTCCAGGGGCAAACGGACAGGTTGATGAAACAGACGTTGAGCGATTAGCTCACCAACTTCCTGGAACAACTGCATTGTTACTGCAATTTGAGATTCCACTGCCGATCGTCTATCTGGCCGCTCAGGCTGCAAAGAAAGCAGGCGTACGCGTCATTCTCGATCCAGCCCCTGCCAGTTCTGAACTAGCGATCGCCCTTTATCCACTGGTAGACATCATCACTCCAAACGCGGTTGAAGCATCCCAACTTGTGGGGTTTCCAGTCATTGATTCCGACACAGCCGCCCAAGCTGCAAACCTGTTTCACGAACGGGGGTTGATACCGCCATCATCAAACTGGGTGCGAAGGGTGCCTTCTGCGCCACAACCCAAGAATCCTTTTTCATTCCTGCGTTTCCTATTCAAGCAGTAGATACCGTTGCGGCAGGAGATGCGTTTAATGGCGGACTTGCTGCTGCTCTGGCAGAAGGTCACTCAATTCGTGAAGCCGTAGGGTGGGGCGCGGCAGCTGGGGCACTATCTGCAACCAAATCAGGCGCACAATCTTCTTTGCCCGATCGCGCTGCGTTCGATGCCTTTTGCAACAACACAACAAATCTGAATCACGTCCCTAAAACCTCGGAGGTTTAAGTACTAATGGCGGCATAAAGGTTCAATTTCTACTAAAAACCTCCGAGGTTTGTCTGATGCCGTGGTTTACGATCGCTCACTAGGAACAGTTTCTGGCTGGCGCTCAATAAACGATCGTGGAGTCGCCTGCCGAAACGGACCGCAGTAGTGTAGCGTCATGACAGCTTTAAATGCCCAATGATTGGCAGGAACATCCGTAAAAGGATTGGGAAGAGCCTCAGCGCGATTCTGAACGCACGCTTCGAGCACCTGTCTTCTGTCTAGGGATGTTTGGGCAGTGATTGTGCTGGTATTTGTAGATGCTCTATCTGCTGCTTTCAGGGAAGGAATACAGATAAGGGAAAAAACCATTGTTGTCAGAACAATCCAGGTTGGTTTCATAGCCACTGCCTTGTAAGCGAACCGACATAACTACTGTCAGTCTAGCGTTTTCGGCTTATGGCCTCTCGGTCCATAAAAGTTGTTCAGAGTTTACAGAGAAAGCTTTTATAAGGTAGCCGTTTCATGAAGAAGCATGATTCTTGTGTACGGGCTTGGCATTCAGCAGAAAGATTGTGACTACGTTTCAGAGTTTGTACCCGAATGCTAAGCCCCTACCGATACCGCTACTCTACTAGCTTCAAAAATCTACCGCTGTAGTTGAATGGTCAAACGACGGTGTTGTTCTTCGTGGGGGCCAACTGTGCGATCGTGCCGTTTGAGTAAGCCACATCCAGGTCGGAGGGCATGGTTGTACAGGGTTCTAACACCAGTACATAATGATCCTGCCAACCGCCATAGCTTTGAAATACCCACACATAAGGAAAATCGGAGGTATCAAAAGTCATGAGAAGAGACGATCGTGACCTTGCGTTACGAATGCCGCATTGTCCCGTAGCCAGGTCTGAACTGTAGTAAAACTCCTGTAGCTTGGAGGATGGCGGCGGCGTGTAGCGCAAATCAACCTCTGTACCGTCCGCTGCAAACGCTTTAGGAAAACGGGTCTTTTCCTGCCGTCCGATGATCTTACTGAACTCAAGAAACGCTGGCTCAACCAGACAATCTGGAAGCAGAATTTCGTCCCCTGCCTCAATGGCGATCGCGGCATGTTGTTTAAGGAGAAACGGAATGGTTTCACCGGATCGATTTTGAAATCGATATTGAATCTCAGCTTCCGGTTGAGTTGCATCAAGCCGGATTACTTTTTCAACGCTAACTGGAACAGTTCGACATTCATGCTTCAATCTAACGCTATTGTTTGACGCTTCAGCGATCTCCCACCCTTGGGACCATAGTTCCCCATGATCGACCAAGTCGCGACCCTGAAATACACCAGAGGCATCATTGGGGAAAATTTCATCCCATCCCCTGTCCAATGATTATCAAAGGGTGCTCCTGTCGGAAGCGATCGCGTTTGAGTCGCGTCATAGTCCGAAGGGTGCCAAAGCCATTTCCGTTCTGTTTTGCAATCCTGTATCTGGTCGATTCGACCGCCTAAATCAGGACGAATGGTTAATCGAATTTCAGCGTTTTCCAGCGTCAGAATCTGCTTCGCCTGCTTTACCGTTTCTTGCACCATTCCCAGTCCTGCTTCTCGCCCTAGTACACTCTCCCCAAAGAATACAGCAGACATTTTTCCGCTTAAATATTCCCCTGGTTGTATCTTGCATCGGGGATTGGTTTGTCAAAATGGCAGTGTAGCGATCGCACGAGGTACTGTGATGGATGCTTATACCCCAGTCAGTTGTGACTTTTCCGACGAGCTTGAATCATTAGCAACGTTACGTCAGAAATGCCGCATTGTGTACCACAATGATGCCGACAAAGAAGTAGAAGCGCAGGGTTTGATTGTCGATATTTATGCGGCGAATCATGCGGATTATCTCAAACTAGAGGATGGAACCGAGATCCGCCTTGATCGAATTGTATCTGTGGATGATAAACCAGTCTCCTTTGCTTCAGAGTAGAAAACGTGATTTGAAGCAGCAGAAGGAGCGATCGCATTCATGCATGCACCGCATGAATTACTAATGAGCAATGGTTGCAACACTGGTCGTCCTGCTCATCATTGGGCTAATTGTCACTGGAATTCTAGTCAACCCCGTTCTCATTCGACAGCGACGGAACCGATTGAAACATCGATCGTTCCCTTCCCTGTGGAACGCCATTCTTGAGAATCAACTTCCAATCTACCTGCGTCTGTCTCCCGATGAACGAAGACGGCTTCAGGGACATATTTATGTGTTTCTGGCAGAGAAGCAGTTTATTGGGTGTGCGGGTTTGCAGGTTACAGAAGAAATGAAGTTGACCATTGCCGCGATCGCCTGTCTGCTTCAGCTCAATGAACGGGGAACCTATTTCCCAAACTTGCGCTCAATTCTGGTTTATCCAGACACCTATTTAGTAAACGTCACAACCGCCGAAGGAAACGTTGTGGTTGAGGAACGACGGGTCGCACGATTGGGAGAGTCATGGAATCATGACCAACTTGTTTTGTCGTGGAATCAGGTAATCCATGACACAAACAATTGGACAGATGGACAAAACGTTGTGTTGCACGAGTTCGCCCACCAGTTGGATCAGGAGGACGGCAAAGCAGAGGGTGTTCCAATTCTGCAAAATGCAGACTACTCCAATTGGACGCTCGTAATGAGTAAGGAATATCAACGGCTCTGCAAGGACGTGGAACGTGGAGTAAGAACCGTGATGGATAGCTACGGCACTACAAATCCTGCCGAATTTTTGCGGTTGCCACTGAAACCTTTTTCGAAAAGCCGCTCCAATTAATGAAGCGGCACCCAGCGTTGTATGAGCAACTGCAACACTACTATCAACTCAATCCAATGCAATGGATCAAAAGTCTGATAGAAAATCCCTTGACTTCTGATTTCCAATCCGTTGAGCGGGGCTTATTGTCATCAATTGGAAATCGCTCTAGTCGTAGTTTTAGGGCAGCGTTGAGAAAATTCCGTAGGTAAAAGCAACAGGAACAAAAACAACGGAAGCAACGCACGCCAATATAATCAAACCCTGAGCAACGCAACAAAAACCGTAGCTGAACAATTCAATGGAGGAGGGATTTTCAGACAATTCTTGAACCGCCAATTCCCGCTTATTCTGGACCGTTGATTCTTCTAGCTTGGTTGTTCCATTTAATTTGACGGCGTAGCTCATAGTTAGATTGCTGAATAACGTTACACGAAATTATATTGAGAGCCCGTAAGAAGATAAACATTTACCCAATTTGCTTCTGAAATTAGGGCAATAACAAACCCTTATCTCACGATTTGCCTCACATTGCTTTTGCCTTCATCGCTCTGGATTCCACTAAGAAATCTGGAATATCTCGAAGGTCTCGTTCATTCAGGCAGTATTGCTCACAAATCAGGCTCAATCGTCTGCCGTTGCTTTTCATTACGTTGACTGAATGGGTCAAATCCCCTGAAAATGCAGCAAGGCATTGACGGTGGGTTTAATTTGTCCAACCTGTTGTTTGTTACGACGCAGCACCAATTCCCCACCTTGCAAATCGATCGGCACTTGGACATAGAGAACGCTTACGATTAGGGGCGACTCAACCGTTTTGCAATACGATCGCAGGGAACGATCGATATGGGGATCCACGCGAGATCCTGCTTGAAGCACCAATGGATTTAGATAGAACGCATTGCAGTCAGGTTGTAGTACTTGATCGAGATAGGGTTTGAAAAACGGAAACTGCTGTTCCACCTCTGCCTGCTGCGATCGCTGAAACACCACCGAAAACCCTTTTGTGCCAACGAAATCACGGTTGAGATTATTAATCGCAAGATACCGACACGCCAGAATCTCTCCTCGCAAATCATTGAGGTACGCTGCCGGAAACGCATCAAACTGTTGAGAGTAATAGCTCATATACCCCTACTCCCTACTTCCCATCACCTATTCCCTACCCCCTATCACCTATCACCTATCACCTCATTCCCAAATAACCTGTGCTCGCTCATGCAGCACCCGTCCATAAACGGCTTCCGTTTGCTGTGCCAGTCTATCCCAACGAAACCGCTGCTCCAGGTCTTTGTAGGCATTGTCAACCAGCCATTGCGCGTATTCTGGATTCCTTAACACCTCTAGAATGCCCCAGGCCAGAGAGTCTGGGCTATTCGTCCAGGTCACGATACCCGTCTTCGTGTGGCGCACGACTTCTGGCAGTCCTCCCGTGTCGGACACGACGACTGGTACGCGGGCCGCGAAACTCTCCAGGGCAACAATGCCAAACGGCTCGTAGAGACTGGGAAATACGGCACAGTCTGCAACGGTCTGGAACCTATCCAGATCCTCATCAGACATAAACCCGGTGAAGTAGCATTTGTCCCAAATCCCCAAATCCCAGGCCTGATGCTTTAGGCGATCAGCATTCCCGCCGCCAATCAGAATGAACTTGACGTGGTTGCCCATGACTTGAATGATTTTGGGGGCCGCGTTGAGCAATACCGAAATTCCTTTCTCGTAGGTCATGCGACCCACATAGTAAACAGTTTTCTCGTCGTCCCTGGCAAACCGACGACGAAATTCCCAGTAATCAAAGTTGGGGTCGCGGTGTTTTTTCTCTGCCCGAATGCCGTTATAGACGACATCAATTTTGTTCCATGGGGCTTGTAGTGCTCGCTCAACCTCTAATCTCATGTAGTTGGTGCAAACAATGATTCGCCAGGCGTTGTAGGCCAGCAAAACTTCCTTCCCGTGAATGTACTGTTGGGCTTCACTATAAATTCCGTTATAGCGGCCATACTCAGTGGCATGGATCGTAGCAACTAAGGGAATTTTGAAGGTGTGTTTGAGCGCGATCGCCGCATCTCCTACTAACCAGTCGTGGGCATGAATGATGTCAAAAGGGGTTTCTTCCATCAGCAGCTTGCCCCCATGTCGCCCAATGCTTTCATTCAAGTTAGCGACCCAATGAAAAAAAATCGTTACTGGGAGCCACCTCTACCCGATGGACATAGATTCCATCAACTACTTCATAGCGGGGTGCTTGCCCAAATTCCACCGTAATTAGATGAATCTCGTGTCCCCGCTTAACTAGTTCTGGGTAAAGTTCGGCTACATGCCGAGCGATTCCTCCCACAATTCGAGGTGGGAATTCCCAAGCCAGAACCAGAATTTTCATTGGTAGTTGTCTTGACACTTAAACTATCGTTACTTAATTAGCCCAAAAGAGATTTATAGTCTTTAAGATGCTCATCGAATCTATTATCCTTCGCGTATTCATGATTCACCCCTACTCTCCTTAATTAATGAGCGCAAAATTTCCCGTGGATTAGGAGGGTTAACAGCATTAACCGATAGGAAAAGGAGGTGTTCTTATCAGTCCATTGCCTGTTGCTCGTTCTTCACTCACCATCCCGTCTATCTTTCAAATTGGTATCAGTCCTAATTAGATTAGGTTATACGGAATTGTCTCCAGTTATAGCGGTTTTGGTTCCCAACCGTTTACCCGTCACGCCACCACACTATCCTCCCGGCCTTAGTCCTTGCTGGTGGTGTTCTAGGCCTGTGGGTGATATTCCGTAAAGACGTTATACGTAACGTCTTCACAACCGAAAACAACAGATCCGAAACATTACCTCCTCGCTTCTGCCTTATTACGTCTCTGAAACAAGATTTTTCCTAGTCTGGTAGGGTGATCGCGTAAGTTATTAATATGAGGATGCTTATTTCTCAGTCCCTAATGCGATTACTGTGGCTCAGGTAACTTCTCCGGTTCTCTCCCCTCCATTTTTGCTGGCGACGGATGGCTCTCCCAGTGCTCGTCTCGCTCAGAAGTTGCTCTGTTTAATCGCTCAGACGTTAAAAACGGAGGAATCGTCCAATGGGCGATCGCTCATCGTAGTTCTCACCGTACAACCGCGCCAGTCCAGCCGTTCAAATCGGTTGATCAAACGAATTCGGAAGCCCCTTGGCCCATCGCCTGAAACCAATCAACAAGGCACATCCAATCTTGAAGTTGATGTTGAGCCTCCCAGTGATGATCAGTCACTTCAAACGGAGGATCAACTCAAGAACCTGATTCATACCAATTTCCCGTCTGATTTTCCTGTGTCTGTTGAAATTCGTCGGGGGCGACCTGCAACCGAGATTTTGAACTATGCGCGGACAATTCGGACGGGGTTAATTGCGGTTGGTTCCCGAGGGGCAGGTGGAGTGCGAGAATTGCTGTTGGGCAGCGTCTCTGCCGTTGTTGCCCGCTATGCGCCCTGTAGTGTTTTGGTCGCTCGAAGTCGCACGGTTGAGCCTCCAGAGGAACCTACGCTGAAACACGTTCTGCTGGTGGTCAATGAGTTTCAGGGAACTCAGCAGGCGATCGCCACCACCCGCCAGCTAGTTCCGGCGGGAGTTCAAAAAATCACCATACTGTGCGCCCAGCCGCCACTGAATGCCGAGTATTTATTTGGTCCGTTTGTCACGCCAACTCCAAGCTGGCAGCTCAATCGTTCCCTTCAGGAAGCGCGGCGGGAGCAAGGGGAACAGCTTCTACAACAGGCTCAAAAATCCCTAAACCTTCCCAGTCTGACTATTCAGAGCCTGCTGCAAACTGGAGAGCCAGGGTCGCTCATCTGCCAGGTTGCCCAACAGCAGGACGTTGATTTGATCATCCTGGGCAGTGACGCAAATCGCCGAACGCTCTTTGGCATCGCCGCCCTTGGACGAAGCCTCTCCTCCAGCCGAGAATCACTCCTTTCGCCCTTGCAAAACATCCGCAAGCAAAAGCGAGCAGAGGGCGAAACCGTTGAGCAACTCCCGGCCCTGCGAAATACGCGACTCAGCATTACTGAGGATTACACAATTCATCATGCTCCTGCCCGGTACTGCTTTGTCGTCCCCTCTGTCTCCAAAAGATCAGCATGGCTGATTCCAGGTGTGAATTAAAAGTTGTATAAATTAAACCTTCGTTCCAATTCATACTGCTATTCAGCACCACTCCAAAAAGTCCGGGTAGGGCAGATTAATCCTTTAAGATTTAAGATTAAGTATGGGATCAAAGGATTTTGTTTTTTTGCGATCGGTGACATTTCTCACCCGAATCCTCTAAATTCGTATTCCTTAGGGTCCTTCTTAGATTCCTAACCCTGACTTGATTTTGTCCTGAACTCTGGAAAGTGATTGCATGGAGGCATTTCCTGAAAAGATTACTAATGTTGAAATGCCACTTCAGCTCTTGCTGTTTGTAGACAAGCGTCCAAGTGCAAGGGAGCAAGTTAAGCATATCCGCGAAACCCTGAAAACGCTGCGGGTTGACTATCCGTTTGAGCTTCAGGTGGTGGATGTGGGGAACAGCCTTACCTGGCTGAACATTTTCGACTGATTGCCACTCCTGCACTGGTCAAAATTCATCCTGAACCCCGGCAAACCCTGGCTGGCACTAATTTAATCGAACAATTGGATCACTGGTGGAGCTACTGGCAGCGATCGGTAGATGATCATCTGGAATCTTCAACCCTTACAGAAGCGCCACCAGAAAACGCTGACGACGCTGATACAGAAGCTCTCGTAGGGGCCAAACCAGACGGCTCTTCCGCCACACTTCCCGCAAAGGACATTGAAGAGAACCCATTCCTTGCGGCCAGCCTGGTCTCTGGGAGTCAGCCCGCTGTTCGAAACGTCAACTCGGTTGCTCGATCAACCGAAATAATTCAGCTTTCGGATGAGGTCTTTCGGCTAAAGCAGGAAAAAGAAGAGTTGGAGCATCAACTGCGGTTCAAAGATCAAATCATTGCGATGTTGGCCCACGATCTGCGAAATCCACTGACAGCTACGTCCATCGCCTTAGAAACTCTAGAGATGGGCCATGATTCCGAGGAAGGCTGGTCAGCTCGATTAACCCCAACCCTGACCGCCCAACTGCTCAAGCATGCCCGCACTCAAACACGGGCGATCGATCGCATGATTACCGACATTCTTCAGGCAGCTCGGGGGCTAACGCCGAACTCCAGATTCAGCCTCAGAAGTTGAATATTGGCAATCTCTGTTTAGAGATCCTCGACTATCTGCAAGACCGTTTTCAGGCAAAATCTCAACGGGTAGAGAAAGATATTCCATCCGATCTGCCCACGGTTCTTGCTGATGGAGAGCGGATACGCCAGGTAATCATCAACCTGCTGGACAATGCCATTAAATACACACCCGTTGGTGGAACGATTTCGATGTCTATCCTGCACCGTACTACCCAAAAGATTCAGGTAAGCATTTGCGATAACGGTCCTGGAATTCCTGAAGAGAATCGGGAGCGCATTTTCGAGGACCGCTATCGCCTTAAACGGGATGAAGCGAAGGATGGTTACGGAATTGGGCTTTCTCTCTGCCAGCGAATTATTCGCGCTCATTATGGGCAAATTTGGGTCGAATCGACAGACAATCACGGCAGTTGTTTCCATTTCACTCTACCAGTGTTTAAGGCGTAGGTATGAAGGGGAGGGATGAGGGTTGAGGGATGAAAATTTCGTGATTTGTGCTTTTGAGGCTTAGATTTTTCGATCGCGCAAAACTCCTGCACGGCTTTCCAAATTTCATTGCTGACGTTTGCTAAAGTGTGGTCGCTGGCCAGTTCAACAAGCTGGACCCACGGACGGCTTTCGGCAAAATCAATACTGGCCTGTATGGGAATCACGTCGTCATGCGTTCCATGCAGAATTAGGGTTGGAACCGGGCGCTGCATCTCTTGTTCGTGATACCGGACGGCATCTTCCACAAACTGATAACTAAGCGGCAGCATTCGGTCTTCGCTGTAATGGTAAACAGACAGGTATTGGTCTGATTGCCAGTGGTTCACCTGCTCCTCCCTAACCGGAGCAGCCAATGGGATAGAAAGCCAAAGGCCGGAGCCAGCAGAATCAGACGATCAACTTGAGAATGTCTTTGTCCCAACCATGCGGCGGTAAGCCCCCAAAGCTGGAGCCAATCAGCGTAACAGGAGTAGGAGCAGGTGGGAAAAGCGCTTCAACCTGCTTTATCTGACGGGTCAATGTTAGGTGGGTAAAATCGCCCTGGTTCAAATCGGGAATGGTAAGAGGAATATTGAGCCGAGCGAACTGATCGCCCAAATCCCTGGCCTTCTGCGACCGAGGACCAGACGCAAACCCATGCAGATAGATGTAGGTTGATAGCATTCTTTTGCCTCTTACCTCAGTGCCTTACAGGCAAGACTCACGCTGGTAATGGGTAATTGACAATGGGTAATGGCAGCTTCAACCGATTACCTGTTATCCATTACCCATGCCCCGCTAATATTCGTATCGGTAACTCCTGGCATGCAAACGATCGCTAGAAGCCATCAGCTTCCGCCACTCAATCATTTACCGACAGCATCAGGTGTGGAGTCGGAATATGGTGATCGTCCCGAATTGGGATTACGGCTGTTCCCACGGTAAAGAACTCAATCACATGAGAACTCCAGGAATATCGGCCTTCATGAAGCTGCACACCCACAATGCCTTCAGCCTTTAAATGAGCGGCCTCTGCCTGCATTCGTTCCATTGCCAGTTCACGGGCATCGTAAAGCGCCTGAGTGAAGTTAGTCATTTCGACGTTTCTACCAATATTCTTAAACCACTGACCGATCCCCTGGTAAGCCACATGGTAAACGCAGTTGCCCATCACCATTCCCACTGGACGGTATCCTGCCCGGAGTAATGTCCAGAAGTCTTGCCCCGACAGGTCGCTGGTAAACGGCTTATTGTCCAGAGTGCGGTAGGAAATATCATGGTTTCGGGCTTTGACAGCCGTGCCGATCGCCACAAATTCTGCCAGATTTGGCTCCCACTCCATATGCTTGGCTGTCAGTCGCACAGCTACAATCCCATCGGCCCCTAACGCATCCGCCTCTTCCTCCATCCGACTCATCGCCAGCTCACGAGCGTGGTACATTGCCTGGGAAAGGACTGTCATTTCAGTATTCTGATTGATTCCTGCCCACTGATAGCCAATGTGGTACATGGAGCAACCTACAACCATTCCCACTGGATCAAAACCAGCTTCTTTTACAAGCAAAAATTCATTTACGGACAGATCACTGGTAAACAGCCGATGCTGTTCATCCTTGCCGCGCATGGCGATTAACCGCTCACGAGCATGAATCGGCAAATCATCGGGAAGAGGTTGGTTAGAAGTCATAGAAGAAGGGATGAAGGATGAGGGATGAAAGAATACTTGTTCAGTGGCCACTGATGGATATTTATTCAGAATGGTCTACTTGAAGTTGATTGGATTTTCCTGTTGCAAGATTGAGGTACAGCAACGGCGATTTGTGTTTGGTTTCAGTTGAGTGTGGATTATGAACGATCGATGTTCCCATCGCGACGAAGTGTGCCAGGAGGTCGTGATAGGTTGTTTTGTTCAACTCGTACTCAATGTCTTCAACACCCATATCGATATGCATACCAACCGCTCCCTCTGCTTGATGTTTGCAGATGTCATCCGTTAGTCGATCCATGGCCAGGTGACGGGCCAGGTTAAAGCCCTGAGTGTATTGGGCAATTTCCTGGTTTTGGCTACTGCCCCTGCCAAAGAAGCCGCCACGGGTTATGTTGCGCGTGTTCCAGTCAGAATGAATGTAGTAGGAGCAAATTCCGAAGACGACACCTTTGGGGTAATATCCGGCTTGGTGCAACTGCCAGAACTCCTGGCCGCTCAAATCGCTGGTAAAGGGGTGAGGGTCGGGGGTTGGTTTGGAATGCGAATGGCTGTGCCAATAGCGGTGAACTCAACAGTGCGGGCACTCCAGTTATAGCCGCCCATCTGGATGCGGACCCCAATTACCCCGTGAGCGCCAAGGATGGCCGCTTCCTGACGCAGGCGATCGACGGCTAACTCTCGCGCTGCCAGTTGTGCCTGACTGAGGGCTGAAAGTTCTCCTGTGAAGGTTCGGTAGCTGTTGAAGTAACCCCAATAGCTCACTTTGTAGAATGCTGTTCCCATGACTAGACCGATCGGCTCGTACCCTGCCTCGCGGGACAGTAGATACTCGTTGCAGGTGAGGTCACTGGTAAAAAAGCGAGAATCACTGTTCCGTTGGGCTTCCAGACGATGCCGTGCTCTGTAGGGAATGTGACCCCGCTCCAGTGCCCGTCGGGTTGCTTCCTGGGCTTCTCGCTGGCTTTTTTGCTCTGGTGATTCCCACAGGGGCATGGATTAGCCTCCTCCCAACACAAATTTGTTCAATGCCGCACGGGTTTGGGCGCTCTGTTTAGCCATTTGGGCAAGCTGTTGGGCCACCTCTTCTGTCCACTGCTCAACAGAAATTTCCGTTGTCTTCAGGACAATGCCACGCACCAGTTTCATCACTTTAGCCGTTAGAGAACCGTGACGATCGCGCACGATCTGGTAGTGGTAGTCATTGAACCGAACGGTGATTTCTTTCACAAGGCGTTCTTTTGACAAAACCCTCCACCACGAGCGGTCGTGGTATTTTGCGGCAAGGAACGCTCTAGCTTTTGGCAAGAAACTCCAGCAAATCCCCTGATTCTTGATGGTCCATGCGTAGCGCAGCCGCTAAAACATCAACTTCTAGACTCGAATCAAGTTCGTCTCCCATCGGGTGTTGACTCCATTAAAACGATGAGGGATGGCTGATGAGGGATGAAGGGTGAGGTGTGAGGAGTAAGGGATGAAGGGTAAACAGTGAAGAAGGGGTACTTGCCTATCGCCTATTGCCTATTGCCCATTGCCTATTACCCATTGCCTACTACCCATTACCCAATTCATAACTCATCATCTCATCCACCCTATCACCTCCTTTAACTCCTACCTCATCACAATTTACTAGTCCTGGCTGTTCTGCGAATTGTCCGCCGGACTGTTTTCCTGCTGATCTTTCCCTTTAATTCCGAACAGTTTTCCAATAAAGGCCAGAGCACCTACTATTGCCACAATAACAAGCTTTTTGGCAGCCAGCAGCGCCAGCAAAATACCTTTTAGAAGTCCGGTTTTTGCAGCAACACCCCCGCGATCAGTGCCGCAACGCCATATGCAGCAACCTTATCGCTACTGGGGTCGAAATCCTCGTAACGGTAGCCTTTGTTGAAGGACACACTAGAAATCACCTGGGGACTCGCCTTTTCAATCAAGCCGAGTTGATCAATTCCGGCAACCGCATTCAGGACCAGTACTCCCTCCCGTCCCAAGACGCGAATATTGTAGTTGAGTGTATGTTCGCCGCTGTCGCTAAATTTGAGGTCCTTTGCCCAATACAGCTTCTTCGTAGCTTTGTCGTAAAAGGGTTGTTTTGCCCATCCAACCAGCTCAATGGCCGCATAACCCTGCTTCACCCGCTCCTGATTTCTCTCTTTTAACCCATCCTGCATGGTCTTGAGCAGGTCGTTGTAGTTGATGCTTTCTGCATCATCGTCCTTGACGTGTCCATCTTTGTTGTAGGTAATGACGACTCCCCAGGATTGTTTGGAGAGCGGGTTGAAGTTGCCAGGAACGATCATGCCAAGGGTTCCATCTCCATGAGGATTTCCCAAAGCTTCTCTAATACGGTTTGGGTTTGTTGGGAGTTTTAAATACTTAAGGTCATTTGGAACAGTTACGTTGGCGACTCCACCCTGTAGCGCGATCGTTCCAGTTTGATATTTCAGTTGACTGGCAAGCAATTCGGGGTTGCTGGTCGCGATCGCAATCGGTGATGAACAAATCACTAAGACGAAGGAAACGATCATTAAAATGATGTTCCTTACCCGTCTTAACCGTCTTTGGGTAATCCTCATAATTAGCCTTCCAAAAGAACTCTCTCCAGAGATAGTGTTCCCTTTGAAATTCGATCGCTTCTAAGTAGTTTTGGGTAGAGGAGCGGAGGCTAAGAATAGAAAGAGTTTAAGCGTAGAGCGGTAGATTTCGCTGAAGGGGTTGGTAATGGGGAAGAACCTGATTTAACCGAGCATCGCTTAGCCGCAGGTGATGGCTCAAAATAGCAGCAACCACATCTCGGAAATCAGTCGTCACCGCTACATCCCGCTCCTGATAAAGTTGATCGGGAGACAACCCCGCCAGTCACCATAAACCCTGCCACCACGAATGCCCCCACCCAGAACCCACATCACATTTCCATGCCCGTGATCGGTGCCGCCATTACCGTTTTCGTGCACCGTCCGTCCAAACTCCGACATCACCAAAATCGTTGTGTCCGCGTAAGTAGACCCTAATTCGGTTTGCAGGGCAGCCAATCCTTTACCCAACTGTTCCAGGTTACGTGCAAGTTGTCCTTTACTGGACCCTTGATTCACGTGGGTATCCCAACCGCCCAGCGCCATAAACGCTAGCGTCACCCTGGGATCTTTCCTCATTACCCTTGCCAGTCGTTGAGCGTCAACCGCAAATCCTGTGGGTGATGGGGCACCGTTGTTCGCCATTTGCATTTCGGCACTACTGCTCAAGTCATTTAGAAGCGCTTTTCGGGCCTCCTGCCCTTCGCGATAGGCTTGACTGAGCGCATCGTGGCTACTGTAGAGTTTGTCGAAGGCGGAGGCAACTTGGGGACGATCGACCGCGAGTGGCACCGCCGTATTTCTGCCCGTAGATAAGCTTGCGACAGGCATCGGACCCGACAAAATGCGGGGAGTGACTTCACCCATGTTGACTGCCTGAACTGGGGTTCGCCCTGACATTACAGCTAGTAAACGGTTCATCCACCCGTCTAGAGTGTTTTTGATGCCAGGAGTGCCGCTCTCCATATAATCTTGAGCATCAAAGTGGGAGCGGGTTGGGTCGGTAGAACCACAGGCAAGCACAAACCCTAGACTTCCCTGAGTCCACAAAGGCAGAATCGGTGCAAGGGCAGGATGCAGCCCAAATTGACCGTCTAAATCTAATGCTCCACCATCCTGGTTAACTCGGGGAATCGCAATTCTCGGTCGAGCTTCATAATAGGCAGCATCACGGTGAGGAATAACTACACTCAGTCCATCAACAGCCCCCGCAAGAAGATGACGATCAGCCGTTTCCTTGGATTAGCTGTTTGAGCAAGTGTCTGGGCGAACCAACCGCTGGTTCCGATCGCGACCAGTGACGAGGCAGAAAAAATTCCCACCTGCTGAATAAATTTGCGTCTGTTCATTTACGTGTTGAGGAAGAAATATTTCGAGTGGTGGTCCAGTAGATTTCCTCTTGGGCAAAACAAATCGAGAGAGACTGGACACCAAGACAATCCACACGCACCGCCGCAATTGGTCAATCTCGCTGAACAACTGATCAACAATCCACGGTTCAAAACAGTGAATCGCCAGCGTGTTGTCTTCGTTCAGGTAAATGGAACAGCGCTTCAACGTATGGGCAAAGAATGAGCGGAATCGCTCTAAGCGAAACTGTTCAAGAACAAATAAGTCATCCGATGTAAGTTCTAAAACATAATACAAAGTTCCTCTCGTAAACTATCGCTGCATAAACTCTGGGCTACCCAAGATCAATGCGGCCTGGAGCTGGGGAGAACTGGTGGCAATCGCCTGCCGTGTTTTCACAGAGAATCGATCGCCCAATGTATTCTTAAGTTGAACGGGGTTGACAGGTTGGGATGGAGGGAGGGATTCGTTGACTTTGAAAGCATTTGTTGCCCCAGTAGCTCATCGTTCAACCGTCCACTGGCAAGAGATGTGGCAAAACTAATGCGGCGAGTCATTGCATCAGGATTTAGCCAAGACGCCTGGGTGTTTTTGTAGCCATCAGGCGTTTGACAGCCATAGAGCGGCATTCCTAACTGCTGCAACGTTCGATTAAGGGGGCTACGTTGCTGACGTCAATGCCTGTTGCTCGAACCGCTGATACAACGTATTCATAAGGTGTTTTAAATTTGGCACTGTAGTACTGGGCGTTCCAGAATTCAGGACTGTGAAATAAAGAATTTAACACCTCCCGAATGTTGCCATCGGTTGCCAAAAACCGTTTAGAAAGGCGATCAACCAGTGTTTTAGGCGGCTGATCTGTAACAAAATACTGGGCCAGTTCGTAGCTGATGTGACGAGCAGTTGCCGGACTTTTTGCCAGAATATCTAGCGCCTGTAACCCTTCCGAAATGCCGCTGCCATGAATTTTGTAGCCCATGAAAACTTTGTCGCTAAAGTCATGGCGTTTTGCATCAAAGTAGAACCGGGTGTAGATGTTGTCTGCCTGCCCCTGACGGCGAAACGTCCATCCTGTAAAAATCTTTGCTAAATTAATCACGTCCTGCTGGCTGTAGCCACCATCGACCCCCAACGTATGCAGCTCCATCAGTTCACGGGCATAGTTCTCGTTCAACCCCTGAAATCGACCGCGCACCTTTGGGCGATTGGGCGCGCTATTCTGCCAGTTGTCCAGGTAAAAAAGCATCGCGGGATGCTTTGCTGTTGCTTCTAACAAATCTCGAAAGCGTCCCAACACATAGGGTCGAATGGCTTGTTGTTCATAGGCACCAACCAAAATTCGATCGATGCCCTTGCCTGAATAGACATTGAAGTGGTTGTACCAGAAATCAACTAATCGCTCTTGAAGCTGACGATCGCTCTTTACCGCTCGTAGCAAACGGGCTTGGGCTGTCTGCTGCATTAGCGTGCGGACCTTTTCTCGGTATGCCTTTAGCGCCTCTGGCGACTGCGCACCCTTTTTCACCTGACGGCGATCGTAGTCACTAAAAAGCTGAGCAGGAGTTAGATTCAACGTTTCCAGCTCCGAAAGCTGGCTTATCAACGTTGGCGATTCTGAAATAGCATCGGGATGAAGTTGCTGCTGAATGTAATTTTCAAGCCCCATTTTCTCGATCGCCTGAATATCTCCAGGGTGTGGGCCAAAACTAAGACGGTTCAGCGCATGCAGAATCTTTGGGCTGGTCGGAACTGCCCCATAACCAGGGCTAAGCATTCCCAACCATAGAAATAATGAGACGATTCCAACCCTTTGTTTTACATTCATTGGAGATGCAGCGGTTGAACAATTGTCAATTAGACAGAGACTGCTGCATTTAGGTTCACTTTTCCAGGTGGTCCTTAAAGTGATCCTTATTTTTCATCCGCAGCTCCTTCATGTGATTTACAAACTTCTGCCGTTGCTCAGAAGTCAAAATCTCCCGAATTTCTAGCATGCTGTTGAATCGGGTCGTTGAGAGCCGCTGCTTCTGGCTCTGAAGCTGTTGATACTTCTGGCGAACTTCATTCGATGAGGCATTACCTGCCATCAAGTTTCTGAGTTCTTGCTGGGTCTGCTGAACCGATTGACGCTGCTGCGTAAACTGATCCTTATAGCGGGAACGAATTTCCTGAATTTTTTTAGCTGGTCTGGCGTCAGGTTTAGCTCTTTAAACCAGCCACCCCTACCGCGATCTAGCTGTGGGGATGGTGTCTGGGCAACCGACTGGGAGAACCCAAGCTGAGACAGCAACGCAGGGGATTTGGCAACGGAAACCGCTCCTCCAAGAGCAATCAGCACAGCGGCTACAGCAGCGATACGACGGGAAAACATAGAGACTACCTCCTTAGGCGAGAGGAAAGAGGGTTAAACGGTGGAGGAACGACGAAGGAAGGTTGAGCAAAATGATTAATTGAATGATTAATTGACAGTGGGATCATTGAGCGGAAATTGCTCTTCGTCGGCTGCATCACTGACGCTTCCCTGCCAACTGTTTTCAACAAAAGCCTCTAGAGAAGCGACGTCCGTTGGATTCGTTCTAACGGGAACCAGTGTACGGTAACTGACTAAACTTGCAATCAGACCGGCTGCGATCGCAGGGGGAATCCAGCGAGAACGGTACCAGCGACGGTGCCGTGACTGTCGAGGCTGCTGTGGCTGCTCGATCGCGGTCAGAATCCGGTCCTCCAGAGAGGACGACGCAGAAGGAGGCTGAGGGCGATTCTGCCGCAAAAATTGAGTTAATTTTGGGTCATCATCTGGGAACTGGGTCATAACTGAACTCCTTCTTTCTGGAGAAACTGTCGCATCGCAGCACGGGCATGAAACAGGCGAGATTTAACTGTTCCTACGGGTATCCCCAGAATCTCAGCCACCTCCTTTTGAGGAACTTCCTCAAGGTCATGCAAAACCAGAATCGTGCGGTGGTCAAAACTGAGCTGAGCTAGTCCACGCTGCACCAGATCCTGATAATGCAATTGCATCACATCCGGGGCATCTTGCTGGATTGGAGCATTCCGAGTCAACACCTGGAGCCGCGTTCTTCCCTGAGCAGCAGCCTGCCGCTGGTCAGATGCTACGTTCCAGGCAATCCGGTACAGCCAGGTTGAAAACTGGGCAGACTGGCGGAACTTCGGCAACCCCTTCCAGGCCCGCAGAAACACTTCCTGCACTAAATCATCTAGGGCAGAGGGATCGCAGAGTTGATAAAGGATTGACCTCACCCGTTGCTGATGACGACGGTAAAGCACGCGAAAGCTCTGAGTGTCGCCCTGGATACATCGCTGCACCAAGAGATGATCCGACTCATCTTCTGAGCGGTTACTAGACGCGATCGGCACAACTACCACCTGGAACGTTCACTCCATCCATCTTGTCGCTTTTGTTTGATTAGACCAGACAATTTGTAAAAAGGTTCAAAGTTAGGGAATTGGGAGTCAGATTAATGGTGAGGAGGGGAAGAAGTAATGAGATGATGGACTATGAGGATTGGGCAATAGGCAATAGGTGACAGGAGTACCTTCAGCCTTTATCCTTCAGCCTTTATCCTTCAGCCCTTACTGTTCATCCCTCATCTCTTCCCCATGTCTCATTCCCTTGCCAACCAAGTTGTCCTGATTACGGGTGCCTCTACCGGAATTGGAGCGGCCTTAGCAGTCGTCTTGGCCCAGCAGTATACCGGAATTAGACTCATTTTGGCGGCTAGAAGTGCGGAAAAGCTGGAGCGGGTCGCTACTCGTTGTCGTGAGACTGGTGCAGACGTGCTCATCGTCCCCACAGATATGGCCCAACCAGAGCAGGTAAAAGCCCTCGCTGAGAAGGCCTTGAGTCATTTTGGACAGGTTGATGTTCTGGTGAATAATGCAGGTTATGGACAGATGTTCCCGTTGAGTTGATTCCTACAGAAGCCTGTCAGCGTCAGTTTATCGTCAATGTTTTGGGGCCTCTGACGTTGATTCAAGCTTTGATTCCTTCATTCCGCGATCGCGGCGGCGGGCGAATTATTAACATTAGCTCCATTGGCGGCAGGACGGCCTTTCCTTTGGGGGTTTGTACAGCGCCTCCAAATTTGCGCTTGAGTCCCTGAGTGACACCCTCCGAATGGAATTGGAACCGTTCAACATTCAGGTCAGCGTGGTTGAGCCGGGTCCCGTTAGCACAGACTTTTTTGATGCGGCTGCCAGCGGAATTGAGCAGGCGATAGCCAACCCTGAACGAACCCCTTACCGGGCCGCATTCAAGAAGATGGCAGGACTAGAGGAACAAACCAGTGCAAACGCATGGTCGCCAGAACGGGTTGCTGAGGTGATTATCAAAGCGATGACAGCTCGTAATCCCCGCCCACGCTACGTAGCAGCTACCGGAGGCGATATTCTGCTCTTTCTGCTGAACAAAGCGCTACCGAGAAAAGCTGTAGACAAATTCTGGCAGAAATTCTACGGTATCGACCTGGTTGCCAAAGAGTGGAAGGCGAAGGCAAAATAGCCGGGGTTCGGTTATCCCTTAATCCAAATTATTCATTTGATGAAGCCGATCGAGTATTTGCAAGGCTTTTGTAAAGCCCGTTTGCATTTGCGATTGCATCGTGCAGAATGAGGTCAGTAAATTAACTGATTCTAATGCCCACTAAGTTCCCTCATTAAATGACAAGCTTTTTTTTTTTCTCATGGGTTTTGTGGGCCTTAACTATAGATGGTTCCAGCCCTGGGAGATGCAGCAAGGCGGCTTCTCGTATGAGTTGACCTGTTCAATCAGCATCCCCATTGGTCACTCGGCGTTCATGCGAAGGTCTATCTACATTAAATAAACGGTCAGGGTGACCTGGTTTTGAGTTCATCCGTTATCAAGCTGGTTCAATATCGTGGCTAAATTTGAAGACATAAGCAGTCCAGTCGCGCTTGTAAAGCATGAGTGTCTGATTCCAATTCCCCTTCTTTTACCGTGGTTCAGGCAGTTGGCTTCAAGCAGAGTTTTCAGCAAACCTGTCAAGATAACCCAAACCTTACCTGTATTGCATTTGATTTCAGTCAGACAACATTCATGGACAGCAGTGGGATCGGTGCCCTAGTCGGCTGCTGGAAAATTGCTCAAAAGCTTGGAATAAAGCTTATTTTGCGTGATGTCTCTCCCAAGTGATGGCGATTCTGTCCTTAGCGGACCTGGGCAAGCTGTTTGAAATTCAGCAGCAAGGAGTTCAGGCTCCTCCTCGCAAGCGTCAACCAAAGGCAATTTCGGCAGCAGAGCCTCCCTTTATCACCCATCCCTCGGTTAAATCAAGGGCTAAACGGGTCATTGATATTGCAGGTGCGCTAATAGGTCTGACAATTACAGGAATTTTGTTTGTTCCAATTGCGATCGCCATCAAGATAGACAACCCTGGTCCCATTTTCTTTGGCCAAATCCGCTGTTCCTGGATGGGCAGACGCTTCCTAATGTGGAAGTTTCGGTCAATGGTGGCGGATGCTGAGCGCCTGAAGCATATGGTCGAGAATCAGGCCAATGGAGCCATCTTTAAAAACTCCAACGATCCTCGGATTACTCGTGTGGGTCGATTTCTGCGAAAAACCAGTCTGGATGAGTTACCCCAGTTTTGGAATGTGCTCAAGGGCGAGATGAGCCTGGTAGGAACCCGACCACCAACCCCCGATGAGGTAGAGCGCTATGAGATTCCCCAGTGGCAACGGTTAGATATTAAACCTGGAATGACCGGGGAATGGCAGGTCAACGGTCGCTCATCGGTGAAGGACTTTGAGGATGTTGTTCGCCTGGACCTGAAATATCAGGAAAACTGGAGCCTGAGCTATGACCTGAAGCTGATCCTGAAAACAATCTGGGTTGTCTTCAACAAAGACGCCGGAGCGATGTAGGAAGTTGGATGCCGTACACCCATCTCTCTTTCTTCTGCTAGAATTCGGTGATTGAATTGAGGTGTGGCATGAGTAACGGCAGTTTAGATGCTCGCATGTCATCAGTAGAACAACGCTTACATCGGCACGATGAGATGTTTGCTCAGATTGATGAGATTCTTTTGAAAATTTCTCAGCGGCAAGAGGAAACTGTCCGAATTCAAAATGCCAATTCTGCTCAAATCGCCAGTATTTCAGAGGATATTGCAGCACTGAGGGCTTTAATTGAGCTACAAACGGGAAATGGATACGGGAATTGAATGAAAGAATCTAGACTATTTGCTGTTTATTTGATTGCTGCCCTCCTATCCTTCCTACCTCAGTCACTCTGCTTCTCCAATTAGCGTAAATGCGGCCCAGTCGATCGGTAGTGGGTAATCTTTCATCGTACTTAGCATTGCCTGACGGAGTGCCCTGGCTTTGTCTGGATTAGTTTGTAGGTTTTGGTAAAACATTGTCATTAGCTTAGCGGTGGGTGCGTCCGGGACAGCCCAAAGAGAGACAATGACGCTGGGAACCCCGGCAGAAATAAAAGCGCGGGACAGCCCAACGACTCCATCCCCTGTAATCCGTCCCTGTCCGGTGTTACATGCACTCAGGACAACCAATTCAGCGTTTAGTCGCAAATTCAAGATTTCATTGGCCGTCAGCAATCCGTCATTTTCCTCCTGCTTTCCACCAGCAGAGGAAGGGGCCAAAGCGATCGCCCCGGCACCCCAACCCCTGCAATGAAATGTAATTTCCCTGACTGCCATACTCCAGTAACCCATGCGTCGCCAGATGAATGATCCTGGCGTTCAGCATTTGTTGTTCAACCGTTACTTTGGTTGCCCGATCCCCAGTCAGCGCTTTAGTTTTTAACAAATTAGCGACCTGAATTGCCTCCTGTTCGGCACCTGGCAACGGCGATAACGTTCGTGGAGGTTCTCCCGGCTCCAGGGCAACCGTTGGCATGGTTGGATTGCCGACGACTAACGCAGGTGGTAGGCTTACTTCCCGCCCATCGCCCATCGCCCATCGCCCATCGCCCATTATTCTCTGCTGTCTCGTTAACTCTAAAACCTGAATCGATGGGGCCGTAAGAATGCTGTGCTTCTCAATCAAATACCTGCCGCTGGAATCTTGAAGGGCCGCAAAGGGTGCCAAGAAAAGGGATTCTTGAGGGATAAATATAATAGGAGCGTTGGGATCGGTGGGTAGGAGATTGGCGATCGGCTCGATCAAGAGGTTATGAAGTTTTCGCAGTCCGGGCTGTTTGCGAATTCCATCTCGACTGGAAGAGGTATTAACTGACCCGTTGACTGTTCCAACAACGCCAATTCCACGAATGGCCTGAGCCACCGTTCCACAGTCATCTCCTGGAACCAAACAACGGGAGACCCGAACGATTTCTGTTAAAGTTGCCCCCTTTTGCCATAAAGACCTTAAATCAACCTGGCGAAAAGCAACCTGTCCAGATGGAAAAACCACCCAAATAAATAGCCCAGCTTCCTTTGCACGCTGCTTTCCGCGAAACTTAAAGTCATCATCAGGAACGATCGCGTACTCCACCAACGTAGCCTTTTGCTGGCGAGCGATTTGTTTGATTCCAGCAATTTGGATGGGTTTAAGAGTAGGTGGTAGGTGGTAGGTAGTAGGTGGTAGAGTACTTATTCGCTCATCCCTGACCCCTGACCCCTGACCCCTGACCCCTGACCCCTGACCCCTGACCCCTAACTCCTGATTTCTTGCCAACAACTCTGCAAACGCTCGTGCCCGTCCTTGTTCGGATGACTCCAGTGCGGCTTCAGGTTTGTTTGCGGCAATCTGGACCTGTTGCAGCAGGTTGTAAGTTTGAAGCTGAATGTCGAAGATTGAAACTTGATAGGTATCACTTAAATCAAGTCGAAGGGAATCTAACAGCTTGATGGCTAACCTGAGCTGGTTTTCTGCCTCCGCTAGTTTGCCTGCACTGAAAAGAGCATGGCCCAGATTGTTCAACGCCATTCCTTCAGTTGCCGGATTTTTGAGCGTGCGGGCGATCGTCAAACTTTTTTGAAGCGCATCGATCGCTAGCGGATACTGATGGTTATCTTCATAAATCAGTCCCAGGCTTCCAAGCGCTTCACTTTGTCGCTGTTTATCACCAATTGATTGAGCAATCTCTAGCGCTTTTCGATAATTCTTCAACGCGCCAGTACGATTATTCTGAGACTGATAAACAGATCCCAGATTAATTAACGTACTTGCTTCACCTGATTGATTTTTGGTTGCGCGAGCGATTTCTAAACTTTTTCAAACGCATTAATTGCCTCATTCTGCTGACCCAAGTTTGCATGAATAATTCCGAGATTTCCGAGTGCAATTCCTTCTCTAGATCTATCTCCAATCTGTTGAGCAATCTTGAGACTTTGTTGATAGGCAATAGTTGCGTTGTTGTAGTCTCCAATTGCTTCAAACACATTTCCTAAATTGAGAAGTGCTTGTCCCAAACCTTGACGATCGCCAATTGAAAGTAAAATTTTTCCAGCCTGTTTTTGGGCATCCAGCGCTTTGCTGTAATAACCCAACCCTTCGTATGCAATGCCCAGATTTCCTAGTGCTTGGGCTTCACCCCGTCTATTATTGAGCGATCGGGCAATGGGAAGGTAGGTTTCTAACGCTGCGATCGCTTCCTTGTAGCGTTCCAGAAAAACATAAGCCGTACCCAAATTTGCAAGGGCTGTTCCTTCTCCTTGACTGTCTTGTTTCTGTCGGTACAAATCCCTTGCTTGCCGCCAGGATTTTAGGGCCGCTTTAATTTGTCCTGCCTTATATTGCTCGTTTCCTCGCTGCAAAAGCTGTTCGGCATTGCGGTTGTCTTGTGCCAGAACTGGGGTAACGGAAGGTAAAACTATGAATGTGCAAATGGTGGGCGTTACTGCCAGCAATGCACCCAGGATCAGCAAATGACCTTTAACTGACGATCGTCGTGTTTTCGCCAAACTCACCATTGTCCAGGTTTCCAATTCACATCAGAGGGTTGGGAAACCGACGTCGGTGAACCCAGTTCTTTATTTTGAGTTGAGCCGGGAGCCGCATCGAGAATTGTCAGAATCTGGGCATCGTCGTTTCCCGTTGAGGTACAGGGGTATTAGCAGTACTGGTCGCTCTAGATGCCTCCGAACTGGACCTGACAAATTGTTCAGACTCTCTGGGAACGGCAGCGATCGTCGCAGATGAACCACAGGCAGTACCCTGGTTCTGATTGTTGATCTGACGCTGCACAGTTTGAGCAATATCGCCGGACACACCAGCTTGCACAGAACCGGGGTTACTACTCCCCCACTACTGGATCCACCATTACCACCGGGATTGCCCGTGTTGCCATTTCCCGGTCCAGTGCCAGGATTGATGGCGTTAAACGGTTGATTTTGTACAGCACCAAACAGGGTTTGATTGCTGCCAAATCCTACAAAAATTGCTCCCGCAGTGCCGCTAATATTGGCAGGAAATTGACTTGAGGGAAACTGGGTGCTGTAGAGTTCATTCCTGTAGAGTTGCGAAGACCCAACCGTAAACGTGCTGGGGTTTACAGCGACAAAATTGCCGTTAGTATCCCGGGTAATAAACGGATCACTAATACCAGGAACGACCCTGCCTGCTACGGCAGGTCCTGAGTAGAAAGCGCCATTTCCACCCTGGATCAGAATCCGACTCACCGTAGGAGGATTGCCATTTTGACTGGGAATAGTAATTTGCTGATCAACTAACGTTCTCGTTGCTCCGCCAAACCGAATAGTGATTGGAGCATTGAACGAACCTGTGGGTTTGCTTGTTGTTTGTCTTGCGTTGATACTGGCAGGAATGCCCAGTATCCCAGTAACAGTTCCATAACCAACCGTGACACGCTGATTTGGGCTAGCGCTAATTCCTTTTGCTTGAAGGAAACTGTATATATCAGGAGCCTCACTCAATAGAGGAGATAAAAATACATTTGGTAGCGTACTCGCGCCTCTCGCTTGAAAAAGTCCAGCGGCGGATATATCCACTCCGTCTGCACCCGCACTAATGGTTGTAACAATTACATCGCCTGCGGCAGAAGTTAATCGTACTGGATCAGCAGAGATTGAGCCAAACGCCCGAATGGTCTTTTGAGCAACCACGTTTACCAACGAATTACCAAAGAGACTAGTCGTTGTTGAATCTGTAGGGTCTCCCACTGTCACCCCGCCACCTGTCGCGGTTAAGTTAATCGTGTTTGCACCGATTGTTCTGGCAACGATATCGCCTGCGCTGGTGTTTACATCGATCGACAACCCACTAATGTTGTTGAACGTGACATTACCCGCAGTGGAAACATTGACCGCATTGACATTGCTTACTGTTCCAGTCGAAGTGATATTACCTGTGCTGCTCGTTAAGATGACGGATCCTTTCTGCCCAAACCCGACTGGTGTAGCTCCACCTGCCGACTGTGCCTGAATGTCTCCTACCTGAATATTTCCCGTTGTCGTTGTCAGGCTGACTCGGCCCCCATTGGCAGGTGTAGTGGTGTCTGTAGCAGAGGTATTGATACTGCCTGTGACCGTAATTCCTTCGGGTGCAGCCAGAATAACAGGACCTGCGCTGCCCTTTGCAGGGGTTGTGGTGATACTGCCATTGACCGAAATTTGTTTGGGCGAGGATGCAGTCGTCGCATTGAAGGTTGTTCCTGACGTGGGTTCAGTATATGAAAAAGAGGGGACTGTCGATGGATTCGCAACATTCGTGGTTTCTTGAAGCGCGGGGAGACCTGCCCGCAGGATCAGCGCTGGAAGGGTCCTGAGGGTTTCACGATCGCTCCCGGCTGCTCCCGGCGTTAACGTTACATCTGGAGCATTAATCACAATATTCCCGTTGACCGTAATGCTGCCCGTTGCTTCTACTTTGAGGGCTGCTCCCGTATAGCTACCAAAGGTGACATTCCCCGACGCACTGATGATCGGGTCGTAACGGCTTACAAACGTTCCTGAGTTCCCATTGGAGTTGAGAATTGAAAAACTGCCACCTGCGGCAAAATGGGCATCCCCAGAAACGACACCATTGCTAATCAGGCTAAGATTGCCGCCGCTTTGAAACGCCGGATTTGGGTGATTTAATGCCAGAATATCAATTCCCTGATTGCCGTGGACCTTCAGGTTTCCTCCAGCATTGACCAACACGGGATTAATCACGCTGTCCCGTACCTGTACGTTGTTTTGCGCTAGCAGGTTCAAGTCATTCGTTGTTTGAAGCTGGCTTTCTGCTAAGGTCAAATTGTTGGTTGCCGAAAGGGTTGCGGTTTTAGCGGTAACAGATTTTACGGCAACGTCTCCATTCTTTACCTCTAAGCCCGATCCGGTCAGGGTAATGGTGCCATCACTATTTACAGTTAGTCCTGAGGCACTTTTGGAATTACCGCCCGTTATCAATTCAGCTAGAGAAAGAGGATGTGTATCTGCTGCAGTTGGATAACTTGCCGCCCTATTGGGATTCACTTCTACGCTGAGAAGTTGTCCCGCTGCGCTAACGCGGACGAGACTTTCCCCTGGCACTGACGCAACGGTGACATCGCCTCCAGGTGCTGAGAGTTGCCCGGTACTGGTAACGGTGCCACCCACAAGTGAAAGATTTTTCCCTTGCTGTACTGTCAGGTTGGCGCTACTGACGATCGCTGCTGGTTGTAGCGTTGTGAATGCCAGAGAAGTCGGTGATCCAGCCAGGGTGGAATAGTCATTCGTTCCAACAGCATTGAACTGACCGCCTTGACTACCGGGAATGGGGCGATCGAAGCCAATTCCATTAGCGGTTGTTGCCAGGAACGACCCCGACACATTCAAACTGGCATTGGGACCAAAGATAATTCCAGCCGGATTCATTAAATACAAATTGGCATTGCTCCCCGTGACGTGAAGCAACCCGTTTATAACAGAAACCTCTCCTCCGGTTACCCGGCCCAAAATGTTTTGAATAGAGGGGTTGGAGAGAAAGTTAGCAATCTGCCCCTGATTCAGCCCAAACCGCTGGAAGCTGTGAAACAGGTTTGCTCCTGCTTGAGTGCCTCCCGTAATGTTGAAAGTGTTGCCATTCTGGTTGATTCGTGTGTTTGTCCCATCGTTTGTCCCAGCGAGCTGTGCCTGTGCTTGAGAAGAACCTACATAGGTGAGAGCCACAGTTGCAAAGAGGGTGCGAAGGATACCGGAAGCAAGTTTCATATTTACGGGATATTACGGAAGGTACGAGCGATCGCGTTACCAGTCAGTATATCCATCTGAATTGTCCCTTCCTTCGACTTTTATCGCAGCTTTACACAAGAAGGGGGTGAGGAGTGAGGGGTGAGGAGATGAGGGGGTGAGGAGATGAGGGGTAAGGGAAAGAAGATTACCATTACCACTTACCCATTACCCAACCGTATCGCTCAAAACTCTCAATTCTCAATTCCTAATTTCCATCTCTCACCAGGGACTACCGATTAAGGTAAATGCTGCCCAGTAATACGGATGAGACAGGGATGCTTTCCACCTACAGCAAGGGTTGCAGGAAGTACTAACTCGTTACCCCGTGAACCACGCAGTTGTCCCTCGTCAACCATCACTTGTCCTTTCAGCATGGCAATTTGTGCCTGTCTGAGTGCCTCTGCTTTGATGGGTGTTTTCTGCAACTGATGGTAGAACTCAGACATCAACCCCAATGTACCTTCATCGCTGACGTTCCAAAGACTTGCCAGAGTAGACTTTACCCCAGCCTGGACAGCTAACCCGGCAAAGCCCAGTTCTGCATCATCGTTACCAAAGGCAGTCTGACAGGAACTTAGCACCAGCAGTTCTACAGGGGATTGCTCCATCCCAGTTGCCGGAGCTGGTCTAGCCTTAAACGGGTATCCCAAAGCTGAATGTAGGAATTGCTCACTGCACCAGGCTGGAACTCACTGTGGGTTGCTAGATGAATAATTTGATAGGGTTCTCTCTGGCGCTGTTCTTTCAAGTTTTGAAGTGTAAATGCCTGGTTAAGGAAAGAGTTTCCTTTTCCAATTTCCTGAGTAATCACTGACAGTTCTGTAGGAACGGCTGGCAGCGGCGGCAGGTTCGAAAATTCTGAAACGCCCATTGCCAATACTCCAGCGTTCTTGAGATTGTTGTAGCGGGTGTCAGTCAAGCTCAGACTAGGCATCAATCCAACACTAAACTTTTCCACTAAAAACTGCTTGCCATCATGCAGTGCAGCGATTGGAATGAAGCGCAGTCCCGTATCAGAAATATAGGCCAGGTTGCCAATACCTCTCATTTGCAAGTCCGCTTCGATCGGAGCAACCAGCCAGCGGTAAAGCTGTTGTGCTAGCGGCAAATAGCTTTTTGTTCGGACTTTGCGCGGATCGGTAATCTCATTTAAGAAACTCCGGACCGTTTTGAGGACCTCTACACGACTCGTCCTGGCAATGCGCTTACGAATTGGTTGGCCTTTAGCGGTTACAACAACCAGTTCAAGCTGGTCGTCATCTCTTGCAGCGTAATTGATCACTTGGGCCTTTGGTTGGGCGATCGTCGCTTCTGTAGCAACGTTGACCGGAACGAAAGAGGCATATACCAGCGCTGGTCTAATCCCGGTTGCCGTTCCAATCTGATTCAAAATGTCTGTTGCCGCTTCAGCAGGTCGTATTTGTTCGGTTGGCAGCTTCAGATATGCTTCAAATTCGCTGGTCGCTTCCCCTTCTAGCTGGGCAACCTCCGTACTGGATGGATTAAAGCCAGCCGTTTCTGTAGAAACTACCTGCTCTGGCAGCTTGATGGGTTGAATCTCCGCTAAATCGGTTGCAATGCTTTCCTGCTGTTCTGGATTGGGAAAGGGGAATTTTCATCAACCGGAATTGGCAAAGGGACTGGAAGTGGAAATTGAGACGGAGGAACCTGGGACGGGGGTGAAGAGGTAAGAATTTGAATGTCTGCCTGAGTAAAGCTTCCCGGAAACGACTGGGTTGGGGCGAGGGTATTGGGTGCGCCTGTTGTTCCACTGGTAATGGCTCCCGCGGTTCCATTGGTTGCCGCATCTCCAACGACAAACGGGGTTTGCCTCGCCCCGCCATTATGCCGAATGGTGATGGGTCCAGATGCGCCGATACCGCTGCTGTCGATCGTGGGGCTGCTCGGACCATTGATGAATCCGGTTCCGCGAACAAATTGCCCCGCCGTAATAGTGACAGTTCCTCCCCGTGCCCCACTTAGCCCAGTTCCACGAGCATCAATACTGGAGAAGGTGACATTGCCATTGCTGCTGGCAGCAGACAAACTAACGGAGCCAGTCGTTCTGTCGCTCTGTGTAGAAATCGGTCCTGTTGCGATCGATCCAGAACTGCTGGTAATCGCCACATTCCCAGCCTCATATCCCAGACCAGTCAGGTTGCTGGCATCGATCGTGCCCGTTGAAATGTTTCCCGGTGCGGTAAGCGTAATATTTCCCGCTCTAGAGAATCGACCGCTGGTTGTGCGAATGTTTCCGACTATCAAATTTGCACCGGAAATGGTTACGGGAATGCCGGGAGCGACGATCGTATCGGTTGGGTTCATCGAGAATGCACCAACCCCATTGCCATCCGCATCAGCTCTGAACGTGACTGAGGTAGACAAGCTGAAGGTTAACGTACCTCCGGTCATCGGGTTGATGGTGATGTTGTTTGCCGCCTCTAGAATGATGTTGCCGTAACCTGCTCCCTGTAAAGCATTCTGCGAAATAGTGATAGATTGACCCGGAAAATCAGTGCTGAAAATATCGGGCAGAGCTGTATCGTTGGAACCGCTGCCCCCGCGATGATGGTGATGTTGTCAGGGTCAAGCAGAAGGGTACCCGGATTGCCGTTCGGTGCAGTCGTATCCACCAAACCCTGATAGCTCAACTGCTGCTTGCCCGAAACCTCCACCAACCCTCCATCGCCAGAACGGGTTCCTCCCCTCGCGCTGATAGTGCCCCGGAAGCGCGTCAACCCCTCTGCCCAAACCACCACCTGTCCTCCGTTCTGATCGAGTCCCCATTTGCCGTTAAAACCGACCCTGCATCCACATAGGTACTGCTGGCATTTGGAACCCCACCCTGCCCCCGGTAGCCACCCCCACCAAAATCGTCCCCCACCCCTGCTGCCTGACGCTCCAATGCGCGCACCCAACAGCCCCACGTGATCGCCCAGCACATGAACCGCTCCCCCGTTGCCCCAGATGCATCGAGCGTACCTGAAACAAGGGTTGTTCCAGACCGAACAGGGACATCCTGATTGGTTCCATTCAACCGAATCGAGCCATCCGGGTTGACCGTTACCCGGCTTGCACTGCTGAGGTTGCCGCCCGTCAACAGTTGGGCCAAAGACGGGGGAGTGAGAGACAGTGAAGCCGTAGACGGAGAAAGCGGCGCAACCTCAAAGCTCAACAAACTGCCCGGTTGGTTTAGACGAACCAGATGTTGTCCCGGTACCGCCGCTACCGTGAGCAATCCCTCTGGTGCTGCAAGCCGTCCAGTGTTCAGCACCACTCCACCCAGCAGCGCCAGGCTTTGTCCTTTGCCAACGGCCAGATTGCCCGCATTCACCAGCACTCCTGGCTGACTCAAGGCAAACCCAAACGCACTCGGGTTTCCGATCAACGTTGCATAATTGTTCTCGCCCGTAGCATTAAACCAGGTCTGCCTCCCGTCCCCCGTCCCCAAACCCCAAACCCCATTCCCGTTGCTGTGGTTGCGGTAAACGCAGCAGGAACATTGAGGCTGGCATTGGGTCCAAAGACTATTCCAGCCGGATTCATCAGGTACAGGTTGGAGGGACCACCAGTAACTTGAATCAAGCCATTGATGATGGATGCTTGCCCGCCTGTAATGCGTCCCAGGATGTTTTGGATGGAGGGGTTGGACAGGAAGTTGGCTACCTGTCCCTGGTTTAAGCCAAAGCGCTCGAAGCTCTGGAACAGGTTGCCTCCTGCTCGTGTGCCGCCGCTGATGTCAATGATATTGCCCCTGGAATTGGTCAGGGTGTTGGTGCCGTCGTTAGCAGGAATAATGGATTGCCCGTGGACGCCCGTTGCGCTGAGGAAAACGGCCCATGGCAGCGTGACCAGTAATGCCCCAACCCGCCGATTCCTCATTCCCCACTCCCCACTCCCCACTCCCTCCCCACTCCTACGCCGCAGCCAAAACCGCCCCTCCGGCACCTGCACGTCGAGCTGCCACTGCTCTGCCAAGTCGCGTCGCTGCAAGGCTCGTTGCACCACTGTTTGTGCCCGCAACACTTGCTCGAGTCGCCACTGCTGAGAGGCATTGCCGGAGTGCTGGCGGTAGAAGTAGAGGGGTTAGGGACATGCTGCACCTGGGTCACTTCAGACAACCGCAAGCACAGGTCGTAGTCTTCGACATAGTCAAGAGAGCCATCAATGCCGCCGACCTGCTCGAACACGTCGCGCCGCAACAGACGAAAGTGAAAGGTCATGAAGTCGAGCAGCAGACGCTCTTTGGAGTAAGGAATGCGGCAGCGATGTCCATAGTTGATGCGACTGCCGTTTTCGTCAATGGTGAGGTAATCGGTGTAGACTAGCCCTGTTTCAGAATGGGCATTGAGAACAGCGGCGGTTTCAGCTAATGCGTTGGGGTCAAGCAGGTCATCGCTATCGACCCAGCCGAGGTAGGGACCGCTGGTTTGAGCAATGGCAGATTGTAGGGCCAGAACCCGTCCTTGATGGGGAGCGGCAACAACTCGTACGCGCGGGTCATGCTGGTAGGATTGGGCGATCGCAAGGGAGCGATCGGTGGAGCCATCATCCCAGATAAGCAGTTCAAAGTCCCGATAGGTCTGGGCCAGGATGCTGGCGATCGTCTCCCCAGATACGCCTCTCGGTTATAAACCGTCACAACAAGCGAAACACTAGCCACGGTAGACCCCTCATTTCTCAGGAATTAGGATAAGCGATTTTCAATCAATCGCAATAAGTGACGAAATCAAGTTAAACCCTAACCCTGTGCCCACCCAAATGCATCACCCGCAACCGTGAAAAGTTGTTAGGCCCTGCTGCCTAATGCTTTCAAGACTGCCGCAGTGATTGAACTGTAGCGATCACCGATTCTGCGGCCCGGTCAATATCCAACTCGGAATTAAACCGCCCAATTCCAAACCGAAGGGAGGCATAGGCCAATGCTTCAGGTAATCCTAATGCCGCTAGGACGTGGGATGGTTCAATTTTGGCTGAGGTACAGGCCGATCCGGAGGAAACGGCTAACACAGGCTGCAACCCCAGAAGCAGTGCCTGCCCATCGACGTTTGAGACACTCACGTTGAGATTTCCCGGAAGGCGATGGGTAGGGTGTCCATTAAGATAAATGCCTTCTAACTGGCTGATAGTTTGCCAGAGCCGATCGCGCAACTGGATTAATCGTTTGGATTCGGATGGCATTTCAGCAAGCGCCAGCTCAACCGCCTTCGCAAATCCAACGATGTGTGGGGTAGAAAGTGTGCCCGATCGCAATCCCCGTTCATGGCCTCCGCCATGTAGTTGAGAAGCTAACCTTACCCTCGGATTGCGCCGTCTTACATACAGCGCCCCAACCCCTTTTGGGCCGTAAACCTTATGGGCCGTTAGCGACATCAGGTCAATATTCATCGCCTCCACATCAAGGGGATCTTGCCGATCGCCTGAGCGGCATCTGCATGGAAAAAGATTTGATATTCATGGCACAGTGCCCCAATTTCTGCTAGAGGCTGCAAAACGCCGATTTCGTTGTTTGCTGCCATCACGGATACAAGAATGGTATCTGGCCGTAATGCCTCCTCTAACTCAGTCAGGTCGATTAAGCCATCCTTCTGCACTGGTAAGAACGTGATTTCAAAACCGAGCGATTGCAAATAGCGGCAAGGGTCAAGTACTGCATTATGCTCGGTTACCACCGTGATAATGTGGCGACCCTTTGAAACGATGATTCTGCAACTCCCTTAATCGCTAAATTATTGGCCTCTGTCGCCCCGCTGGTAAAAATGATCTCCTCAGGAGACGCATGAATGGCTTGCGCGATCGTCTCTCTAGATTGCTTAACCGCCGCTTCCGCTTCCCAACCATAAAAATGGCTTACGCTAGCCGCATTGCCAAAATGCTTGGTGAAATAGGGCAGCATTGCCGTCAAAACCCGCTCATCCACGGGAGTGGTAGCATGACAGTCCAGGTAAATCGGAGGGTGAAGCATTCAATGAAAGTATTGACGGTTACAAGTCCAGGTTTTTACTATTAGATCACGTTTAACAAGTGTAAAGATAGATTAAGCATGTTCATTTTTCTCTTCATCCTGCTAACCCGGCACTCCTATGTCAATTCACAAATCGTTCGTTAACCAATTGTCTCGTTTTCAATCAGTTTTGCGCTATACCGCTGTTCTCATCCTGGCATTGATTGTCTGGATTCATCCACCTGGTATTTCTGCCAGTGGATCTGCGGCCTATGCCTACAACAATCCAGACCTGTTGCCCGAAACTCAAACTCCCGTCATCGATCTGGCAAAAGCGCTCAATTCTGAGCAGGAAGAAGCGTTGGTCAAAGATCTCGAAAGCTTTGAGAAAGAAACGGGCTGGAAATTACGAGTTCTCACCCAGTTTGAACGAACTCCAGGTACCGCCGTTAAAGACTTCTGGGGTTTGGACGATCGCAGCGTGCTCCTGGTTGCCGATCCTCGTGGAGGGAACCTTCTCAACTTCAACGTCGGAGATGGGGCTCTACCCGCTGTTGCCCAGAACATTCTGGATTGAGCTGCAAACCCGCTTCGGCAATCAGTTCTTTGTTCGGGAATATGGAGAAGATCAGTCAATATTAGAATCGCTAGAATCTGTCAAAACCTGCCTGCGTCGAGGAGGGTGCCAGGTGGTGCCAGGGTTACCCAGAGAGCAATGGATCCTAACCCTGGTTACATCGATCGTGGGTGGGCTGGTGTGTGGATTTGCCGCTCAACCTCGCAAAGAAGGGCAAATCTTCGCCTGGCAGTGGGCACTTATCTTTTCACCATTATGGGGAATTCTATTTGTTGCATTCGGCATTGGCCCAGTTGTTTCTCGAACAACCGATTGGTTGCCGCTGTTCCGCAATGTATCGGGATTTCTGATTGGAGCACTCGTTGCTTACCTCTCCCCTATGCTGACCCGCTCCTCTCCTTCTGAGACTTAAAACCAGGCATAAAGTCGTTTCCAACCATCTTGAGAACCTGGAGATCTGTCAATGCTTAATGTTTGAGTCAACCTGACGCGAAGACACGGGGAGGGGAGACGCGGGGATTGAGCGGTGTCTAGGTTTCTCCGCGTCTTCGGATGACGAATTAAATAACCTGAATAACTTTTTCGTTGTACGGGTTTGGCATTGCCAAACCCCTGCGCAAAAATCGCATCTTATCAAATCCACATTCCTTCTCTATAATTTGAGCCTGACGCTGCACTAGAGACCTTGCCAAAACGATCGCCCTCAGAATTTTTTTCACAATCCAGTCGGGACCGCTGTAGAAACATTGCCATCATCGCGTATTCTGTTGCTAAGGCACTTTGGCCTGGTTAACGGCTTCAGAAGGGGCAGCGATGGAGTGGCACACAACGGATGCGCAAAGTTTGGCAATTATCGATCGGGAAATAGGTGAGCATACCCTCTCCCCTGCTGAGTACGAGATTCTGCGCCGCGTCATCTATGCCACCGCAGACTTTGGATACAAATCTCTGATTCGCTTCTCTGAGTTGGCGCTTCAATCAGGGGCAGCCGCTCTAGCTGCTCGCAGCACGATCGTGGTAGACGTTCCAATGGTTCAAGTTGGAATTACCACCAATATTCAAAACACGTTTGCAAATCCGGTCTATTGCAGTATGGATGCATTGACCCGGCCCCAGAAAGAGAAAACCCAGGCTGCCTGGGGAGTTGAGACGCTAGCGCGCCGTTATCCCGAGGGAATTTTTATCATCGGTCAGGCACAGACAGCGCTTACGGCTCTAGTTGAGCTAATCGAGACAGAAGAAATCCGGCCAGCCTTGGTGGTTGCAGCCCCTGCTGGTTTTGTTGATATAGAAGCAGCAAAAGAGCGGTTAGCAGATTCCCTTATTCCCCATATTCGGATTGACGGTCGCAAAGGAAGTTCTGTTGTAGCCGCCGCGATCGTCAACGGTCTGGTCGATCTGGCATGGCAGGCTTACGGACGGGAACAGGGTGGAGTGATCTAGTGAAAGCTACCAATCCATAGACGGATTCCTGCGGGAACGACGGCGGGGACGGGGAGCCAATGCTCCTCCACGAGTGTTGTCTGGATAAGCAGAATCCGTTTGAGCATTGTTGCGCTTTCGGCGGTCCGATCGTGCCGCTTCTTCCCTTGCATTAATCTGGCGGCTCACTTCAACAAATGCCTCCCGCTGAAGGCAGGGATAATCACTCACCCAAATATTATTTCCAGGGATGTAAATGTCCGACGTGCGGCCAATGCGGCTTAGATCGCTTCGGTTAGACAATATCAGCATTTCTGCCACATCACCGGCTCTAATTGCCTGGTGGTTACGCTGGATTGGCACCTGCAAGTGGCTGGTAAACCCGGTTTCATCTCCCACTTCAATATTGAAGCAACGCTCACGATTTTCAACGATGACCAGATCGCCCCGATCGTTGACCGTCTCTTCTTGCCCAATCAGCTCTTCTGTAAGATAGACATCCAACACCTCCCTTGCCAGAAGCCACTGTAGGAGTACTTACGGTACTCTAAATTCCGCAGACTGGCCCAGAGGACAGGCCCCACAGCCAGTAAAGACCAACCACAATCCCCAAAAGGAAGCGAAAGAAACCAATGTCGGGACCTATAATCAGCCCAAGCCCCAGAATAAGGACCGTTACACCCACGATCGATACCAGCAGTCGTCTTAGAAAATCGGATACTTTTCCCCAGAAGTAAATGTATTGGGCACCAGTCGCAACTCTGGGAATGAGCGTTTCAAAGGTTTTACGGGTCAGTGGAATGAGCATGGGCGTGGCTGAACAGGATTTCAAGAGCCTAACATTTTTAGATTTCCCAAGCACGTTAGCCTGGTTTCTTGGATAAAAGGTGAATGGAACAAACGTTTTGTAACTTAAAGATTCCAAAGTTGGTAGTCATTTTGGCAAATTCTCCATCTTCAAAATGGGCACATTAAACTTGACTAAAAGGAATTGCGTTTCTGTGCTGGTGCCTCTTCAATAACGTCCTCTTTCTATTCTCAACTACCCACGCTTTATGGTGTTTCCCACTCCTAACAATGAATCTCAGAGAGTTGCAGCACTACTGAGTTATGAGGTGCTGGATACTGCTGAGGAAGTAGAGTTTGATGAGTTGACCTTTCTCGCCTCCCACGTTTGTGGAACACCGATCGCGCTGGTCAGTCTGATTGAACACGATCGTCAGTGGTTCAAGTCAAAAGTTGGGTTGCAAGCGCCAGAAACACCTCGAAATGTTTCCTTTTGTACACATGCCATTCTTCAACCAGACCTGTTTGTAATCACAGACGCACTGGAGGATGAGCGATTTGCCGCCAATCCTCTAGTCACAAGCGGTTTCCCATATCCGGTTTTATGCAGGCGCACCATTGGTCAATTCCGATGGATTTGCCTTGGGGACGCTTTGTGTGATCGATCGCGTGCCTCGAAACCTCAACGTAGAACAGCGTAAGGCATTAACCGCGATCGCCCGTCAGGTAATGACACAGCTAGAGCTACGCCGTAATGTCACAATTTTGAAGCAAGCTGTTGCAGAACGGGAGCAAGCCCTTCAGGAACTTCAGCGATCGGAACAGGCGTTGCGCCAGAGTGAAGCAACAAAGCGTGCCCTCCTCAACGCCACGCCAGATTTAATGATTCGAATGAATCGAAATGGCAGCTACCTTGATTTCATTCCGGCAAAAGGGTTTCAACTAATGCAGCCCGATCAGAATCGGCATCAAGCCAAGATTCAGGAGATCATGCCACCTGAACTGGTGCAGCAGCGCATGGCGTATGTAAACAAAGCACTAGAAACAGGACAGGTGCAAGCCTATGAGTTTGAGTGGGTAGCAAATGGCAATCTGCGTTACGAAGAGGCGCGGATTAGTGCCGTTGCAGAAGGTGAGGTTTTAGTCATCATTCGCGATATTACAAGCCGCAAGCAGATGGAGATCGCTTTACGCCAAAGCGAACATCGGTTCCGTACACTCTCGCGGTTCGCCCCAGTAGGCATCTTTCTGACAGATGTGGATGGAAACTGCACCTACGTCAACGACTACATCTGCAAACTCATTCAGCGCCCTAGCCAACAGTTAATGGGAAGGCAATGGGTAAACGCGTTATATCCGGACGATCGTGATCATGTGACAGCGGAGTGGGACCTCACTGCCCAAACAGGGAGGGAGTTTGAACGAGAATACCGCTTTCTGCGGGCAGATGGCGCGATCGCCTGGGTGTTTGTCAAAGCGGCTCCTTTGTATGACCCAGACAACCGAATTACTGGCTTTATCGGAGCCATCAATGACATTACCGATCGTAAACAGGCAGAGCAAGCCTTACGTCAAAGCGAAGCGACGAACCGCGCCCTAATCAGCGCCATTCCCGATTTACTGATTAGAACAAGTGGTGATGGCGTATACCTCGACTTTGTAAGTGGAGGAAAAATCAAGCTTTTCAATGCCGACATTTTCTATGCTGGAACATCGGTTTATGACTCTCTTCCACCAAACATGGCGCAACAGCGAATGCATCACATACAGCAGGCGCTGCAAACCGGCGAGCTACAAATGTATGAACAACATTTATTTGTAGATGGAAAACCTCAAGATGAGGAAGTACGAATTGCCGTAATTGGTGACAACGAAGTTCTCCTGATGGTTCGCGATATTACTGAACGCAAACAAGCAGAGCGAACGTTAGCGGAGCGGGAAATCTTATTGCGGACGATTCTAGACAGCATTCCCCAGGGAGTTTTTTGGAAGGATCGCAGCGGCCATTACCTTGGTTGCAACCGTCAATTTGCCCTTGATGCCGGTCGTCCAGCCTCTGACGTTGTTGGACGCGATGACTTCGAAATGCCGTGGAAAGCAGAAGCTCCCCAGTATCGGGAGGATGACCAGGCGGTGATTGCATCCGGGTACCCCAAGCTAGGCATTGAAGAACCCATTACCAAGACCGAAAACGTTCAAAGCTGGCTTTTAACCAGCAAAGTACCGCTCAGGGATGCGAATGAAACCATTATCGGCGTGTTGGGGGTCTATGAAGACATTACCCACCGAAAACAAGCGGAAGTCGCGTTGAAAAGGCAATTGAGCCGTGCAGCCCTATTTAAAAACATCACTCAAGAAATCCGCCAGAGCCTTGATACTCAGCGAATCTTTCAAACAACCGCTGCTTGCATTGGACAAACATTTAGCGTGAATCGATGCGTTATCCATGCGTTCATCTCAGAACCTCACCCCGGATTCCAATTATGGGGAATACCATGAATCTGGTTACCCATCTATTAAAGATATTGACGTACCCGTTTCAGGAAATCCGTACGTTGAGCGGTTGCTGGCGGAAGACCAGGCGATCGCGTCCCCAACGTTTACCGAGATCCCTGATTAAAGCAAGCCTGGCTGTTTGTCGAGACATTCTTCCACGTCAGTCGGGGCTAAGGTCCCTGTTAGCAGTCCGAACGTCCTATCTAGGTCAACCCAACGGGCTAATTGGGATTTATCAGTACAGCACCTATCGAGAATGGACCACCGATGAAATTGAACTCCTAGAGGCAGTTGCCGATCAGGTCGGAATTGCGCTGGCACAAGCTCAGCTACTAGAGCAGGAAATGCACCAGCGAGAAAAGCTGACAGAACAAAACTTTGCCCTGGAAAAAGCAAAACGAGCAGCGGACAAGGCAAACCGTGCCAAGGGAGAATTTTTGGCAATCATGAGCCATGAAATTCGCACCCCTATGAATGCCGTAATCGGGATGACCGGATTGCTGCTGGATATGAATCTCACTCCCCAGCAACGAGATTTTGTTGAAACGATTCGCACCAGCGGCGACACGTTGCTAGCAATTATTAACGACATTTTGGATTTCTCGAAGATTGAGTCCGGCAAGCTGGAATTAGAGGAACACCCCTTTCATCTGCGAACCTGCATTGAAGAAGTGCTCGATCTTCTGATTGCCCAAGCTGCAGAAAAAGGGTTGGAACTTGCCTGCTTTATCGATCCTCAGGTCCCCAGCACAGTTCTTGGAGACGTAACCCGTGTCCGACAAATCCTGGTCAACCTGATCGGCAATGCAATTAAATTCACCGAAACCGGCGAAATCATCGTTTTTGTAACAGGTCGTCCGGTAGTCGTCGATCGCGCTAATACATCCCATACCCAAAATGATTCGCCCGCTTACGAAATTCAATTTGCAGTCAAAGACACCGGAATTGGCATCCCCACGATCGTATGGAACGCCTCTTTAAAGCGTTTAGCCAGGTTGATTCCTCCACAACCCGGCAATATGGTGGCACAGGGCTGGGCTTAGCAATTAGCAGAAAATTAACTGAAATAATGGGGGTAAAATGTGGGTCGAGAGTGGCGGCAAAATTGCTGGCATAACCCCAAATCCTGGAAATCGACGCCAACCCCAACAATCAAAGCGCGAGGGGCGGACCGCATTTCTGCGTTATCCCTTGTGCCTGAACCCTCTTCTGGCTCCACGTTCTACTTCACAATTACGGTGCCGCCCACCCTTGCCCTGAACGACGGAGAAGCACCAACCCGATCGCTGCTAACCGGTAAGCGATTGCTAATTGTGGATGACAGTGCTACAAATCGGCATATTCTGACCTGCCAAGCGGAATCCTGGAACATGTTGCCTCAAGCCGTTTCATCCGGCTCCGCGGCTCTTCGCTTAATCGACCAGGAAGAACCGTTTGATCTAGCAATTCTCGATATGTTGATGCCGGAAATGGATGGCCTGATGCTGGCAACAGAAATTCGTAAGCAACCCAACGCTCAACGACTACCCCTAATTATGCTGACCTCCGTTGTCAAATCGGAGATTGATTTTCAAAGCGCCTCCGTTGATTTTGCGGCCTTTCTCAACAAGCCTGTTAAGCAAAGCCAGCTCTATAAGATCTTGACAGAAATCGTTGAAGGGCAACCAATTCAGCTCCGTGAGCGCTATTCCAGCTCTGCCAAAATTGATTCTAACTTAGCCCCAAAAGCACCACTGCGAATTCTTGTTGCTGAGGATCACCCCGTTAACCAGAAGATGACACTACTGATGTTGCAGCGGATAGGATACCGGGCTGATATTGCAGGTAACGGTTTTGAGGTGTTATCTGCTCTGCGACGCCAAAATTATGACGTCATTCTAATGGACGTACAAATGCCTGAGATGGACGGGCTTGAAGCCACGCGCCGCATCCAAAATCAGTTGGCGTCTAATCCCTCTTTCTGCCGTCCCCGAATTATTGCCATGACCGCAAGCGTAACGCAGGGCGATCGCGAGAACTGCTTTCGGGTTGGTATGGATGACTTCATCACTAAACCAGTTCGGCTTGAAGAACTAGCCCGTGTCCTTAGCCAGTGTAAACGGTTGAATCAAGAGATAGGCAACACAGAACAAAAAACACGAAATCATTTGAATTCACACCTCCTAATTCCCAATTCACACCTCTTCTCCCCACACCAATCCTTGCAGCCTGTGCATCCGGCCATCGACTCCCAAGTTCTGTTGGCCTTTCGTAAGGATATGGGCGAAGATGCACCGGAGATTGTTGATGAATTGATTGATTGCTACCTTAGCGATGTCCCAAAGCTTCTTCAGGCTATGGAAACCGCAGTTGCTAACCAAAGCGCGATCGGACTGGAGCGAGCGGCACACTCGCTAAAAGCTTCCAGTGCCACCCTGGGTGCAATAATACTTGCTAAATTGTGCCAACAATTGGAAGATATCTCTCGGGCAGGAGAAATTTCTCGCGGGCTGGTCCTTCAGCTTAAAGCTGAATACGAGCGTGTCAAAACGGCGTTGCTCTTAGAAAAAGGTCAAAACAGGTAATGAGAGGACGCTGAAAATCGTCGTTTATTTCCCAGCTTTTCGAGGGAAGAGTAAAATTACGGATGAAGAATTCGGAATTTCATTTCATCTTTCAATAAAATTTGAGTACTATGTCGGATGGTTTTGTTACGCATGTCGTAGCAGAATCAATATATATCTGAGGAACGCACTCGGAAGAGCTAGAGAACGATAGGGGGCAACTATGTTCGCGAAGCTCTTTCATACAGAACGCGTCCTTACAGGTAGACTGCCTGATCCTGGGGGCTTATTAGGGTCAGGCAATTTTTTTGGCAATAGTTGTGACAGCTAAAAGCCGACAGCTATCCGTTTTTAGCCGTCAGCAAGTTTAGTTAATTACATCCGTCTACTTAATTCACTATTTCTTGCAGGCCTGAATCAGTTGTGAGATTGGAATCCTTTCTCACAATCCATTTGAGATCGCTATAAACAAATTCCAAAGAAGCCTATCGTTAGCTTACCTTGGGTTTAAATGTAGCCGTGACGGGGTGGATTAATGTTGTTGAGATAGTAATTACCAACCGCATAAAACTTCCACCGAGATGGATCGTGAACTGTATGAGCGCGGGCATTCCGCCAATGGCGATCGCGGTTCAATTCGCCCATTAACGCCTTCGCTGTCGCGTTCCAGATGGGCGATCGCGGGCTTATCTTCGCCGTTGACATCCATCAAACACAACACCGGAATCCAGTGGGCAAACAATGCCCTGGTGGAATAGAACTTTTGTCCATTCAGCACATAGTCTGAGCCGTTGCGCGTCAAACGGGTTTTGATATCCTGAACGTTCTTTGTCCCCCGTTCGGAGAAGGCATTACCGAACCGCATTCCCTTCAAAATCAAAGAAAAACCGCTTTTGGTCTTCTGTGCCATCAATTCGCAGCGCTTCGACTGAGTAAAGATGATTCTGCGGAATCTGCCCCAGGCTAGAATCCCCTTCAGAGAGAATTTTCAGCACATCTACTAACGTGACATTCGAGACACCTGCACCGCCGTATTCTTTGGGCACAGTAATCGCCAGTAATCCGCTTTGGGACAGCTTTTGTACTTCTGCATAGGGCAATTTCCGCTGACGATCGCGCTCAGAGGCGTCTTTTTCAAACTCCTCCGCAAGTTCCTGGGCAACCGCGATCGCTTCGGTATCACTCTGAATCACTCTAGCGGCGGTTGGTTTTTCCGAGCACAAATGTCATAGACGACCTACCTTATCTGCGTTGTCTTAAAGCGTGGCTAGCGATGGGTGGAAATCCCGTTTGTTGGCAACAGCGTTGTTCCACCGTCAGTCTTCATTTAGTGGTTAGATTTTGGCTCAATAGCGTTTGTAGTTGGGTGGCAATCGTTTCAAGGGGTTCCACGGTACGGTGAGTGCGGCTGAGCAACAATGCCCCTTCGATCGATGCCCAGATCAAGGTCGTCCAGGCGCGTGATTCAGCAGCCGTAAATCCGGAGTCAATCAACTTCTGTTCGACTAGGGTGAACCAGGAGCGGTAGATTTGTTCGCAAACTTGCCGGAGGCGATTGCTGGTTGCCGATGCCTCCATTGCCACCGTTGCGATCGGGCAGCCTCTGCAAAAATTAGAGGCTTGTAGTTCATTCGCTAAGACCAACACAAAGGCGGCAACCGCGTCACCCGCGCGATCGCTCGTTATTTAATGAATAAAGACTATAAATCCGCGATCGCCGACTTGGTTCCCGTTTACGCCTCAACGGAAGATGTGCTGTCGGTGGCGCTGAAGCGGCAGGTGCCCCAACCCGTGATGGACGAGAAAGGAGTCCAGAGCTTGAAAACGGTGTTGGCTTCCTGGCAGATTTGGGATACCTCAAGAAAGACCAAACCAATCTGATTGACACGGTGTTTGATGGTTCAGTTCAAGAAAAATCGTTGAAGTTAACCTAATCCCATTCGCAGATTTCATTCACCTGGCGTTTACCCTCTCATTCCTTGCCTTCAGGGCTTATGCAACCAATCTCTGCAAAAGACATCCAGGTTTCAACGCCACCGCTACTGTCTGTGTCAACGGGTCGGAAATGGGTGCGGCGATTGGTTCCGAGCCTATGGTTTTTGGTTGGCTGGGCGATCCTGGCATTGGGATGGGAACTGGGCGCGGCAACGCAGGTACTTAACCCAGATATCTTGCCGCCGCCAAGTCAGGTTATTCCATATCTTCTGAAAGGCGAACTTTCTGCCGGAATTGGTCCGCAGCAGGTGAGTTACGGTGAGGCGATCGTCCGGACGTTAGTAGGAGTCACTACGGGCCTGGTGTTAGGCATTCTGACAGCGCTGCCGTTGGGCACCTTGATTGCAAGCGTACCCATTTTTCGGCAATTTGCCATGCCCATTGTGCAGACGATCGCGCCCATTACTCCGGTTGCCTGGGTTCCCGTTGCGATCGCGCTGGTTGGAACGGGCATCAATCCGCAATTTTTGTCGTGTTCATGGGTATCGTCGCGGTCATGACGCTGGCAACCGCTGCTGCCATTAGCAGTGTGCCAGAAGAATTATTGAAAACAGCCCGTAGCCTGGGTCTGAGTGGCATTCGTCTATGGCTGTGGGTGGTGTTTCCAGCCGTGTCGCCCAGCTTATTGACCATCATCCGCGTCAATTTCTTTGCCGCGTGGATGGCAGTTCTGGCGGGAGAAATGGCAGGTATCAACTCCGGTTTGGGCGCATTGATTATTCTGGGACAGCAGCAGTTCAACATGAAGCTGGTCATGGCAGGCATCATCACGATCGGCATTATCGGGTTTGCAATTGATCGGTTGATGCTGTTTTTGCAACGGCGATTGCTGTGGTGGGAGCAGGGACGCCTGACAGGAGGCCATCGTGGCTGAACTCCAGTTTCAAGACATTACCAAACTGTATGGCGATCGGACTGCCGTTACCAATGTCAATCTGACCGTTCCAGCCCGATCGTTTACCGTTTTGATTGGGCCATCGGGCTGCGGCAAGACGACCTCACTTGAAATTGCGGCGGGACTGATTCCGCCAACGACAGGACAGGTGTTGCTGGGGGAAGACGACTGACTCGCCCCGGACCCGAAACCGCGATCGTCTTTCAGCACCACAATCTATTTGAATGGATGACCGTGCACGATAATGTCGCTTTTGGCTTGCGGGCGCAGGGTGTGAAGCTTACCGCACGGCGCTTACGGGCAAGCAAGTTATTGGCGGATGTGGGACTGATTGAACATGCCAATAAACTGCCCCGCGAACTGAGTGGAGGAAGCGACAACGGGTAGCGATCGCCCGCGCCCTGGTGATGAACCCGCAAGTATTGCTGCTGGATGAACCCTTCTCCTCTCTGGACTACCAAACCCGACGGGTGATGCAGCGCTATTTGCTGGCAATGTGGCATCACGCTCAAGCAACGATTACGATGGTGACCCACGACCTAGATGAAGCGCTGATGCTGGCCAATCAGGTTGTGCTGATGTCCGGTAGTCCGGGACGCATTATAGAAGTGATCCCCATTGCCAGCGATCGCCCCCGCAATCCTGAAGATCCTCAGTTGCAGGACATTCGATCACATCTGCGCCATCACCTGGAGCGAGAAGCCGTTTTGGGTGAATTCACAGCCGCCGAAATTGCCGCCCTCGATCGGGAAGGTGTGACTGCCGATTTCTAGTAGAGTGATGAACTGTAGGAGTGCATCCTATCTGCCAAGCCCATCGACGTTTTACCGATATCCATGCTCGAACACATCACTCTACCCGACAATCTTCTACCGCCGCCCTCACCCTATTCCCATGTGGTACGAGCCGGAGATTTTTATTTGTGACGGGGCAACTGGCAGAAGATCCGGTAACGGGTCAAATTAACCGGGGACCGATTCCAGACCAAACCAAACAAGTCATGGAGAACCTGAAGCTAGTGTTGGATCATGCCAATGCCAGCTTTGACAACACGGTGATGGCACGGCTGGTTCTCACCGATTTTCGCGATTTTCAGGCGGTTAATGAGGTGTTCTCCTCCTATTTCAAAGATGGGCGTCGTCCCGGTCGCACGACGATCGGGGTAATTGCTCTGGCTGGTCAAGGAGATGTCGAAGTAGACATGATTGTTTATTGCGGTAATTAGTTACCCCACAGAAAAGCGTGGGAATTCTAGTGTTTAGCTCTTTATTGTTTAGCGTTTAATGATAAAACCCGAACGTAAACAAGGCTAATCTTGCTCAACGAGCCAGCAGGGGTGTGAAGTTAGGAATCATCTAAAGCGCAATCTAAATTCAGTGACTTCCATGAATCAACCTGGCTACCCCAAAGATGCGACGATCAAAGTAGGAATCTTGCATTCGCTCGTCGGACCCTGGGCGATCGGTGAGATAGCGCTAAAAGATGCTGAACTGATGGCAATCGCCGAAATCAACCAGGCAGGTGGCGTTCTCGGCAAGCAGATTGAACCCGTGATTGAAGATGGTGCCTCTGAACCCGTCATCTTCGCGGAGAAAGTGAAAAAGCTGGTGCAGCAGGACCACGTCGCTGCCATCTTTGGCTGCTGGACCTCTACTGTTCGCAAATATATCCTGCCAACCCTGGAAGAACTCAACACGCTGCTCTGGTATCCCGTGCAGTACGAAGGCTTGGAGTGTTCTAAAAACATTTTCTATACGGGAGCCTGCCCCAACCAACAGGTTGAACCAGCGGTCAATTGGTTACTAGAGAACAAAGGCAACCGCTTCTACCTGGTGGGTTCCGATATTGTTTTCTCGCATACCTGCCACAAAATTATTAAAGCCAAACTGCGACGGATGGGTGGCACAGTTCTGGGCGAGGAGTACATTCCGATCGGCGTCCAATCGTTTGAAGCAACAGTTCAACGCATCAAGCGATCGCAGCCAGATGTGGTGTTTAGCACCGTTAATAGCGACAGTAACCTGGGGTTTTACCCGCAATACAAAGCAGCAGGAATCCATGCTGAAGACATTCCCATTTTGGCGGTGAGCGTCACAGAAGATGAAGTGAGCCAGATTGGGGCAGAAACAATGGTGGGGCACTATGCAGCCCACAACTATTTTCAAAGCTTAGAGACGCCCCACAATCACACCTTTGTTCGTAACTTTAAGGCAATGTATGGCGACGATCGCGTCACCTGTGATCCGGTAGAAGCCGCCTATGTGCAGGTCTATTTATGGAAACAGGCTGTTGAACAAGCCCGATCGTTTGATGTCGATCAGGTGCGTGCAGCCGCCTGTGGGCAGACTCTCACTACACCGGGCGGTGTTGTGCGGATTGAGCAAAACCAGCACCTCTGGAAAACGTGCTGCATTGGTAAAATTCAACCCGATGGACAGTTTAAAATTGTTTATAGCAACGATGCTTTGCATAAACCCCAACCCTGGTTGGGGATAGATGATGTCCAGTTTCCCACCTCGGAACTGGTCATTGACATGCTGGCAGAAGCATCTCAGGCGATTCAATACAGTTGCTTGTTGCAGCAAAAATCGCGGGAATTAATTGAAGCCAACCAAGATCTCCAGACGTTAAGCCATCGGGTTGAACTACTGAAGCGCAACCTTTCCAGCCAAATTCGGCGATCGCTGGAACTGGATACAATTCTCAGCACAGCCGTCCATGAGATTCGTCACTTGCTGGATGTCGATCGCTGTAAGTTTTTGTGGTACGAAGGCGGTGGTTCAACCGAATTTAAGTTAAGCCATGAAGCATTCAATCCTGAATCAAAAGATTACTTGAATCATTACCCAATCCGCGAGATTAAAGAGTTAGGTGAGGCTGTGCTTCAGCGTCGGGTATTTCAAATTAATGATGTCGCAAAGCTAAAGTCACCTCACGATAAAATTCGGGAACGGCTACTGTCACAAGGGTTTACCTCTCTACTGGCAGTCTCCATTCGCACTCATTCTGGTCGTCAAGGTGTCATCGTTTGCGAACATGCAAGAAGCGTGCGTCCTTGGAGTGAGACCGAGGTTGAGTTAATGCAGGATATTGCGGATCAACTCGCGATCGCAATTGACCAGTCCGATCTATACGAGCAAGCCCGCACTGCTGCCCATCAAGCCCAAACGCAAGCCCAACAGCTTCAGAAAACGCTGCACGAGTTACAAACAACCCAGGCTCAATTGGTTCAGACTGAAAAAATGTCCAGCCTGGGTCAATTGATTGCTGGCATTGCCCATGAAATTAACAATCCAATTAACTTCATTTACGGAAACTTAAATCCTGCAAGCGAATATGCGGGAGATTTACTGCACTTGGTTCAACTTTATCAGCACCATTATCCCAATCCCGTTCACGACATTCAAACAGAAGTTGAAAAAATTGATCTTGAGTTTTTAGCAGAAGATTTACCCAAGCTGCTGAAATCGATGAAGATGGGAGCCGATCGCATTCGCCAAATTATCTTGTCGCTTCGCAACTTCTCCCGCTTAGACGAAGCAGAGATGAAACCCGTGGATATCCACGAAGGCATCGACAGCACATTGTTGATTCTGCACAGTCGCCTTAAAGACAGATCAGATCACAAAGGGATTGAAGTTATCAAAGACTATGGCAAGTTACCATTGATTGAGTGCTACGCAGGACAATTGAATCAAGTGTTTATGAACATCTTGAGTAACGCGATCGATGCATTGGATGAACATACGTCCGATTCAATTGAAATGACAAATCAATCTCCACAGATTCGTATCTCTACCAAAATGTTGAACAGCAATGAAGTAGCGATTTCTATTACTGACAACGGTCCTGGAATTCCTTCATCCGTTCAAGAGCGGCTGTTTGAGCCTTTCTACACTACAAAGCCAGTTGGCAAGGGAACAGGGTTAGGTCTGGCAATCAGCCACCAGATTGTGGTGGACAAGCATCAGGGAACGTTAAAATGCATTTCTCAACCTGGCCAGGGGACAGAATTTGCTATTCACATTCCTACAAAATTGAATAGGGTGTGCCTTAAAAGTGCTACAGATGAAGAATAGGTGATAGGCAATAGGCGATAAATTATAGAATTACCCATTGCCCATCGCCCATCGCCCATTGCCCATTGCCCATCGCCTTCTTTCTCATATGTCGCCTTCCCAATTCAAATTGGCATAACAAGGTAATGATGAGTGGCGCCAGCCATCGGCATTAGCAGAAGCAAAATCATTACGATTTAGGTACTACCGCAAAATGAATTGAAACAATGTTCAATGCAGACTGATGAAAGATCTGAAAGAAATCCTTTCAAATGAGTGCTACGGCAGAGATTTGAACCAACGCAAAGATTGGTATTCGCCCGCAGCCAACGCATACTATCAGGTCAGACCACGTTATCCTAAAACGCTGGTTGATCGAGTTGTAGAGATTGCTCAACTTTCCTCTGACTCAATCATGTTAGAAGTCGGATGTGGTCCAGCGATCGCCACCCCTGTATTTGCCAATCTAGGTTGCCGCATGCGCTGCCTGGAGCCAAATTCTGACTTTTACCACCTCGCTCAACAGGCTTGTGAATCGTATTCCAATGTGGAACTACAAAACTGTTCGTTTGAAGAATGGGAATTAGAACCCAAACGGTTTGACGCTGTGTTGGCAGCAAGCTCGTTTCACTGGATTCCACCAGAGACGGGGTATCCTAAAGCTGCCGCTGCTTTACGTCCAGACGGCCATCTAATCTTGTTATGGAATAAAGAACTTCAGCCCCAATACGACGTACATCAGCAGTTAGAGGCAGTCTACCGAACCCACGCCCCATCGTTAATCCGCGCCTATGAAACCAACGACACGCAAATAGCAATCCTCAATGAATTGGGGCAAATGGCGATCGACTCGGGTTACTTCAAAAACATGGTGTCTGGACACGTTGAGGTGGAAGTGACTTATTCCATCGACCAATATTTGATGCTGTTAACGACCTACTCTCCCTACTTGAAGCTAGAGCCACAGCAACAACAGCAGTTGTTTGCGGGCTTACGACAGGTACTAGAGCAGCAGGGTGACATAATTCAACTGTCGTATGTCTCAGCCTTTCATGTCGCCCGACCAACCTAAAGCGCGTGGGCACTATAAGATTTTCTCCAGCCCGTACACCAGATTCTTAAGCTGAATCACTTTGCGAATTGCCAGCAAAACACCAGGCATATAGCAAGCACGATCGCTCGTATCGTGGCGTAACGTATAAACCTGACCAGGGGCACCAAAAATAACTTCCTGATGGGCAATCAAACCAGGGAGACGGACGCTGTGAATTCGAATATCAGCATCCGCATGGCTGCCTCGTGCGCCCGGTAGCTTTTCAGTTTCCGTTACGGTGGGTGGATTGAACGATTTACCAAACTCAGCTAGCAGTTGGGCGGTTTGCAGTGCGGTCCCACTGGGCGCATCGGCCTTCTGGTTGTGATGGAGTTCAATGATTTCGACGTGATCGAAATATTGGGACGCCTGAATTGCTGCCTGCTGCAACAAGACCATACCGATCGAAAAGTTGGGAACAATCAGGCAACCTGTACTGGCTTTGTCTGCAAACTCTGCCAGGTCTTGAATTTGCTCAAGGGTCAAGCCAGTTGTGCCAATTACAGGACGCACTCCATAGGCGATCGCTGAGCGAATATTGTCATAAACCGAACCGGGATGGGTAAAATCCACCATTACAGACAGTTGCTTCTCCTGAGAAACAAACGCCAGCATGGGTTGAAATTCGTTAGTAATAGGAACCTCTAATGTTCCACATCCCGCCAGTTCCCCCGCATCCTGACCTTGATGCTCAGCACTGCGGTCCACTGCTCCCATCAGGACCATATCCTCTGCCTGGGCCACCGCTTTGATAACCTCGCGGCCCATTTTGCCCGCCGCACCGTTCACAAGTATCGGGATGGGGAGCTGTTCAGCCATACTTTGCACCATGGACATTAAGTGGACTCTGGTATTCTAAACCGGGAAAAGCCCTTAATATCTCTCCCAATGGCGGTTCTTATTTAAACGACCAGCCTTAGTAACTATCGTCTCCGGGAACACGATCGCCCTCAATGTCTGCTCCAGTTTGTTCGAGAGACGCAACCCGAATTGCTTGCCACTGGCAAAACAATTCAACCCCTTGCAAATCTGCCGTACGATAACGCCGAATAGCCTGTTCTAACTCCTGGGCAGTTTTGGGGATGGAGACCATGCAGGAAATGTCTGACATACGTTACCTCTAGACCATAACCGTGTTGAATCTATCCGTATTATTCCCAGGATTTTAGGGAGGATGGGTAAAGATATTAAAAAGTATCGAAAACTACAGAAAAGTTTTGATAAATCTTTCAAACGACTCATCAGGCTAGCGGCAACCAGATCTCAAATTCTGTGCCCGTGCTGCGGGTTTCCGTAGTTTTAGCCAAGGTACAAATGTCCTCTTCACATTGAGTAAAGGATTCTTCGGGAGCGGTACCTCGTGAGTGAACGTACAGTTTTCCACCGTGTTTTGCCGTAATAATTTGGTAACTTGCTGCAAGGCTAGTTTCTTTCGCCGCACGCTTCTTCACCGAAAATGACTCCAAAATTTGCTTTTGCGCTTCAGGAGACAAACCGGGACCGTTATCAGCGATCGAGATAAAAACCCAGCGAGATTTTTCGTTATTGACTGGGGAAATGGAGCGAATCTGAGTAGTGATTTCGATCGTCGGCTTAGAAATAGAGTCTGTAGACTTGGCAACGTTCTGCCGATTGGTGAGATCCTGCTCAATCTGCTGACTCACAGCCTGATTGATAAGTGCATCCACTGCATTACTTAGAATATTCATCAACACCTGATTCAATTGCCCTGCATAGCAAGGAACAGGCGGTAAACGATCGTAATGCTTGATAACTTGAATCTCACTGGTAAGACGGCTCTTGAGCAGCAGCAAAATGCCATCAATCAACTCATGCAGATCAGCAGGTTTTGGGTAAACATCATCAATATGACAAAAGTTTTGCAGGCTGACGGCTAGCTTGGACAGGCGATCGGCTCCTGCTCGAATGCTTTCAATCGTTTGGGGCAAATCCTGACACAGAAAGTCGGCTTCTAGTTCTTCTCTCAACCGAACGATACCGCTGGGTGGATTGGGCAACTGGGTCTCGTAGGCAGCCAGCAACTTCAGCAAACTGTTGCTGTATGCAGTGACGTGGCTGAGATTTCCCCAGATAAAACTAATTGGGTCCAAAATTTCATGGGCAACCCCGTCAATCAATCGCCCCAAACTTGCCATCTTGTCGCTCTGGATCATTTGGGCTTGCGTTCGTTCGTATCGAACCTGGGTTTCAATTCCTCGAATTTGCCAGTAGGCAATGTTGAGAGCATGAACATTCAGCAGGTGAAAGGATTCGGAACCAACCTGCACTAAAATTGGTTCGTTTAGAAACTCTGGCGATCGGCGCAGTGCCTGCTGTGCTGCCACAATAATTGGTGTGCTCCCAAGCAGCACAAGCGGTTCACAACGGGCATAGCTATACAGCACCCGCAACGATTCTTTCAGGAAAAAGTCGCTGCCATGGGGACGGATTAGGTATTCAAGTAATCGCTGCCGGGAAATCATTCCGAGGAAATGCCCTTGCTCGACCAGAATAACTCCGGGAAGAAGAGGGTGCTGCTCAAATACCTGAGCAAGCTCCCATCCGGCATGACTAGACTCAATTTGAAAACTGTAGCGGGGTAAGTCTTGAAGCGTCGATTCTAAATGCAATGCCTGACCATTTCCCTCATGCAGGGTTGGAGGCATAAATCGATCGCTAAATTCGCTTGACACGAGGTGACAGAACAATACAGCAACCCTGCGTATAGAGAAGTATTAACGGTTGACTAGGTTTCCCGGTTGGAGATAGCAGTCCCACCACGATCCTGTTTTTTACAACGGTCTTCAGACAAGCAGACCACAAATCCTGTCCGGGTACAGTGAAGCAGGCGTAGCTTACGCAATCTAAAACGGCTGTAAGTAGAAGTGCTATCTCTCGTTCTAGGGTGCCCCAATTATGCGTCTGGTTAACCGAAACAACTAGACCGGAAGAAAAACCCTGACAGAAGCCCTATCTGCCCATCTCCGCATCCCGTTATCGCCGCTACCTCCGCGTCTCTACCTGTTTTTGAATTGATGCTCTTACAAGAGGGGCCATTTTTCCGCGCCAGAAACGGTTGTCGGGAAAGGTTTTGATTTTGGTCAGAACATCCTGCCATCGGCCTTCTCTCACTGCTTTCTGGGAAGCGTAAAATTCTGTTTCGGCCACTTTCCAATCCTGCTGCCACTGAACGATCGTTCCCTGGGCTAGCTGATAGGACGGTTGGTTAGCGGGAACAGTCTGCGCGAGGGCGATCGCTCCCTCAAGGTTTCCAGAATGGTAGTACTCGGTAGCTTCTGCCAAAATGTTGCTTCCATTATCGATTGGAGTGGGGTTGGCAACCCTGGCAGTGGCTGCAGAGACGCAACTCGTTACGGTCAACTCCTTATAAACCCACCCTTCCAAAGGCCGAGAAATTCTTAGCCACCCGTCATTCTCATCAACGATCGTTAACTGGGTGCCATTTCTAAGCTTGCCAACAACGTTGTCAGGAGCAGAAACTGGACTGGAACGAACATTCAATGGTGGGTTAGGGTCTGTGGCGATCGTCTTGCAGATTCTTTTGAAGACCAGGATGCAACACTGAACGTAGCCAGCAAGGAAGGGCGCATGTGCAAGATTACAGACGTTAGCCCAGCCGTCACTGCAAAAAGAGCGAAACCAGCGCTTGCTAGCAAAATCGACTTTCTGGCCGTGAAGATTCCAAAACCTTGTAGGGTTCTGCTTGTGCAAGTTCACGTCCGTCTGGATGTTCGTGCTTATCTTGTTGATCCACCCTGGTAATATATGCTCGACAGAGCACTGAAAATTAAAGTCTACAGTTTCTTATTCAATTCAGCCTACCGAACAGACTTGAAAATTGTTTAAGTAATTACCCCGAGTTTTGTTTTTACTAGCTTGTGCTTTAAAGGAACTAAGATTGAGTGCTGAGTGCTGAGAGGGTTAATACTCAGTACTCAGTAGCCTGCACAACCTCAACCGGAAGTTAGGGGTTTTGAAGCAGGCCCTAGGACTTATGCAAATTCCCGATCTTTACAACAAGGGTATACGGATGGTGAGAGCTTCTAGCAGAATTCGGGCATCTAACAGCCTTTTGCATAAGTCCTCTAGATGAGAAGGTGGCAGTTAGGAACGCGTCAAACAGCAAAAACCAGAAAGTGAATGTGGCAACGAACGCCCACTTCAACTTCCTGGCTTTGCAACGTTTTTCCGCATACTGTCAAACTTTCGCATGCTGACAAACCTCTAGCAGCGAAGAGATTTCTATAACATCCTCATTAAAGGATGTCAGAATGCCCAACTGACTGAGATCGCTCTACTCAGGTCGAGGATTTATTAAGGGGTAATTCCTGCGTAGGGGCGTGGCATTCGGTAAAAGCCTTGCCATTGTTCCAGAGAGCGCTGCCGAATGCCGCGCCCGTACAGGTAAAGGGTTGCAGTTGATCAGGTTATTTAATTCATGATCCTAAGTCAGCAGTTGCTTCTAGTTCAAAGCGTAGCTGGGGAAGGTTTTGATTTCCTTCGGTTGTACATATACGTCCTGATGGCGTTCAAGCTTGAGCTTCTCAAAGTCATCGCGGCTTAGATAAGCGGTCACCATCTGCCCAGACTGCAAGAGCAACTCAACCTGGATCTCCCATCCCAGATGGATTACTCGATCGACCTTAGCCGGAACCGCATTTTCCGCCGAATCTTGCACGATCACCATGTCGTGAGGACGTAGGAATAGCCGATCGCCCTCAATCACTCGTGTATCTGGCAAAATGGCAGCACTTGGAGGCAGGATATTAACTGGCCCAATGAAGCTCATAACAAAGGGACTTGTGGGATTGTCGTAAAGCTCTGCCGCTGTGCCAACCTGCTCTACTCGTCCCTGATTCATTACCACGAGTTGGTCAGCAACTTCCATTGCCTCTTCCTGGTCATGTGTCACAAAGACTGTTGTAACGTGGACTTCATCATGTAAGCGGCGTAACCAGGCACGTAATTCTTTACGAACCTTAGCATCAAGCGCACCAAACGGCTCATCAAGCAGCAAAACTTGGGGCTGAACCGCTAACGCCCTGGCAAGGGCAACCCGCTGTCGTTGTCCGCCAGAGAGCTGAGACGGGTAGCGATCGCCCAACCCCTTTAATTGCACAAGCTCAAGCAATTCTTCCACTCGGTTATGGATTTTATTCTTAGCTACTTTTCGAATTTCCAGAGGAAATCCAACATTTTGTCTAACAGTCAAATGCTTAAACAGGGCGTAATGCTGAAATACAAAGCCAATTCCACGATCCTGCACTGAACGATGTGTAGCATCTTCGCCCGTCAGCCATATCTCACCCGAGTCAGGTTTTTCCAAACCAGCAATCATCCGTAACAGCGTCGATTTACCAGAACCTGACGGACCCAACAACGCAACGAGCTTCCCGGTAGGGATCTCTAGATTAACGTTGTCAACAGCGTGGAATGAACCGAAATGCTTTGAGACGTTGTGAACAGTTATACCCATTGCAGTGGATTGAGGAGTGGGACGGTACCAGAAATATACTACGGTTTGCCTATCAGACTACCGTAACTTATTTAACCACAGTTTCCCACTTATGGCTTGTTGCAATGCATACCGAAGTGAAATGGTTCTTAATCTGAAGCATCTTCGTCATATCGCTGTCATCGCTGCGGCCTACTCTAAGGGCTAGACATCTTAACTCTATTCATTACAGCAGCCTTCTTGGGGCTGCTTTTTGTGTTTTTATACCGAATTCTGCATGGATTGAGGGAAACGTTTGCCTCCCGCAAAACCTCTCGATTTCAAACCTAACTGACACCGCTCAAATAGAACTTGCTACACATCAACCCTCTGTAGGGGTGAATGGCCATTCGCCCCTAACCCAATTGCAACGTTCTCAGATCAGATTGATATGACTACCGTCTATAGCAGTCCTAAATCAGTTGTGAGATTGAGAGGCTTTGTGAGAAGAGATTCCATTGGAATCCCTTCTCACAATCCATTCAGAATCGTTATATACAGACTGAGTTTACTTACAGATAACTCTGCTGATTGATTCGGTTTGTATTTGATGTTTTTAACGTTTGGGGTAGTAATTCAACAACAAGAAGGAGTTTGAGATGCAACCGTCTAAATTATCTAAATTCTTGGGAGCCGGGGTCATCGCTGTGGGGCTTGCAGTCTTACCTGCAATGCTGCCTGCATCGGCGCAAACCTCCGGAGGTAGCACAGGAGGAAGTGATGCGGGAGGAACTTATTCTACACGTCAAGACCGCCACACAAACTATGGATGGCTTGGGTTAATTGGTCTAGCAGGATTAGCTGGCCTGCGTCGGAGACACAAGAGTACGACCTATCGTGATCCTGCCTATCAAGATCCAACCATCGGAACGCGCCGATAAGTAGACGCATGTATCTAACCAAACTTGCTGATAGCTCATAGCTGTCAGCGTTCAGCGATCGTGAATTTCTTTACATGCTTGCGCAGGAGCGCTCTCAAGATTCTTGGATTGTCAGCACGAGAGTTTTCTATGAAACGGTGACGGTGATCGACTGCAGGAACGTATTAAGAAATAACCATCTTATGAATTAGCTACAGCAACCTTAGATTAATTGGGAGGTTCAAAAGCTTTGTGAGAAGCTTTCGAGTCCAAGAACGTTTATTGCACTGGAACGTAAATTCTTTTACAAGAAGAAGACACAAAAATCTTCTTTAAAAGAAGTATAGTAATGTAAGAGACTTTCCTGCTAACTCGACGCAAGATTTGTGGAAACCGTCTACCTCACTCGTTTCTTATAAAAAGAAGAAAGTCTTTGATAAGAAAGACTTCTAGGTTATGCAATGGGCGAAGACGAATTTGGAAAAACGATCGTATTAGTTGTCGAAAATGAAATAGAGCTTCAGGAAATTCTTCCGCTTTTGCAGAAGATTGAAGGCGTTACGATTATAGTTGTTGACTCTTGTGAAGAAGCGTTCTCAATCCTGAAACAATTCCAACCGGATGCGATAGTTTGCAATGCTAACTTTTCAGATGAAGATGGACACTTGTTTATAGAAAAATGGCGATCGTCCGAAATGGAAATTGGGCTAAGCGCTATTCCAGCGATCGCGATCTATGAAATGCTTCCGCCTGATAGTAAACAAGCAAACGAGGCGGATGGATTCCAAGCCTGTCTGTTCAAGCCTCTCACTCTTGAACAGGTTCTAAAAGTGGTTGAGCTAGTTCCTGTTTCCAATTCCGCTTAAGAGAATCCCGTAAGCTTATGCACGTGTTGATGCAGGGCAGCCTCCTTCAATTTTGAAGGAGGCTTTTGTCATAACCCCCATCTTCTAAAGTCTGCTTTGAGGGCCGTCAGCTTCCGGTTGAAGCAGTGCTGAGTATTCAACCTTTATCAGTCCTTAGTCCGCAGCCCTTTAAAGTACGCCTTAGTTTGTTGTACTGCTTGGCTCTAACTTTGCTGGGTCGATGTTTATGAAGGGGAGTGTGTTGTTGCCGCCCATTACCAGCGGAAACTTGCCGTCCCATTTGTCGATCGCCTGTCGCTGCAAAATCTCCGGCGATAAGGTTCCTCGCAGTAAGCGCTGGGCTTCTGCCTGGCCCTTGGCCCGGTTAACGTTCGCTTCAGCTTCCTGTTCGGCTTCCTGGGCAATATAAACGGCTCGCTGTGCTCGCTGTTCAGCGATTTGTTTTCCTCGACTGCCTTAGAGAATTCGATCGAGAACGTTAAATCCACTACGCTGGTATCCAATACGATAATGCCGTACTTCTGTAGGCGATCGCCCAGAGCCACATCAAAGTCCTGCTTCAGTGCGTCTCGCTTGGTGATGGCTTCCTCCACGGTGCGACGGGCAGCAGCAATCTTGAAGGATTCCTGGGTCTGGGGTGCAATTATTTTGGACACAATATTTTGCAGTGTTCCTTGCTTTCGCCGAATCTCTACAACCTGTGTGGGGTCGAGTCGAAAATTAATTGCAAAACTGGCAGATAACTGCTGGAGATCCTTCGTTGAACTTTGAGCGGGAACCTCAAACTTCTGAACTGTCACATCATAAATATCAACTTTGGAAATAAGGGGCGGCTTCAGATGAGTTCCCTCCAACAGTGCGCCATCCTGGGCTTTTCCCAAAATACTCAGTACTCCCGCTTCGCCCGGATTGATGATAACGAAGGAGTTCAGCCCAATCAGAGCAACAATGCCCACCAAAATCAACGCCAGAGTTGTCTGAAACCCCTGGCTCGAAAAGCTCTTCATATTCTGGCCTCCTGTTCATCTATACCCTTTGTTGAGGTTGTGCTAAAGCCATAATGCTCTCTGATTGACTGATGAATGATGGCAGCTAGCGTTGATCCGCAGACACATCTTGAGTTCACCCTTTGACGATAGGCGATGGAAAAGGCTGCATGGGGTAAAGAGCAGGAAATTTTTACGGTTGAGATTGTCGATCGCGATCCCCAATGTCCTATCAATTGGTATCGTCAATAAAGAAGCAGCGTGATGAGGCAACTCATTTAATTTAATTAGAGCTATTTAATTAGAGCTACATGGGAATCGCGATCGACTTTGGTACCAGTAATACCGTCATTGCCCGCTGGAATCGGGTTAACCAACAACCAGAAACCCTAACCCTCCCCGGAATAACCTATCGATCTGGGCAAAACCCACCGTTAATTCCTAGCCTCGTGTATGTCGAGGATGCTAACAAAGAAATGATCACTGTCGGTCAGGCGGTGCGCGATCGTGCCCTTGACCTGGGCAGTGATCCCCGCTTTTTCCGCAACTTCAAGCGAGGAATTGGCTCTTCTGTACAGGGATTTTTGCCTGAACTGGATGGTCAAACGGTTAGCTTTGAGCAGGTAGGGCAATGGTTTCTAACCCAAATTATTGAGCAACTCAAGGCGACGGAACCAGAAGCGGAGAGTCGATCGTGTTCACGGTTCCCGTAGATAGCTTTGAAGCCTATCGTCACTGGTTAGGGCAGGTTTGCAATTCTCTCCAAGTCGAGCAGGTGCGAATGCTGGATGAGCCAACCGCAGCGGCCCTGGGTTATGGCTTAGCAGACCGGGAAACCCTTTTAGTGCTTGACTTCGGGGCGGCACCCTGGATCTGTCCCTGGTGCGTTTAGACAGCAGCAGTCAGACCAAAACCAAACCTGTTGGGTTTATTCTCAAGTGGGGCCAAAAATCCTTTGCAGAACAGTCGGGGCAAAAGCCAAAAATTGCCCGTGTACTGGCAAAAGTTGGGCAAAATCTGGGTGGTTCGGATATCGATAACTGGCTGGTAGATTATTTTGCTTCCAGCCAAGGTTTAGCGGTTACCCCATTAACGACTCGACTGGCAGAACGCTTAAAGATTCAGCTTTCCCTGCAAAACCAGGCGCAGGAGGTGTACTTCAACGATGAAACCTTCGAGAGTTATGAACTGCAACTGAACCGAACCCAGTTTGAGGACATCCTCGCGCAGCATCAGTTTTTGAGCGACTGGACGAGGCGATGTCCCAACTCTTGCAACAGGCGCGGCGGCAAGGGATGACCGTCGATGACATTGATGCGGTATTGCTGGTTGGCGGAACGGTGCAGATTCCCGCGATTCAATCCTGGGTTCAGCAGTATTTCGAGGCGAGCAAAATTCGGTGTGAGAAACCGTTTGAGGCGATCGCCCAAGGTGCCCTTCAACTCAGTCAGGGGTTGAGCTAAAAGATTTTCTTTATCACAGCTACGGTATCCGCTATTGGGATCGCCGCAACAATTGCCACAGTTGGCATCCGTTGATCAAGGCAGGGCAGCCCTACCCCATGAGCAATCCAGTTGAGCTGGTGTTGGGAGCGTCAGTAGAGAGCCAGCCCAGCATCGAGTTGATTATCGGTGAAATGGGAACCGATGCAGACCAGACCGAAGTGTACTTTGATGGCGATCGCCTCGTAACCCGACGCATTGGCAGCGGTCAAACTCAGGTCCAACCCCTTAATGATCGAGACGGTGCCCGTGATGTGGCCCAGCTTGATCCGCCTGGCCATCCTGGAAGCGATCGTGTCAAAGTCCTGTTTCGCGTCGATGACCAACGCTTTCTTCGCATCACTGTCGAAGACCTGCTGGCGCTAAGAACGCTCTTGGACGATCAGCCTGTTGTGCAGTTGAGTTAGGGAATAGGTGGTAGGAAGGGATGAACAGAATTAAGAATGAGGAATTGAGAATTTTGAATTGGGTAATGGATAATGGGTAATGGGCAATAGGCAATAGGCAATGGGCGGTGATGAATTGAAAATTGAGGTTGAGAACTTGGAGGCTTTAATTTTTAGCGCTTAGTTCCTAACTCTTAATTTTGCCTTTAGCCCTCATCCTTTAGCCTTTAGTTTTTCATCCCTCATCCCTCATCCTTTCAAAATACCGTCCCCTAAAAAGCTATCATTTTCATATCCGACCTTTCAGCCAAGCCGGATTATTTACGCACGTGGACCTGAATCAGACATTTAAGACTTCTAATCCCATCATTGGCGTTGTTCATCTACTGCCTTTGCCCACCTCCCTAATTGGGGAGGAAGTTTGAAGGCCGTGATCGATCGGGCTGAGCAGGAGGCAACCGCCCTCGCATCGGGTGGCGTTGATGGAATCATTGTCGAAAACTTCTTTGACGCACCCTTCCCCAAAGATCAGACAGACCCGGCAGTGGTCAGCGCCATGAGCTTAATCGTGAGCCGCCTGATGCATATGGTGACGCTGCCGATCGGCATCAACGTGCTGCGGAACGATGCCCACAGCGCGTTGGCGATCGCCACCTGCACTCAATCGCAGTTCATCCGGGTCAACGTTTTGACTGGGGTGATGGTGACCGATCAGGGATTGATCGAAGGTCGGGCGCATGAGCTTTTGCGCTACCGAAGGGAGTTGGGCAGCGATGTAAAGATTTTTGCAGATGTGCTGGTCAAGCATGCCCGTCCCCTCAGTTCACCAAACCTGACTGTCGCCGTGCAGGACACGATCGAACGTGGACTGGCCGACGCTGTAATTCTCTCTGGTTGGGCAACCGGCAGCCCCCAACCTGGAAGATCTCGAACTTGCCACTGCTGCGGCCAACGGCACCCCGTATTTATTGGTAGTGGCGCAAGTTGGGAGAATATTCCAACGCTGATGCAGGCTGCCGATGGTGTTATCGCGTCCAGTTCCCTCAAGCGGCATGGTCGTCGTGACCAGCCGATCGATCCCATTCGGGTCAGCCGTTTTGTTGAAGCGACTCGCCGCAGTTGCGCTGCAAAGGTTGAAACCCAGTCAGCGTCCTCTCTCAATACTCAACGCGCAACGCACCCAGTATCGGACCCTCGTCCGCCAATTTCCTAAAGTTCAATAAGGCAAAATTGGTATAGGGCAAAATAAGAGCAGTAAAATACCACTCCAGGAGAACAGCCAGGTTCTGAGGATTTTTATGTCTAGTCTTGTCAATCGCCGCCGTTCGACGCCCTGGATTCATCGCTGGTCCCGCTATATCATCGGGGCGATCGCTATTTTGGTGTCATCAACACGGGATATTTGACCATTAACCGATTAACGAACACTGCCACAACCTGCCCAACCAGCGGATGTGAGCGGGTTCTCGAGAGTTCCTACGCGACGATTTTTGGTTTACCGCTTGCGCTATTTGGGTTGCTTGCTTACATCGGTATGGCACTCTTCGCGCTGGGTCCACTGGCAGTAAATCCACAGCAAAATAGGCCATTCCGCAACCAACTAGAGAAATGGACCTGGCTGCTGCTGTTCATTGGGGCAACCGCTATGACCATCTTCAGCGGTTACCTGATGTTCATCATGTTCTCCCAGTTTGTCTCTAAGTTTGGCGTTGGAGGGCTTTGCTACTTCTGCCTTGCCTCTGCAATCTTTGCCTTGAGCATGTTCGTTGTGACGTTGGTTGGACGGGACTGGGACGACGTTGGACAGTTGGTCTTCACGGGCATCATTGCGGCAATGGTTACGATAATTGCCACGCTGGCCATCTACTCCCACAATGGAGCCTCAGTTGCGACAAACACCGCCGATCCAAAAGCTCCCCGCCCATCCAAACCACGTCATCCGATGCAGAAATTGGACTGGCAAAATATCTGAAGAGCATTGGAGCCAAGATGTACGGGGCTTACTGGTGCCCCCACTGTCATGACCAGGAGAAAGCCTTTGGCAAGGAAGCGTTCCCTTACATCAACTATGTCGAATGCACAGCCGACGGCAAGAATTCCCAGATTTCGCTCTGCGAAAAATCTCTCCCGATGTTGAAAAGCAGACAGGCCAGCCCTTCGGCTTTCCTACCTGGGAAATTAACGGAAAGTACTATTCAGGTGTCCAAACGCTAGAAAACCTGGCGAAGTACTCTGGCTACACTGGACCCCGCAATTTCAAGAACCTCGAGTGATCGATAGCACGGGTCAGGGGTCAGGGGTCAGGAGTCAGGGAGCAAATAGCCCTCAACAAAGAGTTTTAAGACCATAAGATGCCCTAACCTCTATGGCTATATCCTGAGGTGTAATTTAGGTTCTGGGAAAGGGGAAAGGGGAAAGAGATTAACCTGAGCGGTTTTTCCTTTACCTTTTGCCCTTTATTTATGCACTGAAACATTATTCCGGTTAGCGTCCCTAGTCAACCCGCTCTAGCTGCCACAGAATCTGGTTGCCTTCCCGTCTGACCCTTGAAACAACCCAGTTGCGCCAAACCCAGTTGTCTCCCCTACTTGTAACAGCACTGGCATTGATATCCATCAAATCAGCAAGTTCGGAGCTTGTGATGAGATAGCCTTTACTGGCGATTTCGTCTGCAATGTGCAGGGTATCCAGTAGATCCCGCAGTTGGTCTACTCGAACATCCCGCGGCAAATTTTCGGGAGCGTCATTGTGAATAGAAGAGTGTGGATCCATCTTGAGACCTTGATTGAAAAGGGTTGGAGTGGATACCCGCAAGCGGCAGCAACACTCAGCACGATCGCTGTTAGCTCAGCATAGTTTTACAAGCTGTTAGACAACAGTAATGTTTTTCACAAAAATTTGTCTTTGGGAAAGAACCTTTACATGAGCCGCCACTCAAGACTAAGCTTCAGCATCTTCATTTAAGAAATAATTTGCGAATTGTAATAATTCATTCCGGCTTCTGCTGAAGACTTGGAGTTTTTCCCAGCGAAAACGCACGGGCAATCACGTCGCATCGCTCATTTCCCACATTACCTGCATGCCCTCGCACATAACGCCATTGCACCTGAGGCGAATTGAGCGCATCCAGTTCTTGCCATAACTCCGGGTTGAGGACTGGTTTTCCCGTTGACGTTTTCCAGCCTTTTTTCTTCCAGCCCTTAATCCACTGGGTAATGCCGTTTTGACGTACTCGCTGTCGGTGTAAAGTTCGATCGGTTCCGTTTGTCCAGTTTTCTGGAGGTATTTAAGCGCCTCGATCGCAGCCTGCATTTCCATCCGATTATTGGTTGTTTTGGGGTCAGCTCCGCCCATTTCATGAATGGAACCATCTGTAAAGTAAATAACTGTGCCCCATCCACCGGGACCAGGATTTCCAGAACAGGCACCGTCGGTATAAATTCGCTCAATTTTAGATGGGGCCAATGCCGCTACTGTTGGCTTTTTGAGGGTTAACTCCTCTAGGATTCGGCGGGCGATCACATCCTGGTCAGCGGCGGGGAGTTGAGAGAGGGCTGCGATCGCTTCTTCAAGGAGTTTTGTCATGCTGAAACAGTTTCGATTACAGTACTTAGCATCGCGCCAGAACGGGCAAGCGACATTTGTTTGTATCTTATCTAAATGGTCTAAATCAAGATAATAGGCGAAAATAGTATATATGAACTATATTTCTGGTTCCCCACTTTGCTCCTCACTTATTTCTTGGTAGTTACGCTAGAAAATAGGGAACTGTTAACGCGTTATGTCCTATCAACCGCTGCACCATAAGTATCGCCCTCAGGTCTTTGCAGATCTGGTGGGGCAGGAGGCGATCGCAACCACCCTGACCCACGCTTTGCAGCAACAGCGAATCGCGCCTGCCTATCTGTTTACCGGAGCGCGGGGAACGGGTAAGACATCCAGTGCCCGAATTCTAGCCAAGTCGCTCAACTGTCTGAAGAACAAGGTGCCAACCGAAAAGCCCTGCGGAATTTGTGATGTATGCAAATCGATCGCGAGTGGCTCTGCTCTAGATGTTATCGAAATCGACGCGGCCAGCAATACGGGTGTAGACAACATCCGCGAGTTGATTGAGCGGGCACAGTTTGCACCCGTCCGGTGCCGCTACAAGGTCTACATCATTGATGAAGTTCACATGCTCAGTACAGCAGCCTTTAATGCGCTGCTAAAAACCCTGGAGGAACCGCCCGATCGAGTCGTCTTCGTCCTGGCAACCACCGATCCGCAACGAGTTCTACCCACAATTATTTCTCGCTGTCAGCGGTTTGACTTTCGCCGCATTCCGCTGGATGCAATGGTCAAGCATCTGAGGATGATCGCAGATCGGGAAGCGATCAAGATTACCGATGATGCACTCACCCTCGTCGGCCAGATCTCCCAGGGGGATTGCGGGATGCCGAAAGTTTGCTGGATCAACTCAGTTTGCTGAGGGGCGAGATTACGGTTGAGAAGGTGTGGGATCTGGTTGGGTCCGTGCCAGAGCGAGACTTGATGCGCTTGCTGGAGGCGATCGCTCAGGACAACCCTGAAGCACTTCTAGACAGCACTCGTCGCCTGATGGATCGGGGACGGGAGCCTCTAATTGTGCTGCAAAATCTGGCTAGCTTTTACCGGGATTTACTCATCGCCAAAACGGCACCCGCTCGTGGAGACCTGGTTGCGATGACTTCGTCTACCTGGTCACAGCTGTGCGAGTTTGCAAAACAGTTGGATATGGCAGCAATTCTGGCAGGGCAGCAACACCTGCGCAGTTCCGAGGGGCAGATTAAGAGTACGACGCAACCTCGATTATGGCTGGAAGTGACGTTGATGGGATTACTGCCGTCCGCCATCTTACAGAGTCGTCCGATCAACCGTGGTATTGTCTCGAAACCAGCGATCGCGAACGGTCGGCAACCAGTCAACCGTGAAAGTCCACCCTCTTCGCAAAACCGCTCTGCTGTCAGTTCTCCCTCATCTGCACCCGTCGTCGCAACCAGGACTGAGACGAGTGATGCCATTCCTCCAGCGGATCCCCAACCACAGCATTTTCCTGCAACTGAGATTCCGGCGATCGCTCAACAGGATTCGTTTTCCTCCCTGCCTCCTGAGATACTCAATAACGAAACAGACGATGGGGATTCTGGTGCAGCAAACAGTCCGTCTTCCCATCCTACCTTCGGACTCAACGATATCTGGCAGGAGATGCTGAAACAGGTTCAGCCCTTTTCAACCCAAACCTTATTGCGTCAGCAAGGGTGTTTACTGAGCCTGACCGAGCAAGAAGCCCATGTTGGGATCTCAGCCCAGTGGCATAAGACCGCTAAGACCAAAATTTCAAATTTAGAGGCTGCTTTTGAGAAGTCGCTGAGTCGCAAGGTGAGCGTGAATCTCGAAATTGCCACGCCTGCGGACCTCAAAGCTGCCAGAGAACTATCGACATCCTCCAACCCTTCCCCACATCCTCCCCAGCCAGTTAGACCCTGGTGCTAATAGAAATGGGCAACACGACATCAACTCAACCGATGTGCCCGAACCAACTCAAAGCCCTCCTGTGGCTAGAGATACCCCCAAGTCTCGCCAATCCAAAGCATCTCCTGAACCGGTTTCCAATGACGCTCACTTTTCGATCGCTCCTCGAACAGAATCGTGGGAAGAAGATGATGTGTCGCGGGCAGCAAAACAGCTTGCTGAGTTCTTTGGCGGGAAGGTTGTCGATCTCGCAGGTAATGACGTTGTTGCTGGAGCCGAGGAACCCCTTGCGACCCCAGTAGAACCGTTACCAGAAACATCGCCCCTTGCTTTGTGGAATGATCCGGATGAGGCGATCGACTCCGATGAGGAGGATGATATCCCGTTTTGAACAAACATCGGGAAGCAGGGCTAGAAATAACGGGGTCTGGGGGCAAATGTGTTCCTCCTGACTATATTTGCCATTGAAAGAGTTTTAAGTTAGGTTAATTAATCTTACAAAAACAGAACACTTAGAAAGTATTAATCCGACGCTGTGATGGTCTACAGGATGTCGTCTTTATGTGGTTTACTGATGTCGATCGCAGCCATCCCCGTTTTACTAGCTGCAACCAGTCTGACTGAAAAGGCAACAGCTCATCCCGCTGATGTTTTGGCTTCTAAACTTAGTCAGATTCAGCGATCGTTGCCGTCAGGCTTTACGATGCGACTACCTTCTAAGATTCTGCTGCGAGATCCGGCTGACGACGAGTTCATTCAGAAGCTTATTGTTCAAGTTCATCTGAACGACTCGCCATTTGGCATTGCGATCGATCTATTGAGCTGTAATAACAACCCCAACTTTGCTGGATCGGCACTTTTTCCGTTGCCAGCGTTGATTCTTTTAGCCCGCTTAGAGTTTCGTCAACATTTAGCAGCGGCTACCCCCATTCAATTAAGCAGAGAAATTCGGGGTACGTGCTGGATAACATTTCAAACAACCCTCGTCTACCATTTCCTCCGTTATGTGGCAGCAAGACGGAATGTATTACACCGTTCGCTTCTCAACCCCAGAGCGGCAAAACATGCTGTACATGGCAGTTTCAATGGCAAACAGCGGCCCCATTTATTCGTTGAATCAACCTCTGCCAAACCGTAGCTCAAAGTGAAGCGGATGGTGTTTCAGGTCCGTTGTGGTCTGACTTATTCCCCTCTTTGCAATTTTCGTGCTGCGGCATCAACTCATACAATTCTTAACATCTGTCTTAGGGAAGAAATCCGGTGGAATCCCGTGCCGTCTTGTATCTTCTAACACCAGTCGTTGTGAATTTAATTCTCAGGCTGGGAATTCTGATGTCTAAGATTATTTGAAAGGTTAACTGTGATAGACCATCGGCTTGTCGCGCTCTGCTTGCTTGCTCTAGTAACGGGATGCTCTGACAAAACAAACGCCCCATTTGTTACATCATCGCCTCAACCGAATCCTCCAGTTAGGGAACTTGCTTCACCAAAGGTTCCTACTTTTGCCGATCCGGTTGATGCGGCAGTTATTCCTTATCGTTTGAAGGCGGCTCAGTTCGGGTTTCAACAAAAGACCGATCAGCCAAGGGTAAAGGTTCGCTATCGCTACTACCCGATCGCTGGTTCTACCGCGATCGCGCTTCGCTCTCAAATGTCTCAAAGTGGGCCAGTAAGTCAGGTTGAACAGATTCACTACGACGCAAACACCGATTGGTATGTCCGCAGTTCCTACAATTTTGTAATGCGTGGAAATGGATGCACCATTACATCCGTAAATACCAACGTTGATATTCTCTTTACCTTGCCAAAATGGACACCACCCACAGGGGCATCACGATCGCTCAAAGTCCAGTGGCAGCAATACATGGCTGCTTTGCAGGTGCATGAAAACGGGCACAAACAGCACGGTGTAGAAGCAGGCCAGGAAATTACTCAAACATTACGCAATTTACCTGCGTTCGCGTCGTGTCAGACATTGAAGACAACTGCAAATTCTTACATTCAAAAAATTATTAAGCACTATAACCAGAAGGATATTGATTACGACGAAATCACCAAACATGGGGTAACGCAAGGCGCAGTTTTTCCACCTGTCGCCACATAGTTTGACTAACGAAAAACCTGGTTTTTGCAGGGTAAGCGCTGTTAATATTCCTTGTTAATTTAGGTTTTCTAGTTCTACAGCGATCCTATTTGGATTGTGAAAAGGATTTCCACAGGAAATCTTTTTCACATCCCATTTCATAAATGATTTAGGACTGCAATGTATAAAAAGTTACCAACCGAAACGGAGCAGTCTTCTAATTTTCGGTTGGTAGCCCTACGAGGAATGTTGGACCTCTTTACGATCAACTTCAAATTAGTGACTAAAACAAATAGTTAGCGTCCAACCTGAGAGAGGAGACTGCATTAAGAGCACTAGTGAACGGGAATACAGAGACTAAGATGCTTTGCTAATTTTTTCCGCTGAAAGAACATCTGTCATTAGAAAGATGAAACTGGTGAGCTTTGGGGTAATTTTTTAGTTATGGGTCAGCTTATTTACATAGTCTTCTACTAATTGCTGAAAATGTCGATTTGTTTACGTTATCCTTTAACGAAAACATCTCTCGGATGACAAAAGCAGCATTAAGTTTTAACTGATATTGTTACAAGCATCGAGTATTGTTACAAGCATCGAGGTTGAACGTTAGAAAGATAACCCTTACTAGATAAAACTTCTGACATTAGGTTTCTTTCGCATTTTCCTCTTCATCGTCAATTAATTTACTCGACTGGCAATTGGAAGGAGCCTGGCTGTTGCCTAATGATTATTCTGATGAAATAAAGACAAAAAATCGATTGCTTGCCGTTTTGTCCCCTGAGGAATATCAACGACTAGTTCCTCATATGAAAGTTGTCAAGCTTTCACTTAAACAGGTTCTTCATTATTCTGGGACAGAAATCGATTCGATTTATTTTCCCCATCGATTGCTGGTTTCTTTAATTGCTGAGATGGAGGACGGTTCAACCGTTGAAGTTGGTCTGGTGGGTGGGGAAGGAGTGGTTGGCGTCTCTGCATTCTTGGGAGATGGCATTGCCGTAAACAATGCGGTTGTACAGGCTGAAGGAGAGGCCACACAAATACCAGTACAGGTATTAAGAGCTGAGTTCGATCGAGGTGGAACACTACAGCGACTACTGTTGCGCTACATGCAGACACTGTATAACCAGGTTTCCCGTTCAGCCGCCTGCAATCGTTTGCATACGCTAGAGCAGCGGCTAGCACGTTGGTTGCTGCTAGTTGCAGATAGCATTGAGTCAGATGTGCTACCAACGACTCACGAATTTCTGAGTCACATGCTAGGTGTGCGCCGATCTGGAGTTACAGAAGCGGTAAAAACGCTTCAGACAGCAGGAATTATTCAGTACACGCGAGGTCAGATTTGCATCTTAGACCGGGGGGTTAGAACTAACTTCCTGTGAATGCTACGCAGCAATTAAAGGAGAGTTTACTCGGTTACCAGGAGGAGGTCCCGGATAATTTTTGGAAAATCTTTAGCTTGAAAGAGGTTCACCGTCCGGAATCGGACAGACTTTCATCTTCTTCTGCAATTAGGCTTAACAAAGTTGCGGATTTTTAACAACATGAGCGTTGATTTTTCAACAGAAAATTTTAATAAAAATATTACTCTGGCTAACTTTTTTATTGCGCTTTGGAGATGGATGTATTTGAAGAAAGGGGGCACGTATGAACTCAACTGTCTTTACTCAGCAAGTGGAAGCAATGTCACATCGGCTGGCAAGTCGTTACCAAGAGATTAACGAGTCTTCCGCTTTGTCGCCCTCTCTACTGCCCGCCGTTCTGAAAGAATTAGGCATCGCTTCTGAGCGCTTACGCGTTGCTACAGAAATGCTGTTTCAGCAAAATCAAAAGCTCATTATTGCAAACGAAGCAGCAGAGTTAGAACGTCAGCACTACCGGGGGTTGTTGGAGTTCGTTCCCGATGCCTGTCTAATCACAAACGAAAAGGGATTATCCAGGATTCCAACCGGGCTGCTGCTAAATTGCTCAACATTCAAAAGGCCTTCTGGCTGGTAAGCCAATAATCACGTTCATTGCCCGCGAATCTCAGGAGCAATTTCAAGCCGATCTAAATCAACTTCATCAACGTCCCTATGTGCAGGAGTGGCAAGTTCGGTTGCAACCTTATCAGGATGCAGCGTTTGATGCAACGGTTCTTGTTGAAGCGGGTCGTAATCAAGCGGGTCAACCTTCCGTTCTGCGCTGGTTACTGCGCAATGTCCGTAATTCTCGTCCAGTTGAGTTCGGCGCGTTAGAGCCTAACAACAGTGTTACTAAAGACTATCCTTTGCAGCTATTCTGCAAGGGAGAAATGATTCCCTTGGATCCCCAGGCAATCTGGCAGGTACGATCGGGCCTGGTTAAGCTAACAGCATTTTCCGATCGGGGCGATGAGGTGATTGTTGGATTAGCCGCCAATATGAGTCCGTTTGGTCCTAGCTTGACTGCTTTACCGCTCTACCAAGCAACCGCTTTGGCAGATACACATCTGGTCTGAATTCCGCTCACGGCGATCGCCAGTTTCCCTGACTTGAAGCAAAGTTTGCTGCCCCAGGTAGGAAAGCGACTAAAACAAGCAGAATCTTTCCTTGCGCTTCATGGCCATCGCCGTATTGAAGACCGTTTGTATAGTCTATTGATATTGTTAAAACAGGAAATTGGACAACCGACAGAAAATGGAACTCGATTGACTGTGCGGTTAACTCACGAAGATCTAGCTAGCGCTTGCGGTACAACCAGGGTAACCATGACTCGATTGTTGAGTAAGTTCAAACAGGAAAATTTGATTAGCCTGGATTCCCAACACCATCTGGTTTTACATGGTTAGGATGACGAATTAAATAATCTCCTCAACTGTAACCCTTTACCTGTACGGGCGCGGCATTCGGCAGCGCTCTCTGGAACAATGGCAAGGGCTTTTACCGAATGCCACGCCCCTCGTAAAAAATACACCTTAATAAGTCCACATTTCTTGAAGACGATAAAAGGCTGAAGGAGCCAAGGGAGCAATTTGTTGAGGTGAATCCTGCAATTTATCGAATTGGTATCCCAACTCACAACTCATAGCGGCAAGTTGTAGGAATCTGCAAGCTTGACCGTTTGCTGTAATGACACAAAATGGGTACTGGTATTCCAGTCATTGATATAGGTGGGTTGCGGTCCGCAGAGATACGCGATCGCAAAGCGGTAGCTACCGAAATTCGCAAAGCATCACACGCTGTTGGTTTCTTTTACATCACTAACCACGGAATTGAAGATCCTGTGGTTGACCGAATGTTTGCGGAAATAAAACGCTTTTTTGATTTGCCGCTAGAAGTAAAAAATCAGATTGCGATCACTAAATCTCCCATCTCACGCGGATTTGAACCTATTGGATATCAAACCCTGGATCAGACAGCCGCGCCTGATTTGAAAGAAGGTTTTTATATCGGTGTGGAGCGAGGTCCAGATGACCCTCTGGTTCAAGCGAGAACTCCTAATCACGGACCAAACCAGTGGCCTTCAGATTTACCAGGGTGGCGATCGCAAATGGAACAGTATTTCGATCTCATGCTGGGCTTATCTCAGCAGCTTTTGAGAGGGTTAGCGCTTTCCTTAGATGTTGATGAGTACTACTTCGACTGCATGACCAACAACCCAATGGCAATTCTGCGATTGCTGCACTACCCTCCCCATCCGGCGCAGGCATCGCCCGAGCAGTTGGGATGTGGCACTCACACCGACTGGGGCTGCATTACTATTTTGCTGCAAGACGAGGTGGGCGGCCTGGAGGTCTGCACCTCAAATGGCGAGTGGATCCCGGCTAAACCAATTCCCGGTACGTTTGTGATTAATCTGGGCGATATGATGGCCCGTTGGACCAACGATTATTACCAGTCCACACCACACCGAGTTGTGAACCGATCGGGGAAAGAACGCTATTCCATCCCATTCTTCTTTGATGCCAACTACCACGCCCTGGTAAAGTGTATTCCGACCTGCCAAAGTTCTACGAATCCCCCAGATATTCTCCCATTACGGCTGGAGAACACATCGTAGAGATGTACCTCAGAACGTATGTACCAGAGGAACCGATGGGGGTAGGTGACAGGGATCAGGTTTTGGGTATCAGGTATCAGGAAAAGGATAAGCGGTATTCCTTCCTCACTCTGATGAATCCATAACCCATCACTCATCGCCTAACTCAAAACTTAAACCTCAAAACGCCACTCTTTCTTACTGTTTCGTCCCGGTTCTTACTCCTATGCCTACGCTACTCGTCAAAAACATTCACACCCTGGTAACGATGGATGAGGCAAGGCGGGAGGATCCACAATGGGGCACTGTTTGTGCGAGACAACATTATTGAACAGGTGGGCACGATCAATGAGCTGCCTGAAACTGCCGATGAAGTGCTGGATTTGCAGGGGCGGTACCTTGTCCTTCCTGGTCTGGTCAACACCCATCACCACTTTTACCAGACGCTAACGCGGGTTGTTCCAGCGGCGCAGAGCTGTGATTTGTTCAACTGGCTCAAGACCCTCTACCCAATCTGGGCGGGTCTTACCGCTGAAGGAGTTTACGTTAGCGCTCAGATGGCGGCGGCTGAACTGATCCTCTCAGGATGCACAACGGCTAGCGACCATCTCTACATCTACCCCAACGACTGCACCCTGGATGACGAAATTCGAGCCATGCAGGAAATTGGCATGCGGTTTCATGCCAGTCGCGGCAGCATGAGTGTGGGCGAGTTTAGGCGGGCTTCCTCCCGATTCACTCGTTGAAAAGGAAGAAGACATCCTCAAAGATTCTCAGCGCTTGATCGAGCAATATCACGACAATTCTCGCCACGCCATGACACGCATAACGCTGGCACCCTGCTCGCCCTTTTCAGTGTCGCAGGATTTGATGCGAGAGTCGGCGAAAATGGCGCGGAGCTACTCCGGCGTGCGTCTGCATACGCATCTGGCGGAAAACAAATCGGACGTTGCCTATAGTTTGGAAAACTTTGGCATGATTCCAGGTGACTATGCTGAGTCGGTCGGCTGGTTGGGGGAAGATGTGTGGCATGCCCATTGTGTTCAGCTTAGTGATGACTCCATTGCAGAATTTGGCAGAACAGGGACAGGCGTTGCCCATTGCCCATGCAGCAACATGCGCCTCGCCAGTGGAATTGCCCCCATCCGAAAAATGCTGAATCATCAAGTACCTGTTGGATTAGGAGTTGATGGCTCTGCATCCAACGATGCCGGAAACTTGATTCAGGAAGCCCGATCGGCTTTTCTGCTTGCCCGTGTTCGAGATTGTGACGCAACGGTTGTAACGGCACGGGAGATACTGGAAATTGCGACCCTTGGCGGTGCCAGAGTACTGGGACGAGATGATATTGGTGCGCTTGCCCCTGGAATGTCAGCCGATTTTATTGCCATTAACTGCGATCGACCCCAATTCGCCGGGCTCATCACGATCTGGTTGCCGCCCTTATTTTCTGTCAGGTTCACTCTGTTGATTACAGCTTTATTAACGGCAAAAAAGTTGTTGATCAAGGACGATTAACCACCGTTGAAATGGAAACCTTAGTCGAGAAAACCAATCGCATCGCTCAACAAATGCTTGAAAGGTAAAAAAGAACCCGGCAGCCCCTGCCGGGTCAAAACATTCGTACTTGAGGAATGTCTATAGTTTCAAAATACCTTGTTAGACAGCGAATCCCTTCCCCAGACTCATTAACTGACCGGGTGATTCCTAGCTCATCCATTTGGGCGACAGAAGAATTAAGAACTACGAGCTTTAAATTATGACCTTTAAGTTGAAACGACGAGAGTAGGGGAGAGAACAACCAAGGTAATTGAGTAATGGGAGGATAAAGCAACAGAATGATAAAGTGATTCTTGTTTTTATCCTTCATCCTTTATCCTTTCCCTCGCTCCTAATCCCTACCACCTACCACCTACCCCTCCATGCCACAACCTTATCCGCGCGACATGATTGGTTACGGACGCACTCCTCCTGACCCACAATGGCCGAATCGTGCTCGTGTCGCCGTTCAATTTGTCATTAACTACGAAGAGGGGGCGAAACCTGCATTTTGCACGGCGATCAGGCGTCCGAAACCTTCTTGTCAGAAATTGTGGGAGCAGTACCTCTACAGGGATTGCGGCACATGAACATGGAGTCGTGCTACGAATACGGAAGCCGTGCTGGTTTCTGGAGGCTGCACCGGATGTTTAGCGAGCGGGGCATTCCGGTAACCGTTTACGGAGTTGCAATGGCGTTGGAGCGGAACCCCGAAGCTGTTGCAGCCATGATTGAAGCAGACTGGGAGATTGCCAGTCATGGCTATCGCTGGATTGACTACAAGTATTTTGGGGAGGAAGAAGAGCGGGAGCACTTGCAAAAGGCGATCGCGATTCATACTAACGTTACTGGAAGCCGCCCCTTGGCTGGTATACCGGGCGCAACAGTTACCACACCCGCAAACTCGTGGTCGAAGAAGGTGGGTTTCTCTACGATGCAGACAGCTACTCAGATGATTTGCCTTACTGGGTCTTTGACTATGGCAAACCGCATCTGGTCATTCCCTACACCCTCGACAACAACGACATGCGATTCGCCACAACTCAGGGCTTTAATTCTGGCGACCAGTTCTTCGCCTATCTACGAGACGCGTTTGATGTTCTCTACGAGGAGGGTAAAGCCGCGCCAAAAATGATGAGTATCGGTCTTCACTGCCGATTAGTCGGCAGACCAGGAAGAGCAGCTGCCTTAGCCCGCTTTTTAGACTATGTGCAAAAGCACCACCAGGTTTGGCTATGCCGACGGGTTGATATTGCTAAACACTGGCATCAACACCACAAACCCAAGCAATAAGGTATGGGTCACAGCTTTCAGGAGATGGGGAACTGCATGATGAAGCCGTGAAAAGAGGACAGGCAAGAAGATTGCTTAATCCCTTATCCCTTTCCTCCTACCTGACCCCTACCACCTACCACCTGTCACCTAGTTTTCACACGGTCGTAATGTCTTTTTCCTTATCTGCAAGTAATTCTTCCACCTTGGCGGTGTACTTATCCGTCAGCTTCTGAATCTTGTCCTGCAAATCGCGGGATTCGTCCTCAGAAATTTCGCTGTTCTTTTCTTGCTTACGCACAGAATCTACGGCATCCCGACGAATATTTCGGATAGACACCTTTCCTTCTTCGGCAAACTTGGCAGCCTGCTTGACCAACTCTTTGCGTCGATCGCTCGTTAATGGCGGAATATTCAAACGAATTATAGAACCGTCATTGTTGGGGTTAACCCCAAATCAGACGTTTGAATTGCCTTCTCAACCAGACTTAAACTGCTGCGATCGAACGGTTGAATCGCGATCGTGCTGGCATCAGGAATGCTAATACTTGCCAAAGACTTGAGCGGAGTTGGAGCACCGTAGTACTCCACCGTAATCCGATCCAAAAGAGAAGGGTTTGCCCGACCAGTACGAATAGTATTGAAGGAGCGTTGAGTTGCCTCAACAGCCTTATGCATATGGTCTTCAACGTCAGCTAACTTCACAGAAACCTCCGACAAGCGTTCCAATTTTTTCTCCCATCACTGCACGGCGAACGTTGCCTCTCACCGAAAGGTCAAAAACGATGATGGGGATATTGTTGTCCTTACATAAGGATATGGCAGTACTGTCCATTACCCGTAATTCCTGGGTAAGAATATGTCCATAAGTAAGGGTTTCGTAACGACGAGCCTGCGGATTTACTCGTGGATCTGAGTCATAAACGCCATCTACTTTTGTCGCTTTGAACAAAACGTCTGCACCGATCTCAGCAGCACGGAGAGCAGCCGTTGTATCCGTTGTGAAGAATGGATTACCAGAACCAGCTCCAAAAATCACCACCCGCCTTTTCTCTAGATGACGAATGGCACGCCGCCGAATATACGGTTCAGCGACCTCCTGCATGGAGATGGCAGTTTGCACTCGGGTCGGTACCCCGATCCGCTCTAGGGCGTCCTGAAGCGTCATGGCATTCATAACCGTAGCAATCATGCCAATGTAGTCGGCTGTGGCTCGATCCATGCCAGAAGCCGCTCCTTTGACTCCCCGAAAAATGTTGCCACCGCCAACCACGATCGCAACCTGGACACCGCTGGCTACTACCTCTGCCACTTCCTGGGCAATTTCCTGAACTATGTTGCCATCAATTCCGTAGGAGAGTTCGCCCATGAGAGCTTCACCGCTCAACTTAAGCAAAACCCGTTGGTATGTTAATCCCATTTAGTGACTACTTTCTCAACTCCAGTCTGTGCTCAACCTAAGATAACACTAAGATGCAAGCCGCCAGAGAATGAAGGTAGAGAGTTAAGAATTGAGCATTAAGAATTATGAGTTTTGAATTGAAGACATATTCAACAAGGCTCCATTTCTAACTCTTCATTCCTAATTCACAATTCTCAATTCATACCTCCCCTAGCTTCGCCACTTCACCGAGCACCCTACAGGTTCAGTAGAAGTGGGCGTAATAGTTACCCCATTTAACACCTGAGCGATCGCATCTCGGAGGTAGGCCACCCTTACTGCCGTCAAATCGTTTGGATTGTCGTCAATACATCCACTGTAGCAAAGAACACCTTCCTGGTTCAGTAGGAAGACATGGGGAGTTTTCTTAGCGCCAAATGTCTGGGCAACATCCTGGGTTTCGTCCCTGAGATAGGGAAAATTGAGCTGATGTTCCGCTGCAAATCGTTTCATGTTCTCAAAACTGTCATCGGGATATTGTTCTGCATCGTTCGAGTTAATCCCAATCAAGGTAAACCCCTCGTCTTGAAAGTCCGCTTGCATCTGCTTGAGACGATCGAGGTAGAGCCGCACATACGGACAGTGGTTGCAGATAAACACAACGCCCACCGCCTTAAACCGCTCCAAATACCGGGCCAGATGATGAACTGATCCATCAATTCCCGGTATCTCAAAGTCTGGAGCGTAACCGCCAATTAATGTGCCAGTTGTTTCCATGAAGCTGAATCCTGTTAAGAGTGAGCCTGTGGTAGTCAGCTATCAGCGATTAGCTATCAGCCAGGAGGATGCAGTCCGTGCTTTATAGCTTGCAAAGCGTTAATCTACATCCATTGGTCATGCTCATCATCCAATTTTGCTGATAGCTGACCGCTGATACCTAAACGCTAAATTGGCTACCAGCCTTGTGCGATCGCCTGATATCCAATAAGTTTATAAACCAATTTGGCTGCCGTGAACTCTGAAACTACGGAATCCGCGATCGGGGCGAGTTCCATCACGTCGCAACCAATAACCTGATGGGCGGTAAAGATTCGCTGTAGAAAGGTTAGAAGCGAATACCAGTTCAAACCGCCGGGTTCGGGAGTTCCGACACCGGGAATTAAAGTGGGGTCGATACCATCCAGGTCAACAGTGATAAAGACTCTGGGAGTCTTGATGCTATCAAGCGCCCGTTCCATCCAGTCAGGTTGTGCGACAATTTCCCGTGCCCGAAAGACGGCAAGCTGTTTTTCTTTGATTAAATTGGCTTCCTCTTTACAAATGCTGCGAATCCCGACCTGAACGGTGGGCAAGCCCATATCTACAATGCGTCGCATAACGCAGGCATGGTTATGAATCGAGCCTTCATACTCGTGGCGCAGGTCTCCATGGGCATCGATTTGAACGACGGTAAAGGCTTCACCCGGGTTGGCTTGTCGATAGGCTTCCACGATTCCGGTGGTAATGCTGTGTTCACCCCCTAACGAGATTACAAACTTGCCGTCTTTAGCTAGCCTGTAAACAGTTTCTTGCGTAACTTTTAGCATCTCCTCAGAGGAGACTTTCTGGCTGTTGCGGGTGTCAGCGATCGCCCCTTCGGTGTAAATCCCGACTTCCCACATCTCGCGATCGAGTTCTTCATCGTAGTACTCGACCTGCTGAGAAGCATCCAAAATGGCATCGGGACCATTTTCACAACCCCGACGATAGGTTGTAGTTGCCTCGTAGGGAATGGGCAAAATCACAACGTTGGCGTCGCGGTAGTCTGCCGCAACATCAGGTCCCAAAATGGCAAGGAAGAAACGGACGTTTGCACCAGCATGGAAGAACCGATTAAAGTAACACCTGATCCTGACACAAACTCTACTTTATTGGCTACTGAGACTAACCGTTGCGATTTTGAGAAAATAATACTGAATTTCCCATTAGTTCAGTTTATAAGTCAGGAGATGACTTCGAGTTGCTCAAAGTAATTGATTCCTGGATAAACCAGTACGATTGCCGTATCTACAGCCCAGTTGAGCAGAAATGCTTAATGGAAACTGTCCCAGTGCTATGCTTTTTCACCGAAAGGAACGTTAAGCAAACTTGGTAGAGTATTAGGAGAGCAAATGATCAATGACCCCTAACTCGCTTGATGAGTCTGCAACCAACTCACCAGATCCCCTAACTCTGAAAAATCAAGTAGGGCTTCCCCAATTCCTCCAGTTGTGTGCGTGGTAACGTCTAAATTTGCGCTTGCAGGTAATCAGGAACAGTCCCAACTTTGCGGTTTAGCAATCGCCGAATCAGCATAAGTGCTTCCTCTTGAAGAATACTTTGATAAATAACCGGCTCCTGCATGAGATCCCTCCGCAACACCTGCCGAATCAGTGCTTCCAATACTAGCCCAGCCAGAATTGAAGCTGATGCTGTCAAATTATTCTGTACCTGTGGGTCGGCTAATTGTTCGATCTCTAATGCAACCCGCTGCAAAACCTGAGTGAGATCGTCCACCTGGCTTAAAACCGCAAACGGAAGTAATCCTGGAGAGTCGAAAAACTTGCTGCTGGCTGCTAACTCTGTCAGCGTAATTGGTTCTCCTAGTAACCAGGCAGCAAAGTCAGTTGAGAAGGTTTCAGCCAGAAAGCGGCAAATGTTGTCAAACATCGTGCGATTGTACCAAGGAGATCGCACGATGCTCCAACCGCTAAATAAAGGTGGTCATACGGCTCTTACTACCGTCGTTTTCCCTCCAATTAAAACCTTCGTCAAGTTTTGTAAAGAAAAGTTTGGCAGAATAGGAGGAGATACGCCGTAAATATTTTTACTACTGGATCCTATGACTGCTTCTTCCTCGCGTCCCCAGCGACCACCACGATCGCGACTCAAACCTGGAACTGGCAGGGGTTTGCGATCACCTACCAAACGCAGGGCACCCAGGGTCCGGCTGTTGTAATGGTGCATGGGTTTGGGGCATCGCTTGGGCATTGGCGCAAAAACCTTCCTGTGCTGGCGGAAACCTGTCGGGTATACGCATTGGATCTAATCGGGTTTGGCGGATCTGCCAAACCTACGCCTGGTCCTCTAAAACCGGGCAAACAGGTGGAGTATAACTTTGAAACGTGGGGGCAGCAGATTTCAGACTTCTGTAAAGAGGTGGTAGGCGAGCCAGTTTTTCTGGTTGGCAATTCGATCGGCTGCATCGCCGTGATGCAGGCAGCAGTGGATCACCCGGAAATTGCGCGGGCGATCGCGATGCTCAACTGTTCCCTCCGGTTATTGCACGATCGTCGTCGCGCCACGCAACCCTGGCTCAAACGAATGGGTGCGCCGCTGCTCCAGCGCATTCTAAGGAACAAATGGATTGGCCGAACCTTTTTTAAGCAAATTGCTAAACCAGCAACGGTTCGAAAAATTCTTCTAAAAGCCTATGCCAACGCTGAGGCTGTAACCGATGAATTAGTAGACCTCCTGATGGCTCCTGCCAACGATATGGGAGCAGCCGACGTATTTTTGGCGTTTACGGGCTACTCTCAAGGGCCACTACCGGAAGATTTGCTGGAAGTTTTACCCTGTCCCGCCATTATTTTATGGGGAGAAGAAGACCCGTGGGAGCCGATCGCGCTTGGAAAGGAATTTGCGAATTTTCCTCAAGTTAAGCAATTCATTCCGTTACAAGCAGGCCATTGTCCCCAAGATGAAGCTCCAGAAACAGTTAACATCATTTTGCAGGAGTGGATTCAATCCACCCTTGATTGTCACGCTGAACGAGCAAACTTGTAATTACGCAAGCTGAAACTCCGTTAGAGTTGCACCGGAAGTAAAGGAATCGGTTGGTTGGGCTGGACGAACCACGTAGGCGACATGCATCGGATAGCCTTCTGAATAAATAGCATCAACGTATTTAAGCGCTACTTCACGGTTTTTGCAGGAACGAAGCACGCGCTCTTTTCCATTAGGGTACTGAATGCAAATTTGCCAATCCATAATTCAGCCTCACCCAAAAGCTAGGAGATTTGAACGTTTCCTTTATAAAACATTCATGGTCTAATCCTAAGATTCACATAGAAGCTTTGCACTCCGTATATTCGATGAAATGCATAATTGAGGCGACAACACAGCGTCGGTAGCAACTGCACTATTTAAACCGTAGACTCTCATATTTTTTGAAAGGCGTTAATTCCTCTGGATAAATGCTCCGTTAATTGACTTAGAATTCAGCGTTTTGATTGCTTAAAAGCCTGTATCATTTCGCTCGTTCACCTTTTCATTTGACTTGAAGAGTTCATGATTTCCGTCCGGTTGGCTTGAATTTTTTCCTAGACGCGGTGATCCTGTTCTAGATGCATATAGCTTAGTCAGCAGGTGCGATCATTTAACGCTTCAACCTTTAATCAATTTGCTTAGGATCGAGGATTAAATAAAGTGTAATTCTACTATCTCTATCTGTAAGCTAGAGAGATAGGTGAGTAACGAGTGAATTGATGCAGCCCTACCCTACCCAAATAGAAGCGCAGATGCAACGGTACTATCAATCGTTGTCGGAGAAGGATCGTCGTCGTTACGCCGCAATTGAAGCCGTGAAATTAGGGTATGGAGGGCAGGCATATATTCGACGTCTGTTCAAATGTCATCACGAAACCTTGGCGTTGGGACTGGTGGAACTGGAAGACGAAACAGTTCTTGAACAGGAACGAATCCGCCAACCTGGAGGTGGACGCAAATCAGCGTTTGAGACGATTGCCGGATTAGATGAAGCATTCTTGCGAGTGTTAGAGCAGCATACAGCAGGTTCACCGATGGATGAAACGGTGAAATGGACTAATCTCAAGCGGCACGAAATTGCCGCATTGCTGAAAGAGGAGGGCATTGAGGTGAGTGTGACGGTGGTAGACCAGTTGCTAGAGAAACACAACTTTCGTAAACGCAAAGCGGTCAAGACTTTGGCAACGGGAGAGAGTAAACATCGCAACGAGCAATTTGAGACGATTGAACGACTCAAGCAAACCTATCAAGCCGCAGGCAATCCAGTGATGAGTATGGACACAAAAAAGAGAATTGATGGGTCAGTTGCATCGAGATGGAAAACTCTACACTCAAGAGCCAATTGAGGTGTTTGACCATGATTGGGCAACGCTTGCAACTGGAATTGCCATTCCTCACGGACTCTACGACATCAGCAATAACGTGGGCTACATTCAGATTGGCACTAGCCACGATACCAGTGAGTTTGCCTGTGATTCAATTCGCTACTGGTGGAACACCTATGGCAAAGCTCGCTATCCTCTAGCAGACTCAATTTTGCTGTTATGCGACGGTGGAGGCAGCAATAGCTCACGCTATTACATCTTCAAGCAAGACTTACAGACCCTGGTCAACGAGTTAGGCATTGAAATTCGCATCGCTCATTATCCCCTTATACGTCCAAGTACAATCCAATTGAACATCGTTTATTTCCCCATGTCTCTCGTGTGTGTCAAGGGGTGATTTTTGAGAGTGTCCAGACTGTTCAAGGACTGATAGCAACGGCAACCACTCGCACCGGGCTAAATGTGTTTACAACCATTCTTGACAAGACGTATCAAACGGGGCGAAAAGTGGCTGAAGACTTCAAAGCCAACATGACAATTGTCTTTGATGAATTCCTACCTCAATGGAATTACACGGCAAAGCCAGAATTACAGGTTATTTAATTCACGATCCTTAGTTGCCAGGAAGTAGTTTCACGAAGTTCCTGGAATGTGTGTATGAAGGAGAATTTTGGCATGACATTTGATTGCATTATTATTGGGGCAGGTCCAGCAGGGGCAAGTGCGGCCTATCATCTGGCAAAACGGGGGCGATCGGTGCTTATGCTAGAGAAGCAGACTTTACCCCGCTACAAACCTTGTAGTGGTGGAGTCTCACCCGCAATTGCCCAGTGGTTTGATTTTGACTTTACCCCGCGATCGACTTTAAAGTAGAGAACATCCGCTACACCTGGAAGATGGGTGATCCGGTGCAGGCCAAACTCAAAACGCCAGAACCAATGTGGATGGTGCGGCGCGATGTTTTGATCATTACCTGGTCCAGCAAGCTCAAAATCAAGGAGCTGAACTCCGCGACGACACTGAAGCAACTGGCATTGAGTTCAAAAGCGATCACTGGCAGGTAAATACAGCAAATGGTCCGATCGCGGGACGTTATCTGATTGCTGCCGATGGCGCTAAAGGTCCCACTCGAAAATGGCTCGGCTTCAAAGAGGCTAAACAACGCACGGGAGCATCTCTTGAGGCACCGCTATCAAATGTAGATCCTGCCAATGTTCACTTTGAATTTGGCATGGTCAAAAACGGCTATATCTGGAACTTCCCCAAATCAAACGGCTACTCATTAGGTATTGCAACCTTTCGGGGTGGAGAGCCATCCGATTTGCAACCGCTGCTTTCTGAATACGCGACGAAGTTTGGAATGGATCTGGCCTCCAGTCAAACGTTTATCCATCCTCTCTGCTTGTGGGATGGCAATCAAAAACTTCATACCCAAAATGCACTCCTGGCTGGAGAAACGGCGTGCGTCGTTGATCCATTCACTGCTGAGGGTATTCGCCCCTCAATTTTTACGGGCGTGAAGTCAGCAGAGGCGATCGATCAGGCTCTTGCAGGAAATGCAAATGCACTCGAAGCTTACAGCCAAATTATTAGCGATGAGTGGGGAGCAGACATGGCATGGGCACAACGGCTTGCTGGCCTGTTTTACCGAGTACCGGGTATTGGCTACAAAGTTGGAGTGAAGCGCCCCGCTGCCACTGAACGAATTGGTCAAATTCTCTGTGGAGAACTCCGATACGCCGATGTGGCCAATTATGCAATTAAGCGTCTCAGCGGCAGCCTTATTCCTGGAATGGGTTAAGCACTCTTTTGTTTAAGCTTGCAAAGCTAAGGTTAGCAGTATTGAGGACTGAACTATGAGATTCGAGTCCTCAATTCATGCGCCTATCCAGTGGACCTTTATAGCTGTAAATCGATGAGACGTAATAAAGCTATCAGGATACTTTTCAACCGACTTAAGAACTGCCTTAACATTTTTGAAAAGTAAATTGGGCTTGGAGGCGGATTACAGTTTGTAATCCGCTTTTTCATGGTTTAACCAATCGAATATTATCTAACCACGAAAATTTAGTTGATTATGTTCGCTCTCTAATCTTGCACTACAAAGCAAATTAACATTCTGCATCTGAGTAACTGTATTTCATCCGTAAATCCACTACTGTTTAGTGGCTTAGAGGAATAGCTGTAATTCTACGTAGGGTGCGGTTGTTTTTAGTAACACTTAGTCACTAGCAGCCCTTAAACGCTTAGAAAATCGAGTTATTTAGACTGAAAAACTTAGCATTGAGATTAAAAGCTCAAATTCCCCAGAAGTCTACACCACACGTGTTTTTGCGTAGGTGTAAAATTTCCATTTCTCTTTAGAATCAACCAGGGCTATTTCATTCTAGACGAGGTAGACAATCCGATAAGCTGAGGCTTAATCCGTTACTGCCGTTCAACCATGAGCACCCTTGCGATTGTGGAAGCTTTTGCTCACTTGCCTGACCCCGACGAGGAGCCGGACAACGGCACAATCAAGCCCTGTGTCTAGCATTGTTCACCTTAGCAGTGGCAGCAGGATGTCGAGGGTTTCTAGCCATTGGAGATTGGCTCAACGCTTATCACGATGAATTAGTAGGGTTGTTTGACCCAGCTAAAGGACGTTTACCCTCCTACAGCACGATTCGCCGAGTGCTGCTCAACGTAGATTATCAACAGTATTCAGCTTGTTTAGCCAAGTTTTTGAGATTAGTCCTCGTGCGGGTGAGATGGTAGCTGTCGATGGCAAACGATGGCGTGGCTCCTATCAACTGGTATCGGAGCATTCAACCACTGAGCCGCATCCAGCGATTCAACTGGTGAGTGTGTATTTGGTTGAACGGGGTTTGATTCTTGAACCCTACGAGGTTGAGCATAAGAGCAATGAGATCAAGGTGTTGCCCCAGTTAGTCAAACAGTTCGCTTGCAATGGAGTGGTGTTTGCTTTTGATGCGATCAACACCCAAAAAAGTTGCACCTCAATTGTTGAGAGTCACAATCACTATCTAGGAGCACTCAAAGGCAACCAATCTGGGCTGCTCAAAGAGGTCAAGGCGAACTTTCAAGTGGAAGACACTTACACAGAATTTAGCAAAGGTCATGGACGCATAGAGGAACGAATAGTTGAAATTTGTCAAACTCTTGATGATATTCGTCCTTGGGCAGGACTATGCACCTTGATTCGCGTGAGGGCTACTCGTACCTTGCTGAAAGGAGAGTATGAAATTGTGGGTAAAACCGAGATACGCTATTACATTTCCTCGTTGCGTGAAACTGCGTGTCAGTTTGCTCACCGAATTCGCTCATATTGGGGTGTGGAAAACAAAGTGCATTATGTGCGAGATGTGACGCAAGCTGAGGATGCTTGTAGAATCCGGATAGTTCCCTTGCCTCAGATATGGGCAATTGCTCGAAATCTGGCACTCAATCTCTATCGGGACTTGGGCTTTAACAATATGGCTCAAGCCCAACGTCGTTGCGGTTTCAGCTTGAAGCAACTCAAATCAATCTTTAGAATGAAATAGCCCTGAGAATCAACACGATTCCAGATGTGTTTTAGACATGTGCGATTTAATACTGAAAAAGCATTTAACTATGTAAAAACCAGTTAGCAAAAGGCCATTAGGGGAACCTTAGAGTAAGAAACAAAACCCACTGGTTTTAGTTGAGCTTGGATTTAGGGACGGGGAATTTTATGAGCTTGAACTTGAGTGAACAATGGCAGGGTTCCATTGAATCCCTACTTCTAGAGGACGCTCTACACAAAAGCCAGAATTTTATTCAGCAAGTGACGGAAACAACCCCAAATATTCTATACATCTATGATTTGGTGGAGCAAAAGAACGTTTACGTTAGCCATGCAGTCACAACAATACTTGGTCATAGTCCAGAGTCTCTTTGCGAGTTAGGGCCATTTTTACTGACCAGCCTTCTCCATCCAGATGATGCTAGAGAGTTTGCCAACCATCAACAAAAATTTCTACCGCCAAAGACAACGAAGTTTTTGAGGTGGAGTATCGGTTGCAGCGGGCCGATGGAGAATGGTGCTGGTTATGCTCACAGGAAACCGTTTTCTCTAGAAATTCTGATGGCTCTCCTGGACAAATTTTAGGAACTGCAAAGGATATTAATCATCGAAAGCTGAATGAGGAAGAAGTGAAGCAGCAGAGGGAGCGGGAACGCTTAGTCAGCCGAATTGCTGAGCGGATTCATCAGTCTCTGGATTTGCAAACCATCCTGAATACAACCGTCGCAGACGTACGGCAATTTCTTCAAACGGATCGTGTAATTGTCTACCGCTTTGAAAAGAACTGGAGCGGTGTTGTAGCGGTGGAATCGGTGGGTGAAAGTTGGAACTCAATCCTGGGTACAACCATCAAAGATCCATGCTTTGAGAAAGCGTATGTTAACAACTATGGTCAAGGTCGTATTCAGGTAGTTGAAGATGTTCAGACTTCAGGATTAGCTCAGTGCTACACGGATTTGTTGACTCAGTACCAAGTCAAAGCAAATCTAGTACTACCGATTACTCAGGGGATAAGCTTTGGGGGCTGTTGATTGCGCATCATTGTAGAGGGCCGCGACAATGGCAATCCCTTGAGGTAGAACTGCTTCAGGGGTTGGCAACCCAAGTCGCGATCGCCATTCAACAGTCTGGCTCTATTACCAGGTTCAGTTACTCAACTCTGATTTAGAGCGACAGGTTCGAGAACGGACTCAGCAGCTTCAACAATCGCTTAACTTTGCCGACGTTCTAAAGCGAATTACCGATCGAATTCGCGACTCACTGGATGAGAACCAGATTCTGCAAATTGCAGCCCAGGAGATCGTGAGTGTCCTAAAGTCGATTATTGCTGTGCCGCGCTGTATAACCCTGACCGTACGATCGCAACTGTTCAGCATGAGTTTACCCGTGCGGATCTTAGTTCTGGGATTGGGCAGGTTCTCAAGGTGGAGGATACGCCAAAGGTTCACGACAGATTGCTAAAAGGCGAATATTTTGAATCCTACGAGCGAAATCGAGCTGGCTACCTGCGCTCAGCAGAATCAGGGGATTTGGCATGTCCCGATCTATTTGACCGCTTTGCAGCAAAGCTTCTCTGTCCGATTTTTCTAGATCCCGCCTCCTGCGAATCTGTTTGGGAATCGCCCGAACAAAGTTCCTGTGGGATTGAACCGGGAGCGATCGGCTATTTAGCTGTGATTGATCAGACGTACCACGTTTTTTCAGATACGGAGATCAAGCTGGTGACGCAGGTGGCAAATCAGTGTGCGATCGCTGTTCGTCAGGCAAGGCTTTACCACGCCTCTCAAGTACAGGTCAAAGCATTAAAACGGCTCAATCATCTTAAGGATGACTTCCTCAGCACCGTTTCCCATGAATTGCGAACACCAGTTGCCAGTATGAAGATGGCTATCCAAATGCTGGATTTGTCCTTGAAGCAGGAGGGTGCAACACCCTCTGAGAAGACGACCCGTTACCTACAGATTTTGTATGATCAGTGTGAACGAGAAATTGGTCTCATTACCGATTTGCTTGATTTACAGCGGTTGGAGGCGGGCATTCAGTCCTCTAACCCAACTGAAATTCCCTAAAAATGTGGATTCAGCAGCGGGTTGAGTCGTTTCAGGAGCAAGTAAAGACCAGCCAACAGCAGCTTCAAGTCGAGCTTCAGCCTGACCTACCGACGTTTGTGTGCGATCCATCCAGTCTGGAGCGAATTTTAACAGAACTGCTGAATAATGCCTGTAAATATAGCCCCCGAATCAACGATCGAGATGCGTGTATGGGCTGAAGCGGAAACCGTGTGCTTGAGTGTATCAAACGTGGGAGTTGAAATTCCCGCTAATGAGCTTCCCAGCATTTTTGATAAGTTCCACCGCGTTCCTAGTACCGACCCCTGGAAGAAGGGCGGAACCGGGTTAGGACTGGCTTTGATTCAAAAGCTAATTCACCATCTGAATGGTTCGATTCGAGCCGAAAGCGCAACTGAACGGACTTGCTTTACCGTAGAACTGCCACTGACGCAGCAAAGCCGGAGACCAGCATAATTAATGGCGTAATTAATTATGAAAAGGATGTTCTTAAAGGCATCGGCCAGTCTAAAATAGCTTCCCAGGATAACAGGGCAATTCCTTTTTGCTGCTAGTGCTACGCCACGCGAATTTTGATGGGTGAAATCCAGAACCCGTGAATCCATTTTTGGGGTTTTGCAACCCCTCAAAACCGCCGTGGTGGACTACTAGGGCAAGTAACATTGTAAACCCAGGAAAACTGATTATTTTTTGGCGCGATCGATCTAAAAAGGGAGTAACACGAAACGCCAACAGTTGTCTAATGCTTAGAACGTTAGAACGTCTGAGCATTATTTAATATTCAGCCGCGCTTCGGGCTTGCCCCTTCAAACAAGGATTCAACCAGTCGCGCTAACCACTAATGAACGATTAAAGGAGCTAAATGGTTCAAGCATCAGGGACGCAGGGAGGCTTTGCCCCTGTAGCATCTTCCAGTGTCTTGTCACAGCAACTGTTGACATTACCAGCACCTCAACGTCTGCCCCTGTCGGGGAGTGTATCCCCTCCTCTAAACGAGGTTCTTCATTCAAGTCAGTCGAGCGATTTAACGACGAGCACCGTAAAATCGGCATTAGATGCGTCCCATACTCGCGTAGATTCAAATATCAATATTAGCCGGCTTGCAGGTAACCAGTCGGAGGGGGCAATTAGCATCAACCCAACGAATCCGCTGAATATGGTTGCCATATCCAATCTAGATAGGGAGCGGGTCTCTTTAAGGCGTATTCAACCAATGGTGGAACAACCTGGACATCTCAAACCATCGCAACGTCTACCACTAGCCCATTGGGGGCCGCTTGTTGCGATCCAAGCCTTGCGTTTGATAGTTTTGGCAACTTGTTTCTAACGTATCTCACCGACTTTGGTACCGGATTGCAGGTTGAAGTCGCGCTCAGCAAGGATGGCGGAGTTACATTCTCCCCCTTACCACATTAGGAATTGCGGGAGATGTGGATCAACCATCCATTACAACAGGCGCAAACAGTGTTTGGGTGACCTATAACGAGTGAGTCGATTTCGGCAGCGGGTGCAGCAGTAACGGGGTTGGGAGCGATCGAATCATTCAGCACACCCCAGGTAGCACCCGGTTCAGATGGTGGGAGCTTTGGAGATGTGGCGATCGCGCCCAATGGTCAGGTCATGGTTACCTACCAGGACAACACTGGAGCAAATACAGGTTCTGCCAACATTTTTGTCAACGTTGATCCAGATGGTTTGGGTCCACGTGGTTTTGGCAATGCGATCAAAGTAACCAGTACCAACGTTACCGGCTTTGATTACATTCCCGCTCAGTCAAGCCGTTCTGTTGATGCGGAAGCAGGCTTAGCCTGGGATCGCAGCAGTACTCCCCGTAAAGGCAGAGTGTATCTGGTTTACACAGACGAAACCCCCGACGAAAGCAACAATACTGATATTTACGTTCGCTATTCAGACAACAGCGGCACAACCTGGAGCAATCCAGTTCGGGTAAATGATGACACGGGCAAGAACAGTCAGTTTCTGCCCCGAATTGCGGTGGACCAGACGACCGGCAATATTGCTGTTTCATGGCACGATGCCCGCAATGACCAAGGTGCTGGCAGTGTAGGCAGTACCAATAGCATTCCGAATGACGATGCCCAACTCTACGCCAGTGTTAGTTATGACGGTGGGCTGACTTTCCAACCCAATATAAAAGTCAGTAAAGGAACTTCAAATGCGGCGAAGTCTCCCGATCCAGAGCCAGGATTTGCTCGGCTCGACTATGGAGATTACACAGGTCTGGCCTTTTATGGGAGCAATTTTTATCCAATCTGGGTTGATAACTCCAACAGCACGAGGGATAATCCCCAGGGCGCTCTTTCGGGATTTGACCTTTACACCGCTAAAGTTGCCGTTTCGCCTCAAAACGATAACTTTGCAAGCAGTGCGGTTCTTACGGGTGCAACCGCAAATATAACTGGTACCAATATCAACGCCACCGTTGAACCAGGAGAACCAAATATCGCAGGCATTTTGGGAGGAAAATCGGTTTGGTGGTCCTGGACAGCTTCATTTACGGGAACAACAACCATCAATACCTTTGGCAGCAACTTCGATACGGTGCTCGGCGTGTTTACGGGTTCTTCCTTCACCAATCTACGGCCTGTCGCTGCTAATGATGATGCCAATGGCACAACCCAGAGTCAGGTAACGTTTGATGCTGTTGCTGGAGCGACCTATCGAATTGTTGTAGACGGGTTGGCTGGTGCATCTGGTAAGGTTTCTTTAGCCCTGATTGAATCGCCACCAAACGATAATTTTGCAAGAAGTGCTGTCTTAAAAGGAGCAACCGTCAAAACATCGGGAGCAAATTTTAATGCAACTACCGAAGCAGGCGAACCCAATATTGCAAGAATTCCGGGGGCACTCGGTTTGGTGGTCCTGGACTGCCCCTTTCACAGGCACAGCAACCATCAACACCCTAGGGAGTAATTTTGATACCACGTTGGGGATATTGACCGGCACATCGGTTTCGGGCTTAACGACGATCGCAGCCAACGATGACGCAAACGGAACAATGCAAAGCCAGGTGAGATTTAATGCTGTCGGCGGAACAACCTATCGCATCTGGGTGGATGGAGCGTTTGGCGCAACGGGAACTATTTTGCTGGCGATTAGCGAAGGACTGGTAGCGTCTCAAGCATTGGTAAACTCTGATAGCTATTACGATCGCTCAACCCAATCCATTTCCCTTCGTTCAGGAAAACTGCCAGTGCGATCGGTGAGGAAGCGGACCCCATAACAGATCCGTGGGAATTATTCATTGGATAAGGGAGTAGAGAGTGGTGCAGTTCATTCAAACGAAAATGGCTTTAGTCATAGGGACGATCGTGGTCATGGTCGGTCAAACTAACGGAAGTTTGGCAGAACAGACTACGCACAGTTCTAATCCTCAGGGACAATTGACCCCTGCTCAAGTCCAACATCTCAAGCGATTGGGGCTTAGAATTGCTGCTCCTGCCTATGTACCCGCTGGTTTTTGGGTCAGCAGCGTGAAGATAAGACCTGGAAAAGCGCCTGGAAGGCCTGGATACCTGATCAATTACCGAGGGCCAAACGGTACCTGCTTCGCCATTCATTCAGGTAGAGGTGGATCAGGTTACCCTCTGGCAATAGGGTACCAGCAGTTTCCAATCAACGCCTCCTTCCCTGGATACGGAACTATTTATTACAGGCAAGCGATTAACAGTTCCAGAAATGCTCTAACACTGTTTTCGCGTCCGATCGAAGCTCAGGACGGTCGCTGGTATGCGTTTCAAGGGGCAGGAGGTGAAATGGGACAGTGCAACAATATCAGCCCTCAAGAAGCCGTTCGCATCATGGAATCGTTGCGCTACTTACCGTGATTCTCCATACACGATCTGCCGTTGGACTAAACAGTAATCCATCTTTTGAGAGTGTTTGAAGAGAGGCCAACTTTTAACAATGAAGGCTTGCTAAGAAGCGTGGATTAACGAATATCGCGATGCCAACTGCGAGGGTTTAGCATTCGGCAGTTTACGTTCGGTCATCGCAACAATTTTGGCCGAATGCTAAACCCCTACAGATTACCAATCCTATTTCGTCCTCGCTTCTTAGACAATCAACGTTTGCTTAGAAGAGGCTTAAACATGGGTCGAAAACTTGTGCTTTGGCTGGTGTGGTTCGGATTTATTGGATATGTATTTGTGTTCGCTCCTCCACTTCAACCGGACACCTTTCAACCAGTTCAAACGTTGCTTAGTGGAAAAATACCGTCTATTAATCCCGTCATCATCTCCGTATTCAGCCTGATTGGCATCTGGTTGTTGATTTACAGCGCTCTCATCTTCCCTGACGACAGAATGCAGAAATTACCGGCCTGGGCTTTCATCCTGGCATCAGTGGGAACGGGAATCATTGGCCTGATTCCTTACCTGGCGCTGCGTAAACCCAATCAGAACTTTGTGGGACGAAAGGATGCCTGGTTAGAGTTATTCGATTCGCGATCGACCGGAATAATTCTGTTGTTTAGTACGCTGATTCTGCTGGCGTCCGCATTGTTTTTTGGTGATTGGTCCGCCTTTTTGTATGAATTTCAAACCAATCGGTTCATTCATGCCATGAGTCTGGCTTTTTGCATTTTTTGTCTACTGTTTCCCTACCCAACGCTGTTGAGCGATGACATGGCACGGCGCGGGTTGAACAGCAACTCCCAACTCTTCCAGATAGCGGCGTGGGTACCTCTATTGGGGCCATTGGCATATCTGTGTTTGCGCCTACCGTTACAGGTAATGCGAACGGAATCCGCCTAAGACGAAAGCCAGCAGGGAGATAAATACTCCAGTGCTGGCTTAGATGGGGATTACTCAAATGGCTTGAACTGATGCAGATGCTTAAGGCGCTAAAGCGTGACCCCGCATCAAACTACCGATCGTCTTCGCGGTAATTTTTAGTTGAATCAGGGGATTGGCCGGAACGACGGTTTTGTAGAGGTAGCTGTCAAACGTAAGCTTCTGAACATCCAAATCAGAACACATTTCAACAAACGCCTCACGGGCAGCATCCGAGCGGTAGAAAACTCTCTGGAGCAGATCCAGCACCAGATAGGTCATACCGTACTGTTTATCCCACTTCTTGAGGTAAACCTTGAGGTCAGCCTCAGTCGGAACCCGTTCACCCTTGTTCGAAAATTCCACGATCGTTTCGGCACACATGCGGGCGGATTTCGCAGCAAAGTAAATACCCTCACCCGAAGACTTGGTGACGGTTCCAGCGGCATCACCCACCAACGCAACCCGACCCACAACCCGACGAGGTCTGGGATGTTCGGGAATGGGATGGGCCTCTACCCGAATGATTTTGCCACCCCGGAGTTTTGCCGCTGCACGGGTACGAATTCCAGCCTGTAGTTCCTTGATGCGCGTCTGGTTCGGCTTCATGGTGCCGGTCCCAACCGCAACGTGATCATATTTTGGAAAGACCCACGCGTAGAAGTCGGGCGATACGTCATCACCAACGTACATTTCCGCCAGATCTTCGTAGTACGCCATCTTGTCTTCCGGCAGCCGAATGCGCTCCTGGAATGCGATCGCGTAGTTGTAATCGCCCGCATCAATGGCCTTGGCGACGCGAGAGTTTGCGCCATCCGCACCAATCACCAGATCCACTTTCAGCGTTTTGTGTTCCCCTTCCAGGCTGCCGCTGGAGTGGTCCGCATAGTGGAGCGTATAGGGATCATGGTCATTTCCGGGAATGTCCAACTTATGAACTGTGCCGTTAATAACCTGAGCACCCAACTTGGCCGCTCGATCGCGCAGAAAGCCATCCAAAACTTCCCGACGACACATGCCGATATATTCATCGTCCTTAAGCGTGCTGCCAATACTGACCTCAACATTAGACGGCGAGATCATCTTCATCTTGCGGACACGGCGATCGATGATTTCGGGAGGCAAGTCAAACTCGCTCACCATACACAGCGGAATGGCACCACCGCAGGGTTTCACATTGTCTAACTTGCGTTCAATTAAATAGGTTTCAATACCAGCTTTTGCTAGAACTTCCGCAGCAGAGGAACCGGCAGGTCCTCCACCAACAACAGCAACCCGTAGTGCCAAAGGTTTTCTCCTATTGATCAGTCGCTACGAGAAAGCATCCTATCACGGACATTTTGCACACTGGTCCCAATCCGTTGGGAAACCAACCAAGTTGAAATAGAGCTTAACAATCCAAGCAACACAGTGTAACAAAGGGAAGGGAAAAGGTCAGGAGTGAGGGGTCAGGTATTAGGGGTCAGGGGTCAGGTATTAGGGGTCAGGGGTCAGGTATCAGGAGTCAGAGAGGTGAGGGGGGATGAGATGAGGAGAAATTTTTTATCCTTCATCCTTTCCCCTCATCCCCATTCCTCATCCCTCTCCCTCACTTCCCAATCCCACCCGGAGTCAAAACTGATCGGGAAGAATCGGTGTTCTGCTGGGTTGGGGACTACTGGGAATTTCATCGGAAGGGCCATGGGATCAGTGCCGTTAGGAGGGCGACCGGAAGGGGAGGGAGGGGTGTAGAAGGGCGACCGGGAATCGAATTGGGTGCAATAGTTGTGGGGGTGATATTGGAGTTGAAGGCGTGATAGTGGGTGAAGCGGGAGCCGTTACGGTAGAAGATGGGGCACCATCAAGCCCCAACAGGCTTTTGGAGCTTCGGTAATAGGTTGCCCAACGATGAGCATCGGGGATGCTGCGCCATTGAGTACGGGTTGCCTCTAACGTAAGAATTGGGGCGACACTGGCCTCATTTTGGGCAGTCACCATGATCAGAACATCTGTAATCAGGATGTCACGATCGAAGCTGCGTTGGGCGGCGGCTCTTGCTACCACTTCTGCCCGACGAATCAGCGCGTCATAGGATTCTCCTGGCTGTACGTCGAGGCTGACTTCGACTCGACTGGTGTAAGCCTGCACGGCCGCGGGAACGATCGCCTGCACAACCAGGTAAGCACCAGTCAAGCTCAGTATGGCTGCTAGACTTACCGGAACGGTTCTTTGATGCCATTTTTCAAACGGTTTTGGGGAGAAGCCATTCTACGGATGGCGCTCCGGGTAAAAATTGCTTGAATTGGATCAGGTTGCTGCATTAATTTCCCACCTTTCTGGATCAATACACTATCGCCAAACACCCATTAGTCCTGATTTTGAATGTTATATACCTGAATTACTTTTGAGAAAAACCAGTAAATCTAATCAGTTTAAATGGATTCTGTGTCTAGATTGCCCTTAAACACCTAGATGTTTTAGTCGGTCAATTAATTAGTCAATTAAATGGATTAAATTTAAAGCATCTTTGATAAAACGAGCACATTTCTGGTCGTAAACATTTGTTGGAAGACACAGATCGTTGGGCATGCTAACCGTAAACGACGTGGGGCATCTGTGATGAGACGATGGGCGATCGCAGTCGGCGTTAATCAATACCAATTCTTTCAGCCCTTGAGCTACGCCCAGGAGGATGCTCAAGCTTTAAGGGCATCTTTGATGCATAAAGCCGGATTTTCGCCTGAACAGTGCCTGTTGCTAACGGATACTTCCGCTCCGATTGGAGACAAGCCCACCTGTCCCAATCGCCAAACGATTCAAAACTGGATTAACCTGCTAACCCAACACTATTTGCAGCCTGGGGATTTGCTGTGGTTCTTCTTTACGGGATACAGTATCTGCTGGGAAGGACAGGATTATTTGGTGCCGATCGATGGAAATCCGACGAATCCCCGCGAAACGGCTATCTCATTTGAAAGCATCTTCAACAGTCTAAGTGCATCTCCCGCCCAGACAACCGTTGTGCTGCTGGATGTCACCCATAGTGAAAAAGTTCCTCGAATGAGAAAGCAGGCGCTCAAATCGCCCTACTGGCAAACCATCTAGAAATTCCAACGTTTCTGTCATGCCAACCGAATCAGCTTTCGCGCGAAACATCGCTGCTGGGGCATGGTTTTTACAACCTCACTGCTGGAGGGGTTGCAACGTCAACCGGATGCAACGCTTGCTGATTTGGACCGTTACCTGTGCAATCGCCTGCCCCAACTGAGCGAGTATTACTGGCGTCCCATCCAGTTACCCATCCTAATTAGCCCACTCGACAAAAGTAAACAGGCGTTTCTTCCAGCACAACCGGTTTCAAGGGTAGACCAGACAGAGACCACAGCAGAACGGGTTCCAACAACTTCAGATAAGGGCTTTCTCGTTGGGGCCGAACAGTCGGCAGCCCATGCAGCAACGCTAGAAACATCTACAATGCTGGCACCTAAGCCAGTTGCCCCAGCAGTTAGAAATGGCCATACGGGTAAGAAAGCAGCCCAGGAAGCTTTATCCCTACAGGCTCAACGAAGTGGACATCCAGTCGAGACATTGACCGATCGAACCCTCCAACGTTCTGATGATTTGGACCCTTCATCCAGCCCAACCCAAATTCAGCCAGATGGTGAAGCCGGCCTCTCATTTGGTCGATCGCTCTGGTGGGGGCGTTACAGCCGCAACGCTGCTGCTAGCAGTAGGCGTTTGCTGGAAGAATTGGGTTCCTATAACGCAGGGGTCATATCTTTCTGCCAAAAAGTCAGCTCCAAACCCCCGTCAGCAGACCGCATTTTCTAGCAACACTCCATCCCAAATTGTTTCCGCTCAACCTATTTCTCCATTAGGTTCTCAGCAATCTTCCGCTTCGACCAACGCGATCGCAGCAGAACCAACCTCTTCCCTGGTCCAGAAGGCTGTTACACCATCTGTTAACCGATTAGCACAGCTTTCGACGAACAACCTGGAGAAGTCAACTCCATCACCCCGCACTACGGTCTTGCAGCCAAAATCAGTGCAGGCAAAACCAGTGCAGCCAAAAGCGGCGCAACCAAAAGTGGCAGCAGTTCCGGCCGCCGAAACTTCGGATAACAGCAGCCCCGCCTCTTACCATTCAGTTCAGATTAATCCGTCTCCCCTGGCAAACTCTCCCCTCGATGCTGCCAGGGCCAGGGTCGCGGTCAATAGCAACCAGGCATCGCCATACTGGTACGCAATTCGGGATGCTAGCCAGATTAAACCAGGGGAATCCCAATATCAGGAGGCACAGCAGGATATTGCCAAGTGGAGCCAGGCTATTTTAACGATCGCGCAACGACGAGCTAATCGACGGAGTTTCGAAACCGCAATCATGGCCGCCTCGTTAATTCCACAAGACCAACCCATTTTTACAAAGGCGAGTCAGGAAATTACCCGATGGTGTCCTTCCCTCCTTCGTCAACAGTTGGGGAATAACCCCAACGGCAGCAGGCAAAAGCAATTTGTCAGCAGATGTAGGAGTTTTGAGGCTGTGGGGTAATGGGTGAGAGGCGCGGTCGTGGCATGAACGTTATTTAATTCTCACAGGACCAAGCGCAACGCATTGATTTATTTAATAGCGTATCTGCATGGAGCGTTCCGATCGGAGATGGGGTTGGAGAAACCCATGTCTACTACCTGTATTTTGAGCCAGGCAGTGTGATCGGGAGGCACCAGGCAGGCTACAGTCAACTGTTTCTGTGATGAGTGGAGACGGTTGGGCAGAGGGCGGCGATGGAACCCGAATTAGCCTATCGACGGGTCAGGGCGCTTACTTTGAGCGCAGTGAATTTCACTCCAAAGGAAGCGATACGGGCATGACCGTGCTTATGGTGCAGGTGAGCGACTTCGAGTTGAGAGTACTTGAAGTTCCGGTTTTTGTATGTCTCACACCTTAACGAAGATAAACGATCGTGACTCCAGCACCTCCGTCTTCCTGTTCAGCAAGCTGAAAGCGTTCAATCTGGGGATGCTGCTGCAAAAGGCGTGAACCCCTTGGCGCAGTTTTCCAGTGCCAACGCCATGAATAATCCACAGAGTTCCGCTGTCCTGGGCCTCGGCGATCACCCGTTCAATCAGCGGTTCTGCATCGGCAACACGACTACCGCGAATATCGAGGGTATTGCGGGCCGTGCGAATTGTGGGGGTTCGGGAGTCGGCGGTTGGGAATCGGCGGTTGGAGAGGGTTGAGTGGATTTTGAATTTTGAGTTTTGAGTTTTGAATTGTCCCCGACCCCTGACCCCTGCCTCCTGCCTCCTGCCTTCTTGCTGGCTTCTCTCCGTCTAAGGATTCAATGTCATTCAGCGATACGGTCATTTTCATCAACCCGAACCGGACGGTGAGTTCATCATTTTCGTTCGGTGCTGTCAGGACTTCAGCGGTTTGTCCTAACCGGGGAATGCGAATACGATCGCCCACCTGGGGCTGAAATCCTGGTTTCGGTTTCGGCTTTTGCTGACGGGAGGGCAACTGGTGTTCTGCAATGGTGTTAATGGAGTCGGTTGCCTGCTGAGCAGCCTGAGCTGTCATCGGTCCCTGCTGCAACTGTCGAATCACCTTGGCAATGTCTCGTTTTGCCTGAGCGATGGCCTCCTGAACCGCCTGTTCCTGCGCCAGTTGGAGCGATCGTTCACGTTCCTGCAATGCAGTCGCTTTTTCAGAAACCTGTCGATGTAACCGTTCTGCGCTTTCCAGCAGTTTTGCGGCTTCTCGAGACTTGCTTTCCTGACGGCGACGCTGGGCTTCTAATCCGGCGATGACTTGATTCACATCTTCAGACGCACCTCCCACATAGGACTGCGCCTGTTGAACAATCTCTTCACTTAGCCCCAAACGCCGCGCGATCGCCAGCGCATTCGAGCGTCCCGGAATTCCCCACAGCAAACGATAGGTGGGAGATAGGGACACGTCATCAAACTCTACGGAGGCATTCTCAAATCGATCGTCCTGATATTTCAGCGCTTTGAGTTCCCCGAAGTGGGTTGTAGCAATGGTCAACCCAGCGTGATCCGCCAGGTACTTCAGTAGAGCGATCGCCAGTGCGCCCCCTTCAGATGGATCTGTTCCCGCTCCCACTTCATCAAGGAGGACGAGAGAGGGGGGAGGAGTGGGGGATGAGGATGAGGGATGAGGGATGAATAAATTGAGGATTGAAGATTTTCCTTATCCTCCCCATCTTCCTCCTCTCCCTCATCCCTCTCTTCCTCCTCTTCTGACCCCTGACCCTGACCCCTGACCTCTGACCCCTCTCCCCGTTCAAGGCCTCCAAAATTCGACTGATCCGTCGGATGTGGCCGGAAAACGTAGACAAACTTTGCTGCAACGATTGCTCATCGCCAATGTCTGCTAGAACCTGATCGAACCAGGGAGTTCTACAGGTTCGCGGGCAGGAATAAATAACCCAACCTTGGCCATTAGAACAGCTAAACCCAGCGTTTTGAGGGTAACGGTCTTTCCACCTGTATTAGGTCCGGTAATGGCAACAACGCGAATATACGGCTGGATGATTAGGTCGATCGGCACAACGGGTCGCCCCTGCTCGTGCTGATGCTGCCAGACGAGGAGGGGATGGCGGAGTTGACGCAGAACGATCGGTTCAGAAGCGGAGAGAGGGATGAGGGATGAGGGATGGGGAGGACTCAGAAGCATTTCTTTCATCCCTTATTTCTTCGCTCTCATCCTTTTCGTTTTCATCCCTCATACCTTCGCTCCGATCCCTTTTTTCCAATCGCCAATCGATGAAACGGGGTGGATTTGCTTCTAGCCAGAAACTATAGCGGGCGCGAGCGGTGGCGAGATCGAGGGTGGTTGCGATCGCAAGCAACCGTTCCAAGTCGCCTTTACCGCTGCAACTTGTTCGGTGAGGGCCTGTCTAACGGCTTCTTCCTCCGCTTCCTCCTGCCGCTGAAGCTGACGCAGCTGATTATTCAGATTAATGGTTGGCTGTGGCTCAATGTAGAGGGTTGCACCACTCATGGAGGTATCGTGGACAATGCCAGGAACGGCGTCTTTTGGGGCGCTTTTACTGGAATCACAAATCGCCCTTCCCGTTGAGTAATCAACTGCTCCTGAACCGCATTAGCTTTTCGCTGTAGGAGATTCTGGAGGACGCTGTAGACACGATCGCGCAATTGCCGCTGCTGTTGCCGGATATTGCCGAGTTTCGGAGTTGCCCGATCCATAACCTGCCCCCGCTCGTCGATGCAGCGATGGATCTCCTGCTCCAACTCTGGATAGGTGCGCAGGTCTTCCACAAGCTGGTTGAGAACGATTAAATCGGGGTGATCGTCGATTACACGCCGTAACGTTCTTGCCCCGGCGAGGGTTGTGGCGATCGCAAACAGTTCATCGCCTGAGAGTATCCCTTTGCTGTCTGCCCGCTCCAGGGACGCGCCAATATCGCTAATTCCGTCAAAACTTAAACCGCTGGCGAGACGATTTTCGAGTTGATAAACTTCTTTGGTTTGCTCCAGCAGAGTTAGGGTTGCGTCTCGCGTGTCAGGAATTTTGAGATGACGAGCGGCGATCGCGCCAAGCTTCGTTGCCGCAAAGGTGGATAGGTGCTGGCAAAGGCGCGACCATTCTAATAGTCCAAGGGTTTCAGCCTGAATCAAAATTGTGTAAAGGGTTCACTCCACTCCCATTCTAGAGAGTTATTGAGGGTGATAGCTATCACAAGGATTTTGCAAAATCGTCACGAGGAGTTTGCGGAATCGTCACGCAATGACCATCGACCCCATCACCTTGAAAATCTATACACGTCACCTGATGACAGACCTGGTAGTCACAGGACATACTGGTTGATTAATTCATACTTATTTCATAAAGCAACATTCGTCAAACGAGTAAGGGAAGTAGATTATGAGCTTAATTAGCCAAGTTGTGAAAAACGCGCTTTGCTCCGGCTGCTTAACGCACGAAGCCGAAAATGAACTGCGGCAGCTCTATGATGGTGGCTGCAACCTGGAAGATATTACAGCATTGTCCCTACTACAGCAGGCGGTGTTATCGGGTCAAGTTAAACGCCTATCCCAAGAAAATCGTCAAACCACCGCTGCATAAATCCTGGTGTAATCTTTGCCAGAATCAACCGTTGACAAAGGAGTTAGCAAAGGCTTCTTTCTCAGCACCAGTCCTCATTGCCAATCCTTCCAGGGTACTCCCCGTGTTCCATACACAGGTTTTTAGAAGGCGATCGCGTCACGATTTCGAGAAAGTGAAAATGTCTTCCCTAGTTTTTCTCGATTAGTTCCTACTCTCAAAACAGTAAACGTTATCAGCGTGCCCTAAAGGGATTCTGCAAATGTTTACTCATTTGTTATTACGGTTCGTGCTTAAAACGTAGCGATCGCTTGATTGTTATTGGCGAGTGTTGTTAACAAAACGGCCTTTGCCATCATTACATTTTCCAGGCCCACCGTTATTGCAAATGCCGATTGCTGTGCTCTCAAGATTCATTCAGCAAACGCGCTATCTATTCGGAGGACACTTATGGAAACAAATTCGTTTGCCTGCCAGAAACTAGAATTTGCATCTCACGCAACCGCAAAACCTAACTCGGTGAGAATGATCTTCTTAAACTGGTTGTCGCAAGTTGGTAAATTTCTCGATCAGACATTGTTTCGGCAAGACTATGAGCCGAAGGTTTGGGAAAGACTCGATCGTAACGGAAATCACTACTGGGAAGTTTATGATCCGATAACAAATCAGCAGGCATTTTTGCGTCTGATTCAGAAGTTCGGATGTGGTTAGATAGTCGGTTTTAGTTCCAATCAGAAATGGTTTGAAGATGCCTGGAAATACGCCGATGTGAAACTTGCAACTTCGCGGTTTTAGATTCGGTACTTAGGGGGCAGGGACTAGGGATAGGGGTCGGAATTAATTCAAAATTCAAAATTCTCCAACACCCCACACCTCATAACACCCCGCACACATTACAAGAGGATTACTCACGATGATTCGCACTAAATTTGTTAAGGCTGGTGATTGGAGAACGCTGGAAAGTTTTTGGAATGCAAGTGGAACAGCCTTCTTTAAGCTGCCCCAAGGTGCTTCCATCAAAGTTCGGTATGGTGCAAGTTGGTTAGGAATTGATCGCCAGAAACAAACCCTGGATGGAGTGAACTATAAGAAGTTGTCGATCGGAACTGGTTCCCTTGCCTATGCCCGGATACAAATTAGGGTTCCCCACGACACGGACGTTACCTACGAGGTATTTCCTGGAGGAGTCGCTGCAAGCACTCCCAGCATTCCTTTCTAACGACTTTGATTTTGATGGTTTTTCATCGCTCAAATTAATTCCTTTCTGATGCCTGGCTACCATCAATCATGCAGCTAAATGGTTTACGCTCTACTAACTTAAACGATTCTCTGAACGGCATAAATGCTGTTCCTAAAACCCTGGAGTTTAAGCGTCAATGTTAGCCGCAGGTTGAATTTTGAGTTAAAGCCTCCAGGGTTTACATAGCTTTTTAAGGACTAAGGACTCAAGCATTTTGTTAAAACCTCCAAGGTTTGCATAAGTCCTACCTATTGAACAGTTCCAATCATTCTGAGTGAAGCATGGGAACCAAGTTTATTTCAACATCGCTTCCTCCAACTATTGCTCACATCTCTCATTTCACCGAAGGAAAACAACCATGACGCAATTACTAGAACAGACTCAAGTAAAAGATTACAAAGCAATCGCGACTGCCGTATCTAAAGAACTGGCAACATCTGCGGTTGAGCGCGATCGTGGAGCAGGTTCACCAATTGAAGAAGTCCAAAAGCTGCGTGAATCTGGCTTGCTGCCGCTGATGGTGCCAAAAGCATACGGTGGCGTAGGTGCAACCTGGCTGGAAGCTTTCACCATTCTCAAAGAACTTGCAAAAGCAGATGGTTCGATCGGGCAACTGTATGCCAATCAATTGGCGTTGTCGATATTGCCCCAAGTTTTGGGCAATCCAATGCAGATGCACCGCTACAGCCGGATGACTGCCCAAAATCACCTGTTTTGGGGAAATGCCCTGAATGGCCGCGACGCTCGACTTAAGATTGAGCAGGAAGGAGATCATTACCGGGCAAACGGAGTCAAATCCTTTGGAACAGGCACCGTTGCAGCCGATCTTCGGGTATTTGCCGCCATGCAGGAAGGTGTTGATTTCCCCATCGTGTTTATCCTCCCCAGCGATCGGCAAGGAGTGGTCTACAACAACGACTGGGACAACATGGGGCAACGCCGGACTGCCAGCGGTAGCTTCACCTTCAATAATGTTTTGGTCTACCAGGACGAAATTCTGGGACCGCCCTCCTTACCCGATGGAGCCTTTGCTACATTACCGTTTTTGATTGCTCAACTGAGCAAAACTTACACGTACCTTGGCATTGCAGAAGGCGCGTTTGAGGCCGCACGAGAGTACACGCTAAGCAACACCCGTCCCTGGATCACCTCTGGCGTTGAGCAGATTTCGAGAGATCCCTACATCCTGCATCACTATGGTGATATCTGGATTCAACTGAAAGCCGCGATCGGGCTGGCCGATGAAGCATCTCGGCAACTGCAAACGGCCTATGAGAAAGGAGATGCACTGACCCATGCAGAACGGGGTGATGTCGCGATCGCGGTTTCTGCTGCTAAAGCCTTTGCCACAAAAGTTGGTTTAGATATTACCACTCGCATATTTGAAGTCATGGGTGCCCGTTCCACCTCTGCGAAGTATGGCTTCGATCGCTACTGGCGCGACTTGCGAACCTTTACTCTGCACGATCCTGTTGATTACAAAATTCGGGATGTCGGCAATTGGGTTCTAAATCACGAATTCCCAATGGTTACTCAGTACTCGTAATAGGGTTTATGCAGGTAATGGGTAATGGGTAATGGGCAAAAATGCTGTTACCTATTACCTATTACCCTACTACTTATTACCTATAGCAGTCCTAAATCAGTTGTGAGATTGAGAGGCTTTGTGAGAAAGGATTCCATTAGAATCCTTTCTCACAATCCATTTAGGATCGCTATATTACCAAATGCTCTACAGAACCATCTCTCAAGAACATTCACCACGATTCATCATATTTCGCTTGCCGTTAACAATCCGCTTCACGTTGCTCAGGTGGTTGCAGAATTGTGGCAGGGACGGGCGGTTCCATTCCCCATTATCCTGGCAGCTACTTTGCAGTTAACTTTGACCCCTACGGCACAGCCATTGAGTTTTTCAAAAGACACGGTACTCAAACCAGAGCCAAATTCTGTCGGGTTCTACAAATCTGGCTCTGCTACTGGCTACACTGCGACTCATGCCAATCTAGCAGTGCCAATTAGCGAAACAGAAGTTTATAAAATTGCTGATCGAGAAGGGTGGCGTGCTATCCGTTGTCGTTGGGGAGAACTTTTGACCTGATTGAATTTTGGGTCGAAAACGAAGTCTTGCTGGAGTTAATGCCTCCCCAACTGATGGAACAGTACCTCGCCACCGTGCAACCAGAAAATCTGGCAAGGATACTAGATAGTAGGGTATTTGATCGCGCAGTTGAACCCAGCGTTTAAATCGACCGTCGCAGATTGAACTCGTTCGATGCAACCAATGTAGGCAGTAGTAACAGACCTCCAGACTCTTCGAGAATCTGGGGATCTTGCATTAAGTGCCTTAAAGAACAGGAGTTGAATTTGTCTACTGCCGTTTGTGAAATTTCCCCATCTAGCTAAAAGCGAACGTCAGGGAAACGGACGATCGCCTGATTGAGTTGGTGATCTCGGATAAAACAACTAACGTTTTCACAAGAATAGGTATCTATTCCCCGATTCTTCTCGATTTATCTCTACAGTCAGAAGTATTCAAGGAAGCGATCGTCTTAGGCTTCTGATTACACAATATCAAGGAGAAACCAATGAACGCGAAGTGGGAATTGTACAAACAGCTAGAGCTAATTCCAGATTCAGAACCGGAACCTAAAGCACCCGAATCGAAGGTGATTATCTGGTTAAACAATCTGTGGAACTCTCTGACGAATTGCTCCCCAAAAACCAGGAGCCTGAAATTTGGCAAAGGGTGGATCAAGAAGGTAATGTCTGGTGGGACACTTACGACCCCGTTGCAGGCCAGGTGATGTACTTCGCTTCTGAAGAAGAGATCCACATGTGGCTTGACCAACTCCCTTATCACCACAGAACGTAGCAACCTCTAACGTTTATTCAGTCCAAGTTTTATGGCTGGATTGTAGGGGGAATATTCCCAAAGCTCCAGCGGAAAGGAATTGCGTTGTCAATTGAAATTGCCTGACTGATTTCAAACTCGATCAACCGTTCAGCACCTATAAACTGAATTATACGTTCAGCATCCCAGATGATTTGTGTCTTGCCTGTTAACTGAAGCGTACTGCCCGTTTCAAAATTAATAAACAGTAAGCCTGCTTGAGGATTTACAGAGAGATTCCCCAGAGTGTTGAACATGTTATTTCCTGAGTAATCTGGAAACAGGAGTTTGTTTGAATCTAAAGCATGAACAAATCCAGGATTTCCGCCTCGATGGGAAGCATCAGCGCCACTCTCAGGGTGAAAGCTCGCAATGAAGAAAGTATCTGCTTGAGCAATCCACTGTTGTTGCTGTATTGTCAAACTTGAAGCGCGACTGATTTCAGGTTGTTTACTTTCAACAACATTACTGGTTTTTAAACGACGAATCTGAATGTATTTGGGACAGTTGAAATAGACTTGCTTCGTGTGAATGTGAATGCTTCCATCGGACTGGATAGTAGCATCACCATTGATTCTTACTCGTCGTCGAGTTGCCAGATCAATGACCAGCAATCCGATCGCCCCTCCAGTTCGCAAATTTTCGTGGAATGGATCACTAACAACAGGCAATGCATTAACCTGAACGCTTTGCTCAGATAATGGCTTCACAAACCCCGGTTCACCAATGATCGGAGAGGCCCAAACGTTACCAGCACTATCAACCGTACTGGCGATCGCTAACGACTGATTCTGCAAGAACTCCTGGGCCGCAGGTTTAATGACCGGACCAAGCATATGTTCGAGCCGGTCTGCCTCTGCCCTAACTCCTGCCATTGCCTGTACAGCTTGTTCCCCGGCATGAAAAACCGATGTCATCAAAGCCTCCTGTCACTGTCACCTGTTACCTGTCACTTACCACCTACCACCTAAAACCTACTACTGCTACAAACCAGGCATTCCCACATATCCCGGAAGTTGCTTAATGCGTTCGATCCAGCTCAACACGTTTGGATACGGCTCCAGCGAAATTTTTGCATCAGCGGCCAGCCCAATATAAGGAAAGCAGGCAATATCGGCGATCGTTGGGCGATCGCATTCCAGCCACTGGCGCTCAGACAAATGAGCATCAAAGACATTGAGCAACGTATGGGTCTGTTTTCCACCGTTGCAACATCAATCTTCGAGCCAAAGAGATGATGGAGCCTGAGTGCTGCCACACTGTTAGCAACATCCTTCGCCGCTGTCAAAACCCATTGGACTACTTTAGCTCATCGCTTCGGCCTCTAGCGGTAGCCACTCTTCGCCACCGTAACGCCTCGCCAGATAAACCAGAATTGCCTGAGAATCCCGAACAACCGTATCTCCATCAGTTAGAACTGGCACCTGACCCAACGGATTTAGCTGCAAAAGGGCGGCTTTTGTGTTCACCCGATTTCAGATTGACGGGCACAATCTCATGCTCTAACCGCAGCAGCGACAGCATAAGCCGAACCTTGTAGCAGTTACCGGACAGGGGAAAGTCATAGAGTTTGAGCATGGGTAATTGTCCTATTAATTAACGAAACTGTCCTACAGACAAGGGTAAGGGGTGAGAGATAAAAGATGAGGGATGAAATCCAATCCTGGTGAGCAAGGCTTTATAGCTTGCTCACTGGCTTACCCGTTCTCGTATTGCTGTATTACTTCTAGAGCAATTGGCCTAACAAGAACCGATACAGCGGTGGCTCCCAAACTCCTCCGAATCTTCCGCCACTGTGTACCAATCGTTCGGTACACAAATACTGTACTGATCGTTCGGTATAATGTCAACAGCGAATTTGGACTCCGTAGATGCTGCGAGAGGAGGCAATTTCCCGTTTAGTGGACGTGTTTCGACAGTATGGCTATGAAGGGGCAACGCTGGCGCGGCTCTCCCAAGCGACAGGGTTGGGAAAAGCCAGCCTCTATCACCACTTTCCTAAGGGCAAGGAGGAGATGGCCGCTGCTGTACTGGAGCACCTTAACAGCCGTTTCGAAGCAGGTATTTTGAAACCCCTCCGCAGTGACGCTCCTGCTATCGATCGCATTCGGGCTATGACCCAGAGTGTGGATCAGTACTATAACCACGGTCAGCAGTCCTGCCTGTTGGCAATACTGGCTCTGGGAGAGGCGAGGGACTTATTTCATGATCGCATTCAACAAAATTTGAATGGGTGGATTGATTCGCTCGCCCACGTCGCGATCGAGGTAGGCATTGATCCCTCTTCTGCCCGACTCCGCGCCGAAAATGCAATTTTACAAATTCAGGGATCCCTAATTCTGGCGAAAGGATTGGGAGATACTGCGCCCTTTCAACGGGTATTAAGGAATTTGCCGGAGACGCTTTTAGCGCCCTGATGCTGCTCCTGAGAGGTTTGTTAAGGTTTCCTGGTTTTGTCTAGAAGCTGTGAGTATCACTTGCAGCCGAAGATTAATTCCCCGTATAGTTACGCTCAACGTAATATTCTTCGGCACGATGGAAACTGATGCCTTTTTAACGGTCGATCGAACAAAGCCGTTGTGTAACCAAGCGCATGTGGGGCATAACCGATGGCATCCTGAGATTGAACCGACGGTTGAAATAGAACCTGGTCAAGTGGTGGGGATGGAAACTCTGGATGCGTTTGATGGGCAAATCCAGCCCCACACCACAAACGAAGACGTGGGACGACTCAATCTCAAACTCGTCCATCCCCTCACCGATCCTGTTTATGTTAAGGGCGCTGAACCGGGTGACATTTTAGAAGTAACGGTTCGCCAGATTGATCCCCAACCCTTTGGCTACACCATTCAGGTTCCGGGATTTGGTTTTCTGCGGGATCTGTTCCCTGACCCTTACATCGTGCGCTGGAATATTGCCAATAATGCAGCTACTTCGGAGGATTTGCCGGGGTCCAAATTCCAGGCGCATCCTTTATGGGAGTGATGGGGGTAGCTCCTTCCCACGAATTACTCGATCGCATTCATGCTAGGGAAAGTGACCTGAAGGCAAGGGAGGCGCTGTTTTGTTACCCGATGCTAAGGATGCAGTTCCAGTATCACCAGAGATTGCCAGCAAAGCAATGCGAACGATCGCGCCCCACGAAACGGCTGGCAATTTGGATATTAAGCAACTAACCGCAGGCACCACGGTACGAATTCCGGTGTATGTGTCCGGTGCGCTGTTCTCGGTCGGAGATGGCCATTTTGCGCAGGGAGACTGTGAAACCTGCGGTACAGCAGTTGAAATGGGTGCAACGTTTTATGCGTCCTTTCAGGTCATCAAAGGGGAAGCCGAACGATTGGGCATTCGGGATACCCAGTTCTACCGAAACAATTACTTCACTGCTCCAGAAATGGCGGTACCGCAGCGATTCTTTGCCACCACAGGCCAGTCCTACACTCGTGATGGCGTTAATTATTCGGAAGATTTGACGATCGCGGCCCGCAATGCCCTTTTGAATATGATCGATTACCTGGTTGATAAGCGCGGCTTTACTCCCCAACAAGCCTATGCCATCTGTAGCGTGGCGGTGGACTTAAAAGTAAGCGAGATGGTTGATGTGCCCAATTTTGTCGTTTCCGCGTTTCTGCCGCTCGACATTTTTGTATAGGGAACTTCCAATCTCAGAGGAGTATACTTTTCTACAGCAGCATCGAAGAAAGCAGTGGTCGCAACTCCTCAACGTCCAGAGCAGCGAACGCTAGAGATCCTGTCCGGCCTGAGCTATCGGACGGGGAACTCAGCCGCTATCTTGAGGAAATTGCTCAGGGAGTTAGTGAACTAATCGGTGTGGATTGGTCCGTTGTCACGGTTTGTCATGAGGGATGGGAAACCGTTCTGGCCAGCAGTCTGGGCCTCAAAGACGGGGACAATACCTATTCACTACATGGTTTTGTTGCCAGCACGGTCATTCAAACAGGGCATTCCCTTGCCGTTGAGGATACGCGCATCCAACCAGAGTGTGGCTCCCTTCCTGAGGGGTATCTGGCTTATCTGGGCGTGCCGTTGCGCCCTCCTCACGGCAATGTGATTGGAACGGTGTGTGCCTTTCACCGACAGCCGCGCCACTTTACTGCTGAGGAAATGCGGTTAGCGGAACTCTTTGCAGAACGGGCCGCTACGGCGATCGACAACTACCGACTCTATCAGCAGCAGCAGCAAATTAACGAACAACTGCAAATTGAAATCCGCGATCGCCAGGAAGCCGAACAGGCGTTGCGAGAAAGTGAAGCCCGGTTTCGGGCACTGGTAGAACAGGCGGTTGATGCGTTCTTCTTGATCGACTCCAACGGCAGATTTTTGGATGCGAATCAACGGGCACTCAAAAACCTGGGTTACACCCATGAGGAACTGCTGACGCTGCATGCCAGCGATGTGCAAAAACGGTTTCCTCCCGGTGGGTTTGCTGAGGTCTGGCAACAAATGGCGTCAGGCAATCCGGTGACGATCGACGGCATTCATCAGCGTAAGGATGGAACCACCTTTCCAGTGGAAGTTCACTGCGGTCTGGTGGAGCTGGATGGACAGGAAGTAGAGCTTGCCCTGGTTCGAGACATCACGGAGCGAAAACAGGCGGAAGAGGCGCTGCGTCAGAGTGAGGAACGGTTACGCCAGCTTGCCGAAAACATGCACCAGGTTGTCTGGATGTATTCTCAAGAGGGTAAACCCTTTACCTCAGTCCCGCATTTGAAACTATTTGGGGCAATCCTGCCAGGAGTGGTACGAAAATCCAGAAATTTGGTGGAAAGCCATCCATCCAGAAGACCAGGAGCGGGTGCGTGAAGCGTTCTATCAGGACCACGAAGGCGTCTTTGAGGAAGAGTACCGCATTATTCGGCCAGGCGGTTCTGTTCGCATCATCCGAGATCAGGCATTTCCCATACGCGATGGAGCAGGAAAAATCTACCGGATTGCCGGAATTGCGGAAGATATTACCGCCCGCAAACAGGCTGAGCAAGAAATGCTGAAGGCGATCGGCGCTTTAGCAGAAGTGGGAGAACTGGCCGCCATGATCGTGCATGAGATTCGCAATCCTCTGACAACGGTACTGATGGGGTTGAACGCCTTTAAGCGGCTGGATTTGCCCGACCCCATGCGAGAACGCCTTGCCCTATCGCTGGAGGAAGCCGAACGTCTCCGCAATCTGTTGCAGGAAATCTTGCTCTACGCGAAACCCCACTCTCTGCAACTCATCGAACTGGAACTCAATGGATTCATCACCGAAATCTTGGAGCCAATTCGTACCATGCCCTCTGCATTGAGCCGTCGGATCGAATTGATTCCCGCTCCCAGCCCTGTCACTGTTTTAGGAGATAGGGACAAGCTGAAACAGGTGTTTATTAACCTGGTTGATAACGCTTGCCAGGCGATCGTCGAGGGAGAAACCGTCACCTGGACAGTCGAGCCAGACCCCGTTACCAGACAGGTCTATCTTCGAGTTCACAACGGCGGCGACCCGATTTCCCCTGAGGTGCTACCAAAGCTAACGAAACCCTTTTACACCACAAAACCAACCGGAACTGGACTGGGATTGTCGATCGTCAAACGCATCATGGATGCCCATAACGGAAACCTGGAGATAACCTCCTCTGAGGCAGGAACCACTGTCAGCGTGCGACTGGCAATCTGTAAGGGATGAGGGATGAAACCAAACCCTTATGAGCAAGGCTCTGCTATGTGTCGTCTGTCCCAACCAATTCTCGTACTGTTATATCCTTCATCACCCTTTATCCTTCATCCTTTATCCTTTATCCTTTCCCCATCCCTCCCCGGAATCCACTGGGTTCCCGCAGGCAATCGCGCCATTGCGGCGGCCTCAACGGTTAGCGCCACTAAATCTTCTCGCTCCAGATGATGCACGTTTTGTTTGCCACAGGCGCGGGCGATCGTGGTCAATTCCATGTTCAGCGTCTGGAGATAGTTCTTGACGCGACGGGCACCTATTTCCGGCTCCAACCGTTTTTCGAGGCGTTCATCCTGTGTGGTGACGCCAACGGGGCAACTGCCCGTGTGGCAATGGTGGCAATAACCGGGAGCTGTCCCGATCGCGGCATAGTCCTCGATTGCCGAATGGTGAACACCATTCTGAATATAGGTGTCGCTATTGCAGCCTAAGGCAACCAGAATGCCTTGACCAATGGATACGGCATCCGCTCCCATGGCGATCGCCTTTGCAACATCGGCTCCGGTGCGAATGCCACCCGAAACGATGAGCTGTACTTTGCCTTTCATGTCCAGGTCTTCCAAAGCATCGACCGCCTGCCGAACCGCTGCCAGGGTAGGAATTCCCACATGCTCAATGAACACCGATTGGGTGGCTGCCGTTCCTCCCTGCATGCCGTCCACCACTATGACGTCGGCCCCGGCATGAACAGCCAGCTTAACGTCATTAAAGGTGCGGGAAGCCCCAACTTTGACGTAAATGGGTTTCTCCCAGTCGGTTAGTTCGCGGAACTCCTGAATTTTAATGGTGAGGTCATCAGGTCCGGTCCAGTCGGGATGGCGACAGGCCGATCGCTGATCAACGCCTTCGGGTAGAGTCCGCATTTCAGCGACTCGGGCATTGATCTTTTGACCCAGCAGCATACCGCCACCACCGGGTTTTGCTCCCTGGCCAATAACAATTTCGATCGCGTCTGCTTTTCGCACATCATCGGGATTGAAGCCATAACGCGAGGGCAGGCATTGGTAAACGAGGGTTTTGACGAAAGACGTTCTTCCGGTGTCATGCCGCCATCCCCAGTGGTGGTGGTGGTGCCCATTGCTGTAGCGGCTCGACCCAACGCTTCCTTGACGTTTGCGGATAGTGAACCAAAGCTCATTCCGGCGATCGTGATAGGTATCTCTAACTCGATTGGTTTTGTGGCGTAACGGGTACCTAAAACGGTTTTAGTGGAGCATTTCTCCCGATAGCCTTCTAGCGGATAACGGGACAGGGACGCGCCTAAGAAAACCAAATCATCAAAATGCGGCAGTCTACGTTTTGCGCCCAGTCCGCGAATTTCATACAGCCCATGTGCAGATGCATTTTGAATATATTGAAGCGTGCGGCGATCGTAGCCAGCAGATTCTTCTAAGGATAGGTGTTGATTGGATGGATGATTGGGTGTGTTCATGGGCAAGTGTTATAGCAGGGATCAGGGGTTAGGAGTCAGGAGTCAGGGAGCAAACAGCATTTAGTAAAAGGTTTCAGTACCACAAGATGTTCTAACCTTTATGGTTATGGCTATAGCTATTTGCAATTGTGTGCGGCTCGAGACAAAAAAGCCCGCTATCCTCAATGGTACAGGCGCTGAGATGGTTTCTTAGTGAGGAAGTACTCACCAAACAAAGGAAACGTTTGCTGGTTTGCAGAACAATCCCGATCGCGGGACCACCCGGATCAATGTAAACAAATAAGAAAAAAACTGTATGATTGACTACTTTTCTTAAGTTTTCTTAAGAAAATCATGGTATCTTGACATCGGTAGTGATGATTGTCGGTTCATGCTTGATCTTAGGAAAGCTCGATCAAAATGGGAAAGCTACTGGTTTAAGGCCTTTGCCAGGTGGCGCTCCTGCCCGTTGACTTGTCCCGTTGAAAACCTCACCATCGACATGTTTTTTGGAGTTGGTTCGGCAGTTTCCTTGCAATCTCGATCTGTGCTTACTTGACGGTGAGAACGAATTCACCGTTGCTAATGGCTCCCTTTGGTGCTACAAGCGTCCTGATCTTTGGTGTCCCTGATAGCCCATTAGCGCAGCCGCGTAATGTTATTGGCGGGAATATTCTAGCCGCAGTTGTAAGTTTAACGATCCTGCATTTTTTTGGTTCGTCGCCGATCGCAATGGGTATGGCAGTTTCGATCGCGATCGGAATCATGCAGCTTACCGGAACGGTGCATCCTCCTTCGGGAGCCGTTGCGTTGGTGGTGATGATGACCAAACCAGACTGGCAATTTCTACTGACACCTGCTTTTGAAGGCTCAGTGATTCTGGTGCTGTGCGCTGTAATCTTCAATAACTTCGCTGAAGAAAGAACCTACCCAAAACATTGGCTATAGGTTTCTCGTCGCTAAGATGGCAAAGTAATTGAGTAATAAATTATTGGGTTTCTCTCGTCAGTTTAATTTGCAATATCAACGATCACACTATTTCAAGCAAAAGCATAGTGTGGTCAGTCATAAATCTATTTATCTAGCCACCGATTCTATTGCTTCTGAACCTCTTTCAACCTACAAACATCATTCAGTTTTTCGATAGTCGATCTCGCAGTATAACGACCAAACTCAGCGGAGCCAGGCAACCTTTACAACTCAATCGTCCATCTCGCAGCGTTTAAGTGCAGCGACCTGTTGTGACGCGCTGAATACTGCTTCAATTTCTTCATTTAGAACCATTGATAGTATCAATATCTTCAGGCAACACCACAGGAATTTCTGCATCCATAAATCCAGAAGCATCACGAGTTACGATCGCATCAACGCCATGTGTTACCGCGCAGGTATACTGTACTGCGTCTTCAAAATCTTCAAAATCTAACGCAAGAGCCTGCTCTAATATAGCAGTCCTAAATCAGTTGTGAGATTGAGAGGCTTTGTGAGAAAGGATTCCAATGGAATCCTTTCTCACAAACCATTTAGAATCGCTATATCTCTAAATTGACTGCACAAATATTTAGATCGCCTAATATCTGGGTGATTGCATCTTGAGCCACTACTCTCCCTGCTACTCTGCGGATAATGTAGTAAATATTGGTTATTGTTATTGCTGCAATAAACCCCTCAATTTCTCCAGCATCAATACGCTCAAATAGTCTTGCCGCATGTTCCACAAATGGCTCTCGTTCTTGTAAAAATCAAGAACGACATTGGTATCAATCAGGACTCGCATTACTGATACTTCTCGGTCAGATAGGTTACGTAGTCCACTTGGGTGTTACCCTCCTCTGTAGCTGCCGAAATCTTAGCAATACCCCGTAAACGCGACAGGTTCCTTCTTTTGGATTAGGGTTGGCTTCCTGTTTTAAAGAGTCTAAAAGAACCTGTACCAATTGCCAGCGATCGCCAATCGGCAGTTGTAATGCCTGATTTTGTATTTCTTGTAACGTCATCAACCCTTTCCCAGTAACTCTTTATCTTATTTTAGATTGCTGCTGTTTTTATTAACCTGACAGCACTTCTGATCAAGAATTTCTGCCCAACTTTGAATACCAACCAATAAGCTCTCAGCTTCCGCCCCACCCGAGAGCTTAGCTTCATAGTCGTTCTCAATCAACCACCACAAGTAGCCTCAAGTGCTCATATTCAACCCTTTTAGCAATTGGATGCATTGGAATTGTCATGTATTCTTTTTAGGCACAAGATTAAATCTTTTCTTTAAAATTCGTGTGCCATGAATTATCGCCTATCTTAATTGGGTAGTACCCAAATCGTAATGATTTCGGATCTGTTAGCGATGGCGGCTAACGTCGCGCATCATTACCTTTCAGGTCCACCCCTAATTGAATTGGATGTGAATCGGTCAGTAGAGAAAACTACGTTCACGCTCGGCTATCGCCCAGGAGAATTCAACCAATGATGTTAAACCAATGGTTCAATTTTGCTTGGCACGTAGGGTTGGTTGGGTTGTTGGGAGGCGGAGGGGCGGTCGCATTTACAAATGCCACTTTTGCTCAAAGTGTGATTGTTCCCGATAACACGCTGGGAAATGAGCGATCGCAAGTCATTCAAAACTTTCGAGGACTGCCAATCGAGGTGATTGCAGGCGGAGCGGTACGAGGCTAAAACCTTTTCCATAGCTTTCTACAATTTAATGTCAGCTCAGGGCGAGGAGCTTATTTCTTTAGTCCCAATGCAGCCATTCAAAATATATTGGCACGAGTGACTGGAAATAGTCGTTCAGAAGTTTTAGGAACGATCGGTACCTACGGTAGATCCATTCCTAATTTATTTCTAATCAACCCCAACGGCATTATTTTTGGTCGCAATGCCAGTTTAGATATGGGAAACGCAGGCCTCACACCTAACCGTCCGGGTGGCTCCTTTATAGCAACAACGGCGAATGCAGTACTACTGGGGAACAACGGTATCTTCAGTGCCTCTGATCCAGCTAAAAGCAATCTACTGGATGTTAAACCATCTGCATTGTTGTTTAATGCAATCGCAGCACAGGGAATCGTCAATCGGTCTCAAGCGACTCAATCCTTTCTAGGTTTCAAGATTAACGGATTACAAGTTCCAAATGGTCGAAGTTTGTTATTAGTTGGCGGCGACGTGACATCAGAAGGTGGAAGAATTAACGCTTGGGGAGGACGAGTAGAGCTAGGTGGTTTAGCAGAACCCGGAGTGGTAGGTCTCGCCATTGATGGTAATACCATTCACCTGAACATTCCAACAGATACCAAGCGGAGCAATGTGGCGCTCAGAAACAATTCCACCTTGGATGTTGCCGCTGGAAACGGTGGTGACGTTTCCATTAATGCGCGAACTATTGAAATCTCAGGGGCCAGCAACATTTGTGCGGGAATAGGAGCATCTTCGACTTGCGGTGCAACAGAAGGACGAGCTTTTAGTTCACCGGGTAGCCAAGCAGGAGACATTACCCTTAACGCCACTGGAGAAATCAGCATCAAACAATCTAGCCGAATCGGAAATGACGTAAATGCTAACAGCACTGGTGATAGCGGCAGAATTATCATTACAGGTGGTTCACTCTTAATGAGTGATGGTGCTAGAGTGAGCGCCAGTACTTTTGGGAGAGGTGACGCTGGTAGTATTTTGATGCAGATTTCAGGGTCTGCATTGTTTACTGGTAGTAACACCACCGTTTTTACCAATGTGGGAAACCAAAATGCAGTAGGCAATGGTGGTAATATCACGCTTAATGCAAGTTCTGTTTCTGTCACAGATGGTGCTCAGCTAAACTCTCTTACGCGTGGTAGAGGGAATGCAGGCAATGTCACGATTCATGCAAAGGGTGTCGTTTCTTTCATTGACGTAAATAGCAGCAATGGCAATCCTAGCGCTGCCTTCAGTAGTGTGGAGGCGGGAGGCGTAGGCAATGGCGGCAGCGTCAACATCACCGCAAAGTCCCTTTCGTTGATAAACGGTGGGCAGTTAGCGGCGATCGTGCGCGAAGCTTCTGATACCGATGGTCTTCCGGGTGGTCGGGGATTGGTGGGTCAATCAACATCAATGTACAGGATGGCGTTACTATCACTGGCAAAAGTGCCAATGAGATTCGGAGTGGTATCTTTGCTAGCCTTGGCTCTGGTGCCGAAGGGCGAGGCGGCGACATCAACATCAAGACTCGGACGTTTGTGCTGAAAGATGACACTCGACTGGTAGCAAGTTCGTTTGGTACAGGTGATGCAGGGAGCATCACAATTCAGGCTGATGGGTTTGTTTCATTGGCAACATTAAGCGACATCTTTAGTCGAGTGGGGTCTAGTGCGCGGGGAAACGGCGGTAATATCAGCATCAGTGGGGATAGTTTAACGCTTACAGGCGGGTCTCAAATAAGTACCAGCACTTATGGTCGTGGTGATTCAGGCATGGTGACGATTCAAACCAGAGGGGCTGTGAATCTGAGTGGCACCGATCAAGCAGGTAATCCTAGCGGTATCTTAGTTGGCTTAGAAGCCGGAGCGATCGGCAACGGAGGGATGATTAACATCACAGCAGATTCCCTTTCTCTAACGGATGGAGCAGAACTTGGAGCGTTCGTGCGAGGAGCGTCAGGCAACCTTCGGGGTGGTCGGGGCATTGGTGGAACAATCAATGTTTATGTGCGAGATGCGATTACAATTGCTGGCAAAAACGCTAATGGTACTTCCAGCGGCATTTTTACCAGCCTTGGTTCTGGCGCAGTGGGGCAGGGCGGCGACATTAACCTCACAGCTCGTTCCTTCTCTCTCATGGATAGGTCTCTGCTCAGTTCCGCCACCTTTGGCATAGGTGATGCGGGCAACATTACGATCAAGACTAGCCAAGACTACAGTGCGAATAATGGTCAAATCACTGCAACGGCTGCTCTCTTTGGAGGAGGAAATATTGATATCAATGCCAGAAACATCCTCCTACGGAATTCGAGTGATATCACAACCTTTAGTCGTGGAGGCAATGGTGGCAATATCACGCTAACCGCTAAAGCCATTGTTGCACTTGAAGATAGCGATATTCTGGCATTTGCACCCAGAGGAAAAGGTGGCAACATCACGTTTAATACCCTTGCATTTCTTAGCGATCCGCTTTATCGTCCGGTCCCTCCAACAACCAATCTGGCAACTTTACTTAAACTCATTGGTAATGGACAGGTCGATGTGAATGCCAGTGGTGCCATTTCTGGTGTAGTGGTTGGGGTACCTGACATAAGCTTTCTACAAAATAGCCTGACTAAGTTGCCAACAGGTTTACTTGACACAAACTATTTGCTGAGCAACAGTTGCATCGCTCGCAGCAAGCAAAGCGGCGGTTTCTTCATTACAGGTTCCGGTGGGTTACCCGATCGCCCCGATACCCCTTCCATCTCTTCCTATCCCACAGGTGAGGTGCGAGCAGTAGAGGAGAACACGGGACAATCAGAAACTCAAAACTCTTCGAACAATTCCTGGAAGATGGGTGATCCTATTGTCGAGCCACAAAGCGTTTATCAACTGTCTAGTGGCCAATTAGTGTTGAGTCGCGAGTGCCCTTGAGTTATAGCTGTGCAGCAGACAATAGTTCAGTAAATCCGTTAATACTCCTGATTTGCATCAGCATTCCAGTGGTAAAGCTGTTTTGCCGATGCAACCCGTTTGAATTCTTTGGGATTGTAATTCAGGCCTGCTTTTTCCAGTAACTCATCCACAGTTTGATAATCTGATTCGGACATCGGTTCAATTTGGGCATCGGCACCGAGGGATTTAATGGTGCCGCGCACGTAGATGACGGCTTCGTAGAGAGAGTCGCCTAAAGCATCACCCGCATCACCGCAGATAACGATTCGTCCAGCCTGCGCCATGAATGCGGAAAAACTGCCGACGCTGCCTCCCACCACAATGTCTGCACCTTTAAGGGAAATGCCGCAGCGGAGACTGGCATCGCCTTCAATGATGAGCAGCCCACCCTGGGCGGAGGCTCCAGCGGAAACGGAGGCAAAGCCTTTCACCAGCACTCGACCGGACATCATGTTTTCGGCAACCCGGTGCCAGCATTACCAAAGATGGTCACGTTTGCCAGTTTGTTCATTGCCGCTGCGTAGTAGCCCGTGTGACCCCTGATCTCCACGTCGATCGCCGCATCCAATCCCACGGCAATGTTGTGCGCCCCATCGGGATTGAGAATTGCGACCCGCTGACCGCCATTAGCAATGAGATTGTGATGCAGAAAGCGATTGACCTCTCGCAATGGAGTTTGGGCGAGATCGAAGGTCACACAGTCCATACGTAAATCTCCTCCGGAGCGGGTTCGTAGATGTGAGCGGATTTGACATCAGGCAGATGGGCAAGGGAGCGAAATTCGAGGCAATCGCGACATAATCGTCTGTTTCCGCAACCACGGCAGGTTTACAGGCAAAGGCATCACGCACGAGGGCGAGTTTGTCGCTGGTGCCCATGAGCAACGTGTAAAAGCCGTCTAACTCCTGGAAGCCCTTCTGCAAAGCGATTTCCAAATCGTCCCCTGCCTGCATTCGCCATTCTAGAAAGCGACAGGCAGCTTCGGTATCGTTGTCGGTTTCAAAGTGGATGCCGCGAGGTTCTAGTTTGCGCCGAATCTCATTGGGATTAGACAGGGAGCCATTGTGCACCAAACAGAAATCTTCCCCGGCGGTAAAGGGATGGGCGGGGCTGGGGTGACGGCTGACTCGGTTGCCATGCGGGTGTGGGCGACGACATGGGAGCCTTTGAGGGATTTGAACTGGTAGCGATCGGCAACCGCCGCTGGCTTCCCCGCATCTTTGTAAAGATCGATCGTGCGCCCGATCGATAGCACATGCAGTTGCGGATAAACGTCTTTCAACCACTGCTTAACCTTCTCCGAAGCAACATCAGAAATCAAAACTGCCTGGTTGCCGTGGGTTTGAATATCCGCACTGCCGTTGAAGTGCGATCGAAACGCCTCCAGCATGCCTGACCAGTCAAAATCGTTGCTCCCGGAGTAGAGGCTATATTTGCGATCGGATTCTGCCAATGTTTCGGTGAATACGGCTAATCCAGCAGAATCTGGCCCCCGCTCACTCATGCCAATCATCATCGGCACCATCAGTTCGCCCAGGGAGTTTCGTAGTTCTGGTTTTTAATCAGTAATCCAATAATTCCGCACATAAATGATCCTGAATTTGAAGCGTTGTGTGGTCAATTTATCGTCTTTACTTCCGGTTGTTTGCCATCCATTTCACGGCATAATCAACCAACGGACGCTATGGCATAAGCGAAGCCATTGATTGAGCAAAACGCCCAGTTTTAATCAATCCTGTTTCTTGAGCAAAGGCATCTGCGATCACCTGAAAGTCTGAGGTATCAAATTCAATATCCTGCAGCGATACCCACACTCGCTGTCCATTAACTAACACGGGTGCCCCATTCAGTTGGTGTTTTTTGCCCGCAAACGCAGCTCGATACTCAGCTAGATGCAAGGACGTATTTGTGTAGTAATCAACTCCAAGCTGAAGGATCCAACCGTCCATCTCGTAGACTTTGGCGACTGGAGAGTTTTCACTCAGCGAGAAATCCAGTGAATGATTTTCGACAACCCTGCTTGCATGCTTTCCCCAAGCGGCAAAGGAAACTTGAGGATGTCCACTGCGAAGCACTCCCTGCTGTTTCCGAAAGCACTCAGGGATAGCTCCCATACTCCGAGACGGCGTTAAATCTGGGGTGTAGGCTGGCATACTTTGTCGAATCAAATCCCACCATGATCGAGGAACGGGTGGATCTTGCCACTGAGATGGATCAGAAAGTTCTCCGGAGTGGGTTGGCATTACTAACGTTCCTTCAGCGCTCAGAATCATTTCTAGTGCCAAAATCACAGCAACAGGTCCCCCACATACCCATCCAAGCTGGCTAAGTGAGGAATGGACAAGCAGCGTTATTCCTGGAACGCCCCCTAAAGCAGATAGATCTTCCACTAGCGATGCCACGGTTGCTGGAGCAGCTTGGGTGCACTCAATAATGTCCTTTTCACTCAAATTTGTTGAACTCCCTTGCTTGCTCAATGCCAATGATGCCACCACCGAGTTCTTCTGCGATCGCCACCAATGTTCGCCACAGATAGGTTCCAAACGTGCCATCGCACCAGATTCGATAAAAAGGTTCGCCATCTTGTTCAGAGGGAACGATCGTCACGGCAACACCAATCATCGTGGTGAGGACAACGGGGCGTGCTGCCAGGTCTAGGTTGCGAAAGTTGATGTTGCAGGTTTGCAGCAACAGTTCGTTGAGATTGGAACCACACAAGGCGATCGCCAGATCCTGCCGTAGTACGGGGTAAACCTTGGGAGGCGGATTCTGGCAGGTTTGGATCAGTTGGGCGGCGATCGCCGGGTTGAAGCTGTCTTCCACCAAAACTCCGTTAATCCCAGACGGGCAACGATGCCGCCATTCGGTAATGGGCACCAGCTATTCGGCTTTGGGGGAATGGGAATAGTTTGAGCTTCAAGCCATGCCGCAGCATTTGCTCCTTTGACGCCAAACCGGGTGAGGCAGGACAAATCGGCAATTCCCAAATGTTTCGCAATTTCCGCGCTATCCGAAATGGTGACAATGGTTGCCATGTCGTTGATGGTTTGCCAGGTTGCGTTGAGGGACTGAAGCTGGGCGTGAATCGGGCTGGTTCGGATGGGGGTGTTCATACTGCAGCCTCCGTAACCTGTTGGAGTTCTTTCTGGCGGGTGTTTTCGGGATCGTAGAAGGGCGTAGGGCTAACTGTGGCAGCGACGAGAGTGCGATCGGATAGACGAATGGAAAACCGATTTTTGATCGCCGCCAGATCTGGTTTGACGTAGGCCAATCCAATATACCGTTTGAGTGTGGGGCTAAATGCAACGCTGGTCACTCGTCCGGCAATTTCATCGTGTTCAATTACCAGGTGGCACTCCTGGGGTGGGGTTCCCTGCAAATTGGCATCCAGCATAAAGCCCACCAATTTTTGCTGGAGGGGACGATTCGCAACTGCTTTCAAACTGCGTTGACCAATAAAAAGGGCTTGTCCATTTTGACGGCCCATGCCAGTCCCGCTTCCCGTGGCGTGGTCAATCCATCCGTGTCCTGACCCACAATCAGGTGTCCCTTTTCCAGCCGCAACAGGCGTTGGGCTTCCACTCCAAAGGGAGCAATGCCAAAGGGTTCCCCGGTTGCTAAAAGTGCGTCCCACAGCGCGATCGCTCGATCAGCCGCCACGTGAATTTCGTAGCCCCATTCCCCCACAAACCCCACCCGCATCAACAACGCGGGAATTCCGGCAACGGTTGCCTCCCGCACTGCCAGATAGGGAAAGGCAGATCCGGACAAATCACATTCGGTTAATTGCGCCAGCACATCACGGGCAAAGGGACCAGCCAGGTTTATGGCCGATTGTGCTCCCGTCAAATTCACGATGCCACAATCGAGTTGCCAAATGGTATTTAAGCGGGTTAATTCCCGGTAAATAGTGGTTGCCCCCGATGTGGTGGTTGTGAAATAGAAATGCTCTGCTCCCTGCCGCGCAATCACCCCATCATCAATCACGACCCCACCTCATCCAGCATCAGGGCATAGCGCGACATGCCAATTTTCAGATTGCTGTAGCATCCGGTATACACCCGCTCCAGAAACTCGGCGGCAGCGGGACCCCGGATCTCTAATTTTCCCAGTGTGCCAACATCGATGATGCCAACGCGAGTCCGAACGGCTACGGCTTCTGAGCGAATACAGTCTTCCCGGCTCTTTCCCGGTTGGGCATAATACTCCGGGCGTTGCCACAATCCTGCCCGCAGGAAGGTTGCGCCTAAAGCGCTATGGCGATCGTGCAGGGGTGTTTGGCGTTCCGGCGAAAAGCCTCGTCCCGCTAGATGGGAGAGGGGAACCGGATGAAAAAATGGTCGAGCCGTAGTTGTACCCACCTCACCCGGAGTTTTGCCCGTAATTCGCGCCAGAATGCGGAGCGCGTTCATATTGGAATGTTTGCCCTGGCTCGGTCCCATACCAACCGTTGTGAACCGTTTGAGCAGTTCAATGTTGTCAAACCCCTCCTGGGCGGCGTTAAAGAAGTCCTTAAGCTGGAGGTCTTCATCGAAATCGACAAAGTTCTTTCCCTTGGGATGTTCGATGATGGGAAAGGGGTGGGAAGGGAAGTGGGGAGTGGGGAGTCGGGAGTGGGGAGTCGGGAGGGAGAGTTTTGAGTTGAGGTTAAGAGCTGAGGACTGAGGACTGAGGACTGAGGATTGAGAATTTTGTCTTCCCTGTTTCTGTGTCTCCCTGTCTCCGCGTCTCCGCGTCCCCTAACCCCTGCCTTTCTAAATACTCAACTGCTTCTAACCCAGCCCGTTTTCCATCTGCGATCTTTTGGGCAAAGTCAAACACTCCGTTGACTCGACCGCAGGCAAACACGCCTGCTGGAAGGATGTCTGGAACAAACTGCTGTAATGAATCATCAAACCGCATTTTGGTTCCGGCTTGGTAGAGCAAATTTGCCGCAGGTGCCCATCCGACGCTCATGATGATGCCATCACAGGGAACCGATCGCCGCAATTCCGTCTGTGGGTTGCCGTTGCGATCGAGGGGACAAATCACAGCCGCACAGACGCCATCAACGGCTGGATTGGTTTTCGCTTCGTAGATACAGTAACCGACATAAACAGGTACTTGATTGGTTCGTAATGCCTGGGTGAGTGAATCAGCAGGAATTTCGGAGCGTAAATCGACTACCGCCATTACTGCAACGCCATGCGTTATGAGGTCGATCGCAGCCCGGTAGCCATCAGCGTTTGCCGTTAGCACAACCGCACGGTTCATGGGCTTAACGGCATAACGGTAAATCAACCGTTGGGCAGCCGAGGCCAGCATGATACCCGGAAGATCGTTATTTCGAAATACGGCAGGTTGCTCGTAGGCTCCGCTAGCAACAATAACGGCTTTTGCCCGCATTTTGCTGAGACGATGGCTGTCCACCAGGGGAACCCAATGATCAGCATAATAGGCGGCTGCCTGCGTTCCGGTATACAGCCGAATTCGGGGATGGGTGTTAATGGCTTGCAGCAATTCAACTGTTTGATTTGCTTGAGAAAGTTCCCCACCGCGTTGATATCCGCCCGAAGCACCAGCCCGGGCATTTTCATCCACAATTACCACATCTGCACCAGCATCGGCTGCGGCCAACGCTGCGGCCAATCCCGACACCCCTGCTCCGATGACCAGCACATCACAAAAGTCATAGCGTTTGGCTGTGCGACTGTGAGGGGTAGAGATATTTAACTGCCCCAATCCACTGATGTTGCGAATGATGCGTTCCCAAAGAGGAAACAATCGCTTATTGTGAAACGCTTTATAGTAAAACCCAACGGGTAAAAAGGTGAGAAAACGTTGAGCACGCTGGAGCGATCGCCCATCAAACCACCCGCCGTATTTACTGCTGACAGTGCCATTCCTGTTTCTAGCGGTGTTATATCTGCCCGCACATTCAGCGCTTGACCAGACTGCATCAACACGTTGATATCGTGATTGGCAAAACTCAAGATGCCACGGGGACGATGGTATTTGAAACTGCGTCCCAGAATGCGTTGTCCAGAAGCCCATAGGGCACTGGTAATCGTATCTCCGGCATAGCCTCGAAACGAATTGTCTTCAAACGTGAAATGGAGGGTTTGAGTACGATCGATCCATTCACCCCAAATGGGAGGAAGGCGATCGGGTGAAGATTTTAGATTGGAGATTTTAGATTGGAGATTGGAGTGATGGCGATGATTCATTGCATCAAACGAATTAATTGCATCTGACATCACCGATTCACCTCTTCGCCATATAAATAGGTGCGTAAAATCTCATCCGTTTGCGTATTGCGTTCGACAATAAACCACGTATTACTCGGCGTATGGCACCACCACTCCTGTTTAACTCCCGGTGCACCGTTGCGGTTAAATACATAATCTGCCCAGGCTGCATCATCCGTTGTATCAGGATTGAGCATGGGTCGAACTTCACCTGCATAGACGAACTCAGAGACAGGTCTAACACCATTAATCGGACATCTGAGGAGTTTCATGAAATAGGGGTTAGGGGGTAGGTGGGGGTAGGGGAGTTCGACGATCTGGTGCAGAATTCTAAGCTTTGCACTTGGAGTGAATCGACCTTAGCATTCGCATCAAATAGATAATCCCTTTCGGGGGTGTGGGGAGTTAGGACCCCACGAAGCGGGGGACCGGGGAAGTCCCCGGTACTAGTCTGACAACAAAGCCATTTAATCCTGCTACCTTCATCGCAAAAAGCACTCTAAAAAAATGAGTTTAATGTCCAACAGATGCCGCTCCCTTCTCGCCAATCAGCGCGTAATTCGCAAAGCGAGCAAGAGAAAAGTCATGAATTAGTTCATGGTTACGATCGTTCGCCACCGTATACGCCATCGTTTTGCCACAAACAGGGGTTGCCTTAAACCCCAGGTGCCCCAACCCGTATCCAAATAAAATCCCTCGATCGACGTTTTACCCATGATGGGTGCAAAATCTGGTGTCATATCTGCCATACCCGCCCACTGACGCACAATTTTGACACGGGAAAGAAACGGAAATAGCTCCAGCATGTGTGCCGCCAGCCCTTCGACAAAATCAAGCGTCGATCGCGTCGAATGCAGCTCGTATGGATCAAGCGATGCCCCCATGACCAATTCCCCTCGCGCCGTTTGGCTGACATACACATGCAAACTTCCCGAAACAATAATCGGGTCCAACCACGGTTTCATCGGTTCACTCACCATTGCCTGTAAAGGATGAATGTAGAGCGGCGATCGCAGCCCCACCATCTGCAAAATCCGGGGCGTAAACCCTGCCACCGCACACAGAACCCTTGGCGTCGAAATCGTTCCCCGATTGGTCCGAACTCCGGTCACTCTGCCCGACTCCACCGTAATTCCCAAGACCTCCGTTTGCTGGTGAATCTCCACTCCCCGCGCATCTGCGCCCCGCCCATAGCCCCAGGCAACCGCATCATGACGGGCAATACTCCCCGGTGCATGGTACAACGCCTCCAAAACTGGAGCCTGTCCCCACAGGTTAAATCCATATGCGGACACGCTTTCTGAATCTCTTCAGGTCCGACCAGTTCACTGTTAATGCCAAAATGTTTATTCACCTCTGCCCGCCAGCGCATCGTTCGTACTGCCGAATCTGTATGGGCGAGGGTAAAGTGTCCCCGATTGGAGTAGAACAGATTTAGGTCAAAGTCCTGAGATAGGTCCTGCCACAAGCGCACCGACTCATCGTAGAACTTCACGCCTTCCGGTGTGAGGTAGTTGGAGCGAATAATGGTGGTGTTCCGTCCGGTATTGCCGCCACCGATGTAGCCCCGTTCCAACACAGCCACATTGTTCACACCGTGGTCGCGTGCCAGGTAGTAAGCGGCGGCTAATCCATGCCCTCCAGCGCCAATAATTACGGCGTCGTAGCTCGATTTGAGCCGATTGGGAACCCGAAACATGCGTGGTTCCGGGTGGTGCTTGAGAGTGCAAATTTCAGCAAGCGTAAAGGCATGCGCCTGACATTCCATCAACGCAGAGCAGGATTCCTGAAAGGAAACATTAGTGAATATGATGCGGCTTCGATTCCTATCTGTCAACAATGTTTCCTGCTATGATTCAGGATAATTGAACCTGATGCGATCGCCGGGGAATTATGCCAGATGCTGCTGCCAACTCTGCCCTGTCAGCGGGGACCGAACACCTGTTGGAGCGGTACATTGGCACCACAGTGCGTGAACTGCGGCAAAAACATGGATTGACGATTGCCGAGGTTGCCGATCAAACAGGCATTTCCGCGGCATGCTGTCCAAGATCGAAAATGCCCAAACCGCAACCAGTTTAGAAACGTTGGCAAAACTTGCCAGTGCCCTTGGGGTTTCCCTTTCATCTTTATTCCGCAACTACAATGTGCCCGCGGGAAGCGCCCAATTGGTCAAAAAGGGGGAGGGCATGGAAGTCGTAAGGCGGGGAACAAAATGCGGGCATACCTATCATCTGCTCGCCTATGACCAAGGACCAACCAAACGGTTTGAGCCATTTTTGATCACCATGGACGATGCATCAGAAGTCTTTCCAACCTTCGAGCATCCGGGCATCGAATTTATCCATGTTTTAGAAGGCAAATTAGAGTATCGCCACGGACAATCAACCTATCTTTTAGAACCAGGCGATTCCCTCACCTTTCGAGGAGACATTCCCCACGGACCTGAAAGGCTCATCGAACTACCCATCCGTTTTTTAGCAATCATTCACTACACGATGGCTCCCGGTGAACCGTAGTTCCAATGGCATACCGCTCAATCAGTAGAGCCGCATAAGTAATCTCATACCAACTAAAAGAGACAAGGTGACAATGGAGGATAGGCGATGGGCGATAGGCCATAGGCGATAGGCCATAGGAATTGCCCCTTGCCCCTTGCCCCTTGCCCCTTGCCCCTTGCCTTCTTTCTTTACCGCACCTTTTAGGCTCATTCTGGTAAACACGCCTGGGTGATGGGCACTCTAAAACAAATATGGCTTTTACGGGAAATTGGTGTCGAAATTTGCTGTCCTGAATACCCCGTGATAGTCGATTTCCGATCGTGGGACAGCCGTAAACCTTTCTGCATACGTTTTAGCAGGCACTTCAGTTACTCTAAGAAGTCAGAGAAACATGCATGTAGTCGAAGCAGCAATCCAACTACCAGGCTACGTCGTCACGGAACAGCTCTACGCAGAGACCAGAACCCTTGTCTACCAGGGACAACGACAATTCGACGCAGCACCTGTTGTCATTAAGCTACTGCGGAACGAGCATCCCCGTTTTGCTGAATTGGTTCAATTTCGTAACCAATACACGATCGCCAAAAACCTGAACCTTCGTGGAGTTGTAAAGCCCTACAGCCTGGAATCCTGCCGGAATGGTTATGCGCTGGTCATGGAGGATTTTGGTGGAATCTCCTGATCAAAGTATATGAGAGAGAGCAGTGGGCAGTGGGTAGGGGACATGGAGACACGGGGACACGGTGGTAGAGGGAGCATTTGGCTATGCCTCCTACGGTACAATACTGTGCGGACCAATAGGAGCCATCGACACGGGCTATCAGTTTGGTCAACTGGCGTTGAAAATGCTTGAGCGTTTTAACGCGAAGGAACTTAAAGCACGCGCTCAGGGAATGGTATACCTCTGCATAGAGCACTGGAAAGAGCCTGTCAAACAGACACTGCCATTCCTGTTGGACAGTTATCAAACTGGCTTGGACACGGGAGACCTTGAATGGGCTGGCATTTCTGCACTCGGCTGTACCCTGCATTCGTGGTTCAGCGGTAAGAATCTAGCCGATCTGAGACAGGAGAGCGCAGCTTTTAGTATTCGCCTGACACAACTAAAACAAACGGTTTTGGTGAATCAAATTGCTGTTTTTCAGCAGGCCATCTCGACCCTATTAGAAAGTTCCGCTGCCAGTTCTTTTGCTGCCGACTGGCTAGGACGACTGGCTAGGACGATCGCCGCTGTTCTCCACGGTTCAGCAGGTGGGTGATCAAACCGCATTATCCTACTTCTATATCAATCGACTCATCCTTTGCTACCTGTTTGGTCAAAATGAACAGGCAGTAAACGCAGCAACTCTGACCAAATCTTATTTAGGTGCGGCTTCGGGTTTATATGTGTTGCCCGTTTTCTACACATTCGATTCATTAGCCCATCTAGCCGTCTGTCCCCATCTCTCTGATGGTGAGCAACAACGCATTCACCAGCGGGTAAACAAAAATCAGGAACAACTGAAGCAGTGGGCGGATCACGCTCCTGCTAATCACCTGAATAAGTATTACTTGGCAGAGGCTGAGCGTTATCGGGTTCTAGGACGGAAAGCAGAGGCGATCGTTCTGTATGACCACGCAATCGCCGAAGCGAGAGAAAGCGGGTTTATGCATGAAGAAGCGCTGGCAAACGAACTGGCTGCCAAGGTTTATCTCGGTTGGGGCAAGGAAAGAATTGCTCAGGAGTATCTAATTGAGGCCTATTACGGCTATGCCCGTTGGGGAGCAAAAGCAAAAGTCAATGATTTAGAGTTTCGCTATCAGCAACTTCTTGCACCTATCCTGCGATCACCAGAGCCAACGCTTGAAGTAAACGACACGATTCCCGCTGCTGATGACAAAGCTTCATCCCATGTAAGTACGGATAGGCCGCCCACATTCAGCAGCAGTTGTGCTCTAACACTGGATCTGGCAACGGTCCTCAAAGCGTCTCAAGCGCTGTCAAGTGAAATTCAGCTTGAGAAGTTGTTAGAGAAATTGCTGCACGTTGTTAGTGAAAATGCTGGAGCCGACAAGTGCGTTTTGTTGTTGCTAAACGAAGGGAAGTTGGTGATTGAGGCGATCAGCCAAACGGAATACCCAACGCAGTTGCAGTCCATTCCTTTGGAAGAAAGTGAGGACGTTCCGGTAACGCTGATTAATACCGTAAAGCGTACACTACAAGCCTCCGTCATCATCCATGCAACGGCCCATCCAACATTGGTGAACGATCGCTACACTCTTCAGAAGCAGACCAAAAGTCTGTTGTGTTTGCCCATTCTCCACCAGGGTAAGCTGTTAGGTGTTTTATACCTGGAGAACAATTTGACAACCGGGGCGTTTGCCAGCGATCGCGTTGATCTGCTCAACCTGATTTGTGCCCAGGCCGCAATTTCGTTGGAGAATGCCCACCTTTATCAACAGACACAACAGGCATTGGAAGCATCAAAATTAAAGCAACTTTCCATTGATCGAGCGTCTGTTCCCGTTTGGTGGGTAGAGTCAGATGGCAAAATTCTTTACGTGAACGATGCAACTGTCGGGACTTGGGTTACTCGCGGGAAGAACTGGTTGGTAGTTATGTGGTGGACTTTAACCCTGATCTTACCCATGAGGCATGGGCGGCTCACTGGGAGGAGGTGTGTCAACGGGGTTCCTTCACGTTTGAGGCACGTAATCATAACAAAAATGGGGCAATCTACCCGGTTGAAGTTACCGTCAACTACATTACCTTCAATGATAAGGAATACAACTGTGCGTTTGTTGTCAACATTAGCGATCGCAAACGTACAGAAGACGCCATTCGGGCTTCTGAAGCCGAGCTGCGCCAGAAATCTCACGAGCTAGAATCCACCTTGATGGATTTACGTCAGGCCCAGATCCAAATGGTGCAGAGTGAAAAAATGTCGGCGTTGGGCAATCTTGTGGCAGGTGTGGCGCACGAAATTAATAATCCGGTCGGCTTTATTGCAGGCAATCTCAGTCCGGCAGACGACTACCTGCGAGACTTATTTGGTCTGCTCGACCTTTACCAGCAGGAATATCCCGAACCCAGCAGTGTGATTCAAGATGAGATTGAAGCGATCGACCTTGGCTACTTGCGGGAGGATTTGCCCAAACTAATTGACTCAATCAAGCTAGGGGTTGAACGTATCCGCGAAATTAGCATTAGCCTGCGGACGTTCTCCAGGGCAGACAAAACCTACAAAGTCCCATTCAACATTCACGATGGTATCAACAGCACCATTTTGATTCTCAAGCATCGCTTAAAAGCCAATGAGACCCGTTCTGAGATCGAGGTCATCCGAGATTATGGAGAAGTGCCGTGCATTAAATGCTTCCCCGGACAGCTTAATCAAGTATTTATGAATCTTTTAGCCAATGCCATTGATGCACTGGAGGAAATGAACCAGAATCAGTGCCTCAAAGCAACGAAAGCAGAACCAAGCCGAATTACTATTCAAACCGGATTGATTGAAGAGGGACAGCGTATTCTCATTGCCATGACACATGTACGAAGAGGGCGATGGACAATGGGCGATAGGCAATAACGCTTTTGTAACCCATTGCCCATTGCCTATTGCCTGTTCTCCATCTGCAGACTTGCCAGGAAAGTAGGTGCAACACAACTTTTGGGAGGATAATACATCAGCATCTATAGCGATCCTATTTGGATTGTGAGAATCCTGTTTGGATTGTGAGAAAGATTCCGCTGGAATTCTTTCTCAACAAAACCTCTTAATCTCACATTTGATTTAGGACTGCTGTATATGCAAATTTGTATTCGTATGCGGTGTGAGGAATGATTGAATGCAAATTCCACCTGTGTTGTCTGTCAAAATCCTTCCGTTTGCAAGGATGCTAAGGACAACGTCTGTAGTTCTGGCTATATCGGCCTCTCTTGTATCAGTCCCTTTCATCCCTAAAAGTTGGGGCAGCCCCAATCCCCTACTGCGCGATCACAGGATGAATTTTCTGCCCTGTCTAACCTCAAAACCAAGTATCTGGCAGAGCTTGGAGAAAATACATCCGACCCTGCAACACTCTTGAATTGGTCCACTCGAGCAGCCGATCTGTTGCCTGAACAGGTCGACATTCGATTCATGGATGACTCGAACTCCCCTTTGGAGTTTCAATACAGTATTCATCCAGACCTGATTTATGCAGATCTGATTCCTTCTGAAATGGAGCTTGCCAGCAATACCAATCTCCATTCCCCCTCGACACCAAACCTGGCTCCACCACCACCGCCGCAGACCAAACAAACTTCACGCTCAAAGCCACGTTTGGGGATGAAACGAACCAGGGGTTTTCGTACAATTTTGGCGCTGCGTTCGCCAATCCGACTGCTTTACAGGGACCAAATCGCAGCTATTCAACTAATGCTCAGACCCCTATTGATGGCGGCGATTTCCCCGTAGCGTTTTACATTCAGGAACGAATCAACAGAAACCAGCGGCTGGCACTAGAACTGACCGTACCACCGATTGACGGAGAAGAGTTTGGCTTTGATCTGGGCTATTCGATCAAACCGGAATCTCTGCCAGGGGTCTTTTCAGCCAACGTTTCAAATACCCGATCGACGGTGAATGTATTTGACAAAGGCAGGCGCGAAGTGCGGCTCCCGCACAACCAAAAACCTTGGCTTCACCGTCTCGGCGGCGGAATTGACTACTTCCAGCCGTTTTCGTCCGATTTTGGAGCGGCGTTAGGTTTGAATTATCAGCGGGTGTCCGTCCGGAATCGCGCATTTACCTCTCGCATTAGCCCAAGGGATGTTCTCGGAAATCCATTAACGTTCTCCAATACGGGTCAGGATGATCTGTTGACGCTCAACTTGGCCGCTTATTACCGCACGGTCGATAATCCAATCTACGCCTCTCAGGGCACCAAGCTGAAATTTGGACTTGACCAATCCATCCCGGTTGGGGATGCCAGCATTACCTATACCCGCCTGAGTGCCAGCGCAACGCAATTTATTCCCCTAAACCTGTTTGGTTTTGACAAGGTCCGCGAACCCTGGTATTAAATCTTCAAGGAGGCGTAATCTTTGGAGATATCCCTGCCTATGAAGCATTCACCCTGGGCGGAAGTACCACTGTCCGTGGATACGATGGGGGTACGGTCGGGTCCGGCAGTCGCTTTATCCTTGCAACTGCTGAGTATCGCTTTCCCATTTTCAACTTCACCCTGTTCCAGCAGGAGATCCAAACCAAGGGGATTGTGTTTGCGGAGTATGGGAGTGTTCTGGGTTCAGAAAGCGACGTCCGGGGCAATCCATCAAGGGCACGGTTAAAGCCCGGAGATGGTGTAAGTTACGGGTTTGGGTTTCACGTTCTGGCTCCACTTGGGCTTCTCCGCCTTGAATTTGGATGGAACGATCGGGGCGGCAGTGAGATTGTGTTTGACATCGGCGATCGTTTTTAAGTTTATCCCCAGCAACAGTTCGAGTGGCCGTGTTAACAGTCATTTACAGGTAAAGCTATGGATGATCCCAAGTTTCCAACGGTTATTTTAGGTGCAGGCTTTGTTGGTCTTTTTACGGCTTTACACTTGAATGACCATCGCTACTCTGCCCCTGTAGTCCTGATTGATAAAAGGATCACTTCTGTTTCAAGCCCCTCCTCTATGAGTATTTGAGTGGTGAGATGGCACCTGATGAGATTGTGCCTAAATACGAAGAGTTGCTGCATGGGACCATTCCGGCTGGTGGTGTAGCGTTTGTGCAAAGCAGCGTCGAATCGATCGACTTGCAGCAAAAGCAGGTCAGACTGTCTAACGGAACTGTCTATGAGTATGGGAACCTGGTGTTGGCCCTCGGCAGTGTTACTGCCTTCTTTGCGGAGGGGGCGAAGGAGAATACGTTGAGGTTTCAGTCGCAGGTAGATGTGGATGCGATCAAGAAACATCTGAAGGCTGTGATGCAGCAGGCAGTTCAAACAGACAATCCGGAAGTGCGTCGCCATCTATTAACCACAACCGTTATTGGCGGGGAGCCAACAGGAGTTGAGCTGTCGCTGACTCTGGGCGATTTATTGCCGCAGTGGTACGAAACCCTGGGCGGAAAGCCTGATGAATTGCGAATTGTGTTGCTTAACCGGGGAGACATTCTCAAGGGTGACATCAACAGCCATTTAGCAGACACCGCTAAAAGGCAATGCGGGAGCGAACGGTTCCGATCTAGCTGTTGATTGGCGCATCCGTAACAGCGGTTCGTCCCAATTTGATCGAATATACCCGCAATGATCAACCAGAACAGTTGGAGGCTGGCACCATCATCTGGACTGCTGGAACAAAGGTTCACCCGTTAATCAAGGGATTGCCCATTGATCAAAAGCACCGCACGAAGCGAGGCCCGTGTATTGGTTGAAGATGCGGAAGCAAATCGAAGAGATTGCCCATTGATCAAAAGCACCGCACGAAGCGAGGGCAGGTATATGTCACACCGACGCTTCAACTGCTGGATTATTCTGACGTTTTTGCAGCGGGGGATTGTGCTGTGATTTGGAATCCCGAAGATGCCAATGCCAGACCATTGCCATCAACAGCACAGGTTGCTTACCAGCAGGGAGCGGCGATCGCCCACAATGTGAAAGCGCAGTTGCAGTCTAAGCCCCATCTGCAACCGGCCCACGTTGACCTTCGGGGAACCTTGATGAAGCTGGGGTTGGGCATCGGAGTTGCGAACCTCTTCGATCGCTACGAGATTATCGGGAAGACGGGCCAGTTGATTCGTCAAGCGGCCTATTTAGAACTGTTACCAACCCCCGTTCACAACATCCATGCCACAGCAGAGTGGCTTAGGGAAGAGATTTTTCACGGTCAAACTCAAGAAACTTTAGAGACGCCGCCAAAACTATAGCGTTTGTCCTGGAAGCTCACTTTTGTTTGGCGCAAACAGGTCGTGATTGTTGCGCGATCATTTGTTGGCGAGTGGGAACACTACCCGCAGACGTTGCCAACGCAACACTCTGTTAGGACAGACGCTATTAAGCTTCCAATGCGGGCAAGGAGGACAAATTGAGCAAGCTTGGGTTCGCAATGCCAATCAAAACATCCTTCGCCAAACTCGAAGCGGACTGCATCGATATCAACAACAGAACGCATTAAAGTCACTCGCACATGCGAAGCTCAAGAAAGTTGTGATTGGTTCTTCCGGTACTCGCTTTGATGGCTGGGTATCAACCGATCAAGAGGTCTTAAACCTACTTGATCAGCAATCGTGGATGTCTTTTTTTCCAACCAAGTTCTCTCGATGCCATTTTGGCTGAACATGTATGGGAGCATTTGCATCCCTATGAGGCGGTTGTAGCAGCAAAGATGTGCTACGCCTTCCTTAAGCCAGGAGGCTATCTTAGGGTTGCTGTTCCCGATGGGTTTCACCCTGACGACTCTTATAGGGATGCAGTAAAACCAGGAGGTACTGGCGCAGGAGCAGACGACCATAAGGTGCTCTACACCTATCTTTCTTTTCGTGATGTGTTTATTAACGCTGGGTTCGATGTGCGGCTTCAGGAGTACTTTGACGAGCACGGAGAATTTCGCTGCAATGATTGGGACCCATCGGAGGGCATGATTCAGCGCTCAAAGCGGTTCGACCCCAGAAATTCATCTGAACGATTAGCCTATACGTCGATAATTCTTGATGCTATCAAGCCCAGTAGTGAATTCAACTAAAGGTTCCGGCGTTCTCAGTTCCCAGATTCCCAACTCCTTAGACTCCTTTATAAGTGCGTTACCATTAATGCCTACAGGAAGTTTTTAACCCTGGCGTTGACAGACAAATTTCCACAGAGGGTGGCTCGGTCCCTGTTGCCGAATGCGACAAACTTGCTGCTCTAGACTTTTCCGTTCTCCATTTGGAAGGCCCATTAGAATATTGCGGCTCTGCCAAAACAGCACGCCCACTGTTGAACCAATACAAATCGCCAGCCCGATCGCGGGTAAACGGTGAAATGCGAGACCGTAGCGCAGGGCTGACCAGGTAAAATAATCTCGCATGAGGGAAATGGGGTAGCGTAGCCCCCACAGGCTTAGAACCCCGATCGTCAACCAGAGCACGCCGACGATCGACCAGCGGGCATAAACGGTAATTCGGTGTAACCGCTCCACTTCCTTCTGAAACGCTTCACCCGAGATTTCCGATTCGGAAACAGGAGACGGCTGATTCATATAGTCATCCCCTGTTTGCTATACAGCAGCTGCATCAGGCTTACTAGGGTTGTTTTTCTCCTGCCGCTCCCGCCAAAGCGCCAGCAGTGTGCTTGCGATGAAGATACTCGAGTAAGCACCCATCGTAAAGCCAATAATTAGCGCTAGAGCAAAATATTTCAGCGTGTCTCCACCAAACAAGAAGATGGCGAAAAGGGTCAGTAGCACCGTTACAGTTGTATTGATAGAGCGTGCCAGTGTCTGGTTAACGGCGGCCTCGACAATGTCATCAATGCCACGTTCGGGATTGAGCGCAAGGGTTTCTCGAATGCGGTCATAGATGACAACCGTGTCATTCACCGAGAATCCAATAATGGTTAGCAATGCCACAACGAACAGGCTGTCCACCTCCACATTTAGCACCAACCCAAGAATTGAGAAAACGCCAACGGTGATTAACACATCGTGGAACAGGGCCAGGATTGCAAAGATGGCGTAGTCTAGCTGGAACCGCATACTCAGGTAAACGGTAATCAGCGCAAATGACACAATCAACGCCAGCATTCCTGAAGCGAACAGTTGTTGACCCACGATCGGACCGACCGTATCGATTTGGGTTTTGGAAGGATCAAACGCGCCGACTTTACTGCTTAAGGTGGACTGAAGTTTTGTCCGCTGATTCACGTCAAGCGGAGAGGTCCGAATCGAGATCCCTCGTCGTCCTTGGCCAATAACCTCCTGAACACTGCTGTTCCCAAGTCCTTCCTGCTCCAATGTTGTGCGGACGGCTGCAATATCGATCGGTTTGCTGCAATCGCTCTTGGCGCAGTTCAGTTCGAACTGTAGGCGGGTGCCGCCTACAAAATCTAGACCAGGCTTTAAGGGTGCTCCAAACTGCGTCCAGGAAATCACCATTGCAATGATGCCAGCCAGAATTAGGGCAGCGGAAATTGCCCACCAGATTTTGCGCTGTCTAATGACCTGGAGTTTCATTGGGCCGCCTCCGGTTGAGATTTGGAGCTAGAAATAGGAGGAACATTGGGGCAATAGTAGGATGGTTTACGCAAGCTGTGAACGTTAATGATTTGCAGCAGAAACGTTCGGCTACAGGTTAGGGCTGTGAATAGACTGATGCCCACACCCAACGCCAGCGTTAAAGCAAATCCTTTGACCAGACCTGAACCAAGCCAGAAGAGAGCGGCACAGGAAATCAAGGTTGTTACGTGACCATCTAGAATGCTGGGAAATGCTCGATAAAAGCCTGCTTCGATCGAGCGATATAAGCTTTTGCCTGCTTTCAGTTCTTCCCGTGTGCGTTCAAAAATCAAGACGTTGGCGTCTACCGCCATCCCAATACTGAGAATAAACCCAGCAATTCCGGGCAAGGTCAGCGTTACACCCAGCAAAACAAAAGCCGCGTAGGTCAGGATGGCGTAAATGATCAGGGCAACATCCGCAATCAGACCGGGCAAACGGTAGTAGAGCAACATAAAGATCAGCACCAGAATCAGCCCACCGATCGCGGCATAAATACTGCGCTGAATGCTGTCCTGTCCTAACGTGGCTCCCACGGTGCGGTTTTCAACCACCTCAACAGGAACGGGAAGGGCACCCCTCGTAGCTGAATGGCTAGTTCATTCGCTTTTTCTGCTGTGCTAAACCCGGTAATAACCGCGCTACCGCCCGTAATTCCAGTTTGAGCAAACTCGGCCCCCACCGTTGGAGCGCTGATTAGTCCGTTATCTAAAAAGATGCCGATCGAACGCCCTGTCCCTGCCAAACTTTTGGTCAACTCAGCAAAGAGGTCAGCCCCGGAGTATCGAAGCGGATACCAACTTCCCAACTGTTCTGAGAGTTCGTCGGTTGGGGAAAGGCATCCTTTAAGTTTTTGCCAGTCAAACCCGTTGATTCAAACAGACCAAGAATGGCTTTGTTACTGCGATCGAGTGCAGCCTGGTTATCCGCGACCGCCTTTTCGTCGCCCCCTTACGGAGTTCATCCTGCTTGGTCAAATACTCCTGCCGGATCCGGTACTCGACCTGGAGTTGTCCTTCGGTTCCCGGCTTCTGCTTGCGGAATTCAAGTTGAGCCGTTCCGCCCAAAACCCGCTCTGCCTGTTGAGGATCATTAACACCAGGAAGCTGCACTAGAATCTGGTTGTTGCCAACGGTTTGCACGACAGGCTCCGAAACGCCCAACCCATTGACCCGTCCCTCAATCACCTTCTGAACAGCTTCCAGTTCCCGTGATGTAATTTCTTTAATTTCCTGGGTTGTCTTCACCTGAATCGTTAACTGTGAACCTCCCTGCAAATCCAGACCTAACCGCGGCGGAATCTTTATAATGACCACCACAGCGGCGATGAGTAAAACCAGAATTAGAGCTAAAAGCGATCGCTGTCTTCCCATACTGTAATCCCCATGACAAACGCTATGATAACGCCTTTAGGGGAGGGGAAAGTGGAAAGGATGAAGGTTAGAGGAAAGGCTAAAGGATGAAGGATTAGAGGAAAGGCTAAAGGATGAAGGCTAAAAATAAAGCTTCAAAGGGAAAAGCGAAGGCTCGCTGGAACAAAGTTTTGATGCGTGAGAACTATAGCAGGTGTCAGATGCCAGGTGCCAGGAAAATACAGTAAGTGAAACAGAGTTTCAGCCCTATAAATGTCCTAACTTCGATTATGATCGCTACTAAACGCCCAGGTTCAGGCTCGAACGCTTATATTTTTAGCCTTCATCCTTTAGCCTTTAGCCTTCATCCTTCATCCCTCAAACCCTTGCTGCCGTCATCTTCTTCACCGCTTCCACAATCTGGTACGGCTGCACGATCGTCAAATTTTCTAGCGTGCCGTTGTAAGGAGTGGGAATATCCTGGGAGGAGAGACGAAGAACAGGAGCATCGAGTTCATCAAAAAAGCGATCGTTAATCGATGCAATGATTTCGGCAGCCACTCCGCCGGTTCGCATACACTCTTCAACAATGATTACTCTGTGCGTCTTTCGAATAGAGGCACCGATCGTCTCAAAGTCCAGAGGCTTGAGCGAGATCAGGTCGATCACTTCAGGATCAAAGCCGTCTTTTTCAAGGGTTTTAACGGCCTGTAAGACGTGGTGACGCATGCGGGAGTAGGTCAGGATAGTGACATCCTTACCTTTGCGAACCATTTCCGCTTTGTCCAGGGGTAAGTAATACTCCTCTTCGGGCAAGTTCTCCTTCAAGTTGTAGAGAAGGACATGCTCAAAAAACAAAACAGGATTATTGTCTCGAATAGCGGATTTCAACAATCCTTTTGCGTTGTAAGGCGTGGAGCAAGCGACAATTTTCAGCCCTGGAACTGCCTGGAAGTAAGCTTCTAGTCGTTGAGAATGCTCTGCCCCCAATTGCCGTCCAACACCGCCTGGGCCGCGAATTACCATCGGAATTTTGAAATTGCCGCCGGAGGTGTAGCGCAGCATCCCAGCATTATTTGCAATCTGGTTGAATGCCAGCAGCAGAAAGCCCATATTCATGCCTTCAATGACGGGACGCAACCCGGTCATTGCGGCTCCCACAGCCATCCCCGTAAAGCTGTTTTCGGCGATCGGCGTATCCAGCAACCGCAGTTCGCCATACTTCTTATATAAATCTTTCGTAACTTTGTAGGAACCGCCATAGTGCCCCACGTCTTCTCCCATTACCAGCACCGTGGGGTCTTTTGCCATCTCCTCGTCGATCGCCTCGCGCAGGGCATTAAACATCAACGTTTCAGCCATGGGTTCCTCTAAATATTCAATCCGTCTCCAATTTTAAAGGAGTTTGAACATAGGGAAAAGTATTCGATTTTCCCCTTCAATATGCCTTCATTCAAACAGCATATCCTTTGGGTGTTTCTCCCATGCATTAGCCATACTCTGCCCCATCATTACTGAAGCATAAGAAGCTCGATCGGGAATTGCTATAGAAACTATGGTGCACCCTTCTCCTACAGCGTCCTTCCAATTGTTGTAAATCAGTATCACCCTATCTCGTCGGAACTGATTAAGTTTGGTATAGGATTCAGAGGACGGTTTTACCGTTGCTGATTACTGCAAACCGCTAGCGATCGTATGAACCAGTTCAATACCTTCTACAAAATCGTTTTACAGTTAGTGAGACAAAAACAATTAGTAAGCCTACTTGTTCTAGAAATTCTCTTAATTAGCTGTTCGCCACCTGTACCTGCTGCCTCTCCAACTCAATCAAGCGAGTCAGTTCATATTGCAGCATCGCCAAAACCATCAACTGAGCAAACGAAAGCAAATGCGGGTCAAGTGTTACCAATCTCCGCCCAGGTTAAAATCGCTGATCAACTTATCCAGCTAGAGGTTGCCCGTACCCCGGAGCAGCAGGAGATGGGTTTGATGTACCGGACCAATTTACCGAATGATCGGGGCATGCTTTTTCCATTCAGTCCACCCCGTCCAGTAGGCTTCTGGATGAAGAACTGTAACATCAGCCTCGATATGATTTTTCTACTGAATGGAAAGGTGCAGTCGATCGCCAGCAACGCTCCACCCTGCAAAAAGACCCCTGCCCGATCTATGGCGCAAAAGGTCCCATCGATCAGGTAATTGAACTGAGAGCGGGAAGGGCAGCCGAGCTAGGTTTGAAGGTGGGTGATCGACTTAACGTACAGCTTCAGTAACAGCCTGTAAACATTGTTCTAAAATTTACATATCTTCTCAGCAATCTTTAATTCTTCAGTACAAAGATACGGTAATCTTTCGAGAGGTAGAGTTTAGGGCCTAAAAACTCCTTTATTCTTAACCTCAAGATCTTCTCGATGGGTGTCTGGGATCACTTCCTAAAACCGCAAGAGAATGCAAGATCAATCCTAAGGTGAGGAGTGAGGATGAAGTAATCACTAGACCGTTTGTGAAAGGGGTAGCCTCAAACATGGAAACGCCGGATTGGGGCGGACGTTTGAGCAAACGGTGGATGGGACGTAGGCTAGCCGACAAGTTTACTAACAGTAGACTTGAGCGGTGTAGATGAAGGGCTTTTTTAAGGTTCGGCCCGGGTTACTTCGCTTAGGAGCATGTTTGATAGGTTGCGGACGCCATCTGCTAACTTGCCGAAGCAGACATCGGTCTGTGCTGAAGTGTATGTATGGATGTCAGTCAAACATCTCAAACATCCTAAAGGCTTGACCAAATACAAAATTAAGTAGAAAAGCTGAAGCTGCTAGTCTTACAGTTTTCTTTATCTGTAGATTTGCCGTTGCAGTAACAAGCAGTAAGCCTGCTTAATAAGCTATTGCTTATGTGCGGAACGGATAGCCTTCGGGCTGTTGTTAATTGACACAGAACTATAGACAGATTGGAGACTGACTACTACTGGTTTTATCCAAGCAGTCTTCATCACACAATGGTGTCCTTAGGGAGGTGAGCAATTATGGCACCTACAACGTACTCTCGGTTCATTAACTTCCTTCAGGAAGATTTGGCGCTTTCGTCATCCTCGATCTCGATCGCCCTCCGACATCTGGAACAAGATCCTGGCCCCTTGCCGATGATTCTCTGGCAGTACGGGTTAATTACCCTTGAACAATTAGATCAGATTTACGACTGGCTTGAACAGGCAGCCTGATAGAGTAGGATGTGACCGCATCTCGCTAATCAGCAACATTTCTCGACGTCATAAAGTAGTCTGAAGCACGAGCTGAGAGAATCTCCACAAGGAGGATAAATCGATGAGTTCATTACGCTCCAGAATAGGCTTGATGCAGCATCGAGTTGATTGGAAACCATTTCAACTAAATAACTCAGACAAACGAGAGAGCGGGTTTCACAAAAACCCGCTCTCTCGTTTTAAGGCAAATAATTTTCTGGAGCAATTACCCGCACTAAGACCTTGTCAATCCGGTTTTCATCCATCGCCACAATTTCAAGGTAGAGCTTATCCCACTCAAACGATTCAGAAACCGCAGGAATATGCCCCAACTGGCTTAGCACAAATCCTCCGACAGTCTGGTACTCAATTCCTTCCTCACCGGGCAGGTCACGGATATCAAACAGATCCTTGAAGTCTTCTACAGATAGCATTCCGTCGAGTAACCAGGAACCATCGCTTCGCTGAACTGCTTGGGGTTCTGGTGGTTCGTTGCCCGTTCGAATATCTCCAACGATCGCTTCCAGAATGTCATTTAACGTAACCAATCCTTGAATTGCTCCGTACTCATCTACAATGGCGGCCACGTGACTACCAGAACTCTTAAACTGCTCTAGAGCAACGATCGTGCGGGTACTTTCTGGAATGTACAGGGAGGACTCAGTAATTCAACGAGACTTGCCATCGTTAGCGAACCATCAAGGCTAGCGGCCAGAAATCGTTTTGCACTGATAAAGCCCAATATCTCATCAATGCTGCCCTGGCAAACCGGAAAATGGGAGTGAACACTGTCGGTCACAATTTTTGTAGCTCTGGAATGGGGGTTTCTACATCCAGCCAGACCACCTCTCTACGAGGCGTCATAAACGCACTAATCCGCCGCGCCCCCAGATCAAAAACTCGCTCGACAACATCTTCCTCTACCTCTCCCAATAACCCTGCTTGACGGCTAGCAGAAACCAACAGTCGAATTTCTTCAGGGAATGAATCAGCTCCTCACTGCTTGTTGCCTGGCTCCCAACAGACGGATAACCATATTTCCCAAGCTATTGAGAAATTGAACCACTGGACGAAAAATAGCAAGGTACAGTTCAAGTAGCTGCACCACAAATAGGGCGGTTCCTTCCGGTCTTTGCAGAGCCAGACTTTTGGGGCGAGTTCTCCCAGCACAATATGGAGTGCTGTGATGATGCTGAAGGCGATCGCGACAGCAATGGTGTGAGAACCAATAACGGCTAATTTCTCTGGCAAGAAGATGTGAAAAAGGGGTTCAACCAGGGCGGCAATCGCAGGTTCGCCCAGCCATCCCAACCCCAGGGAAGACATAGTAATTCCAAGCTGAGTTGCAGCCAGATACGCGTCGAGATGGTTTACTGCCCGCTGTAAGTTTTTCGCACGCGGGTGCCCCTCCTCCATAAGCTGTTCAACTCGGCTGCGACGTATAGCAACCAAAGCAAACTCGGCAGCTACAAAAAACCGTTTGCCAGCACCAAAACCAGGACTGCCAGCAGCTTAGATAAAATTAGCAAATTGTCTGGGTTCGACATTTCTGTCGGATTGAAGGTTTATTGTTAGAGATAAATGAAGGTCGAACCAGAGAGGCGCAGATAACACAGAGAAGTCTCTCTGCGCCTCTGCGCCTCTGCGGTTAACCACGCTATCTTAGCAACTAACAGTAACCAACGGTTAACACTTTGCCCTGCACTAAGAGTTGGTAATAACCTTTGCTGCCGCCGAAACACCTGCGCCAGGGGTAAAGTTTTCGTATCCCAGTTCCAGCAGGGTTGCCTCCAAGGCACTAATGGCCGATAGAATATCGCGATCGCTCACGAAACCGAGATGGCCGATCCGGAAGATTTTGCCCTTCAGATGGTCCTGTCCGCCAGCTAAAGCAATGTCAAATCGCTTTTTCATGACGGAGCGAATTTGTTCAGCATCAACCCGATCGGGAGCAACAGACGTAATTGCTGAACTGGCAGCTCCATCTGGTGCAAAAGGGGCAACCCCAACGCTTTAATGGCAGAACGGGTAGCGTTCGTCAGGCGTTGGTGACGGGCGAAAATGCTTTCTAACCCTTCCTCTTTCATCATTCGCAGGGCTGCTTGTAACGCAAAGAACAGGTTGACCGGAGGGGTAAACGGGGTAGTGTTCTTTGCTCCATCCTTTTGTACTTGCCCAAGTCTAAGTAGAAGCGAGGCAATTTTGCATTCGCGTAGGCTTGCCATGCTTTTGGGCTGACGGCAACAAACCCCAAACCTGGGGGAATCATGTAGCCCTTCTGGGAACCGGAAGCAACAACATCCAATCCCCATTCATCGACGGGGATGTTGTAAGCACTCATACTAGTCACCGTATCGACGATCATCAATGCCTCACCGTGAGCCTTGACGTGACGGTTGACTGTCTCCAGGTCATTAAGTACGCCCGTAGAGGTTTCGCTGTGGGTAATAATGACCGCTTTAATGCTCTTTTCGGTATCGGACTCTAACCGGGCGCGGAACTGCTCAGTGTCGAGGGTCGGCCCCATTCTGCGGTAATGGTATCGACTTGAAGTCCGTAAGCTTTGCTAACCTGGGCCCAGCGATCGCCGAATTTTCCGTTACTGCCAACCAGGACACGATCGCCAGGGCTGAGGAAGTTGATAATTCCGGCTTCCATTGCGCCCGTGCCGCTGACGGTCAGAATCAGGACGTCATTTTGGGTCTGGTGAAGCCACTTCAGGTTTTGGGTCACTTCCTCCATAATTTTGGAGAAGTCTCCCGTACGGTGTCCGATCGGATGTTTTGCCATTGCCAGTAAAACCTGCTCTGGCACGGGTGTTGGACCCGGAATCATCAGCATCAGCTTGTCGTCCATGGATCTGCCTTAACTATGAAATACTCAGTAATACTCGCTGCCTGATCCAGGATTACACAATTCAGAAACAATGGCCGGATAGGAAGGGGTTATTTAATCTTTACGTGATGGAACCATGAAAGATTTGGTAGGTGGTATAGCAGGTGCCAGGTGGTAGGTGTCAGGTGTCAGGGATGAAAGCCTTATATTTAGCTCATTCTAGTTAAGCTGACTGTCCTAACAATTGTGGTGATAGCTACAGGTGACAGGTGACAGGGATGGAACACTAGGACACTCAGCATTGGACCTATGAATTGGCTCAATCATCTTTTGAGAAAGTTAATAAATTTTGAATCCTTAGGAGCGCCGAGCCTTGTAGTTACGGCGGCGCAGCAGAAATTCGGGGAGATCTACCTTTGTTTCTCGGTTGAGTTGGGGTGAGGTAAGTAAAGCAGGGCTGGCAGGTTCGGGCGTTGTGGCGGTTGCAGTTTCCAGCGCCGCCAGAAGTTCCATCAATTCTGCTGGTGGATTGGGTAGTGCCTCGTCCAGGAGTTCTTTTAGCTTGAATACCTGACTTTGGGTATTGAAATAGCGATCCTTCCAATGTTGGACCGCCGTTTCGTACTCACTAGCCTGCTGTGCCTGCCGGAGAATTTGCTCTTGCATATCTGCCGTCTGCTGTTCCAGGTCGGTGATACGTTTGCGTTGAAAATCTCGGGCTTCTTCCAGTTCTTCACATGCCCGTTGCAGCATTGCCTGAGTTGCCATCTGACGAGCAATCTCAGTTTCCAAATCCTCAACTTTTGACTGAGCGATCGCCAAGTCCCTATCTCCTGCTGGTTTCCCATCATTTGCTGAGGAAGCAGAAGATTGCTGTAAATCCTGGATTAACGATTGCTGCTCGGCTAACGAGGTTTGGGACGCGTTCAATTCCGTCTGTAGCTGGTCGATCGTTGCCTGACGATCGCTCAGATTCTGAGACAGTTCTTCAACCCGCGCCTGCGCTTGCTCCAAACGAACCTCTAACTCGCCTGCACAGGTTTGGGCCGATAGCGCTTGAGCCTCTAAATCCGCAGTACGTTGCTGCTGGGCATTAAAGGCATCCTGAAAATCAGCCAGTTGTTTCTCCAATGCAGCCTGATAGCTCTGTACCTCAGCTCGGTCCTGACTTATCTGGTTTCGCAACTGGTCTAATTCAGTTTGTTGAGACTGCGTTAGCCCTTCCATAGTAGCTAACAGCTCATGTAAACGGTGATCCCGCTCTTGCGCCTCCGTTAACTGACGCTCTAACGTTTGCTGTTGCTCTGCCAATTGCAGCTTCAACCGAATAATGGCCTGCTGCTGAATGTTGGAGATTTCTTCGGTGGAAGCTAATTGCGTCTCCAAAATTGCTGATCGATGACCCGAAGCCGCATTTCATGAAGGGATGCCTGAGACTGGTCAAGGGCCTGCTCTAGGTGCCGAATGCGTTCAATCTGCTCTTGGGCCATTGATCGTGCCTGCATCAGCTCGTTTAGCAGTGCATTATGCTCGTGCTCCCAACGCTGATGATCGATTTCCGCTTCTGTGACGGCCTGTTGCTGAGCAGGCTCGATCGTTTCTGCTGTTTCTGTTGCCGCTTTTTCGTTAGCCAAAGTCTCAGTGTCTGGAGTTTCGGGGCCTGAAGTTTCGGGGTCTGACGTTTCGGAGTTTGAAGTCGGAGTGTCAAACGAAAACCGAGCTGCTCACCATCTACAGCGAGATCGTCGCCCTGCTTCTGGCCCGTCGCATTGCCCCTCTCTTCAGAGAGTCCTGTGCCTACTCCAGCAACATCCAGAGTATTCTTCCAGTTAGAACCTCTGCTTTGCTGTGTTATCAGGGAATCGTGGACTAGGTTCGGCTCGGACACTCAGGACCCCGAGATAGTTGGCAGGCGTTGCAGATAGCAAACTCAATCTACACTAATAGACCCGGCAGCTAATTCCCGATATTGTAAATTAACTCCACCCAAAACTTCCTGAAAAATTTTGTTGAGTTCGTGCACAGCAAAGTACTGGCAGCAAAAGGCTGATTGCCATGCTTGCAGTTCAATCTACAGTAGGTTTCAGGTGTTAGGTTTCAGGTGTCAGGGAAGAAACAGCCAGTAACAAGGGGTTTCAGCCATATTAAAATGTCCTAACTTTAATGGCTATAGCCCTAGGACCTGCTTTTCAACAACTTTGGGAAGTCATAACAAACAGTACAAGTGCTGCGGTTACGAGGGACACGTGTAGCAATAGCCGTCTACTCAGTGATTTAGCCCACGACTCTCAACACTTTAAATCACGCTTTGATGCCAGGAGGGAGATTTCAAAATGCCATCCTCAAGATAGGTCACGTGATCTGCCACATCAATTAGACGGGGATCGTGGGTCACAATTAGGACGGTGCGATTGGACTCTTTTGCAAGCTGCCGCAGGAGTTCGATGACAGCATGACCATTGTGCGAGTCGAGGGATGCGGTAGGCTCGTCGGCCATTATGAGTTCAGGGTTACCCGCTAGAGCACGAGCGATCGCGACCCGCTGCTTTTGCCCACCGGACAAATCTCTGGGGAGGTAATTTGCTCTATCGTCTATTTTTACCTGTTCTAAAAGCTCCATTGCCTTCTGACGGGCAACTGCTCCTTGAATCCCCTTAACATTTAGCGCCACTTCAACATTTTCGGCAGCAGTGAGTGCTGGAAACAGATTAAAACCCTGAAAATAAAGCCAATATGCTCCAGTCGAAATTGGGCCAGTCGATCGCGAGACATGGCGGTGATCTCTTGATCAATTAGCCACACCTTCCCTTCAGTTGGAGTAAGGATGCCAGCCAGAATTGACAAGAGGGTCGTTTTGCCAGATCCAGAGGGCCCCATCAGCAGTTGAATATCGCCCTGCTGAATTTCTAAATCAATCCCCTGCAACACCGGGTAAAGCTCTGAACCAGAGCGAAACGCCATTTTCACATCGTTGGCCACAACCGCTTTAGGACCTGATCTTTCCTGAATAGTTGGAGGAAAGACGTTCAGGTCCTGTCTCTTTAAATGACCTGCAAAATCAGCTTGGGTAACAGTCATTCTTCTATTGTCGTCAAATACATGGTGAATAGAGTGTGTGAGAGGAGAACAAAGCGTTAAAAGAATCTAAATAAAGTCAGCGATAGCAGTAGATTCAAATGTAGTTCCTTTAATTTCGAATATAGTCGAGTTTCTTTTTAATGTATCGTAACAAACATTACAACCGTTGCTAAAGGCTGTCTGTGTAAGAAAAATCTATGGCAACCATTCAAGCCTTGAATACGATCGCGGGATCGATGTGAGTGACTTTCTGAATCGCCAGCAGAGCAGAGCCGACACACATAATGAGGGTGATTCCAAAACTCCCGCAGCCGTAGTGGGGGTAATGAGAATCATGATTCCTTTGGCTGCCATCGTCCAGCTACCCAACCCCATACAAAGCAACATGCTGGGGATGTATCCGAGAATTGCCATCCATAGAGCTTGCTCTGTAATCACTCGATAAATGACCCAGTCAGAAGCGCCCATCGCTTTCAAGGTTCCAAACTCCTTGAGGTGGTCGGCAATGGAAGAGTAGAGAATCTGGCTAACGACAACCATGCCAACGACAAAACCGACGGCTGCTCCCAACCCCAGGATGAATCCAACTCCTGTTCGTTCCCGCCAGTAGGTGCTGGTCCGGTCAGCCATTTGTTTCTGCGTATAAGCGATCGAGTCGGGAACAGCTTTCTCTAGATTTTGCTTCAGCACTTGAATATCCTGGCCAGGTGCTGCTTTTACCAAAACGTAGGTAATAGGGTCCGTTAAATTTAGCCTCCTTGGTGCTGGCGGGGGCGTTTTTAGCAGAGGATTTGGGAGCTGACTCAAAGACGTTGGTACACTCCAAATTTCCGGTTTGGATTTTGCAGTTTACTTTCGGCGACAAACCGCCATACAAATACGCATTGGCACTTTCCAGGGATGTAAAAAGATAAGCACTTGATGCCATCGATTGAGTATCGCGAGTCGTGCCTACAAGCTTCGCTGGAAGGGAAGAAATCTTGCCGCTGGTGCCTAACTGGTCTAGCCCCAGCTCATGCTGATTCGATCGGTCTGCTAAGATCGTATACGGTTCGTCTAAGTCACTCAGTTTCCCTTGTGTTAGTTTCCAATTTGCAAACAGCTCCCCATCGGGGTCAAACCCATAAATACGAACGCTATCAATCCGTCCTTGGGGACCTTGCCATCGGGTTCCTTGAATAGAAAGTGCTTCCGCTCGCTCAACCCCACTTACCTGGCGTACCTGGCTCCAGTTTTCAACCGTCAATGAAGTCGTTAGTTCCAAATACTCCATTGACTTGTTTGCAACCCAGAGATCAGCCGTGGATTGCTCAATCAGGAGTGTAGTGGAACGGGTAAACCCATCTAAAATTCCTTTCTGGATGGTAATAAGGCTAACTGCAAACATGATGCCAGCCTGAGCTACCAGAAAACGAGGGATGTCCTCGAACAAATTTTTGCGCGCAATGGAAGCCATGATGGGAATGCCAGCAGCGATCGCTCGTTTAGTAGAAGGGGACAGGTTTTAGGTGGTAGGGCTTAGGGGCGGAAAATAACCATAAAGCCGCTGCTCTAGCTTTTTCTTGTGCTGATATTGATGAGTACATAGACTTAACATATTGCCAAGAAATAAGCTGAAAATAATCTCTATATAGGGCCAGTCTTATTAATTGATACACCCGTCGATCGGCTGATGCACTACCAATTTGCGAGCTTTCTAGGGTGCAGCGGGGCTGCACCCTTGCAGGATTGGCTTATCTACCCGATCATCGAGCAGCGCTGCTCAAACTGGAAGAGGATGTCAGGTAGGAGGGGAGAGACTGACACAGGCGATCACCGTACAGTGCCAGGGCATTTCCTCCCAGCAATAGCGACAGGTAGTCGCGATCGTAGTCGGTGACGGTTGCTGCATCCCTAACGCAACCTTTCAGTACCCCGTCCCAGTGGCCGTAGTCACCCGAGAAACAGGCAACGTGCTTGCCAACCTCGCCCATTCCAACTGGCAGATAGGTCGGACCCGGATCATCCGATTCGAAGGAAACAAAGATTTGACCCCGCTCAAAGTACTCCATCGGGTCACAATGCCGTAAATTGGAGTGCTCAAACAGACTAGCATCATCGATCTTCGTCGGGTCTTTCTCAGCCGACCAGAGCAGATCAAAGAGGTTTTTGGCCTGACTGATGATGTTGGTGCTGGCGTGGGAGCCTCGCTCCTGAATCATCTGTTTCGTAAATTCCATCAGCGAAGGGCGATAGGGATTGCGGGGGTCGAAGTCACGAATTCGCTTTTCCCAGTGCTCATGCATGGCATGGGCCAGGTCTGGCAACCAACCGCATCCTCCCTCCAGGAACCCCATTCGCAGAGTCGGAAATTGCTCAAACGCCCCATCAAAACCATCCGTGCCAGTGCAAGCTGCTGTTGGTTGCGCTGCACAAAAATATGGCTGAGGACGAATGTTTCGGTGTGGTCTGCAATACCCCCACCATGTAGCTTCCAGGGCTGCCATGAATCCCTAACGCAATGTTCAAATCGACGGCAGCTTGAAGAATAGGACGGAAATCTGGATGGCTAATGACCTTGCAAGTTCGGACTTCAGGGAAAGCGTCAGGCGCTTTGGGGTGGGGAACGGGCAGGTTGGGTGGTACGGCAACCCCAATCATTCCGAGGTCGTTAACGCAGCGGTGCATCTCTTTACCGCCTCTTCCACATCTTGCAGCGGCAATACCCCGATCGGCTTGAGGCGATTGTCGTAACCCCGACAATCATCCGCCATGTAGTTATTCCAGCCTTTGCAAAGGGCAACTGCCAGATCCTTGTCTAGAATGCTTGGGAAAATCAGGTTCAGGGTGCCATAGATAACATGTACATCAATCCCTTCCTGGTCCATATGTTCAATCCGTACCCGATTGAACATTGCTCCCATCGTTGTATCGGGGTGCAGTCCACGAAAAACACCAATTCCCAAACCTCGTGGACGGGGAAACATCTGCACCAAATCATTCTTGCCCGTCGCTGGGTTGAAGTCTAAAATTCTTGCGCGTTGGTCGCCCAGATTATCAACAATCAGCCCGACGCGATCGCGATATTCTGGCTCGACATAATCCCTGAGCACCAGGGGTTTTCTAGTTTATGAGCGTCAGCGTCAATAACAGGTAAACCGTCGTACATGCTTTCTCCGTGAGGGAATTAGGAAACGATGTGCGTGTGAGGAGTGGTGAAGGAAGAAGATTTAAACAATTCAGAATTGAGAATTATGAATTTATAATTCTCAATCTTCTGTTATCCTTTGAGATTTGCTTCGAGCGGTGGTTAATGTAGGCCAAGATTTGACGCAAACCAAACCAGTTTTCGAAGGACCACGACAACGATGCCAGGATTGTGATTCCTGGATACTTAACGAAGGCAGGCTCATTTTTTTCAAAAACAGCATGGCCTCCAAGTGCAAAGACCTGCGTCAGGACCAAACAAATAAGCGTCAGCCGCCAATCAACAAACAGCAGAATGACAGCAGCGATCGCCAACATGTTTGTTAGATGATGCAAAGCCTGGTTGATCGGATTCTGGTGGGACGCAACGAAATGGGCTTTCGCCTCCTGGAAGTAGCTCAAGGCTCCCCTTATGCTTAGATGATTAGTTAATTTTTGAAACGATTGCTAGGAACAATACCACAAGGAACTTGTAAAGCGACAGCAGAGAACGGAAAGTCTTTGGAATTGTGACCAGGTGGTAGGGGAGAAGGGCAAATGCGGAATTAAGAATGAGAAATGAAAAATCCAATCCCGAAAGCTTTTAATTCTCAATTCATAACTCTCAATTCATAATTTCCAGCCCATAATTCTCAATCGCTACCGCCACTTCAGCTCCAGATAGCCTCGCTGAGGTTGGTTCAATTCTTGATCAGTTGGCCATTCCACGGGTTTGTACGTGCGAAAGATATGGTCCCACCAATCGACACCAGGCCAAAGTTGTGGTGCCACATATTGTGCTTGTGATGCACGTAGTGAACGGGCATCCTCATCCAAAAACACCGGGTTGGATTATCGTGCTGGAGCTGATGGGCGTAGGACGAGAAGGCTGCATAGACAATTCCCCCAAGGTCCACCCAATTCCTGCTGTCAGAGAATAGAAAAACATTGGCACCATGATTACAAAGGTACCTTTGACATAATCCAGGAACTCCCACAAAACTCCCTGACCCTCATTGCGGCGGTGGTGGTCTCGGTGGCGCTGGCCGAAACGAGGGGAAGCATGCATCAGCCGATGGACCCAATACTCTACTAAACTTGCGAGTACAAAGGCGATCGCAAAACACGCAACTGCTGTTGCCAAATCTACAAAAGCAGACATCCTTTCTCCTTCCTCACAAACTCCCACTCAGAGATGAGATTAGCGGATATTTTGAAACTTTGCCAGGTACAGCATTTTATGAATGAGGGGATAAGGAGGAGAAGAGTTTTGAGTTGGGGAATCGGGGGTCAGGTTGGGTGCCTGGTTTAGGTAGGAAAACCGCAGAGACGCAAAGGGGCAGAGAGGTAGAGGGTTTTCGGGGAAACTTAAAACTCTCCATTCTCAACTCTTCATTCCTTAACCCCTGACACCTGACCCCTAACACCTGACACCTGATACTAAACCCCTGACCCCTGAAACCTGATCACTCAAGCTTTTGTAAGGAAAAGTTAAGTGTTATGATGCACACCAAGTAAGGCCCTGGTTATCGATTAAAAAATGATCTGTTTACTAAACAAGTCGCTGGACGATTCCAGGTAACTGGGCACAAACGGCGCAATTGGGTCGTCTATACGAATCCGCATCAGTATCCATCGGGATTTTAGCAGTCTAGATAGCAAATACCCTGCTACGCAAATATACTGTTGAGCGTGAGGTGATTGGCTATCTAAAAAAAAAGGTGAGAGGAGTTTATTGTGCAAGTTGTTAAGGAGTACGTCCAGCGTTGGTACGAGAGTGGACTTGACCCGGATGAATACATCTGCCACCGAAAGCAGGGGAATCTGGTTGAAATTGAGGAAGCCTCAACTGGTAAGCGCCTTGTTGTGCTTACATTTTGCACAAATGATGTGCTAGGGCTGACTCAGGAAGAATCTGTAAAACAGGCGGCAATTAACGCCATCCTGCAGTACGGAACATCTAACAGCTCCTGCTCGGTTTTGAGCGGTCGCATCGGTCTACATCAGCAGCTTGAAGATGAAATTTCAGCTTTCAAGCATTTACCTCACACGCAGTTATTCATCAACGCCTGGATGGCTATGCAGGCACTAATGGATGCCTTCTGTCATCTGGCGATTCCAGTGCCAGGGTTTCAAAACTCCCGCGAAACGCTGATTCTGACAGATGTGCTGAACCACGGATGTATCGTTTCAGCAGTTGCGAATGCTGGGACGCGATCGGGAAAACTATTTGGCCACAGTCCTCGTGTACGTGTGCGGGCCTACCGCCACTGTGATGTAGAAGACTTGTCACGCAAGCTTCAGCGATATGCCCGACCGGACGATCGCATTATGGTCATCTCAGATGCCGTCTTTTCGATGGATGGCGACATTGCGCCCCTACCCGACATGATTGATGTAATGAGTCACTATGAGGGCAGCGTTCTGGTGATGGATGAAGCTCATGCTAGTGGTTCGATCGGAGCAACCGGACGAGGCATTTACGAGTACTACGATATCCTGCCTCAAAACGCGATCGATAAGGGTGTTCTGCCGCTGATCATGACGACCTTTTCTAAATTTGCGGCTTCGGCAGGTGCGGCCATCAGTACCCATGTGGCGGAATTGAAGCCGTTGCTAAATGTGTCTCCGACCTCGATCGGGACCATCTCTCTGGCTCCTCCCCCAACCGCCGCCGCCTTGGAAAGTATTCGTCTGGTGCGTCGTTTTCCGGAACGGGTTAAGCGCTTGCAGGAGAATACTCGTTATCTGAGATCGCGCTTGGCGGCCCATGATTTTCTGGCAACCGGGAAACGAATGTGATTCCCGTTATTCTTCCAACGGAAATTAATCCCAAGCTTTACGCCAGAGAGCTTCTGGAGTACGGCGTTTGGGTTTCGCCTATCTGGTTTATTGCCAAGCCCCGGATTCGCATCACCGTTAATGCTCTCCACACAAAAGAAGAAATGGACAGGCTGGTCGCAGCAATGGTGAAGGCGCGAGATTTGATTTATAAGCCTACCATCAGCGCGTAGAGGTGTAGATGACCCTGAAACAGCAGGCTTGGAGCAGTCAACAGAGTAAGCAGGGGTGGCAAGCGATAAGCTTAGCCGGTTTCTGTTTACTCTGGCTTCTGGGTGCTGGCACAAATGCCAATGCAGAGATAATCAGAAAAGCGCCTTCTTCCCCTGCGCAACAACCCAAACCCAATACTCAATCCAATACGCAATGGCAACCAAACGACTTGCAGCGAGCGATGGTTTTGGGAACAACAACGCCAAATGAACAACCCATAACACCGCCTCCCTCAGACTATCCAGCTTCTGACTCGGGAGTGACGGAGGAATCTTTCTCGTCTTTAGAGGAAATTCCACTGATTTTCAGAAAGCCTATCCCGATTAGCAGTCCAGCTAAGCCGCGTCAACCGACAATCAATTCCAGCCCAACGCCTCGCTGATTTGTTCAGCCAGTTTTAGGGGGCGAAACGGTTTGGCAAAGACTGCTGCAACGTCTAGATCCGCAAAACTGTCCTGCTCTGACTGCTGAACCTTGGCCGTTACCAGAATCACCGGAATTGTCTGGGTGGATTGGTTTGCTTTGAGATGCTGTAGAGTAACCCGTCCATCCATATCAGGCATCATCATGTCTAATAGGATGGCATCAACGGGTTGGGCTGCCGCTAAACTCAACGCTTCCTGGCCAGAATTGGCGGTCAGAATGTTCCAGCCCGCTCCCATCTCCAACCCTAGTTGGGCGATCGCCCGGACATCTTCCTCATCATCCACAATCAGAATCGTTTTGCTCATCTGGGTATCCCAGTGCTGGATTTGGTAATTAATGCAATATCTAACAGGCGATCGAGAAAAACTAGGGAAGATAGTCTTGTTTCGTAGCAATCAACGGTCAGTAATCAGCAAAAACTAGTAATAAAACCCTGATTCAGAGCGGTATTTCTTTATATAACAAGTCCTTATTCGTTTGGAGCGATCGGGATTCTTATAAAAAGGTACTGCCCTTTCCGAGTGTACTTTCTACCCAAATTTGGCCATCGTGCTGCTCCACAATGTTGCGGCAGATGGCGAGTCCCAAACCTGTCCCTCCTTTCTTGCGGGAATCGGACGCATCAACCTGCTGAAATCGTTCGAAGATGGTTTGGAGTTTATCAGAGGGAATACCGCGACCCTGGTCTTTAACGGTGATGAGAAGGGAATGGGGAGTTCTAAATTTTGAATTTTGAATTTTGAATTTTGAAGTAATTCTGACCCCTGACCCCTGACCCCTGACTCCTGACCCCTGCTTCCCGCATCCTGGAACAGTTCTGCGTTCAGCCAAATCGTACTGCCTGCTTCTGAAAACTTGATGGCGTTGCTGAGCAGGTTAGTCAGCGTTTGCAGGAGGCGATCGGGGTCTGCCCAGAGTTCAACCTCAGCAGGATTGGTGATCAAGGTAATGTGTGACTGGTCTGCCAATGCTTGCATTGCTTCAGTAGCCTGGGTAAGCAACGTGAATGCATTGCAGCGGGTCATCTGCATTGTGATTTTGCCTGACTTCATTCGCTCCAGGTCAAGGATGTCGTTTATCAACCGGATCAGACGTTCGGTATTGGTTGTTGCGATATTTAAGACTTTATGGCCCTGCTCGGTCAAGGTTCCCAGTTTGCCTGCCGTTAAAGGTCAAGCGCACCCATCAACGAGGTCAGGGGCGTCCGCAGTTCGTGGCTGACAAGGGAGATAAATTCGTTTTCCAGTCGTTTGCGCTCGGTAATGTCGTTGATGGTATTTAGCATGCATTGAACGCCATCCAGTTCAATTCGTTCGATGCTCAATAAGACAACTTTAATCTCACCGGATTTTGTACGAAATTCACATTCCTGGTTGTATAAGAAACCCGTTTCTAGAAACTGCTGAACAGCTTGATCATAAATCTCCTGGGCAATACCCAGTTCTATACCCATTTTTAGTTCGGCAGACGTGAGGCCAATAACCTCTTCAACGGCATAGCCACTCATTTTTAAGAAGGAAGGATTCACTTCTAAAAAGCGTCTTTCGGCAAACGTTGTAATTGCGATCGGACTGGGGCTAGAGCGAAATGCTTTGGCAAACGTTTCTTCAGCCTGCTGACGTTCACGAATCTCCTGCTGCAATTGGGCATTTTGCTGCTGAAGCTGCCGCTGAAGTTTGCGAATGGTCAGGTGGCTTTCGATGCGAATCAGCACTTCTTCAATCTGGAATGGCTTGGTGATGTAATCGACTCCACCGACTGCAAAGGCTTTTACCTTATCGATAACGTCTTCCAGCGCACTGATAAAGATGACGGGAATTTCGCGGGTGCGATCGTCTGCTTTTAGCTGCTCACAGACTTCATAGCCATTCATTTGAGGCATGTTGACGTCCAGCAAAATGAGATCCGGGGGGCAGCCTGTGCTCCTCGCAGTCCCGTTGAACCTTTTGTAACGCTGCGGACAGTGCAATGCCACAGCCCGTGTCCTCAACTTCAAAGTAGAGGGTGAGCGCTCCATCTTCACGTCCTTTCCCATCTCCTCCCATCTCCGCTCTGGCACGCAGTTCTATACATCCGCGTTGGGTAAACTTTATGGCATTGCTTAATAGATTAATTAAAACCTGCCGCAGTTTCCCTTCATCCGTCAGGATGTAGCGGGGCAAGTCAGGGGTCATTTCAAACTGAAGAGATAATTGTTTTGCCTCTGCTCGCACCTGAAACATTTCGCGCAGGGTTTGCAGAAGGCGGTGTAAATCGAACGGTGCGGGATTTAGCTCAACCCGTCCGGCTTCAATCTTCGACATCTCCAAGACATCGTTAATCAAGTTGAGCAGATGCTCTCCACTACGATTGATAGTTGCCAGAGACTCTCGTTGACGTGCCGTAAGAGCGGTATCTCGCTCCATAAGCTGTGTGAAACCAAGAATGGCATTTAGTGGGGTGCGAAGTTCATGGCTCATATTTGCCAGAAAGGTACTTTTCGCGCGGTTGGCTGCCTCGGCTGCATCCTTTGCGACCCGCAGTGCCTCTTCGGCTTTATGCCGCGATCGCCCAATCGCAATCAACTCCCCAACCAGCCGCAGCAGGTTAACGTCATCCTGATTCCAGGTTTTGGTGCAGCGAACGACATCTGCCCCAGAAACCCGACGACCCGATCAGAGTGAATCATCGGCACGACAACCGCGGATTGAACCGAGAGGCTCTCAAACAGAAGCCGTTCTGCGGAGTTGGGTGGCAGTTCACTGGTCGAGGGAATTTGTAGAACATGCCCCCGACTTACCCGGTGATGCAGGTAGGAAAACTCCTCAACGGATGCACCGTTAGAAAAGCGGGGCAGTGGTTCAATCTCTGCCGCTCGCCATTCATGAATTAAATGGATGCGGGTTTGATCGGTTGAATATTCGAAGATGCTGCCTCGTTCTGCTCCAATTAGATGAGCGATCGTTTCGAGGGCGAAATCCAATGCTGTCGCCAAATCTTGGTCGATGAACTGACGGGAAATGCGGCCCAGCATACTATCAATTTGGGCACGACGCTCTAACGCTTCCTCTGCCTGCTTACGTTCTAGTTCGGCACCCGCCCTCGCCGCAAAAATTCTCAGGATTAATTCCCGTCCTGGTTCAGGTTCCATCGCTTTCACGTCCATCACAGCAAGATGCCCCAGGATTTCACCTGCTGAATCAGTTAGGGGAACTCCCAAGTAGCTTTCTGCACCCATGTCAACCAGAAACGGATCGTCGGGGAACTCGGATTGAAGCCGATCTGGGTAGTAGCACGTTTTACCTAAGAAAACCTGCTCACAGGGAGACCCTGCCAGGTTGTATTCAAAGTTCTCAGCAAACTGGTTACCACTCCACAAGGCCAGAGTTTGAACATCGGCACTGTTGGGGTTACAGTGTTCCGAAACCAATGCGTAATGTACCTTTAACACCCTTGCCAGATACCGTACGCAGGCGCGGAAGAATTCATCCCCTGTTTTGGATGCCGTGCCTTCAAAAATTAGACGCAGAGCTTCTTCCCGCTGCTTACGTTCAGTAATGTCTTCAGCAATGCAAAGCAGGTGAGTAGGATTTCCCTGAGCATCAAACAGCGGCAGTTTTAGAATCCGGGTCAGAATGGTTTCCTGCCCATGGGGAATGGGCTGTTCAACCACTTCCATCAACGTTTTCTGTTCAACCGCGGCTAAATCCTGGGCATGGAAGAAATCCGCCTGCTCCTTATGAACCAAATCGTAGTCATTCAGCCCGATCGCCTGTTCCTTTGAAAATCCCAGAATTTTTTCGGAACTGTTATTTACAAGCACGTAGCGAAAATCGTCCTGGATGTCTTTAGCAAAGAGCGCCAGGGGAATATTTTCGATGATGCTGTTGAGAAACTGTTGGGATTGGCGCAGTTCTTCTTCCAGCCGCTTGCGTTCATTTTCGACCCGCTTACGTTCACTAATATCGGTCAGTACAAAATCCAGGCAGCCTTCCTCTGGATTCATGCGAAGCGACAGTAACCCCAGGATCTTGAACCGTCGGGGCGAAGCAGTTCCTCTTCAAAGTTTTGCACTTCGCCGAATCGGGATAATTCATCTAAAATCTGATCGCGATCGTTGGGGTTGGCATAGAACTCAGACGTAAACCGTTTACCAATCAGGTCAGACGCGGATTGAAGCCCATAATCTCGGCGTACCGCTGATTCACATCTAGATAGAGGCCATCCTCCAAACGGGTACGGCCAATGCCCACATGGGAGTTTTCGAAAATATTCCGGTATTTCAGTTCGCTACGCCGCAGAGCTTCTTCGGCTTGCTTGCGTTCGGTGATGTCTCGGAAGTACCAGACTCGGCCAAAATACTCCCCAGATGAGGACCAAATCGCTGCCGAGTAGCGATCGAGGGTTCGCCCATCCTTCAACAAAATCTCGTCCTGGCTGACAACCTCCGGGTTCTCGTAGAGATATTGCACCCGTTCCATAAATGCGCCCGGTTCCGCGACTTGGTGGTTGACCCGATCGAGTAATTGGGAACTGTTGGAAACTTGAACGGTTTCCTCTGATATTCCCCAAAGCCGCCCAAAGCGCTGGTTGTAAGACACGACCTTGCGGTTTTCATCCACCACCAAAATTGCATCGATCGAGGCTTCCTGTTGGGCTTGTAGAAGGGCATTTTTCCTGCGGAGGGTTTGCTCGGTCAGCTTGCGATCGGTGATGTCCATCCCCAGGCCAATCATGCGAACAGCCTGGCCAGTGCTGCCCTTTAGCGTCAGTCCCTTCCCTAAAATCCAATGCAGGCTGCCATCGGCCCAGATAATTCGGAATTCAATGTCATAGTCCGTTCCCGTTTCGATCGCGTGGGCGATTTCCTGCGTGACCCGATCGCGATCCTGGGGATGCACAATCTTGAGAAATTCGTCGATCGTTCCGCCGAAGCTGCCGCTGGGCATACCGTGGATCTCTTCCAGGTTGTCTGACCATTTCACTTCGCCGGTGAGGATGTTCCAGTCCCAACTGCCCATACGTCCAGCTTCGAGCGCCAGCCTCAGCCGTTCTTCACTCTCCCGGAGCGCCTGTTCAGCCTGTTTACGGCGAGTAATTTCGATGCTGGTCCCTTCGTAGTAAAGCGTATTGCCGTCAGAATCACGGACCGCGCGGGCATTTTCAGAAACCCAAATAATGCTGCTGTCCTTGCGATAAACCTGGGCTTCAAAATCGTTGACGGTCCCCGCTGATTCATTAACCGCTCGAACTCGTGGCGGCGATCGGAATCAACATAGAGCTGGTGCTCGATATCGATGAGCGCCGTCATCATTTCTGCGGGGGAACTGTACCCATGCATGCGAGCGAGGGTGGGATTCACGCTGATGTAGCGTCCAGCAGGGGTTGTTTGATACATCCCCACAACGGCATTCTCAAAAATGCTGCGATACTGCTCCTCAGCTTGTTTGAGCGCCGCTTCTGACTGCTTGCGATCGGTGATGTCTCGCGTGACTCCAACGGCAATAAATTGACCGTTTAAGTCCTGGGAAAGGGCGATATTCGAAATTTGCCAGTGCCAGGTTTCATCTTTATACCGGATACGATATTCGATGCCACTCTGTCGTTCACCCGTCACCATTAGCCGACTCAAGGCTTCCAGACACGGCTGCAGATCCTCCGGGTAGATTAGCGGCATAAACGGTTGCCCTTCCAGTTCACCCGGTTCGTATCCCATAATGTTTTTGATGTTGGGAGAGACGTAGGAGATCGTGCCGTCGGGCGTGAGGGTATAGATCAAATCGCTGGCATTTTCGACCAGCCTGCGGAATTTTGTTTCGCTGGCGCTGAGCGACGCTTCTGCCCGTTTGCGTTCGGTAATGTCCCGAAAGCTCCAAACCCGTCCGATTATCTGCTCACCATTTCGCAACGGTTGGGAGAAGCGCTCCAGAATTTGGCCATCCTTTAACTCCAGTAGTTCAAGGGTGACTTCATCAGCACGATCTCGAAACAACTCCCATACCCTTGCTAGAAATTGCTCAGGGTTTTTGGTTCGTTCACTCAAAAACCGCAGTCGGTTGTCTGCTTGTCCTAGCTGCATGAGCGATTCGGGAATTTGCCACATCTGCAAAAACTTGCGGTTATAGACAGGCGCGTGGCGATCGCGGGTAATCACCAGAATTCCATCAGCAGTTGACTCCAGCGTTGCCTGCAGCAACGACACAAACTGTTCCCGTTCCTGCTCAATTTTTTGATGGGCTGCTGCTGCCTGCCGTTCTGAGGTCACATCTCGGATAACCAGCACAACTAAATCTCCGTCCTCAACCCCCACACCGTTACCCGATATTTCCAGGACACGGGTTTCGTTCTGCCGCTGAAAGTCGTACTCGCCCACCGTGAACGACTGCCTACGGAGTTGAACATCGGGATAGCTCTCCGGAGCAAGGAGATTTCCGGCCTGTCTTAAGGGCAACACATGACTCAGCCAATCGCCAACTAAATTATTGGAGTCAGAGCAATTTACCAATCGTCTGAAAGCAGGATTACAGCGCTCGATCCGCTGCTTTGCGTCAACCCAGACGACGGCATCTGCGATCGCCCCTAATGCTGTCTCCATCTGGCGTAGAGTCGATTGCAGCTGGTTTAGCAGGTTGGCTGAGTCAGTTTCCATCTGAAATTCCTTTCCCAGACACAAGGGGTATACAATTCGCTCGTCTTTTGCAAAAATTAACGTCAACCAGAACTGGTCTGAGCCACGTTTTAATATGATGCTGCCAAAAAGATTCCCCAATCGTTACTCTAGCGTTACTGCTGACTCTTACTGCCGCCTGCAAACCTTTCGTACAAAAGTTTTTTGAGGCTAATCCGGTTCTGGCACAATCTGCGTCTCCCACATCGACTCCGCTTCCCTCCATCGCACCAAAGGACCAAAAGGTGAGGGTCGATGGCTCAACCAGTATGGCAACTATCAACCAGATGTTGAAGCAGCGCTATGAGACGAAGAACTCTGGAACAACGGTTGAACTTGCCTACAATGGCACCCGCGCCGCCCTGCAGTCCTTACTGGATGGGAAAGTAGACCTGGCAGCGATCGGTCGTGCGCTCACACCAGAAGAAAAAGCAAAGGGTTAATCGAAGTTCCCGTTTCCCGTAACAAGATTGCGATGGTGATCGGGCCTGATAACCCTTTTACCGGAAGTCTAAGCGATAAGCAATTTTCTCAAATTTTTCGGGGAGAGATCACAGATTGGTCCCAGGTAGGCGGCCCTTCCGGTCCCATTCGCTTCGTCGATCGCCCGGAGGAAAGCGATACCCGTCAGGCCTTGCGGAACTACCCCGTTTTTAGAGCTGCACCGTTTGTCGCAGGTGCAACGGCGGTTAGGCTTTCTGACGACACCACAGAAACCGTTATTAAGGAATTGGGCAAGGATGGTATCAGCTATGCGATCGCCGACCAAGTGTTAGATAAACCCGGTGTGCGTGTCCTCAAGATGCACGAGACCCTGCCCACCGACCCGCGCTATCCATTCTCCCAACCGCTGGTCTACGTTTACAAAGGCACCCCTTCTGCGGCGGTTCAGGGCTTTCTGGCCTACGTAACGGCTAAGGAAAACCAGCAGTTTATTGAAAAGGCCCGAGAAGAAGGGGTGGCAGCTTCCCCAACACCGTCTCCGGTGGCAGCCTCTCCCTCTCCTGGGGCCTCTCCCGAAGCAACGGCCTCGCCAACTGATGCCGTAGCCGCAGCTGCTCCAGCCAGTTCCGGTGCGAAAGACATTTCCCCTGGTGGCTCTTGCTTCCGTTGGGCATTATTGGCCTGGCCTGGTTATGGGGCAAGCGTGGAGCAGCACCCGCCGCCGGTAGAGGAATTTCGCCTACTGGCGCGGGAGCCATAGGAACGCCCGCGTCTCCACCACTTCCACCGACTGGAACGGCGGTACCTTCGATCGTTCCACCCGTAGATGAACCGGAAGGCGCTTCTGTGCGGGAGGCATCTATTCCCCCTGCGAGTCGAGATGGCGCTGGCCTTGCTGAAGCGGCGGGCAATGGGGCAACCGTCACGCCTCCCAATCGAGTCGGAGAACCCAACCTGGCCAGTGCAGCCGCTGCTGCTGGAGCTGCGATCGCTGCTGGGGCCGGAGCCACCGCACTCGCAGGGTTTCCGGGAGCAAAATCCCGTGCCCAAAGCCGCATTACCCTGACTCCCCGCGATTCGCATCTGGCCTATACTAGCTGGGATGCCCCTGAAGATCATAAGGCCGACGTGCGGGCGCAGGGCGGAAACACTTTCAAGCTACGTCTTTATGACGTTACCGGGCAGAACGTCAATACCTATAACCCAACCCAGTTCGATGAGTTTGATGTGTCCGAACAGGATTGGGACCGAAATCTCCCCATTCCTGCTGCCGATCGCGATTATGTAACCGAGATTGGCTATACAACCGCTGATGGCCGCTGGTTGCCCTTGGCCCGTTCTAACTCTATTCGAATTGCAGATCCAGGAGTTGCAGAGGGAGCTGCGTCCACCGGAGATGCCCTTCCTGGTGCAGGAATTGCTGCTGGAGCCGCGATCGCGGCTGGAGCCGGGGCTGCTGCTCTGTCCTCTCTCAAAGGCGATCCCCAATCAAATGTGGGAGCAAGCAAGTTTGATGTTGGGCAGACCGACCTCACCAGCGAATCCCTTGCCTCTGTCGATGAAGGGTTGCCCGAATTGCCAGATGGTTACGATGAGAGCCGGATTGTTCTGATGCCTCGTGACCCGCAATGGGCGTACTCATATTGGGACACTCGAACGAGCACAAGGCAGAACTGCGCCGTCAGGGCGGGCAAAAACTGGCATTGCGAATTTACGACGTAACGGGCATTGACCTGAACCATCAAGCGCCCCACAGCTTGCAGCAATACGACTGTGACGAACTGGCGCGGGATTGGTATGTTCCGATTCCCGTCAGCGATCGCGACTACATTGCTGAGATTGGCTATCTGACAGACGATGGCCGTTGGTTGATGCTGGCGCGATCGGCTCCCTGCCGCATTCCTCCCGTCTACCCCTCAGACTGGCATGAAGACCACTTCGCCACCGTCTCCTGGGAAGAGGACCTGCGCGGCAAGACGATTCTGGAACTGGTCCCTCCCAGCCAAATTTTGGGGTCTGCCGCACCGATTTATGACCAGATTTTCGGTCTATCAGAGTCTGCTGAAGCAATGCGAATTGCGGGTTCCCTGTTTGGTTCCATGCAGCATATTCCGGGATCTGTGTTTGGCTCAGCCCAGATGGCTTCTGGTGCAATGTTTGGCTCCATGCAAATGGTTTCAGGGCAGGCGCTCAGTTCCTTCCCGTTAATTCCGGGGCAAGCCATCAGTTCCTACATATTCCCATCTGGGGTCGGAATGGGCGTTGTCCCCACCTTCTCTGGATTAACCATGTCGGGAGTTGGTTTTCAGCCTCGATGCCACCAATTCGCTCCCGTAAGTTTTGGTTGGTCGCTGACGCAGAGCTGATTATTTACGGCGCAACTGAACCCGATGCTACCGTAACGATCGCCGGTCGTCCCATCACGCTCAATCCCGACGGCACCTTCCGCTTCCAGATGTCCTTCCAGGACGGCTTGCTGGACTTCCCCATCATGGCAGTCGCGTCTGATGGCGAACAATCCCGCTCTATCCACATGAAGTTCACCCGCGAAACTCCGGAGCGGCGGACGAACACAAAGGAAGAGGCGCAGGATGAACCATTTTGAGGAAGGGATGAGGGATGGGGATGAAAGGATGAAGGATAAGGGCTAAAGGATAAAGGGTAAGAAAATTGTTGCTAATCCTTTTGTGTGTCCTCGGTTGGTTTCTGGCGCTGGTTCAGGAGCATGGCGATGAGCACTAGCCCTGCTCCTGTGAGGGCTTGGATTCCCAGTTGTTCTCCTAAAAGCCAAAACGAGAAAATTGTTGCAAAGACGGGTTCTAGCGTGTAAATCAGGGCGGTTTCGTAGGCAGGGACTCGGCGCTGGGCGATCGCCTGTGTCCAGGTTGTAAGGGCGGTACTCACCAACCCCAGGTAGAGAATCGGACCAAAGCTGTGAACGATCGCAGATGATTGCTGAATCAAGTTAGGGGATGCCCAGAGTAAACTCAGCAGCGCCATAATCCAAAGCTGAACGGCAGTCAGGGTTAAGGTCGGATGTTGGGCTGTCACTCCACCCAATAGCACAATGTAAATGGCATAGGCAAAAGCGCAAAGGAATGCCCACCCATCCCCAATGTTTAGCCCATTGCCCTCCCACGACATCATCCAGATGCCCAAAGACGCCAGCCCAGCCGAAAGAAAAACTGTCTTTGGCAATCGATGGCGCAGTAGCCCCATCAGCAACGGCACAAGAATCACGTGCAAACTAACGATGAAAGCTGATCGACTGGCAGACGTGGTTTCAAGGCTGAGCGTTACAGTCAGGTAGCCAGCAAAATAGATTACCCCAAGAAAAAATCCGTCGCGCATCAGGGTTGCGTCTAGCCGCCGGAGCCAGGGAACGAACACGATCGCGGCCACTGTCACCCGGACTGCAACCAGAACAGCCGGAGAAAGATTACTCACAGCGTCCTTTACAACCGGAAAACTGGTTCCCAAATAAGCGTGGTTGCAATCAGAAGCGGAACGCCTTTGAGGTTCTGAAGCTTAAACGTTGGGATCATGATTGTAAAGTGTTTCCTTTTCTCTCACCAGGGGAATGCTGAATAGGTAAAGATTGATTCACCTAAGGGGGATGTCTATGTCGAGTGCTGGCCTAAATAAGTGGATTGTGAGTGGAAATCTTGCGGCGGATGCGGAAATTAAAACCGTTGAACTTCGCAATGGTGAGAAGGCAAAAGTGGCAAAAGCCACTATCTATGTTCGCAAGGCGCGCAGCCGTGACGAATCATTCACCGTATCCCTAAGTATTTGGGAAGGATCTGCGGCTTGGCGTAAGCTTCCTATCTTAAGAAAGGGTCGTTGATTATCTGCACAGGAAGCGTTGAGCCAAATCCTTACACCTCAAACAGCGACAATCTTCCCAAAGCGGGCTTGTCAATGACCGTGCTGGACGTTGATTTGGATCGCGTTCGGGATGGCGAGGATGAAGACGAGCAGAGCCAAAATGATTTAACTCAAGAGCCAGCGGAACGTGAGGCAAAAACCGCTCAACCGCAAACACCCCAAACGACAAGAAACCCGAAACCAGCAGCAATAGTACAACATCCCAAAAGCCGAAAGACAAAGCATCCGCTCCAGCGTAGGAAAGAAGGCAGGGGCTAGAAAGGATAAAGGATAAGGGCTAAACGATGAAGGCTAAAACTTTTAGCCTTCATCGTTTAGCCTTTAGCCTTCTCTCCTATCACCTATCACTACGGCTCATCGATCGACAGCACCGCCGCTCCCTTAATTTTTCCGTCGCGGAGTGCTGTTAACGCTTCATTTGCAGCAGTCAACGGAAAAACTTCGACCTGAGTGCGAACCGGAATTTTGGGCGCAAGGGACAAAAATTCTTCACCATCGCGTCGAGTCAAGTTCGCAACGGAACGGAGCACCCGCTCTCCCACAAAATTTCGTAGGGAACGAGGGAATGTCGCTCATGTGAATGCCAGCACAAACAACAATTCCCCCTTTCGACACGGCTTTTAAGGCGATCGGCACCAATCCTCCAACGGGTGCAAAAATGATGGCGGCATCTAAGGGTTCGGGTGGTGATTCATCTGACCCACCTGCCCAAACAGCGCCTAAATCTCTGGCAAACTGTTGTCCCTTAGCATCCCCAGAACGGGTAAACGCGAAGACTTGCCGCCCCTGGTGACGTGCCGTTTGAATCACAATATGAGCCGACGAGCCAAACCCGTAGGTTTCCAATCCGTTCGGCATTGTCCGTCATTCTGAGTGAGCGATAGCCAATTAAGCCTGCACACAGCAGGGGAGCTGCCTGCAAATCCGGATAGCCATCGGGAATGGGGAAACAAAACGGTTCGTTGGCAACGGTGTATTCGGCATAGCCTCCGTTGATTTGATACCCCGTAAATTGGGCGAAGTCACAGAGGTTTTCGCGCTTTGTGAGGCAGTAGCGGCAGTGGTTACAGGTGTATCCAAGCCAGGGAACACCCACCCGATCGCCCCCTTTAAATCGTTTCACCCGCTCACCCACCTCCATCACTGTTCCAACAATTTGATGACCGGGAACTAACGGAAGTTTGGGATCGGATAGTTCGCCATCAATTACGTGCAAATCTGTTCGGCAAATGGCACAGGCATGGACCCGGATCAAAACCTGATCTGGACTGGGTTTGGGAATGGGCAAATCGGCAAGCTGTAAGGGCTGACCGGGAGTGTCCAAAATCATTGCACGCATAGATCAATCGTTCCGTGGCATCATTAACTGGTTGAGTTCTGCACAAAGGATGGAAAACATATGGAACTCAAATCCGTTGATTTAGAAATTCCAGAGGGCTGTAATCTCATCCTGGGCCAATCTCACTTTATAAAAACCGTCGAAGATTTGTACGAGATTATGGTGGGTACCTCGCCTCAAGTGAAGTTTGGAGTTGCGTTTTGCGAGGCGTCGGGACCGTGTTTAATTCGAGTAACAGGGAACGATGTGACGTTGCAGGAGGTGGCTGTTAGGAATGCACAAGCGAATCGCGGCTGGGCATAGCTTCAACATTCTGCTAAAGGAAGCCTACCCGATCAACTTCTTAAATGCCATTAAACAATGCCCGGAAGTCTGCAATATTTACTGTGCAACCGCTAATCCCGTTGCGGCGATCGTCGCTGAAACGGAGCAGGGACGAGGAATTTTGGGAGTTGTGGATGGGTTTTCACCGAAGGGTGTCGAAGGCGCAGAGGAGATAAAAGCTCGCCAATCCTTTTTACGTCAGATTGGCTATAAGCTTTAATACAACAGATTCAGATTGGAAATAACCAAGAGACTAAACGGTTCTCAAGGGTTTAGAGCTGCATAAACACCTTTTTCCAAGGAGCGGTAGGACTTACGCAGAGATCCCCAACTTCTACAATAAAGTTATGTAGATGGTACCAGCTTCTAACAGAAGTCGGGAGTTTGAGCGCTTTTGGGTTAAGTGTTGGGACGATCTTTCCCAGGTAACAAACGTACTCTTAACGAAGGGGTTTTACTGTTGCTCAATCAGAACCAATGTACTATTTTGTTGCATGAATTCGATTCCCATTCAAGGAGGCGATTTATGGTGAGCACAGTAAAAGCAATCCCCGATGGCTACCAATCCATAACACCCATGTTGGCAATTAAGGATGCAGCAGCGGCGATCGACTTTTACAAGCGGGCATTTGGGGCAACGGAGGTAATGCGCCTTACAGACTCCAACGGCTTGATTGGGCACGCCGAAGTCCGAGTCGGTGATTCCCGAATTATGCTTGCCGAGGAGAACCCAGAATACAACGCCAGTCCGCAATCGTTGGGTGGTTCAACGGTCATTATTAATCTCTATGTGGAAGATGTGGACACGGTGGTTGAACAGGCTGTTGCAGCAGGGGCAAAAATCGTGTTTCCCGTTAATGATCAATTTTATGGAGATCGATCGGGCAGAATCGTTGACCCATTTGGGCACATCTGGATCATTTCCACCCACAAGGAAGACGTATCGCCAGAGGAATTGCAGAAGCGGTTTGATGCTTTTTTGAGTAAGTAAACGGCATCAGAGAATGAATGCAACGATCGATGCTGAGAACGATCAGTAGTGACGTGAAAATTTAGTACCGCTCCAGCAGCAGATTTGCTTCCGCTGACAAGTCTAGTTCCTTCATTGCGTCCCATTCAGCCTGACGGACTGCCAAAAAAGCTCGAGCTAAGTCCTGCCCCAGCGCATCAAGCAACGTTTTATCCTGACGTAACTGAGTGATCGCGTCTCCCAGATTTGTTGGCAGGCGATCGATGTTTCCTGCTTGTCGCTCGGTGTCTGATAAACGTCCCGGATCGATCGATGCAGGAGTTCCGGGGTTCAATTTTCGCTGTATCCCGTCCAATCCCGCTGCAATAACGGCTCCCAATGCTAAATAGGGGTTGGATGAAGCATCAACCGTTTTCAGCTCAAAGTGAGTCGGGCTGGGTGGTGCGGGGTTAGTAGGGACACGCACGGCTGCTTCACGGTTATCCCATCCCCAAGCACGAAATGCACCGCTCCAAAAATGGGGATGGATGCGACGGTAGGAGTTTGGGCTGGGCGTCGTGATTGCCATTAATGCGGGCAGATGGTTCAAAATTCCTGCAATGAAAGCCTGTGCTGTAGGTGAGAGGGATTGGGGATTGGAGATTGAGGAGGGAGGAGAATTATGAATTGTGAATTGTGAATTGTGAATTGAATCTGACCCCTGACCCCTGATTCCTGACCCCTGACTCCTAGCCCCTGACTCCTCGCTTATATCTCCTGGCACAATATTTTTTCCATCGCGCCAGAGGCTTAAATGTAAATGGCAACCACTACCTGCTTTATCTTCAAAGATTTTGGGGAGGAAGGAGGCTTTTAAGTTGTGGCGCAGGGCGATCGCTCGTACGGTCTCCCGAAAGGCAATTTGCTGGTCTGCTGCCTGCAATGCTTGGGTGTAGCAGACAGATAGTTCGTGTTGCCCCGGTCCCGATTCTGGATAATACCGCTCAACCCCAATTCCTTGATGAATCAGAGCACTGGCAATCTTGTCAATAATTTCTACGTTCAGATCCATTCCTAGCGTAGAGGCAAACACGGTGTTGTCTGCGGGGTTCAATCCTCAGAACCTTCCTTTAACAGGTAGAATTCATTTTCAAAAGCAGCCATGATCTCTAGTCCCTGTGTCTGTGCTGCTACAATCATTCGCTTGAGAAAGGAGCGAGGACAAAAAGACCAGGGAAATGCGTGATGGACCATGTCACCCATCACTCGCGCATGGGTTGGCGCATAGGGCAAAACCCGTAATGTGGACCAATCGGGTACCAGCCACACTTCGCCTACGGGACCCAGACCACTATCGGGAACTACGGCATCGTACATAGCAGAAATCGCCTGCTGCGCCATAGAGATACCAACACCATGCTCTCGATGTTCTTCAAAAACGCTGATATGAAAGGCTTTTCCCCGGATAATATTGGCATTGTCACACCACAGAACCCGAATGAACTGGATTCCAGCATTTTGAGAAATTCAAGTACTTCGCTAGACATGGCAGGGTGTGGAAGGAAGATAGTAGAGGAGGTGAGGGGCATACCTATTTTCGAGGTATAAGGCAATGAAAACACAAGGATTTCATCATGTAGCGATTATTTGCTCCGACTATGAGCGATCGAAGCATTTCTACGTTGAGGTTTTGGGATTTCCCATCATTGAAGAAACCTATCGAGTTGCAAGGGATTCCTACAAGTTGGATTTACGGGTAGGAGAGGGGACGCGATCGAACTGTTTTCGTTTCCCAACCCACCGGCTCGACCCAGCACTCCAGAGGCATGTGGGCTGAGGCATTTGGCATTCAGGGTGGATGATTTGGATGGATCGGCCGCCGATCTTCAGGCCAAAGGCGTAGAAGTGGAACCCATTCGTTTGGATGAACTGACGGGTAAGCGATTCACCTTTTTCAAAGATCCAGATGGGTTGCCGTTAGAGATGTACGAGAGGTAGGTGATTGGTGGTAGGGAGTAGGTGGTAGGGAACGGATAAAGAATGAAGGATAAATACCACCGACCACTTAGTTAACTTCTTTGATGTGGAATTCTATTTTTACTGGAACAATCAACTGGATAGGTGTTGATTGATGAAAACCTGCGAGCATTTCGTTTGCTTGCTGCGGTTCAACATCGGCTCGATGGGAAACGGTGATGTGAGGGTGGGGATTGATACAGGGAATAGGGGCGGTAGCGTCACTCGTAAAGCTTGAATTTGGTTATTCCAGCATTCCGAGGTTGCGATCGCCTCAAACTCGTAACCAACCAAGTACGACCACGCCTCCAATTCAGCTCCATACTGCAACGTAATGTGATGACATTGCACCATTTCAAAACGTGGTGGAACTTTGGATAGCAAATCAAGATTTTGAACGATCGCCCAGAGAATTCCTTGCATTCCTAAAACTCGCCCACTGCTTCTTATCATCGTGTGTATCGATGTTTAACACCAACTGGAAAATAGTCTGGATCGCCTGTATTTGTGAGAGTGATTATAGGTAATTGATAAACGTCTGGGACGTAGTTGGCAAATTCGCTGTTGAGGCGGCAAAGATGATGTTTAATCGCGTTTGCGATCGCTTCCCGTTTCTCTTCGTTTCCTTCAGCTCCTGGTGCCAATTCCACCACAATTGAAAGAAACTCATTGCGATCGTCATCTTCCTTCACCTGCATCACAAATTTGCCTGTAACCCATTCGCAAATCGGTGTTTGTTCCAAACCGACGGTGACATTCTCTGGATAAATGTTGGCACCAAAGTAGGAAACGGTGAAGTGTGATCGACCAAAGATGTAGACAAATGGTAGGGGATAAATGCCTCGGGCATTGGAAGTCGGGTGTGGGGAGTCGGGTGTGTGGGAGGAGTTATGCAATGTTTCTATAGGATCGAATCCGTGAGCTGTCAGGAATTCGAGCATGGTGCTGTAGGGAATGATGCCTCCGTTGTCTGAAATGTGATAGCGAATTAAGGGAATGCCATTATCGCCGGAAAATAACAGGGTGCCGTCCTTCATTTCAAAGAAACGGACGCACGGATCATACTGGACGAGCGTGGGCAAGCGAGATTCCCAAATAGCTCACGCGCAATTTCAGGATGATTGGCTAACCAGCGACGAATGCAGATGCTCAAGGGTGTTTCGTTACCCAACACGCCCGCATCGGCAGTCCCATAAAGGGAAGCAGAATCATAGCAGGGGTTGGTGGATCCAACTCGATCGCCCACCAGCGATCGCCATTCTTCACTAAACACCTCCCCTGCCATTACCCATTTGATGTTGTACTGTTTCCAGGCAATCCCTTGAGCAATGCCAGTATCAATCACATCCTTGAGAAAGGGTGGATAGCCCAACAAAACCGTTTGTTCAAACTCTGGTGCAAGCGCTTGAATCACTCGGAAAATTTCAGTTTTGTTGTTGCCAGGAGTAATAACCGTGATGGGATAGCCCTTACTTGCCAGGTGACGGCAACAGTCTGCTGTGTACATCCCGCCAACCCAGGTTCCGAGAGCAAAACAAATCACTGCCAGAGTCCGACGACGATCAACCTGAAAGCTATCGTGAAACACTTGCTCAAATCGGGTGGCAATTTGTAATTCATCCGTGAGCGATCGTAGCCAGAACGAGGGATGCCCTGTTGAGCCGGAGGAAACCGCAATCATATCGCAGCTCTCCAACGTCCCATCCCGGCACAATTCCGCCAATGAATAATGCTGAAGGTAATTCTGTTTAGTTATAAGTGGAAGCTGCTGAAAATCTTTGAAGGTTTGTACAGACGTAGGATTAATGGTTTGCTTGCTTAAGAACGCTTGATAAGCTGGCACACTTGCAGCAACACGATGGAACAACGCTAAAATTTCAGCTTCAGCATTTGCGTCGGCATGCTGTTTGAGCAAATCTTCTAGTGGCGTAGAGAGAAACATATGCAAGGCACTAACAACATGCTGCGATCGAGTCTCTTGCATCGTTTCCTCCTTTAGAATTGCAACTGGAGCAGCAGAACGTTCCACCACTCCAGCAACAAACGACAGATTGCCAATCTGTGCCTATCGTACTACCACCTATCACCTATCACCTACCACCTTCTCCATGCTCCAACCTCGAATTTTGATCTGGTATCGCAACGATCTGCGATTACACGACCATGAACCGCTCTACCGGGCTGTCAATGCACAGAATCTAGGAAATCTACAAATCATTCCACTCTATTGTTTTGATCCACGTCAATTTGGCAAAACATCCTTTGGCTTTCAAAAACAGGAGTATTTCGTCTCCAGTTTTTACTGGAAAGCGTGGCGGACTTGCGCGAGTCATTGAGAGCGATCGGGAGCGATCTTGTCATTCGGCGCGGTTTCCCAGAAGTTATCATTCCAAAATTGGCAAAACAGTTAGACATCAGCGCTGTTCACTATCACTGCGAAGTTACAGACGAGGAATTACAGGTCGAAGCTGCACTCAAGGCGGCTTTGGATTCTTTAGGCGTTACGCTCAAATCCTTTTGGGGCATACCCTTTATCATCCTGATGATTTGCCGTTCGAAGTTAGCCAATTACCTGAATTGTTTACCAGTTTTCGGAAACAGGTAGAAAAGGAGTCCTCAATTAATCCAGCGTTTCCCGCCCCCAAACAATTACCGTCCCTTCCAGAAATCGACGCAGGTGAACTGCCATCACTCTCAGACTACACCGATCTTGATCCCCCACTCCCCACTCTCCACTCCCCACTCCCCTCTTCCAAGGTGGTGAAACAGCAGGACTTGCGCGGTTGGATCACTATTTTTGGAAACAGGACTGTTTGAAGACTTATAAAGAAACGCGCAACGGGATGGTAGGAGCCGACTATTCTTCAAAGTTCTCCCCTGGCTGGCGTTGGGCTGTCTGTCACCGCGCATGATTTACGAGCAGGTGCAGCAGTACGAATCCCAACGGGTGAAGAATGATTCGACGTATTGGTTGATATTTGAGTTATTGTGGCGAGACTATTTTCGGTTTATTTGTGCCAAATATGGGAATCAGATTTTCCGACCCTCTGGCTTACAGGGCGTTGAGATTCCCTGGAAGCAAGACTGGAAACGATTCGACCTGTGGCAGAAAGGGGAAACAGGCTTTCCACTGGTAGATGCAAACATGCGGGAATTAGCATCAACGGGATTTATGTCGAATCGCGGCAGACAAAACGTGGCTAGTTTTCTAACAAAAATCTGGGAATTGATTGGCGAATGGGTGCAGAGTGGTTTGAGTCGTTGCTGGTTGACTATGACGTGTGCAGCAACTACGGTAACTGGAATTACACTGCTGGTGTTGGCAATGATGCCCGTGGGTTTCGTTTCTTCAACATTGTGAAGCAGTCTAAGGATTACGACCCGAACGGAGATTACGTGAAACTTTGGCTGCCGGAGTTAGCAAAGGTGCCTGCGGCGAAGGTTCATGAACCCTGGAAGTTACTTCCCGTTGAACAGCAACGGTTTGAGGTCCGATTGGGTGTGGATTATCCTAATCCCGTGGTGGATTTGTTTAAGTCAGCGGAGGCAAATGAGAAGATTTACAATGCAGCCTTGGGTCGATCGAACAACCAACGATCGCGGCAGTAATCCATCTTCCGTGCAACATCATTAGCACCGTTCCGAACAACGTCTATGCCAAAACTCGAATGTGATATTTCCCAATCGCTTTGGGACGCTTTGAATGTCCATCAGCAAACGACCGGAGAAAGCGTTGCCCATATCGTTCAGAGAGCGTTAGGCGACGCATTGCAGGTTGACCAGCACACGCTATTTCAGGTCTCCACATCTGGTGCATTGGTGGAAGGGCTATATCAAGGAAGCGTGGCAATCGAAACGCTCAAACAGCATGGAGATTTTGGACTAGGAACCTTTGAAGATCTAGATGGGGAAATGATTGTCTTGAATGGGCATTTCTATCAAGCGCGGTGTGATGGATTGATAACGGAGGCACCGAATTCTGCGAAAGTTCCCTTTTCGGTTGTTACCCATTTCACGCCCGATCGCACCGAAACATTAAAAACATCCACAACTATGAATCGTTTGTCCACCAAATCGATCCTTACCGCTCTACAAATAACCTCTTCTTCGCACTTCGATGTGACGGGTATTTCCAGCGCATTAAAGTTCGTACGGCCTGTAAAACCTCAGCGGGAATACCCTTAGTGAAAGCGGTTTCGACCCAAGCGGAGTTCGAGTTTCAAGGGATTATGGGAACGCTTGTGGGGTTCTGGACTCCCCTATGCCCGTGCCATTAATGTTCCGGGATACCATCTTCATTTCATCAGCACCGACCATCGTGTCGGCGGACACTTACTCGACCTGCAAGCCGAGCAACTTGAGCTGCAACTGCAACTAGAGTCAGACTTCCGCATGGCAATTCCTGAAACCGCAGACTTTTTACAGGCAGACCTGACACGAGATCCCACAAACGACCTCGCTAAAGCAGAGAACGATCCAGCCAAGCAGAAGAAATAAAGGTTAAAGGTAAAGGGGATAAGGAGAAATTAACTCCTTACCTAATTAATGCCTGATGTGCAATACAAAGCCTTGTACGGGTGCGGCATTCGGCGGATGGACTCTGCTATAAACTCACGAACTATTGCCCGAATGCCAAACCTCTACAGTTTATTTCATCCTTCATTCCCCAGTAGTAACGCATTCTAAAAAATTTCCTATGAGAAATCAGGAATTTTATTTTGCTTGAGAGAATGTACGCATAATTTTTTGGCGCTCAAAAATCTACCTGCATTGGAGTTTCTATGACACTAGAAGTTCAACGCCTCGAAGCTGCGCAACAAGGACAAACAAACTGGAAAATGTGGGGACCCTATCTGAGCGAACGTCAGTGGGGGACAGTGCGGGAAGATTATTCTGATGACGGCAATGCGTGGGGCTATTTTTCCCATGACCAGTCTCGATCGCGGGCTTACCGTTGGGGAGAAGATGGCCTAGGCGGTATTACAGACGACAGCAATCTGCTTTGCTTCGCGCTGGCGCTTTGGAACGAAAACGATCCCATTCTTAAGGAGCGATTGTTTGGCTTAACAAACAGCGAAGGAAATCATGGAGAAGATGTCAAAGAGTATTATTTTTACCTCGACAGCACGCCGACTCACTCGTACATGAAGTATTTGTACAAGTACCCGCAGGCGGCATTTCCCTATGATGATCTGGTGCAAACAAATCGCAGCCGCAGTCGCTTCGAGTTGGAGTATGAGCTGTTAGATACGGGAATCTTTGATGACGATCGCTACTTCGACGTGTTTGTTGAATACGCAAAAGCAGATGCGGAAGACATTCTAATTCAAATTAGTGTGCACAATCGGGGCGATGCAGCAGCACCCATTCATATTCTGCCAACGCTCTGGTTTCGCAACACGTGGTCGTGGGCGGTAGGGGGTTCAAAGCCCGTTGTCCAGAAAGTTGAGGGCAGGGGTATCAGCGTTGTTCACGCTTATCACACGGATGATCTGTTTCAGCAGAAGCTTGGAGATTACTATCTATATTGCGATCGAGTTGTGCCGCTGCTGTTCACTGAAAATGAAACGAACAATGAGCGGTTGTTTGGTTCGACCAATGCCTCTCCCTATGTAAAAGACGGCATTAACAATTGCGTTGTAAATGGAGATCAGGAAGCCGTCAACCCGTTGCAAATCGGCACCAAAGTTTCACCCCACTATGTACTCACCGTTGAAGCGGGTGAAGCGCAGGTAATTCAGTTGCGGTTAACGAAAACACCTCCATCTGACATTGGCAATCCAATGGATGGGTTTGATGCGCTAGTGGCAACCCGTTTGCACGAAGCCAATGAATTTTATGATGCCATTACCCCAGAGTCGATACAGGCCGATAGCGATCGATTCAACATCTACCGGCAAGCATTAGCCGGAATGCTGTGGTCAAAACAGTATTTTTATTACGACCTGGATCAATGGTTGAAGGAACATGGCATCACGCCTTGGATGTCTCCTGAGCAGAAACAGCGCATTCGCAACAACGACTGGTTTCACATGTACAACGACGACGTAATCTCCATGCCCGACAAGTGGGAATATCCCTGGTACGCTGCGTGGGACCTTGCGTTTCACATGATTCCGCTCAGTCTGGTTGACCCCGGTTTTGCCAAACAGCAGCTTCAACTCATGCTGCGCGATGATTACCTGCACCCGAACGGACAAATCCCCGCCTACGAGTGGAACTTTGGCGACGTAAACCCACCCGTCCACGCCTGGGCAACCTGGGAGATTTACACCCGCGATCGCGAACGCAACAACGGCGAAGGGGATATCAACTTCCTCAAATATGCCTTCTCAAAACTGCTAATCAACTTTACCTGGTGGGTCAACCGCAAAGATGAAGGTGGCAACAACATCTTGAAGGCGGTTTCCTTGGGCTTGACAACATTGGCGTGTTCGATCGCAGTTCTCCCCTTCCTACAGGAGGTCGCCTAGAGCAAGCCGATGGCACTGCCTGGATGGTGTTCTTTAGCCAACGAATGCTGCAAATTGCGATCGAGTTAGCCATTCACGATTCACTGTACGAGGAATTGGCAATCAAGTTCTTCGAACATACGATGTGGATTGCAGGCGCAATGGACCGCATCGGCGACAACCAGGATGAACTGTGGGATGAAGAAGATGGATTCTTCTACGATGTGCTGCGCTTACCGAACGGGCAGGCAACACGCCTCAAAGTGCGATCGATGGTAGGCTTGCTGCCATTGATGGCGGTATCCGTTTTCCCAAGGATGTGTCTCAACATCTGCCTCGATTCAACGAACGGGTCAGGTTGTTCATGCTGCGTCACCCCGAATTTGTCAACAGTCTGCATCCCTTGAATCAACCCGGGCATGACGGACGCTTGATGCTAGCCATACTTAACGAGCAGAAGCTACGTCGGGTTCTATCCAGAATGCTGGACGAGAACGAGTTTTGAGCGATTACGGCATTCGGGCACTGTCCCGCTATCACCTGGAACATCCCTACTGTTTCCACCATGCCGGACAGGAGTACCGGGTAGACTATCTTCCAGGCGACTCAAATACGGGCATGTTCGGCGGCAACTCCAACTGGCGCGGTCCCATCTGGATGCCCGTTAACCTGCTGCTGCTGCGTGCGCTGGTGCATCTTTACGGCTACTACGGTGACTCATTTACGATCGAGTACCCAACAGGGTCAGGCCAGCAGAAGACGCTGTATGAAATTGGGCAGGCGATCGGGAACGATTGATTCGCATTTTTGCGAAGGATGAGTCAGGCCGCCGTCCCGTTTATGGGGGGCAGAAAAGTTTCAGACCGACCCTCACTGGCGCGACCTAATTCTGTTCTACGAATATTTTCATGGAGATAATGGCGCAGGCATTGGCGCGAACCACCAAACGGGCTGGACCGGCTGCATTGCACGCATTATTCAAGCCGCTGGCTCAATGACTAAAGAGCTTCTTCTCGATACGGTAACGCCCAGCGATTCTCCGCGACAGTAGGGAGTTGCTGCTTCCCCCTCCTTCGTCCCCCTTCCCTGCCTATTTAATTCAGATCCACAATCAAGTACCATCAGAGCTAGGGAATGATTCGCGTTTGAGTCCGAGGAATAATTAGTAGGAATTTTTACCTATCGGATATAGATCGTTGTCAATTTAAGCGATAGACTGTAATGGTAGGCAATAGGTATAGTTGCCTACTTTTGTTGTGAGCCGTCTATAGCGAGTCAGACTACATACGTGCGTATACGCTATCGTTCCAACTCCCTGTCCACCCAACGACCCACTGTTGATTTAGAGGAAGTCATGGCTGTTGCAACCACCCAATCACTTGAAGAGCTTTGTATTAATTCGATTCGATTCCTGGCAATTGACGCCGTTGAAAAGGCTAAATCAGGTCACCCAGGATTGCCAATGGGTGCTGCTCCGATGGCATTTGTCCTGTGGGACCGATTTCTCCGGTTCAACCCCAAAAATCCCAAATGGTTTGACCGCGATCGTTTCGTCCTTTCTGCTGGCCACGGCTGTATGTTGCAGTATGCCCTCATGTACCTGACGGGCTACGACAGCGTGACCATTGACGACATCAAACAGTTCCGCCAATGGGGTTCTAGAACTCCCGGTCACCCTGAGAACTTTGAGACGGAAGGGGTGGAAGTGACCACTGGACCTTTGGGACAGGGGATTTGTAATGGAGTGGGTTTGGCGATCGCGGAAGCCCACTTGGCCGCTAAGTTCAACAAGCCTGACCTCAAACTGGTTGACCATTATACCTATGTCATTTTGGGTGATGGTTGCAATATGGAGGGGTTTCTGGCGAAGCTTGCTCCTTGGCAGGGCACTTGGGGTTGGGTAAACTAATCGCTCTTTACGACGACAACCACATCTCGATCGACGGCTCTACCGACGTTTCCTTTACCGAAGATGTGGCAAAGCGGTTTGAAGCTTACGGTTGGCACGTTCAGCATGTTCAAAACGGGAACACGGATCTCGATGCCATTCAGAAGGCGATCGAAGCCGCCAAAGCCGTTACCGATAAGCCTTCCTTAATTAAGGTCACAACCACCATTGGCTATGGTTCTCCCAACAAGCAGAACACGGCGGATGTTCATGGAGCGGCCCTGGGTGCAGATGAAATTAAACTAACCCGCGAAAATCTGGGTTGGAGTTATGAACCCTTTGTTGTTCCCGATGATGCCCTGAGCCATATGCGTAAGGCGGCTGAGCGCGGTGCTAGCCTGGAGGCAGAGTGGAATGAAACCTGGGCGCAGTACAAGACCAAGTATGCGGACGATGCGGCTGAGTTTGAGCGGTTGATAAACAACAAGCTGCCAGAAGGATGGGAAAAAGCCCTTCCAACCTATACCCCAGAAGATAAGGCGATCGCCACCCGCAAAACCTCTGAAGCGACCCTGAACGCCCTTGCCAAAGTTCTCCCTGAGCTGATTGGTGGATCTGCCGACTTAACCCACTCCAACAACACCTTGTTGAAAGGGTATGGTGATTTCCAGAAAGGGCAGTACCAGAACCGCAACATTCGCTTTGGCGTGCGGGAACACGGAATGGGCGCGATCTGTAACGGCATTTCGCTGCATAACTCTGGGCTGATTCCCTACTGTGCCACCTTCCTGGTATTTACAGATTACATGCGGGCAGCAATTCGGCTATCGGCCCTATCCCGTGCTGGGGTTCTCTATGTCATGACCCATGACTCCATTGGCCTAGGCGAAGACGGTCCGACTCACCAGCCAGTGGAGACGATCGCAGCACTGCGGGCAATTCCCAACCTGACTGTGATTCGCCCTGCTGACGGTAACGAAACCTCCGGTGCCTACAAAGTCGCCATAGAGTATGCCAACCAACACCGTCCGACACTGCTTATCTTTTCGCGACAGAATCTGCCTCAACTTGCTGGCAGCAGCATTGAAGCCTCTGCGAAAGGCGGATACATTCTCTCGGACAGCGAAGGAACCCCCGATCTGATTCTGATTGGTACAGGGAGCGAACTACATCTTTGTGCCCAAGCGGCTGATAAACTCCGCGCCGAGGGTAAGAACGTTCGTGTCGTTTCCCTCGTTTCTTGGGAAGTATTTGAGGAACAGCCAGCAGAGTACCGGGAATCAGTTCTGCCCAAATCTGTCAAGAAACGCTTGGCAGTAGAAGCTGCTGTTAGCTTTGGCTGGTGTCGCTACACTGGCTCAGAAGGCGACATGATCAGCGTCGAGCGCTTTGGTGCTTCGGCTCCTGGTAACGTCTGCTTGGAGAAATTTGGCTACACAGTTGATAACGTTGTTGCAAGAGCAAACGCGTTACTTGGCTAACTAAGTCGCTATCAACTTCAGAAGCGATCGTTGTGATTAGCCTCTGATTAGTGTGGACTGATTTTTGTTTCGCGTAAATATTGGACAATAGGCAACGGACATGGTTTTTGTCTGTTGCCTATTTTGTTGACGGCTGTACGTGATTATCTAAACACTGATATAGAAGTACTGCTACATGCTAGGACAATCAAACTACTGAGAGCGTTGCAATGACAGGCTTTCACACCAGCACTCAGTCCTCAGCACTCAGCACTTTGCTATACCGAATTAAAAAGGCACCCTTAGCAGATGCAGAACCGGCAACGGGCGATGGCTACTAAGTCATAGGACATTCCCATCGCCTATCGCCCATTGCCTATCGCCCATTACCTATCGCCCTCTTCCTAATATGCTGTATTACCAATTCAAATTGGGATGAAAAGTCTCTGTCACCACGATCGTGTTGGCTTAGTTGTAGCGCAGGGTACTCTTGAACAAGATTCAGTCAAGCTGTTGCTCAAGCTGGCCCGTGAAACCGTAACGGTGTATACTCTTAGACGGTTTACCGAGCACAATTTTCCAACGTTCTGGTGTGAGTAGAGATTAATGATGTCAAAAACAACTTGGAAGCCGTTCATGGCTACTCCAGCGATCTTAGGTGCGCTCTTAGGCTTTTCCGCTGTTCTGGATGCTTCCTTTGCACCTCAAGCCAAAGCTGATGAAGCTGCTTCAGTTTCCCAGCTACCGATCACAAGCAATACAGAAGGGGCTGACTCTGGTTCATGATCAAGTCACGTCGGTATCACAGCTAACGGACGTGAAGCCAACCGACTGGGCCTTCCAAGCCCTGCAATCCTTGGTCGAGCGCTACGGCTGCATCGTCGGCTACCCCGACAAAACCTACCGCGGCAACCGCGCCTTGAGCCGCTACGAATTCGCCGCCGGGGTCAACGCCTGCCTAGACCGCATCAACGAACTGCTTGCCGCTGCCACCGCTGACCTCGTTCGCAAAGAAGACCTCATCGCCCTGCAAAAGCTGCAAGAAGAATTCGCCGCCGAACTCGCGGCCCTGCGCGGTCAAGTCGATGCCCTCGAAGCTCGTACCACCACCCTCGAAAAGCAACAGTTCTCTACCACCACCAAACTCAACGGCGAAGTCATCTTTGCCATCGCTGACACCTTTGGTGATCGCGCCACCCGCAACGGCAACAACAGCCGCTTAACTGGCGTCACTGCTGGCAACGAGAACGGGTTGAGACGCGACCAGACCAACACCGCCTTCTTTGATCGCGTCCGCCTGTCGTTTGACACCAGCTTTGCCGGCACTGATCGTTTACGCACCCGGTTGCAAGCTCGCAACGCCACCCCCTTTAGCGGCGGCTTGACAGGCACCAACCAGACCCGCCTCTCCTTCGACGGCAACGAAGGCAACTCGGTCGAAGTCGATAAACTCTACTACCGCTTCGCCTTGGGCAAGAACTTCCGCATCCAAATCGATGCGCTCAACGATGAGGTGTACGACGGTCTCATCAGCAGCTTAAGCCCGTTTGAGAGCAGCGGACGGGATCCATCTCCCGCTTTGGGCGCTTCAACCCCTTCTACCGCCAAAACAACCCTGGCTTTGGTGGCTCGGCGGTGTCACCTTTGCCTACAAGTTCAACGACGTGCTGCGCTTAGAGGGCGGCTATCTGTCTGACACGGCCAGCAATGACCCCAGTGCCAAGAACGGCTTGTTCAACGGCCTCTACACCGCGATGGGTCAAATCGTCTTTACCCCTGGCAACTTCACCTTTGGCGTTGGCTATGCCCACTCCTACTACCCCGGTGGCGATGTGAACCTGACTGGCAGCACCGGCAGCAGCTTTGCTAGCAATCCGTTTGGGGCGGTTGCAACCTCCACAGATGCAGTCAGTGGCTCGGTGCAGTACAAGTTCAGTCCCCAGTTCTTGATTGGCGGTTGGGCCGGTGCAACCTTTGCCCACCAGCGCAGCAACAGCAATGAGGCCACGGTGCTCAACTGGGCGGCCTACATCGGTCTGCCGGATTTGGGTAAGGAGGGCAACCTGCTGGGTCTGTTGGTTGGTCAGCCTCCTCGGGTAATTGACAATGACATTGCAACTCGTGAAGACCGCAAGGGGGAACGTTGCATTTAGAAGCCTTCTACCGCTACCGCGTCAATGACAACATCTCCATCACCCCGGTGTCTTTGTCCTGCTCGACCCCGAGAACAACACCAACAATGACACCCAGTATGTTGGCGTTCTCCGCACCACCTTTACGTTCTAATTAGGAACAAAACACAAACGAAGCATTACCAAATTTTGAGGGCTGACCGCTACCAGCTTTCAGCCTTCAAATTGACTCGTTTGATTGTGTTTACCATTGCCCCAAAATTTGGGGCTTTTTTGTTTTTCAAAACCTAAGAAACCCCACTGGAGAACCGTAGTATAATGGGGGAATCAATGGTTTTCTACATTTTTCTATTGTTTATTGGGTTCTATCTGTGGAACTTTCCTGTAAAAACGAGTATGCTTTGCTGGCGCTGATTGAGCTGGCAGCCCATTATGAAAGCGGAGAACCGCTACAAATACGACAAATTTCGGCTCAGCAACAGATTCCCGATCGCTACCTGGAACAATTGCTAGCGACCCTTAGACGGTGCGGTTTGGTACGTTCCCAACGGGGCGCAAAAGGTGGTTACATTTTGGCACGCGAACCGTGGAAAATTAATTTGTTTGAAGTAATGACTTGTCTGGATGGAGCAGATGCTCAACCTGTTGACAAGAATGCCGTTCCAAAAATGTAGAGGGAGCCGTCATTATAGAAGTTTGGCAAGAAGCCCACGAAGCAGCCAACGCCGTACTTCAACGCTATACCCTGAAGGATCTCTGCGAAAAGCGGGATGCTAGACGCCAGCTTGACATCATGTACTACATCTAATAACCATGCACATTGCTCACGATGTTACCGAACTTATCGGTCGCACGCCTTTGGTCCAGCTAAATCGGATTCCGCAATCAGAAGGGTGCGTCGCACAAATCGTTGTCAAGCTGGAAGGAATGAACCCTTCTGCCTCTGTGAAAGACCGCATTGGCATCAGCATGATCAACGCGGCAGAGCGGGAAGGATTAATCACACCCGGAAAAACTGTTCTGGTCGAGCCAACATCTGGTAATACGGGTATTGCGCTTGCAATGGCGGCGGCGGCAAAGGGGTACCGTTTGGTTCTGACCATGCCAGAAACGATGAGCGCCGAGCGGCGGGCTATGCTGCGCGCCTATGGGGCAGAACTGGAGTTAACTCCGGGAATTGAAGGAATGGGCGGCTGTATCCAGCGGGCGCAGCAAATTGTGGATACTCTGCCCAATGCTTACATGCTGCAACAGTTTCGCAATCCAGCAAACCCTCAAGTCCACCGGGAAACAACGGCAGAAGAGATTTGGGAAGACACTGATGGCGAGGTCGATATCATTATTGCCGGGGTTGGCACTGGTGGCACGATTACAGGAGTGGCAGAGGTAATTAAGCAACGAAAACCGACCTTTAAGGCGATCGCGGTCGAGCCAATTAACAGCCCCGTCCTATCTGGCGGTCGTCCTGGTCCTCACAAAATCCAGGGAATCGGGGCTGGATTTATTCCGCCCGTACTGAATGTGGACCTGATTGATGAAGTTATTACCGTTTCGGATGATGACGCGATTGCCTACGGGCGTCGGCTAGCTCGGGAGGAGGGGTTACTCTCCGGTATCTCCAGCGGTGCGGCTCTGTATGCTGCAATTCAGATTGGACGTCGTCCTGAAAATGAAGGCCGCCTGATTGTAATGATCCAACCCAGCTTTGGTGAGCGTTACTTGAGCACTCCCCTGTTCCAGGATCCCGAACTCACCATAGCAGCAACCCCAGGGTAGAGGGAAGGAAATGAAGGATAAAGGATGAAGGATAAAGGATCAGGAGGGATAGCGGAATCATTTTTATCCTTCATCCCTTAGCCTTTATCCTTCCTTAGCCTCTATCCTTCCTTAGCCTTTATCCTTTCCACCCCTCCCTTCCCCCTCTTAGTGACGGTAGAATGGCTCTATGTCTACTTCCGATTACTATCACACACTCAAAGTTAGCCCCAAGGCAACTCAGGCAGAAATTAAACAGGCGTATCGACGTCTGGCAAAGTTGTTTCACCCAGACAGCAACCAGGAAACGGCAAACCATGAGACGATCGCTAGGGTGAATGAGGCCTATGAAGTTCTGGGGACCCCGAGAACCGTCGGTCTTACGATTATCGTCGGGAATATGGTTCCGAGTTTGAGACTGCCGAATCTACGGTTGGTGGAGCGCGTCGTCAACAGCGAGCGGCTGCGGCTCAGGCGCGTTATCGTACCCAGCAGCAAACCGGGCAACAGGCGGACGAACAGCTCCAGCAGTGGTTGAAGCAGGTTTATACGCCGGTAAGCCGATTGATTCAGCAGATCTTAAAGCCTCTAAAAGAACAGATTGATGACCTCTCTGCGGATCCATTCGATGATGAACTGATGGAAGACTTCCAGGATTATCTGGAAGACTGTCGGGAATTACTCAACAAGGCTGAAAGAACCTTCCGTTCCTTGCCAAACCCTCCGAGCGTTGCCGGGGTTGCTGCCCATCTTTACTACTGTCTAAACCAAGTTAGCGACGGCATTGAGCAATTGGAAACCTTTACCCTAAATTACGACGATTCCTACCTTCATACAGGACAGGAGCTTTTTAGAATCGCGGCGGGATTACGTCGAGAAGCTCAGGTGGCTGTTAAAGAGGTTGCTGTTTAGGCAGTCAAAAAGGGCAGAGGATCGGCGTAATTTAAAGACTGATCGCCCTACAACTGTCAAAAATCTAAGCGTTACGGCTTGTTAAACGGGAATTTCTAGATTTTTGCAGCAGATTATAGAAATTGCTGTTAACATGCTGCATGCAAGTATTAGGTAATACAGAGGTTTTAGCAGATACCGAATCCCAAACGGGAATTATTTACGCAGGTTCAACGTACGTTCGAGCGATCCTTTTCAAAACAAATAACAAGCCTGAATCAATAGTGAGATTGAGCTTTTTCGAGAAAAAATTTCTGCGGAATCTTTCTTCGAAGTTTAAATAGGATTGCTATAGCTACTGTTAATTTCGCATCGCTGCGGAGTTAAAAACATTGTGAGAGTTGTCTCCAAACGACGCATGCTCTCACAATTTGGATAGGGTAATGCATTTGTAGATGTGTGGGTCGAGGGAGCCAGTGAAAGATCCGAATCAGCCGCTTCAGTCAGCCATGCCTAACTCAACGCTTAAGAAGGTTCCGAGCCAGAAAAAGTTCCGGTGGCTTTGGCTTTTGTTTGGGCTTACAGGTGTGGCAATGGTATCAGCAACTGCCGGTGCACTACTGGCGGTGACGCTATCAAGTACTCCGCTGATGCAACGAAAACTAAGCCCCGCAGAAGCAGCGGTTTTCTCGAAGGGCGATCGCATTTCGACGAGCGCCAACCTACAGCTACCAGAACTGACCCGCCCCGTCAACATTCTGGTTTTGGGTGTCAAAGTTTTAACGACAGACGTTAATAACCCACCATCGGACCTCAAAAAACTAAAATATCAGGCACTGGTCAACTCCTTTGATGGGCTGACCGATACAATGCTGCTTCTCAGATTCAACCCTGCTGACAAGAAGTTGGTTGTCCTCTCGATTCCCCGAGATACGCGGGTTCAAATTCCGGGCTTCAGGGTTGCCAAAATCAATGAAGCGAATGTGGATGGCGGACCTGCGTTAGTTGCAAAAACAACAAGCGAGCTTCTGGGCGGGGTAGGCATCGATCGTTATGTGACGATTAACGTTCAAGGTGTACAGGCTCTGGTTGAAGCTTTGGGTGGCGTTAGTGTGTACGTCCCCAAAGATATGAAATACCAGGATGATAGCCAGCATCTTTACATCAACCTGAAAGCAGGACGGCAGCATCTGAATGGTGATCAAGCGCTGCAGTTACTGCGCTTTCGCTACGACGAATATGGCGATATTGGGCGCATTCAGCGGCAACAGATGGTGATGCGTGCCTTGATGGAGCAATCCCTGAATCCGGCAACCTTAGCCCGCTTGCCTAAAATTCTCTCTGTTATTCAGTCTCACATCGATACCAACCTTAGTGTTGAGGAACTGGTTGCACTGGTTGGCTATGGTGCTCAGATTGATCGCTCCAGCGTTCAGATGCTAGTAGTGCCGGGAGACTTTAGTGAACCCGGGCAGTATGACGCGAGTTATTGGCTGCCCAACTACAGCCGAATTGGAACGATGATCGCCCGCTACTTTGGCAACAGCTCAACCTCGATCGCCGCTGCCCCGTCTCCCTCCTCAATTAAAATCGCCGTTCAGGACAGCACCCGACGCGCCAATGCAGCGCAGTCACTCATCAATACCCTTAGAAAAGCTGGCTACTCTAATACCTCCGTTGATGTGCCCTACAGCGAACCGCTAAGAGTGACACGGATCGTCGCGCAACAGGGAGACGAGCAAGGGGCTGAAGCAATCCGGCGGTCTCTCGGTTTTGGCGAAGTGCGCATTGAGAGTACAGGTGAGTTAACCTCTGACATTACCATTCAGCTAGGGGAAGATTGGCTGCAAAAACTTTCATCCCGTAAGGCTGGAAATTCTTGAATCGCCTCCAATCATTATCCTGAATCAGTAGATGGGCAAAAACAGGAAAGAGACGGCGATCGGCGATCTTCAGACGAATTTTCCTCCTGCCATTAGTTGAAGAACTGCAACAATTTGGCCCGTAAAACAGATTTTTAAGGTCTGAAATTGGAGTTTTGAGGTATCCTCTGAAGCCTGAAGTGGTGCTCTAGGAGAACGTGTTTTATAACCATCCGAGTAACTGGAACCACAAAACACCATTCGTTGTTCCTAAGCACCCAACACTCAGCGGCTCCTATTGTTCTTCCTTGGCAACCTTAGTTTGTGGTTAATATGTCATTAGAGTTTCGAGGCAAGTCTGTGACTGAAAAGCGTAATCGCTGGGTCATTAATACAGTCCTAATCCTGGCGGTCATTGCCTTTATTGGCTTTTCATTGATCCCTCTAGTTGAGGTGGCGCGGAATGGAAATCAGGCATCAAAAGCCGCAAATCCATCTCCCAGTTCCTCTTCTAGTCCGCTTCCCAGCAAGGATCAGCTGCAAAAACAGGCAGATGGATACGAACTGGTTTTGCAGCGTGAGCCGGATAACCAAACTGCCTTGAAAGGGTTGCTGGAAGCACGTCTTGGCTTAGGTGATGTGAAAGGCTCGATCGCTCCCCTTGAAAAACTGGCGAAGCTCAATCCTAATGAACCGACCTATTCGGTCCTGTTGGCCCAGGCGAAACAACAGGTTGGCGATTTGGAAGGTTCAGCCCAAACCTACCGCGACATTTTGAAAACCAAACCCGGCAATACGGATGCGTTGAAAGGATTGGTGGACTTGCTGATCCAACAGAAGCGTCCGGAGGCGGCGATCGGACTGCTGCAAGACACCCTCAAAACAGCACCCCAGGCGAATCAAATTCAGCCCGGAAGTGTTGACGTGGTTTCCGTTCAATTGCTGTTGGGAGGCGTCTACGCCAATCAGAAGCGGTATGACGAGGCGATCGCAGTCTATGACGAAGCAGCCAAGAAGGATAAGCAAAATTTCCAACCCGTCCTGGCGAAGGCGTTGGTGTTAAAGGCTCAGGGTAAGAATGAGGAAGCAAAACCCCTCTTCAGCAACGCAGCCGAACTAGCTCCAGCAAAATACAAGGACCAAATCAATCAGCTAGCGAACAGTTCACCCGCCAGCCCATCTCCTGCACCCAGCACCTCACCCGCACCTGCCCCCGCTAAACCGTAGAGGAGAATTGAGAAGTAGGAATTGAGAATCAAAAATTGAACACCTCTATTTCTTAATTCTCAATTCCTAACTTCCCCATCCTTCCACAATCGCAACAACACCAAAGATCAAAAATAGAACCCCTCCTAAAGCAATAATCATTCGCTCGGAGATTCGCCCAGCTACTAGACGGCCACCGACAATTGCGATTGCTGCACAGAGGGTATGTCCTAGAATTGCGCCAAGGGAAACGCCCCAAGGATTGTTGGAAGCGGCTAGGGCGATCGTCGCAATCTGAGTGCGATCGCCCCACTCTGCCATAAACGTCAGGCCAAACGCCTGCAAAATGACTCCCCATTTGGCTCTTCGTTTAAGCGCCTTGAAATCGGATTGTTCAACGGTTTCTTTTGCTTCCTGGACCTCTTCACACGTAGCATCGTCCGTCATTTGAGTCGCATCGTAGAGCAGCTTTAGCCCAAAGCCAATAAACAACGCGACTTCAGCAAAATGAACATAGTTCTTGGGCAGAAGTGCAATAACCTGTCCCATCCCGATCGACAGTACGGTCATTGCTGCCAACGCTGCAACAACCCCCACAAATACGAGGCGGCGCGAGTGGCGCATAGCCAAAATCATGGCGATAAAAATGTTTTATCGCCCAACTCTGAAATGGTGATTAGCAATAAGCCAGCCGTAAAAGCGGTCAACATGTTCTCAGTGCTCCTCAGGATCTCTACCGCATCCAAGTGAGCTTGATGAGAAATACAAAGACCTCACCAAGCTCACACGAAATGTGAACTCAGTGAAGGTCTCGCTTGCAATTAGCAATCAGTTTCTAAATGTCAGCAATCAGCACTCTGAGGTGTACGAAATCGATCGCCAACCATTAGAAGTTTGAAGCTTTTTGTCATCTGAACCAGGCTCATCACCAGTGTGTTGATTCAGATGGGCTAGTCGTTGACCAGCAGCTACTCCCCTTCATTTACTAGGTAATTGTACAGGGGATGAGTCAAGATTCAATTGTAATTGTCACCTAATTTTGACGCAAAAGCCAGAGACGCTCTGATAACAAGCGCTTCATTGGACCATACGTTTTTTCTAGCGTTTGCCGTAAGTCATTAGTAGGTCGGTAAGCAAATGCGTTTAATCCTTGAATTTTGGAACGAAATTCCTCCGTTTTGACCCAATCCACCTCATCTCGATTAACCATCAAAAATGGGGTGGTTTTGTCCAACAGGTAACTGAGGGAAATCATATCACCCGTGTTTGTGAAGTCATCCCCAATATCGCTAATGACGATCGACGGGGAAGACGTGCTCACCAAGCGAGCAACTTGCGGGTTTGATACGCTCAAGTCCTTATTCCACCAGGAGTCAGCCAGAGTACTAACCCCAAGGGACACAATGCTACCTATTATTAGCAATGTTAAAACGCCGCACCAGAACCATCGGGACAACGGGAAATGGGTAGCGGTCTGTAGCGTGTAAGAGTTTGACGTTGAGAAACTTTGAGAAAAAGACAGTGCCCGCTGCCACAGCATTTTTACACACTGCTGAAACGTCTCGACCTGTCTACCCGGACGGTTGATGTATTGGGTTCGGAACGTCAATTTAGTTGCAATGAAGTAGGACACCGCCAGTTGAATACCTGGGTAACAGGAGATTAGATAACGGCTGACGGCTGAGCGTTTTCCTCCCTGTATCAGGTCGGGCAGAGCTAACAGCAGAAACGGGACGAGGATAAAGGTCCCAACAAATAACGCGGTTGAACGATCGCACCGCCGACAAACGACATAAATTGAAACCAGGATAAGCAGCGCGATCGGTGCTCGTCCCAGAAAGGTTGCTACAACGTTATCGCCGGAGTACAAATCAAAGAAAAGGGACGTGAAGCTGAGCGTCCATTGCTCTATTAAATAACCGATTCCCGGTGAGAACCGCGCCCAGTCGGTAGTTGCCAACGCACGCTGACGATTAGTTACGATCACAAATAGCCAGGGAGCATAAAGAATTAATGCGGTGGCGATCGCAAAGCAAAAATTTCGGAAACTGATCCAGAGTTTTAGCTGGGCTTTCCGTCCAAACGCAATCCAGTCAGACTTATTAGAAAACCTATTAAACAGGGCTTCCAGCCCAAAGTAGGCTGCTTGCCCGATAATGGTTAAGGCAAAAAAGGATGGGTGTAAAGCCCTAAAGCAACGGGGAGCGCATACAGTCCCCAGTTCTGCCAACTGCTCCACATCTTTTGAGTCCGGGTACTGCCATTTTTGCGCTCCTTCCCATCTCTCCGAATAGCTCTTAAGAGCAGCCATTGACTACCAATCACAAGCACGGTCAACAGACTGTATTGACGGGCCGTTTGGGCAAATAGGACATCAAACGGTGAAAGCGCAAGAAAGGTTGTGGCCAGTAGAGCAATCTCGTGGGAAGCAAATAGCTCCCAGGCGAGCGCATACATCAATGGCAACCCCAGCAGACTGAGGAGTGCTGGAAGTAGGCGGAAGCGGTCATAGAACTGCCGAACAGCTTCAACCAGCCTCTTGCCATTGCAAAGTAAAGCGGCGGATGCTGAGGATCTTCTTGAGCGAGGGAGTGAACCGTATCTGCGATCGTGCTGCCCGGTTTGATTTGCTGAAATCGCTGCAACGTTCCAATAGCAACTTCTTTGTTCTGAAATAGTTCCTGGTCAATCTCCCAACGGGTATAGCCTGCTGCTCGTAAGCTGGTATACACCTCGTCATGCCAGTACACTTTGTGGTCTAAATTGACAAACCTAAAAAGGATGCCCACGACCACCAGAAGCATAAGAATTCGATTCAACCAGATTGGGAAACGCACATTCATCTATTTGCGTCCGCCGATCGTCGCTTGAAATGCTGGCCGTTCGGTCATTCGCTGCATGTAACCCAGCACAGCCGGGTAGCCGCTCAGGTCGAGCTGAAGCATGATTGGAATAAACGTGAGCACCGCACCAACCGCTACATCGGCAACACTAAATTCCTCACCCAAAATAAACGGATGCTGCTCAAATCGCTGATTTAGCATGGTCATCAACCGGGGCATTTCGCGTTCCCGGTTTTCCTCCCCAAACACACCTGGCCCCAGCGTTGCATTCGCAAAGACGATCCATTGATTTAAAGTTGATCTCTGTTCCAGGGAAAGGTCTGTCTTGCCATACTTCTCAGCCAGGTACAGCAGAATTGCACCCGATTCCCACAGCTTAAAGTCACCATCAACGATCGCCGGAACCTTCCCAACCGGATTAATTTCTAGAAAGGCAGGCTGACGATGTTCACCCGCCGCCATATCTAGCGTTACAAATTCATAGGGGATACCCAACTCCTCCAAACACCAGCGAACGATCAACGCTCGGCTGCGTACCCCTCCATAAAGTTTCAGCATCCCTTCCTCCAATCAAGTCCTCCAGCAAAATAGCGTCTCCACCGCAAATACGGAAGAGCCAGCTCAAATTCTCGATTAAAGCCTCCAACTCAAAGTACTTTGTGCGTATACTCGTGCTGCTTTACGTTGTCTTCCGTTCTGACAATACGCTGCGAGTTTAGCACCCGTTTGCGCTCAGTAGAGTGATTAAAATCTGTTTTTGTCGTACCCACAGGAATATGCGTCTGGGCACTGGACCGTGATTTGTAGGTTCGGGCAGCCGCGATCGCACGATAGGTAAACTCATCGCAGAACTGTGCTTCCGGTGGAAAGCTCGACGGTAGCTGGGCGGTGTCATCAGACAGGACAGAGCCGATCGCAACTCCAGTAGCCATTTGGTAGGACGTTGGAATCCCTTTCAAAATTGCTTCCAAAGCTGCTGAAGGAATTGGCTCCACAACTTTGACTTCGTGAACCTCGCCATCTTCTTTAACGAAACAGGTTGCCAGGCCGAGAACCAGGTAATCATCGGCAGACACATCGGGAGCATTGGGGATAAACCTTGCAGAAGTCATAGGAAATTCCAGCGGAACGGCTTGGGGAACAGTTACAGCAATCGGCAAGACAGTCAGACGGACGGTAAAAATGAATCTAGCCACTACGCCGTTTCATCCCCTTCCACCTGCCACCTAAACCTACTACCTGCTATACCCTGGGTTGCATTCTACCAACTTCAGGAACGGGAATCGTGCTGAATAAAGCTTTCTTATTTTTTAGCGGCGATCGGAGGAGCTTCAAACAATTGTTAAGAATCAGGGTTTTCATCTCTTTCCACAGGCGCTGTTTCAATTTCGGAAATGGAACCTATGGAAGGTGTATCTAGGGGGAGGATTTGCAAAGATGCTGATCTAACAACCAACAAAACCTAAGCACAAGGCTTAAGCGCAAATGTGGTTACTGTCTTAAATTCATTCAGAACACAGGCTATCGATGGGCGGTTTACCAGGAAAAATCCCTTCTGAGACGCCTCAGTAAGTGACACATCCTTAAACCATCGTCAAAAGAGAATCTCCTAATGTGAAGCTGTAAATCGTGAGGATGACATGAATATTCGTATGATTCCAGGTCGAAACAACTGCACGAAAGAAGCTAATTGCTCAACGGCCCGACCTGGATTGTCATTCAACTGTGACTGCAAAAAACAACTGCATAGAGAGGAAAACCCTGTCTACGCAAGATCTGGTTCCCAAAATGCATCCTCACCGAATCGAATTGAGCATCGTACCTTACTGCGTCGGCAAGCATTAAGCATTGCCCAACAGGGAAACCATCTGGAGGCGATCGTTCTATTTAACTACTTAATTGAGCAAACACCCGACAATGCCAGCGATTTCAATAACCGTGGACTACTGCATTTTCGAGTCGGCAAGCTGGAGCAGGCGTTAGCGGATTATGATCGGGCGCTTCAGCTAAATCCCCGATTGGCAAAGGTTTACAACAATCGGGCTAACTGCTACGCGTCTCTGGGCAATTTGGCAGAGGCCATTGCTGACTACGAAACCGCGATCGATCTGGACCCTGCCAATATCCATGCCTGGGTGAATCAAGCCATCACGTTCCGCGAGTTGGAAATGTATGGGCAAGCCCTGGAAAACTTTGACCTCGCCCTGGGAGTCAGTCAGATGCTGCAAGGGTCCAGTGAGCAGGTCTTTAACTCAATAGATAGTCATATCTATGCAGAACGGGGTCGGACCCATCATCTAGCCGGAGACTGGAACTGTGCGATCGCAGACTACCAGCGTGCCCTCACCAACCTTCCCCAATCGATCTTTCGAAAGACCGTTCGTCCCAACGTTTGCACTTGCAAGTGGAGGAATGGCTTGATGAATTGCTCAAGCCCTTGCTGGGGAATTTCTTAGAAGAGGATGCTGAGTTGTAAACCCTTTCCTTAATAGGTTTTGCTCATCGGCTTACCTGTTCGTTCTTTCCAGGCAAGTGCCAGATAATCTGACGCTGAGACGGATCAATCCGGTTCGTTTGCTGTTGCATCAAAATCTTTGCCTGACTCGCATCGAAATACTGTCTGAAGTTTGATTCGACTCGATGTACGCGATCAGTCGCAGAACTAACTGCCACATTCAGCTCTTGCATCTTTGCTTCCTGAGTCACCTTATATGACAAAAGCTTCGTTAGGGCGGCAACTGCGACAACAGATAGAAGAACATTCACCGACAGCTTAATCGTTGCTTCGACTGCGATCTCCCCATAGGGTTTCTTACGGCTACGGGGATTTGATTTGGGAACCCGACGTGCACGCCGAGTCTGCTTTGGCTGATGTTGGGGCGATTTAAGTGCGTACATAATAGTCAATTCGATTTAGCAACAAGCAGGACGGTAAAAAGCTCATCCTATCGATCACATCTGTCTCAAGACAACGTCAATGAGTAACTTACTCTCATTGAAAAGTTTTAATCATTAAAGTCAATGAACCGTGAAATAGCAAGCCCCTAATTTAATATTTAGATGGTTATTGGGGATGATTTTTCCAAATGCAGCGAAACTTACAAAGAGAAAGCCTGCTTCACTCAGTTTTGTTCTACTTAACCTGATAATTCCCTGAATTGGAAGAACTATCGCGGCATTGTAAAGCCAAACTGGTAAAGCAGGCTATTCCTATACGTTACAAAAGGTTTCTATGACTTGTAAAGCTCAGTTGCCAAACGAAAGGCCAAAATGCCCGGAATAAGAGCGACGACCAAGGCAACAAAGACTTGCGTATCCGATAAAGTCATTGTTTCAAAACTCCTTTTAGTGGAATCTATCGTTCCCCAATGCTCTGTCAAAATGCCTCCCTGGGGAATAATTTGTTACAAGATGCAACACTATTGGGGAAGGCCAAAGGCTAAAGGATGAAGACTAAAGCAATGAGGGACTGGGATTAGGAGAGAATGGAGCAGGAAGAAGAGGGTGAAGAAATAAATTCTTTCCCAATTTCTAATTCTTAATTCTCAATTCTTAATTTTGACCCCTGACCCCTATATCCCTACCCCTTATCACTTACTAAGCGTTAGGCTTAGTAATGAATAGTCCCCTCATTGCTTTGGGGTTGGGTTAACGATAAGCTAGCCTGGATAACCTCGTCCTTCAGATGAAGCTGAGTGCTGATTTCAGGCAAGTAGTCATCAAGATATAAGCCGTTGTGCTCCTCACAACATCGATTCAAAAACGTTCTTAATGCTAGATCAACTTCTGGATTCTCCAAACTTTGGATTTGAGACGCTGTTAATTCTTCCAGTTCTGGTAGCGCTGGAGGCGGTGCTGTCTGCTGATAATGCGATCGCCCTGGCAGCCTTGACGCAAACCTTACATGACCCCCAGTTGCAACGGCGCGCCCTAAATATCGGACTGGTGCTTGCCTACGTTTTGCGGATGGCCTTGATTCTGACGGCAACCTGGGTTATCCAGTTTTGGCAATTCGAGCTGGCAGGAGCGCTCTATTTGTTGTGGCTGGTGGTGCAGTACTTTACGTCTGAGGGAGATGGGGACGGTACACATCAACATCACGGTCCTCGCTTCTCATCCCTGTGGCAAGCCATTCCAATGATTGCTATTACGGATCTGGCATTCTCTCTGGATAGCGTCACAACCGCGATCGCAGTTTCCCAAGAAACGTGGGTCATTCTCCTGGGTGCCACCATTGGGATTGTTACTCTGCGATTTATGGCAGGGCTGTTTATTCGCTGGTTGAATGAGTTTACCCATTTAGAAGATGCTGGGTATATCACAGTGGCATTTGTCGGCCTGCGCCTGTTTGCCAGAGTTGTCTATCCCAGCCTTGTGCCATCTGAATGGGTAATGGTCACTCTGATTGCATTAACCTTTGCGTGGGGGTTCTCCCAGCGAATGGAGTTGGCTTCAGAAACTAATTCTGAACTCTCTGGAGCTACAGATGAATCGTTGGAGGAGAAAGAAGAACCGATCGAGTCGAAAAATAAGGATAAAGGATAGGTTTTATCCTTTATCCTTCATCCTTTATCCTTTCTTCGATTACTCGTGGATCCAGCTTAACAATGTGGGTTGCCAGCTTACTAATTCTTCGTCCTTGAACCAGAGGCTGATTTCCTGTTGAGCCGTTTCGGGGCATCGGAGCCATGAATCAGGTTGCGACCAACGTTTGCACCAAAGTCTCCCCGGATGGTTCCAGGTTCTGCATTGAGCGGGTTGGTAGCACCAATAATCTTCCGGGCAGAGGCAATGACGCCATCGCCCTCCCATACCATCGCCACCACCGGACCAGAGGTAATGAACTCTACCAGGCCAGCAAAGAAGGGCCGTTCGCGGTGAACGGCATAGTGGGTTTCTGCCAGTTCGCGGCTAACATTCAACAGCTTCAAGCCAACCAGGGTAAAGCCTTTTGCTTCAAAGCGACGGATAATTTCGCCAACTAATTTCCGCTGTACGCCGTCAGGCTTGATTGCCAAAAATGTCCGTTCCAAGGTTGACTCCTAGATTTCCATCAATTGTTACAGAATCAAGATTATCTCATCCTGGTTTGCGATCGTCCTTCTAAGGGGTGGACTTCGTAGTTTTTTGAATTAGCAATCAAGCAACCAGGGACGTTTCAAATGCTTCTAAGCGAGAGGCTTCAACGAGATAGCTTCTGCCATAAATGCGGGGAGTTGTCCGATTTGCACCAGCACCTGTTTCACATCCCGATTTGTGATGTCTGCCAGGTTTTGCCGTTGGCGATCGCTAAGCTGGCGGCAATCCCAACGCCTTGACCAACCGCAACATTAAATTCAACAATTCGTCCCGCCGCGCAGGCATAGCCATCGAACCCGGAACCCGGACTAACAACCGCCAGATTGGGGACACTCCTGACCAAGGCATGCCGAATACCAATGTTAAACAGCGGTGGCGTGTGGAATGAAATACTGCTGATGCCCTTTTCAATGGCCCTCGCTCCTAAACCTGCAATTCCCCTCGCACATCCAGGTGGTAGCCAAAGGTTCCCAATGCCTCGTCTGAGGACACGCCACCTTCCAGCATTCTGGCACCACTCAGCGGCTCAACCACCCCTGTTACATTGCCTGCGTGCCGGATGTAAAGCTCGATCGCGGGTCTAACCGCTGTCGCACCAATGCTCCTGAACCACTTGTCAACAAACCTCATTTCTTCAAGCATGGCAGCGTTCGGTTTGGCGGCTCCCCTTGCCAAAATTTCTGCCTGAGAGCCTGTCGTGTAGAACAACAACGAATTCAGGACAGCCTGCCGCCGGGAAGAATGGCAATGTTGGCCTGATCTAAAACCGCGCCGCTCTCCGACAGGGAAAGCTTTTGCCCCGGAAGGAGTGGTAGGCAATGGACAATGCCCGACAGGCAACATCAATGTGGTCCTGCCCAACGTACATCGTTCGTGGCTGCCCTTGGGCGTTCACCATTCCCTGTCTGAATTGATCTGCGATCGTGGCATCTCCACCGGTTGCCACATTCATAAAGCTTTGGGCTTCACTATCATTTCGGTTGATAAAGCGTTTGATGTAGGAAAGCTCGACATCCCTTAAACGCTGAATCGACAATCCTTCCGTTTCAAACACCAGCGTGACTGGAAGTTCTGCCTCTGGCAAACCAAAGGTTTCAAATCCCTGAAGCTTTGGGATACCTGCGGTTTGTGCCAGTTCGACATTCACCGTCGAATCAATAAACTGCTTCGCCAAATAGGTTTGCCCATTTGCAAGTTGAATGCCTGAGAGTTTTGGCCCGTCCTTGATAACCGAAAGAATCTGAACCCGACTGATAATATCAACTCCAGCGTCGCTCAGCATCTTTCGCAGCGCCGCGTCTGCTTTCTGTGGGTCGAGAGCAATCTGGGCAACCCCTGCCCGCTGCAAAAATTCCTTATAAAGTGCAGAGGATCTCCAAATGCTGGCAATCCCAACGCTTTTTGAACGTCAGGGGGCACATTGCAGCGATCGAGGTATGCCAGTCTTCCCCGCACCAGATGTCCTCCCACTCCATCCTGCGAATTCCCCTTAAACATGAGCAAGGCTCTGAGTTTTCTGCCAGTTCGGCGGTTAAATTCCCTGGCTGCCGCAACCAGTGCCAGTACTCCGGGAACTTCATCACCAAAGCCAATCAGATCGTAGGTGCGGGTGGTAGGTTGAGTCGCTGCGGTCATAGTAAAAACTCGAAAATGGAGTCCACCATCTTAAACCAGCCAAGGAAAAATGGCCTGAGGACTCATACCAGGGTTTATTGATTGACCGCAGAAACGCAGAGAACGCAGAGAAAATTTCTGTTTTCTATTTTCTATCAACTTAAGAATGGGAATTAAATAAGTCCGACATTTAGTAGGGGCGGGTTCTGCCGTCAAATCCATTACCTGGTGAGATTGGGGTGTTAAACCTACCCGTACAGTTTGCGGATCTATAGAAATCCATAATCCTTAGGTTCTAGAAGGAAGCCAACCTTGCATGATATTGGGCCGAGTTGCCGACGAAGGAAACAGACTTTGAAGCCTGCTTTTCGTTGCCTTAATCTTTCACTGGGAGGAAGATTGGCAGGTTCAGAAACAAGGTTCCACATTGTCTCGTAAAGAAGAACGAAACCCCTACAAAGCCTCGATCGCGAACGGCCTGGACCTGCTCTTGAATTCGCTTGAGTGGAACAGTTCGGCCTTTGAGTCCGGTGAGAATCCCAATTCCTGTGGGAATGTGTCGTTTAGAATCCTGAAGCTCAGAAGCCTTGAGTTCTGAGATAAACGAATCCAACTTATCTCGATAGACCTGCAACACCAACTCTTCAATCAGTCCCTGTCGTTCCCAGGTGCGCCAATCCTGGAGGGAATGGTTGTAGGAGAAGTCGTAGTTGTTGGGAGAAAGCGCAATCAGCACACCTTTTTCTGAGCTTTAATCGTGCGAACAACTCCAGTCAGAAATTCCGTGATTTTATTGGCTCGCCAGCGTATCCATTCGGGATCTTTTGGATTGATTGGCGGAAGCTTGCCTTGATGGTCTTTCTGATAAAGCGCGATCGTAAAGCTGTCGTAGCCAAACTCATAGGGTAAACCAAAGTGATCGTCTAGCTGAATGCCATCCACATCGTATTTAGTGACGATTTCAAGGATTAAATCGGAAATAAACTGCTGCACCTCTGGCTTAAAAGGGTTAAGCCAAACCCGTGGATAAATTCCTTCCTGCCACACCTGGGTTCCGTCCCGGCGTTGCGTTAGCCAATCGGGATGGCGCATTGCCAGAGCGGAATCTTCCGGTGCCATGAAGCCAAACTCAAACCAGGGAATAACGGCCATGCCCTTTGCGTGCCCCTGCTGGACAAATTCGGTGAGAACATCACGGCTTTCTAGCCCAAATGGTCGAGGGTCAAAGGCAGCCCCCACAGTGGATTTTGAAAGGGAGCTGGGATAAAGGGTATAACCCCAATTCCAGACGGTGGGGTAGAGGGTGTTGAAATTTAGCTCAGCGAGTTCTTCAACGGCATTGCTGAGTCGATCACGATCGAACAACACCTTACTATCAACATTCGTAATCCAAACGCCTCGAATCTCTCCGCGATTTGGCTGGGTTGGCTGAACTTGAGCACTCGCCAGATTGTGAATGGATGGAATGATTACTGCAATCAATGCAATGAAAACAGTCAGGCAAAAGGCAAACTTGAAGGGCGATCGCAACAGATATTTCATGCAAGCAGTTTGTAGCGCTTTCAGTAGCCTATGCTAAGTTGAAGGCTCTGTATAGCTGTTCTAGCGAGGTTCGGAGATATGATTTCTCGGCTACAGCCTACGACACAACCGGACGTAATCTATTTCATCCATCATTAAAGACTCATAAATTGTCAGGCGACCTAGCAGGCATTTGGGCTTGCTCTATTGATTACAGCTACCGCATTCTATTTGAGTTTGTGCCTAACTCAGAAGATGGCGAAGAAGATGCCATTCTGCTTCTGAACATTGGTAATTATGATGACGTGTATTAAGGCTTCTTCTTAAGTGATTAAGAAATACAGCGCTCGTAGCCAATAGCAGAAGGTGGTTTTCAATTATCCTCCGCTGGCTTTTGCTTTGTAGCCCAACTGCAAAAGAATTTGGACAATTTTCTGCTTGTGGTCGCCCTGGATTTCGATTTCATTTTCCTTAACGGTTCCGCCTGCGCCACATTGGGTTTTTAGCTTCTTGAGCAAATCTGCCAGTTTCTCTTGGCTAGCTTGAAACCCGCTAATGACCGTGACCGTTTTGCCCTTGCGTCCCTTGCGTGATGCCTCAACTCTCAAATTTTGCTGGTTAGGAGGTAAATCTGGAACAGCTCTTTGAAGGGCTTCAGGATTGTCATGGTTGCCAAATTCAGAATAAATAACGCGATCGTTTCCAGACCCATTAGATTTAGACGATTTTTGCTTTGATGACGCCATTTTTGGAATTATGAATTGAGAATTGTCAGTTGTAAATTGAGGGATTACGAGGCTTGAATTGCTAATTCTTAATTCTCCTCTTGCCCCTACCACCTACCACCTATTCTTACTGCAATTTCTTCACCGTATCCAAAGCGCTCTTTTGGTTTGCCGTATCTCCCTTAGATTTATAAAGAGCGGCGGCTTTATTCAGATCCTCTGTAGCCTGCTTTTTATTTTTTAATCTAGCGTAAGCGAGTCCGCGATTGTTATATGCATTGGCGGAGTTGGAGTCTAAGCGAATAGCTTCCGTGTAGTCTGCGATCGCCTTTTTATCGTTTCCCGACAGCGCATAGAGCAATCCCCGATTGCTGTAGTTCTTGGCATCATCCGGCTTGAGGCGAATTGCCTGGTCATGGTCGGCGATCGCCTGTTTGAAATCCCGTAACGCCGCCTTCGCCAATCCTCGTCCTGCATAGGCATCAGCAGAGTTTGGATCAAGCTGAATGGCCTGATTGTAATCTGCGATCGCACTCTGCACATCTCCCTGTTCAGCGTGGACACTTCCCCGGTTGGTGTAAGCCTCTGCCAGTTTGGGATCAAGTTTAATCGCCTGATCAAAATCCTGCGTTGCCTGTGCTCCATTTTTCATACGGGCATACGCAAGCCCACGAGCGTTATAAGCCTGAGCAAGCTTTGGGTCAAGCTTAATGGCCTGATTGAAATCGTCGATCGCTGCCTGGTACTGCCCCAACGTGGCACGGGTGGTTCCCCGCTGAACAAACGTCACTGCATCGGTGGGTTCTTGATTCGTTAAGCCACTGCTGCTGGCCTGACCGTTGCTGATTTGACCATTGCTGGCTTGCCCGTTGCTGGCCTGACCGTTGCTGGCCTGACTACTGGTTGTCTGGCTGGTTGCCTGAGTTGATCCACTGGAGGCGCTGTTTGGCGATGACGAAGATGAGCAGGAACCCAGGACTCCCCTAGCACCGCTGTAAGGCTTAAGATTGCGATCGCTCTCGATAAACGGCTCATCACTGTCTGCAACGCTCCACCGAATTTTGATTCCGCTATTCTTATACGCCAAATTGATGGAATTGCACCCTTACTGGTGCCACTCTATACGAAATCTGACAAACCGCCGTTGTAGATGACCTTAAGGGTTTCTACTCGCACCATTTTAGATTGCAGATGCCAATTGCAGATTGCGAAAGCTTTTACAGATAGGCTTTCCAATAATTATTGCCCAAATGCAATTTAAGTCGGTGCCACTCAATTTCCATTTTCGCGATTCGCTCAAACTCCACTATTCAACGGCAAACGTGAGGCGTAACAGCCCCTGTGTCAACCGTTTGCCTTGAACTGAACTGTAGTCAGCGATCGTGTGCATTGCGTTGAGTTTTACAGCCCGACTTTAGACAATTAGACCCAGAGTAAAAGAAATGAAAACTTATACGAACTTGACCTGGTTACAGAAGACCGGGATACTTTTGACTGCTGCCGCATTAACCTATACAGCCATTGGTATAGAAGCCACCTCTGCATTCGCTCAACCAACATCAACCGAAATTGCAGTTAAAACAACGCCAAAAGGCTCCGATGTAATCGCAGATGCCATTTCAAATCTTCAGCAATCTAAGAAACGATGGATTGAGGTCAACCTATCGACGCAACGTTTAATCGCCTGGGAAGGGAAAAAGCCCGTTCATGCGGTCATCGTCTCTACTGGAAAAGCCTCAACTCCGACTCGAACGGGTGTTTACGCTGTAGAAACCAAACTTCGATCGACCCGAATGCAGGGGGATGATTACGATGTGCCCGATGTCCCCTTCACCATGTATTACTCTGGTGGCTACGCCATTCATGGCGCTTACTGGCACAACAGCTTTGGCACACCCGTCAGCCACGGTTGCGTCAATGTCGCTGTCGATCACGCCGAATGGTTATTTAGCTGGGCCTCTGTCGGAACCCCCGTAGTTGTGCACCGATAGCATCCAAAGTTATCTTCCTGAATCTCATCGCTTTATAATGAAGGCTGTCCTTCACACCCGTCAGGCCCGTGACTACGACTCCCCTTCGTTCCGGTTCTCAATCAGCCTCCGCTTCAGACACTCAACGTCCCGACTCGTTGGGACGGTTTGGTCAATATGGTGGCAAGTATGTGCCCGAAACGCTCATGCCTGCGCTGGCCGAGCTAGAAGCTGCCTACTATCAGTACAAGAGCGATCCAGCCTTTCAGCAGGAGTTTCAGGGGCTTCTAAGGGATTATGTGGGCCGCCCCAGTCCGCTGTATTTTGCGGAACGGCTGACAGCTCATTATGCCCGTCCAGATGGTACGGGTCCTCAGATTTATCTGAAGCGGGAAGACCTGAACCACACAGGGGCACATAAGATTAACAACGCGCTGGCGCAGGTGCTGCTGGCAAAACGGATGGGCAAGCAGCGGATTATTGCGGAAACAGGAGCAGGGCAACATGGGGTTGCAACCGCGACGGTGTGTGCTCGGTTTGGTTTGAAGTGCGTTATTTACATGGGCATTCATGATATGCAGCGGCAGGCGCTCAACGTCTTCCGAATGCGGTTGATGGGGGCAGAAGTAAATCCTGTAGAGGCGGGAACAGGAACCCTTAAGGATGCAACCTCAGAGGCCATTCGGGATTGGGTGACGAATGTGGAGACAACCCACTACATTCTGGGTTCTGTCGCCGGGCCTCACCCCTACCCCATGTTGGTGCGAGATTTTCAGGCCGTGATTGGGCAGGAAACCCGCGCCCAGTGTCAGGAGAAATGGGGTGGCTTGCCCGACATTTTGCTGGCATGTGTGGGTGGCGGCTCGAACGCGATCGGCCTATTCCATGAGTTTGTTGATGAGCCAACCGTTCGCATGATTGGCATCGAAGCCGCAGGAGAAGGGGTTAATACCGAAAAACACGCTGCGACCTTAACTCAGGGACGGGTGGGAGTGCTGCACGGTGCCATGAGTTATCTGCTGCAAGATGACGATGGGCAGGTGATTGAGGCCCACTCCATTAGCGCTGGCTTGGACTATCCCGGTGTGGGACCAGAACACAGCTTTCTAAAGGATCTGGGTCGTGCAGAATACTTCAGCATTACAGACGAGGAAGCACTCGCCGCCTTTCAGCGAATTTCTCAACTAGAGGGAATTATTCCAGCTCTGGAAACCTCCCACGCGATCGCCTATCTGGAAACCCTGTGCCCCCAACTGTCCGGGAGTCCCCGCATTGTCATCAATTGCTCCGGGCGAGGCGATAAGGACGTACAGACGGTGGCGAAGGTGCTGGATTTGAAAGGATAGATCTGAAAGGATAAGGGATAAAGGCTTTTGAAAGGCTAAAGGCTAAAGGCCAAAGGCTAAAAATGGGAGGGGGCTAGGTATGAACGCTAAAGCGTCCATTGGAATGTGCTTTTGGAATGCAGCGATCAATTAGCCTGGTGACTGTATCGATCTCTCCAGGTTTCTCCTGGCTTGCACTTCATATTGGGCGCGGAACTGGTCGGTGCTGTAGATCGGCTGGCGGCTTAGGAACTCTCGCAGAATAATCTTTCGTTTGTGCCAAAATAGCCACTCTGGAACCCAGCGATACTCCTGTCGCACCTGGGCTTCATATTCTTCAAACGAACCAGTAATAGTCGTCACCCTTCTTCAAAGCTAGTGCTCGATAACCGCCACTAACACGCGCAGTCCACAGATTTTTCCCTACCTTCTTAAAATGTAGAGACGGATGGAGTGGATTTTCCTGCCAAAGTTGATACGCTTTTTGGGCTTGTTCCTTCACCTCTGGATTTAACTCTGCATACGCTTTCCAGAAGTCAGGTGTTGTGAACGACTTGATCAAGACTTCTCACTCGGTTAGCTGCAATATCTTCCTCTGCTCTGGCAATTAACTTGTCCAGTTTGCCTGAGGCCAAATCAGCTTCAATTTGCCGATCCCACATCTCACTCAAATACTCTTGTAGCCAAACTGAGAGTTGACGAACATCACACTCAGGTAATTTTTTAATAGCTGCTTCGATTTCTGGCAAGGTAGTCATGGAAGAACGCGCTTCAGGTTGACTCTATAGTATCGCAATCAAGTCATGCTCTGGTTCTTAGCAGAAACCCTTGACGTACTACTCCACAGATAACCTTCCAGCAACTTGGATCTTGGATATATAGATAAGCTGGATACACTGCCCCAACCGAAAGCTTTAGGGCTAACAATTAATAGACTGAATGATTCCGCCTAAGATTCCAGTCTGGGTGGATATGCGGAATGATTCGGCATAACGGACTTTATGTTCTTTATTCTTGTCACCTCATGCTTTGTCTTTTTCGACTGCCTTTTCGACGGGTATTTCGTTCTGGAAGGTTAGTTGTTTGCGACTGGCAAGGCGGAGGATGCGATCGATGGCTTGCCGTTCTTCGTCGCTGAGGGACTCGTCGTACGTGGCGGCCATCAGTCCGTAGCGGTCAGATAGGGTAATGACACCGGATGTGCTGACTTGAGCAAACATTTCTGAGATAGCACCGGGGATAAGCTGAATGGGGGCTGACATAGATGTGACGATTCAGGAACTCGATACATTTAGTATCAAAGATTAGGCTGATATTTCCGGTGATTGAACCTGCTAGGATTTGTGATTATTTGCAGGTAATGGAGTGATTGAATTACGCTGACAAAAGTGACAGTGGCTCACTCACAGCATGATGTAGATCACGAGGTTGATTAGAATGGTGCAGATGGTAAGGAAGCGGTTTGAGCCAGGTAACGGGTCATTGTTCATTGATCGTCGATTTATTTCCCCATCACCTCATCATCCCATCATCCCCTAGCCCCTCTTGTACAGGTAGTCATGAACTCTCCCCAGCCTCCCCGTAAGTCTCAAACATTGATGGGTGCTATTACCCAGGCAGTTCAGACGGTTCAGGCAAAAATCAACTTTTCAAAACTAAAGCTGAAACCGGATGCGCGAGTGCCAGAGCTGTGGATACAGGATGCAGGAGCCGAGAAAGAAGATGTCTATCCGCTGCTGGGCGATCGCTACCTGATTGGGCGCAGTTCCCAGTCCTGCGACATCGTTGTGCGGAATCCTGTTGTCAGTCAGGTGCATCTGTCCTTAAACCGGGATAACCGTCCTCAGGGAAAATTCAGCCATCTCTTCCGGGCACCGTTTCTCCTGAAAGACGAAAACTCGACAAATGGGATCTATCGAGGTAAGCGGCGGGTTCGCAAGGAGATCCTGCGTCACGGTGCTACCTACACGCTTGGGCCATCAGAGCTGGCTGCGTCGGTTCGCATCAAATTTGTTGATCCGCCACCCTGGTATGTGCAGGCGTTCCGCTACGGGATGTATGGGGTCGGTGGGGTAACAGCCCTGGCCGTGTTGGGTGTTCTGATTGAGTGGCAAAGATTTTCCGTTCGGCCTCTGCCAAATTCGGTTCAGGGTCCGATCGTGGTATACGCAAACGACGAACAAACTCCCTCAATTCGGTAACAAACCGCACCCACACCGAGTTTAAGAGTCTGAGAGATTTTTCTCCTTACCTGCCAAAAGCCGTGATTGCATCGGAGGATGCCCGCTATTACTGGCATTTGGGAGTTGACCCGATCGGAACACTACGAGCGCTTTTGACTAACGTTCGGGGCGGCAAGATCCAGGAGGGAGGCAGCACGCTGACCCAACAGCTTGCCCGCAGTCTGTTCCGGGATTATGTGGGTACAGCGGATTCGGCTGGACGAAAGCTTAGGGAAGCGGCGGTCGCCTTGAAGCTGGAAACGTTTTACAGTAAGGATTTTCTGCTGCTGACCTATTTGAATCGCGTTTACATGGGCAGCGGTACCTATGGATTTGAGGATGCTGCGGAGTTTTACTTTGGCAAATCTGCAAAAGATCTCACCCTTTCAGAAGCGGCAACCCTGGCGGGAATTCTTCCAGGTCCGAATAGCTTTAACCCAGTGCGGGATTACCAGAAGTCGATCGAACTGCGCGATCGAGTGCTCAACCGCATGGTGGAAATGGGCATGGTTAGTCAGGATGATGCACAGAGAGCACGACGATCGCGGATTGAGGTCAACCCCAAAGCACGGGAAGAGCTAGAAAGCATGCGTGCCCCGTATTACTACAGTTATGTGCTAGATGAACTGCGGCAGTTGTTAGGGAACAACTGGCAGAGGAAGGAAATTTTATCGTCGAGACCGGGGTGAATCTTTCTACCCAATCAACCGCCGAAGCAACATTGCGAGATGCCGTCAGCAGTACAGGAGCAAGTTCTGGGTTTTCTCAAGGGGCACTGGTCACGATCGACCCCAAAACGGGAGAAATTGTGGCGTTAGTGGGAGGCACTGACTATAAGAAAAGTCAGTTTAATCGGGCCAGTCAGGCAATGCGTCAACCCGGTTCCACTTTCAAAATGTTCACCTACACTGCCGCGATCGAACAGGGAATCTCACCTGGTACAGCCTACTCCTGCGCTCCACTTAGTTGGGACGGTCAGTTCTTTGAAGGGTGCCATGCTGGTGGGGGCAGTTTGGATATGTACACCGGCCTGGCCCTATCTGAAAACGTGATTGCGCTCAGGATTGCTCAGGAGGTTGGGTTAGACAAAGTTGCCAGCCTCGCTCGCCGTATGGGGATTCAATCCAAACTCAACGTAGTACCCGGGTTAGTGATTGGTCAGAGTGAAGTCACCCCGTTAGAAATCACTGGAGCTTACAGCGTTTTGGCAAACGGAGGGGTGCGAAACCGTCCCCACGCAATCCGGCGCATTCTGGATGGAGGCGAATGCAAAGACCGCAATAACTTCAAGACATGCCGGGTCATTTATCCAGCTCAGCCCGATCAAGAACTGAATCAATCCGTCCTGCAACCCGATGTTGCAAACACGATGACTCAACTGTTGCAGGGGTTGTCCGCAGCGGAACGGGGCAGTCCGCCGCGATCGTACCCGGAGCGGTTGGCAAAACGGGTACCACGAACGACAATCGGGACCTGTGGTTTGTTGGCTATATTCCCGAAAGTTTAGTTACAGGTATCTGGCTCGGCAATGATGACAACTCTCCCACCTATGGCAGCAGCGGCCAGGCGGCTCAGATTTGGGGAACCTACATGAGTAAGGTTGTTACGAGATAGGCAATTTTAGGGCAAACGTTGTCCTGAGATCGGCGCTCTCGACCTTAATAGTGCCACCAAGTTGTTCGGCCAATCGCTTGACCAACGCCAATCCTAAACCCGTTCCTCCGTGCTTCCAGGGGTCGTTGTTGGGAACACGATAGAACTTATCAAAACGCGATCGCGCTCCTGCTCTGAGATTTCTACTCCCGTATTGGTGACAGCAATTAGGAGGGATGAGGAAATAGAGAGGGATGAGGGATGAGGGATGGGGATGAGTCAGTCTCTTCCTTTCGCCTTTCATCCCTCATCCCTCCGTTCGCATCCCTCACTACCTTCCCTCCGTTCGCATCCCTGACCACTTGAGCCGATACGGTAATTACCTCCCAGCGGGAGTGTATTTGCAGGCGTTATTCAACAGTTCTGTCAAAATTCGTTCCAGGTAGGATGGATTTGTTTTTAAGTCAGGCAACTCAGCCGGAACGTCTACTGCTAACTGCTGTTGCTGATGGTAGATGCGTTCCTTAAATGGCTCTACAAGATGGGCAACCCACGATGGAAAATTAATTGTGGTTAGGAATAAAGGCTCTGTTCCGGTATCCAAGCGGGTTAAATCTAGCAAATCATTGATTAACCCAATTTCGCGCTGGCATTCGTCTTTAAGAACACGGAGGTAGCGATCGACGGATTCTGCGGAAGTTTCTGAACCATCTCTCTTTGTAAACTCAGCTCCAGCATCTGGGTAGCCATTTTGATGTTGGTCATCGGGGTGCGGCTCATGGGAAACGGTGCTAAGGAAATCATCTTTCAATCCGTTGAGCCGCTCTAGTTCTTGCACCTGTGCCTGGGCAGCCTGGTAAAGACGGGACTGGCGCAGGGCGATCGCGCACTGATTTGCCACCTGTTCCACCAGGCGAATATCTTGTTCGCTAAACGCGTAGTAGGACTCATTAATCAGCCACAAATCCCCAGGGTTTCCTGGTCATCGAACATGGGGCAACAGAGCATGGCTGCTTTTCCCCGAACCGGATTTGGAACGAGGGAACAGAACTGAAAATATTCACCCCGAAGCAGCTGGTTGTAAATTTCGGGAAAATGGTCGAAGTGAGAAACCCGCCCCTGGTAAGGAGAAACAGTGGTGGTGTATTCGTAACAGACAGTAGACGTGCCCTGCTCAAGATCAAATAGGGCAGCATTACAGGCGCTTACGCCTAACCCCTTTGCCAGTTCTTCTACCGCACTCTCCAAAATTTGGTTTTCGTCGAGGGAGTCCCTTACCTTGTCTGTGATCCGCTTGAGGGTTGACTCAAAGTTAGAGGCCAATTGCAGTTGCATTGTTCGAGCCTGCACCTGGCGCTCTAATTCTGCATTGAACCGCTGCACCTGACGGTGAAACTCCGCTTGCCCGATCGCAATTCCAACCTGGTTTGCCAACTGCTTTGAGAATTCGATTTCAGACGCTTGCCATTGGCGGGGATTACACTGGTGAACAACCAGAAGCCCCCACAGGGCAGAATGGGAATCAACGTTTGGTTGGTACTGGTTTTCTTGCAGAATCGGGATAACCAGGCTCCCCCTCACTTGAAATGTGGCAAGAAATTCCCTGTAGCAGGGGTCATCTTTGCTGTTTCAATATCTTCAATAACCTGAGTTCGTCCCTGGCTATAAAGCTCAGCATAGCGGGTGGCAAAACAGGGATCCCTAAATTTGTTGCCCAGAACAGACATTTGGGGATCACCGACCGACTCTACAACAACAACGCCACTCCAATCTGACTGAAATCGACAAATAAGGACGCGATCGGCCTGGAAGAACTGCCGCACCTCTGTAACGGTTGTTGTGAGAATCGTGTCAAGATCCAGCGATCGACGGATATGGGCAGTAATAGTGCGCAGAATCTGCTCCTGTTCTGCCTGCGATCGCAGCGTCTGCTCAAACTGTTTGCGATCGGTGATGTCTCGCATAGTGCCAAACAGTCGAATCGGCTTTCCTTGAGCATCACGAGCCACGTTTCCCTGGCATTCGATATACCGAATCACGCCATTTGGCCATATAATCCGGCGGTCCACTTCATAGGAAGTTCCCTGCGCTAGGGCTTGCTCAATAAGCTGCAAATACATGTTCAAGTCGTCCGGGTGGGACAACTTCAAAAAGTCCTCATAGCTCGGCTCAGGTTGGGCGGGATTAAGCCCCATGATGTAGAACATTTCCTCTGACCAATTAAGCTTCTGAGCAATGAGATCAAGCTCCCAACTTCCCAGATGAGCAACCCGATGGGCTTCTTGCAGGATGGCTTCACTCCGGTGCAGTTTTTCCTCCGTTAATTTGCGATCGCTAATGTCTCGCCCGATCGCCTGAAACTCAATGACATTTCCCTTCTCATCGCAGATAGCTTGATTTGTCCACTCTTGCCAGCCAAAAGAGCCATCCGGTCCAATAACCCGATGTTCTCCTGTGGTCGTTCCTTTGGTTCGAAGTAGGGTTTCGATTTGTTGGAGCGGCACAGCTCGATCGTCTTCTGGAATCAGTTCTAAAAATTCTGACCCAGCAACTCTTCAGGCCGTTTACCAAAATAATCACAGTAAGCTCGATTCACAAATGTGAGGATCCCATCTGCTGAAAAACAGCAGACGAGATCGGACAGGTTGTTCAGAATGCTGAGATAGCGTGTTTCACGCTGGTAGAGGGCACGTTCCGATCGCTGCCATTTCTGTGCTTGTTGATTCAATGTGTCCTTCGCACACTCCAGCTCTTGAGCGAGTTGTTGTACCCGCTGTTTTAATTCTTCAACTGAATCTATCTCATTTGCAGAATCGCTGGCAGGGCACCCTATCGGTCGATTAGGGCTAATCATGGCATGTTAACGGAACCATTTAATAAGGCTTATTCGTTATAGACTTCCCAAACCTACTTCGAATGCTGATACAGATATAGGAATCTATAGGATAAACTCAGCTCTAAAATTTCAGGGTACTCCCCTCACTACTGTCGCACTCTTTCTAATCTTCCCTATAAATCAAACGCAGCGATAAGAACGATACATACGTTTTTGTAGAGTGACAAGCATTTTCGTACTTGTTCATTTCACTGTAACGATTTACTCCAAAGTGTGATGATTTCTTTCAGGAAGTGGCTATCACTTATGCTCTTGTTTAAGGATAAGCATAGGAGCCAGAAGTTTGGATAAACATTCATTCTAAACCCTAAATTCTTGAGAGTGTTCAACACCGAACGTTGATTTTGAAGTTTGCGCCGTTTTATTGGTAGAGGTAGGTTTTAGACACCTATGGTGTACCGCTTACAGCCGAAACCCGACTGTACAATTTATACCAGGTCTCTTGATAGTTAGGGTGATATGATTCCCCTGTAGTTTTATCAAAACAAGTTTTAATGACGACTCCAACAAGTTACTCAGAAGCAGAGTTAGAAACCTTGAGGCAGGCCGTAATTATGAGTGGCCATGCCGTTGTTTTCTGTGAATTTACGGTTGTATCGATGGGAATTGAAATTGCCGCGTTAGGGAAGGAAATTACGGGAGCGGCGCAAAATCATCCGAATAGTCCATTAATTCAAGCACTGTTTGCCAAATACGCGGTTGGAGAAGAACCGAAAGAAGAGGATAAGCCTCCCAATGAAATTTCCCTGAGGGAATTCTTGACTCTGCAACAGAGTTGATTCACGAAGCGTTGGCAATTTTGACGCGAAAAGGGTCTCCTGAAGAAATCAAGGAGTATAAGGAATTTGTTTACCAATGCGCCGATCGAGTGGCCAATGCCGCCGGGGAAGGGCTGTTTGGAACGGGCGCAAAAGTTAGCCGAAAGGAAGCAGCAACCCTCAATTCTCTCAAGGCTGCGCTTGGTTTGTAAGACAACCATCAAACGAGTACAGCGCACGGACTTGGGAGGGAAACCCATTACCTAGCGAGGCAGCAATGCATCAGGAAAACCGTGAAGAATCGAGGCCGGAACGACAACCCTCTGATATGAAGCCTCAAAAGATTTGGGAAAAGTATGATTCTGAACCCCTGTCCTTTTTGATGAGAAATCCCAGGTTAACCCCAACGATCTTACTCATACTGGCGATCGCACCCGTTTTGATTGTTGTTTGCGTTCTCGCCGTGATTTTTTTGGTGCCTGAATTTTCATCTCAATTTTGATGATGGTCTCAGTGTCTCTCTACCTTGCTAGTGAAACCAATTACACTGGTGGGGAGTTCAGGAGTGGATACCAGACATTGGAATGGTAGAACGCTTCTGAGATGGGAGTTTGCTGCGCAGTCTCAAGACTATGACTCAGGATGTTTATTCAACGGATCGGCTCAAGGGACTGACTGAACAAGAAGCTATTCAGCGTCGCGCAGCAGGTCAGGGAAATAACGTTAAGTTACAGACAAGCCGCCCGTTGTGGCAGATTTTGCGGGAAAATCTGTTCACGTTTATCAATGCGGTTTTTTTGGCATTAGTGCCGTAATGCTGGTACTCCATCGCTACAGCGACGCTGTTTTGGTGGTAGTGGTAATTGTCAGCGGCATCTTAATGAATATCGCGCAGGAGATCTGGGCAAAACGAAAACTCGACCAGATTGCGCTATTGAACCGTCCGAGCGCCACCGTGGTTCGTGAAGGGATCGAACGTCAAATTGATCCCCGTGACATTGTACTTGGCGATATTCTGGTGGTGCGATCGGGCGATCAGATCTTGGTGGATGGAACGGTGGTCGGAGAGGACCGGATTGATGTGGATGAATCCCTGCTGACGGGAGAATCAGACATGATTCCTAAACTCGTAGGAGACACGGTCTACTCCGGTACCTTCTGCGTCAGTGGTGGGGGCTATTTCGAGGCGGAAAAGGTTGGAGCGGAAACCACAGCCTACAAACTGGTAACGGGAGCACGCGCGTTCCGCCAAGTTTATACTCCCCTTCAGCAGGAAATTAACCTGGTCATCCGGGTCATTTTGCTGCTGGCGTGCTTTCTCTGGATTTTGGTCGCCATCAGTTTCCTCAGTCGATCGCTTCCCTGGCTGACATTGTGCAACGGGCAGCCGTTATTGCGGGCTTGGTTCCGGCAGGCTTACTGGTTGCCATTACGCTGGCCTACGGTACGGGCGCAGTGAGAATGCTAGGGGAAAACGTGTTGATTCAGCAGGCAAATGCGGTGGAGTCGCTGAGTAATGTGGATGTCCTGTGTCTGGACAAAACTGGGACGCTAACGACAAACCAGCTTGAATTACACAAAATCTACCCGGTTGGAATGACTGAGGAAACCTTACGGCAACTGCTAGGGGACTTTGCTGCCAACACAACGGCCCACAACCGCACCAGTGAAGCGATCGGAATTGCCTTTTCGGGTCGGGCGCGATCGGTAACAGCCGAGGTTCCCTTCTCATCCGCTCGTCAATGGAGCGCTGTTGCCTTTAGTGATGGCCCAGATCCCGGCACCTATATTTTGGGTGCGCCAGAGAAGCTATCCAAAGCGCTGAGTTTAACGGACGAGATGACTGCCCAGATTCAAAGCGGGGTCCAACAGGGATTGCGGGTGCTTCTGTTTGCCCGCAGTGACGATGTCAATGGTTTGAATGAGGATTTGGATCATCCCACTCTCCCTCTACACTCACCCCGTTGGGGATTCTTCAGTTCAGCGATCAGCTTCGGCCCAAGGTTCGTGAAACGTTGAAGGGGTTCGCGGAAGCAGGAATCAGGGTCAATATTATCTCTGGGGATAATCCCCAAACCGTCGCTGCGCTCGCCCAACAGGCGGGGCTTGGACCGGAGATTCAGCTTGTGTCGGGGCCAGAGCTAGCGATTATGGATGATGCACAATTTGCTCAAGCAGTGGCGTCCTGTAATGTCTTTGGGCGAATTACTCCAGAGCAAAAAGCCAAACTGGTAAAAACGCTTCGCCGTCAGGGGCGCTATGTTGCCATGATTGGTGATGGGGTCAATGATGTGCTGTCCCTCAAGCAGGCAAATCTGGGAATTGCAATGGAGAGCGGCAGTCGGGCAACGAGGGGCGTTGCAGATATTGTTCTCCTAAATGACTCCTTTGGCTCCCTTCCCCATACCTTTTGGAGGGCCAACGCATTCGAAACGGTATTCGAGACGCTTTAGCCTTGTTTATCGTGCGGGTAATTTGTATCACCCTGCTGATCTTTTCAACCTCAATGGTGACAGATAGTTTCCCTGTAGTGAATAAACATAGCGCCCTCGTTTCCCTGTTTGGAGTTGGGCTTCCGACGATCTTTCTACCGATTTGGGCAAAGCCCGGAAGATTGAGCAGGCAGCAGGGTATGGTTCAATCCCTGCTGCACTTTACAATTCCTGCGGCGCTAACATTAACCCTCGTGGCGTTGCTGGTTTACCTGCTTTACCTGGTCAGAGCAATTCTGGATTTAGCGCCCGGTTTAGAGTTTAGTCAGGTTGATTACACCCTGCCCCGTACTGCGTTGGTAACGATTCTAATTTTCGGCGAGTTACTGCTCATTCCGTTTCTAAAACCGCCCAGCCGAATCTGGGTTGGCGGTGAACCGTTGGCCCGTGACTGGCGCTATACGCTGATGGCACTTACTATGCTGGCCCTATACATCATCATTCTGTCCGTTCCGCTGTCGCGCAGATTCTTTGAACTGGCACCCCTTCGATCGATCGATTTTCTGTTTCTGAGTTTTGTGGCGTTAGAGTGGTGCTTGATTTTGAGAGCAGTCTGGCGATCGCGCTTCTTAGACCGCTTTTTAGGAGTGGATTTGGGATGAACGACCAATCTTCAACAAGTGAAATTCCCCAGTATTCGGTCAGCGTTTGGGAAGTTATTTTGATTGCGATCGGGGCGCTCATCCTAATTGGACTGGGATTATTTGGGTTGGGAGTCAAAGTGCTGAACAATGCATTTAATCCTCTTAGGGCTGAGAAGATTGCCCATAGTTTGATTGAATACAAGATTCCTGGCGGTTCTCAAGGCGTTTTTGGGATCAATATTGGGGTTGCCAAACTCGCCTGGGTACGCAGTACAACCAACCCGCCTGACGTTGTCCTGTTTGTTGGTAAAACGCCCGTCAACCGAGAAGCAAACAAAACCGATCTGTTGGACTTGAGTGAGAACCCCCTTTGGAAGACGCCAATCAGGATTTTATTGCCACCGCCTCAACGACAGAAAGCAAAATCTTCTGCGGCAAACTGTTACCCGTCACTGTTGAGGAGGGGCAACAATCCTTCGGAGAATTACTGGACCCCTTGCCAGCTACTCGATACATTGCCAATACCGAACAAGACAATGTTGAACAAGTGGTCGTCGTTACAGCAAATGGGAAGAACGCAAAGACAATAGCGGATCAGGTTTTCAAGTCGCTGAGATGTAAATAGTGGTAAGGGTAAGAATTGCGGATTAAATAAGACCAAATATTTTGTCTTCTGAAGGGACGAACTGCCGTTCGCCCGTACAAAAATCAAAGTTGTTTAATTCCCGTTCCTAAGGGAGATAAGAGATAAGGGGCTAATAAACCTTTTCCTCATCTCCTATCTCTTCACCGCCCTAGCTACCCTACAAACCTCGTGTTTCCAGTGCCCGCGAGAGACGGTTCAAAGCATCGGCTGTCTGCTGCTGAAGCACAACTGGATCCGGAGCTGCCGGTTCCTCAACGGCTCTCTCGCGCACAAATCGTCTTTTTGCTTTCTCAAAGGCACGAATCACCAGAAAGATCGAGAACGCGATAACCAGAAAGTTAATAACTGTCGCCAGAAATGAGCCGTATTTGATGCCATTACCGGCAGTTAGCTCACTTAAGTTTTTGACATTCGCCGCTTCAAGAGCAGGGCTTAGAATTGCTGGCGTAATAATATCCTCAACAAAGGATTCGACAATCTTGCCAAATGCCCCGCCAATCACAACGGCAACGGCCAGATCTACCACATTTCCTCTGGCAATAAAGTCCCTAAAGTCTGCCCAAAAACCACCATTTGCACGTGCCATGAGTGCGCCTACCTTTTGACTCCATGAAATTCTATTGCAATGGGGGCATTATACAAGCAGGGAGAAAAGCATCAAACCTACCTCGAAAAGATTCAGCGATTTCGACTGTTAGTCGGCAAGCAGGGTTGATAAGATAGAACTAAAGCGGAATCATTTCGAGATACACCCTCTATTTTGTGAGTAAAAGTTCATGGCTGCTGAGGTACTAGTTGAGAAGAAAAAGGTGGCAAAGCCGCCCCTGGAAATTTATCGTCTGGGCGATCGTGTGCTGCGTCAGCCTGCCAAACGAGTTGCCAAGGTAGATGCAGAGATCAAGCAGCTCATCCGCGAGATGCTGCAAACCATGTACAGCGCAGATGGGATTGGGCTTGCAGCTCCTCAAGTAGCGGTTCAGAAGCAACTAATTGTTGTAGACATTAAACCCGACGATCCGGCGACACCGCCCCTGGTTCTGATCAATCCAGTCATTACGAAGGTCAGTTCCGATTTTTCCATGACCCAGGAAGGCTGCCTCAGTATTCCAAACGTTTACCTAGATGTGAAGCGACCCACCGCGATCGAGGTATCCTACAAAGACGAAAATGGACGCCCTCAAAAGCTAGCCGCAACAGAATTATTGGCTTGCTGCATTCAGCACGAAATTGACCACCTGAACGGGGTTTTGTTTGTTGATCGGGTAGAAAATCCTTTGCTGTTGAACCAGGAATTGAATAAGCATGGATTTTCTGTGCGGGCAGTTCAGCCTGTAGCATAGACATATTGTCTTTGGATGGTTAGACGTGACTCCAAAAAGTGGTGTATTTCTGGCTGGTTCCTGCATTGCTGGGATCGCGGCTGTCGGTTCAGTCTTTGAACTGACATCGGGCGAGCCAGAACTGGGAAGCCTGATAACGGGCATTATTCTGGCGGTAACCACCCCTCTAGTGGTCATTTTCTTCCTTGCTGCCGTTCGAGATACAAAGGCCAACCAGAAATAGGGTGCAGAAAAGAATAAAGGACAAACGAAAAAGATGAAGGATAAACGATAGAGAACAGCAAAATCATTTACGATTTGGGCACTACTCGTTCTCCTAATTGATCGCCAAAATCCCCGACATGACGGGAAAACCCCTCAAATTGCCAGTCTCCGGCAGCTTGCAAATGGCAACGCACCGGAAAATCGCCAGCCCCGTTACCCGCTGTCTTCAACGGAGACCATGGTTATTGGGCGCGATCCTCGTTGTAACGTTGTCCTGGATCCTCTGCTGTACCGGGCAGTGTCGAGGCGGCATGCAGAAGTAAGTCCCATTTTAGGCTTCGACTCCTCCAACGGTTCCCAGTTCTGGCAAATTTGTGACCTTGGCAGCGCTAATGGCACCTTCGTCAACGGGCAACGCATCAAAGGCTGTCAGGTTTTGAAGGTTGGAGACCACATTGTGCTGGGGCAGGATGGCCCAGAGTTTATCTTTGAATTTCAGGTTGCGATCGACCCTTCGCCTCGCCAATCGCCCCAATCCACTGTTCCCCGTAAATCAATTTCAACCCAGCCTGCCCCAATTCCTCCACCGTCCAAGAAATTAGCGCCGACGCAGCCTCCACCCCGTCCCATCTCGCAGCCTTCCACGCCATCAACCTCTCAAAAAACGTTAATCTGCCCCCAGTTCCCAAAAACCACTCGCTGCGGCCAACCACGTCCCCCGCCAGCAGATTGCCGCGGCCCGAAGCAGAACAGGTTAGCCTGACACAGCTATTTCCAATTTTCTCCACAGGTAGGTATTTAACCCATAAAGCGTACCTCCTTCCGGGTGGAATTACCGTTGCCTTTGTGGTTTCCCTTTTCCTGTCGGTGGGAAACCCAATTCGATTTAACCAGCTTCTGGCAGCCTATCTTGCTGGGGCTGCCTATTACTTTATCTACCAGTTGTGCGGGAAGCGAAAGCCCTGGTGGCTGTTGGTTGGAACAGCTGCAACAACGGTTCTAATCTTGTTCAGCCCAATTCTGGATGGGTTTGTCTATGTGTTCCGCGACCTTCTGCCAGGTAGCTTGCCGGAGAATAATTCTGCGGTGGGTTTTCCGGTTCTGCTGATCAAAATGTTCTTCGGCGCGGGACTGATGGAAGAGCTGCTGAAAGCACTTCCAGTACTGGCCCTCTACCTCCTGGGTACACGCCTGCGATCGCCCTGGCGAGAACAGCTTGGCGTTTGGGAGCCGCTGGATGGAATTTTGCTGGGGAGCGCCGCTGCCGTTGGCTTTACCCTGATGGAAACGTTGGGCCAGTACGTGCCTGAGATTTATAAGGCAAACCTAATGGCTGGCGAGGGAGCCGCCCAGCTTGCCAGTCTGCAACTGCTGATTCCACGGGTTCTCGGTTCTGTCGCCGGACACATGGCCTACAGCGGCTATTTGGGCTACTTCATCGGGTTAAGCGTGCTGCGATCGCGACGGCGCTGGCGTATCTTGGGCGTTGGTTATCTCACTGCGTCTGCCCTCCATGCCCTCTGAATGTGACGGGTGCGCTCAGCCCGGTTCTGCTGGCGGTGGTTGGGGTTCTATCCTACGCATTTCTGGCCGCCGCCATCCTAAAAGCCCGCGAGCTATCGCCAACGCGATCGCAAAATTTTGCAACCCGGTTTTATCAGTAGGAAACTGAAAAATAGGAAATTGAAAAATTTCGCTGACGGTTGTGAGCTATCCACCAAAAAACCAGCGAATCCCATTTACAGCATAAATACAGCCAAAGATCACCAGGACCACGGCTGCCATTTTAGAGATGGCCTGAGTGTAGGGAGAAAGCCGTCTGACCTGTTTTGCCAATCCAGTAAAAAGACCAGCAAGAAAGATCAATCCGGTATATCCCAGCGCATACGCAAACAGCATCGCCCCTCCCACAAGCGGAGAATGGGTTGCAGCGGCAATACCCAAAACTGCAAAGAGAATGGGACTGGCGCAAGGCGTTACTATCAGGGCAAAGGACATGCCCACTCCGTAGGGTCCAGCAATGCTGGAGCGAACAGATTCCCCGATCAAGTTGGAGCTTCGCTGGAAAACGGGCAACCTCAACCGCTTGGAAAAGGAGAACAGCAGATTCAACCCCATTGCTATTAGCAGTAGCCCGATCGCAATATCAACCGGTCCCTGGTAGTCAATTAGCATGAAGCCTTGAAAACCAGAAACCAAGCCAAGGAGGGTAAGGACCGTTGCTGTTCCCAACACAAAAAGGGACGATTTCTTGAACGCATCTACATATGATGCGAACTCCTGTGTGCCAATGTAGGTCAGGTTGAGGGGCAGCAGCGACAGGGTGCAGGGAGAGACGCTAACCACAAGCCCGCCGACAAAGCAGGGAAGCATCAGAAGCAGGGGGTTAGAAACCTGGTAGGACTTGAGCCATCCCCGGTAGGCGAGTTGGGCATCAACCAATCGATTAACGACTTGCTCAGAACGCCCCAGGCAAAGGACCACGATCAATGCGGCGATCGCGATTAGCGGAATGAGAACACGTGTAGCGGGAATGCCTGTTCTACCCAGAGCTTTTCTCACTGAAGTCCTCCCAGATTACTTGCGCTGGCATCACTGGAGTTGTTAAAGCCAGAAATGCTTGCCAGTTCATCCAGGGGAAGAATCGTCGGGTAGCGCCTGCCAGCAATATCCCAAGTAGGAAAGATACGAATGCCCAAACGTCTGCACTCAGGGTAAGGATTATCCCAGGGGCCGCAGTTTATAACGTTCAACTGTTGAAATGCCGCTGAACCAAAAGGCTCTGTTGCTTCCTGCAATAGCTACAGTCCTCCGCATCGTAAAGAACGGCTCCTGACCGACTCAAGTAGGAGGCAAGCGCAACTTCCGGTGACTGAGGAGTTGGTAGAGACTTTGGAGACTCTTGGGCTTGCTCGCTTGTCTGAAAATTCTGCGGTGCGCCCTTCTGAAAATTGGTTTGAGCGCTTAGCTGAGTGTTTTCTTGAACCTTGCCCTGAACGCTATTTTGCCCAGGAGGATTCTCTGATAAAGTTCTTTGCACACTCTCTTGGCCGGAAATATTGGAACATCCAACCAGGAACGCTAGCGTAGCAACGGGAAGGAGGGGAAGTTTCATGACAATCTCTAATAATCCAGGGACTTAATGAGGTGCGTGTCATCCGAAGGCTTATTATAGTACAAATGTACGGCTCGCAAGCTTCCCGTCCTAAGGACTTCACAGGCTTTGAGACATAGGTGGTTTAGGAATTTAGCCCACATAGGCTAGGCAGAGGGTCTGCGGTTATTTCACTTAACATATTGTCATAATGCCAGGGGTGCATTACGATAGCCCGATGGAACCTAACAAGAAAGAACTACAACCCTGGAAGGTGCTGAAGACTCAAGATGTCTTTGTAGCAGAACCCTGGCTTAAGCTCTCGGTGCAGCAGGTAGCTTTACCAGACGGCAGGATTGTGGATGATTATTACCAGATCGCATTGCAGGAGCATGCGGTGATTGTGGCTCAAACGGTAGACGGTCGAGTCATTATGGAACAGCAGTATAAGCATGGATTGAGGGATATTAGTCTGGTGTTGCCGGGGGAGCGATCGAGCCTGGCGAAGAGCCGCTGGCAGCAGCAAAACGTGAATTGCTGGAAGAAACAGGTTACACCGCAGAAGGCTGGCAAAGCTTAGGAAGCTTTGTTGGCAGTGCGAACTACGGCTGTGGACGGGCACATATTTTTTCCGCCCGCAATGCTTATCAGATAGCAGAACCCAATTCGGGAGATTTAGAAGACATCGACATTGTTTTAATGCATCCTGAACAGGTAATGCAGTCTGTGCGGCAGGGAAAGGTGGCGGTATTGGGAGCGATCGCGGCGATTGCACTCGCCCTAAATCCAGAATTTACAGCTTCAGAAGTTGCCTGAACAGCTTATGATTTCACCAGAGCATCCTGTGCTAATCCTAAGAATCGATCGTGACATGGGGAACCTCGTGAAAAAAATTTTCATAGGAACCTGTTTCACTATCCCGCTAGGATCGCTATAGTAAGCCCTAGTTGGCTCTCGCTTGTTTCTTCTAGCCCTTCTTCAATGCTGACCTGGTGTGAGGTTTCATGATAAACAATCCCTACCTTTCCGTCGTTGCAACTGCCCGAAACGACAACCATGGCGGTAACATGCTGCGTCGCATGCAAATCTTTGTCAATGGTTTTCTGGAGCAGTGCCGCCGCCATCAGTTGGATGCAGAACTCATCCTGGTTGAATGGAACCCCCTGATAAGCCGCGATTAGCAGAGGCGCTCTCGTGGAATATTCAAGATAGTCCTTGCACTGTTCGCATTATTGAAGTTCCACCCGATATTCATCGGCAGTTCAACCACGCCGCTGCCCTACCGTTATTTCAGATGATTGCCAAAAATGTTGGTATTCGCCGGGCTAGGGGAAATTTGTTCTGGCGACGAATATCGATTTGCTTTTCTCAGATGAGCTGATTCGTTTTCTAGCCACCCGTCAGCTAGAAACAGGAAAGATGTATCGGCTCGATCGCTACGACGTATGTTCCGATGTTCCTCTAGAGGCCCCTTTGGATGATCAACTGGACTATTGCAAACACAACCTTCTCCGAATCAATCGCCGCGACACAACAGAGGATGTGCGCGTGCAAGAAGTGACAATTATAGAAGAGGAAATAAGTCTGAGTGAACTTCCCCTTTCCTCTCCTCCAACGTGGCAGGAGAAAATTCCTGACTCTGCGCTTCCCTTACTGACTCGTATTAGAAAAGTTTATAAACGACTACTTCCTACAGCAGTAAAGGATGCAATTCTTCGAAAGTTACCAGACCACACTGTGGATTGGTTGATTCGTCAAGGATTACTGGCTGTCAAGCAACCACCCCAACCAGAACTCGTTGAGCCAGATGAGCCAGTGGAAGAACCCGAACAACCAGAGCCCCCATCCCTCGTTGCACACCAACGCCTGTGGTGACTTCACGCTTTTGTCGAAGGAAGACTGGTTTGCTCTAAATGGATACGCAGAGCTTGAGATGTTCTCGTTTCATCTTGACTCCGTTTTTGTTATACAGCCGCCTATGCAGGTATTGAAGAAGTCATTCTAGAAGACCCAATGCGGATGTACCACATTGAGCACGGAGGAGGTTGGACGCCTGAAACCGATAAGGACTTGGAGAAAATTTAGAGGAACGTAAGATCTCTAGGATGACTAATGAACAACTTTTAGCGGTCCTAGATGTTCTAAAACTTCAGCGACAAGGGAAACGTAAATTTACTAACATCTTCAGCGATGAAGATTGGGGTTTAGCTAACGAAACGTTGCCAGAGAAAGTCTGCAATGAACCTATTTTGCAAGACCTCTCGATTAGCTAATTAGTTACTTGTTTGAAGATTCTGTTCGTTTGAGCCTCGTTTAGAAAAGGAACTAAATAGCAGAAAAGGAATTCTAATAGTTGAATTCTCAGGTGGCTCTCATGCTAACGCCTACCTAGTGATGAGGACCGACAAATGGCACTAATTTCAGTGGTGATTCCCGTTTACAAAGCTGAGGATTGTTTACACGAGCTGTACTTCCGTTTGAGACAATCATTAGAAAAAATTTCTGACGATTTTGAAATTATCCTAGTTGAGGACTGTGGGGGCGATCGTTCCTGGGAAATCATTGAAGAGCTAGCCAGACAGGATCACCGAGTTAAAGGCATTCAATTTAGTCGAAACTTCGGTCAACACTATGGAATTACCGCAGGCTTAGACCATTGCGATGGAAACTGGGTTGTTGTCATGGATTGCGATTTGCAAGATCGCCCCGAAGAAATTCCACGACTCTATGCCAAAGCTCAGGAGGGGTATGACGTCGTTCTTGCCAAACGAGGTAGGCGGAAAGATTCGTTGTTAAAACGGTTCACATCCTGGCTATTCTATAAACTGTTTAGCTACCTTACAGACATAAAATACGACGCTCAAGTTGGGAATTTTCGGCTTCTTTCGCGAAAAGTGGTGGAAAACTTCCACTTAATCCGTGAGCAACTTCGATTCTTTGGCGCATTAGTCGATTGGATGGGCTTTCCAACAGCCAGCATTGAAGTTGAACATGATTTTCGTGCGACTGGAAAAAGTACTTATACATTTCGAAAGCTTTGGAAGTTGTCCACAGAAGCCATCATTGCCTACTCGGATAAACCGTTAAGGCTATCTATCAAAGTTGGTTTTCTTATATCTATGTTTGCTTTCTTAGGTGGTATTTATATATTCCTTCATTCGCTCATTTATGGCTCAACTATTATTGGGTGGAGTAGTTTAATTGTATCTTTGTATTTCATTGCTGGAATTATTATTTTCAATTTAGGAATTATCGGAATATATCTAGGGAAAGCGTTTAATGAAACTAAATGTAGACCCCTCTATATTATTAGAAACTTCACAAAAAACACATCACTTCCATCATTAGTAACCTATGAAAAGCAGACATCGAATTTCCTTGGAAAGTGAATGCACATTTGTTGTAAGAACACCCTGGGATGCGCGAGCTTTAAATATAGACACATTTGAGATTCTTGATTCCTCAGAAGAGGCGTTATCCTCGGTTGCCAATGCAGGAATACCCGGCCATTACACGATAAGAGTTGATCCCCTATCCTCCAAAAAAATTGTTACACAGGTATGGTTTTTATTACTGCGATACGTTAGTCGAACCCTATTGCAAAATTGAAGATTTTGTTGATTCGAAGCACCAAGGAATTTACCTATCAACGTCTCTTTCCATAGGAGAACTGATTTCAATTTCTCAGGATGCCTTTTTACACGGACGATTTCATCGAGACTTTAACATTGATAATTCTACAGCGAACCTTCGATACGATTTGTGGTTAAGAGACCTTCACAGAGAGCGAAACGTCTTTGGTCTGATGTACTATAGACAGCTTGTTGGTTTTTTTGGCTTCTCTACAAACAAAATCGTCTTACACGCGTTGGATAAAGACTATAAAGGCAAAGGGTTAGCCAAATATTTTTGGAGCGCTGCGTGTCGGGAACTTTTTAGTAGCGGGTATAGCGAATTGACAAGTTCAATTTCAGCTGCCAATATTCCAGCTTTAAATCTCTATTCCTCTTTAGGGTTTAGGTTTAGACATCCAAAGGATATTTACCATTTGATTATTGACTAAATGCTGGCAAAAATATTTTATCTAGTTAAGCCAATTCTAGTGCATTCATTTTTAGATTCGATCGGGAAGCTTCAATGAAAGTTTGTTGCCGCTGTGATAACCGATTCAACAGCTTAAATTGGCTTTGTCCTTCCTGCAATTACCAACCGAAAGCTATCGATAGCTATTTAGTATTTGCGCCCGCTTTAGCTGAGAAAAGCGATGGTTATGACGATGATTTGTTCTCTCAACTGTTTGACTTAGAAGCAAAAAATTTCTGGTTTCACTCACGCAATCAACTTATCCTTTGGTCTCTTCAAAAATTTTCCCTCAAGCTCAAAGTTTGTTAGAGGTTGGTTGTGGCACGGGCTTTGTCCTTTCCGAAATTGAGCAGGCGATGCCTGAACTAAATCTGCAAGGCAGTGAGGTATCGTTGAAGGGTCTAAGGTTTGCTGAGAAACGGCTTTCTAGATCAAAGCTATTTCAAATGGATGCTCGTCAGATTCCGTTTGAGGACGAATTTGATGTAATAGGCGCTTTCGACGTTCTAGAACATATTAAGGAAGACACAATTGCTCTTTCCGCGATGTATCAAGCCACGTCTAAGGGAGGAGGGGTTCTTCTGACAGTTCCGCAGCATCCCTGGCTTTGGAGCCAAGCAGATGATTATGCTCACCATGTTCGTAGATATCAGGCTAAGGAATTAAAAGCCAAGGTAGAAAACGTAGGGTTTCAAGTTATTAAAATTGCGTCCTTTGTTTCACTATTACTGCCCTTGATGGTGCTCTCTCGTTTACAGCAGAAAAATCTACGGTAAACTACGATGCGCTGGCAGAGTTAAAGATTAATGGCTGGATAAACACTGTTCTTGAAGTCATCCTCACTATAGAATTTAGGTTAATTCAATGGGGTATTCGCTTTCCAGCAGGCGGTTCCTTACTCTTAATTGCTAAAAGTTGTAGAAAACTCCCGTGTCGCAAATAACAAAGGGAATACGCTCAATTCTATCAGCTCCGGCTATTTACAGACTCTTTGGTCAACTAATCGGTGGTTCATCTGGACGTAGGATTCTTGTTAATGAGTATGTTCGTCCTAAACGTGGCGATCGTATTCTAGATATTGGTTGTGGGCCTGGTGACATTGTGCCCCACCTGCCAGATTCTATAAAGTATTTGGGGTTTGACACAAGCCAAGAGTATATTGAGTACGCTCAAAATCATTTTGGCGATCGTGCTACATTTATTTGCCAGCATGTCAGCGACAAAAATCTTGAACAAGATTCCTATTTTGATATAGCGCTAGCAGTTGGTATTTTGCACCATCTGGATGATCTTGATGCACTGAATTTATTTCGTTTGGCAAAAACGGCCCTAAAACCCGGAGGGCGATTGATTACTTTTGATGGGGTTTATACAGAGAATCAATCTTTCTGTGCTAAGTACATTATTTCTAGCGATCGAGGGCAAAACGTCCGTACTAAAGATGGCTATTTAGCCGTAGCAACTCAAGTTTTTCACAAATCAACATTAGTATCCGACACGATCTGCTCAGAATTCCATATACTCACATCATTCTGGAATGCACCAACTAAAGCTTCCTTGTAATCAAACTTTGGCTGTTGGAATTGAACCAGATCATATTCATCAAGCAATTGATAATGATTATTTATCTGGTAATAGAGCATTCACAAAGCGTTGCCCTTCCTCACCTTTAGGTAGGAATGATGGCAAATGGTACTAGTAATATCATCAACTACGGTTTGGGTACTACCAAAATTTTTATTTCTAAGATGAAGCCTGCGCCGCAATGAATGAAAAGACCATAGCACTAAAAAGGATTGTTAATAAAGTTGATTACAACCTGTTGATTCTCATCATCCTACCTTTAGTCATTCTCTCAGTTAATAAAACCTGGATTTTTACTCCGATTAATACGGTTGATCCTTGGATCTATTTTGGTCACTTTATACGATTCGACCAGTATCTAAAGGCGTTTTCTGACACTTATTACACTACACGATTACCCTGGATTATTCCAGGCCATCTGATATACGAATGGTTCCCACCGCTCGTTGCCAACTATGTTTTACATCTGCTTTTCTTCAACATAGCAACCGTTTCACTTTATCTAACTTTAAAATACACAATCAGCCAAAGGGCCGCCCTCTTCACCTCAGTTCTAATGGGGTGTCACAGTTATTTCTAATAGAAATTGGTTGGGATTATGTAGATGGGGCGGGGTTTTCCTACTTTCTCATGACCATATTGATGCTAACTTTTGGAGCCATGTTTCGTCATTGGAGACTATGGCTTTGCTTTAGCGGATGCTTTTATGGGGCATTAATCTACACGAATTCAGTTTGGCTAATTCTATCTCCTTCCCTAGTACTCTATTATTGGGCCGTCAACCATCGGTATCGGAGAAATTCCATCTATATCAGCGTTATTTTTCAGCAATCGGTTTACTCGTTATTACGTTCCTCCTTTGCTTAATTAGCTACCGAACAAATGGGCAGTTCTTATTCTTTTCTCCAGCTTTCAACTACTCCCTAAAGTATTCTAACCAACCCAGTCCTCTTAGGCTCCCTCTGGAAAACTGGATTTCTCAAGCAACATGGTTGGTGTTTCCTGCGCTAACTTTCCTCAGCAGTATAGTTACATTGATAGCGAATCGGTTTTGGCCTAGGGCTACGACTGCCAATTCACTTGGTTTCTACTTTCAATGGTGTTTAATTCTAAACTTTTTAACCGCGTTGTATTTTGACGTCAAAGGTTCACTGCTTATGTTGCAAAGCTGGCATTACGCTAGCTATCTATTACCGTCAACATTCTTGGCGATCGGTTCTCAGTTAGCTAGCCTTCTTGACAGATTAAAACCTTTACAGTTTTTTGGAATAACTGCCGTCGTTGCAATCCTCAGCATTGCATTTAGCAATTCACTATTTAGCAATACACTTTTAATTTATACGATTATTATTTGCTTAACCGTTCTATCAGGGTTTCAACTATTTACTGCGCTCAGAAAACCACCTCAAAAATTTATTATGATTAGCCTTATTACACTGTTTTTATATTTAGCTTCTATTCAACCTTGATTAACAAAAATATTTCTTTTGGCTAGCGAAAGATGATCTCTGGAATGTGCTTTACAATCCTTCTGTTTCTTATACGGAGGAAGACGCCTTTCTTTCAGTTTTCAAAGCTCAAGTAATCTTGGGAAAAATAGATCCATCTGCAGAATTGCTGTTTTGGTACAACTTTGACGAATCTCGGTTTACAGGGCAGTTTCCTCGGCTTCCCTATGGGGCTACCGTCTAGTTGGTGAAACATTTCCTTCGTTGAATCCTTGGCGGGATCTTTCTGGAAAATCTCCTGGACTAGAGAAAACGGTTGAACTGCTCAAGAATCATCCAGGAGTTGTCATTTTATCCAAACAGAAAGATGTTCTTGAGCAAGCCAACCAATCTTTAAAGCAGATTGGCTTAGAAGCTAAAATTTTATCTGAACACGAGATTCAGAATCGGAGTACTTATTTTACAATGACCATCATTAAGGTTTATACCCCAGAGAAAAATGCTGGCTGAAGTGAGAAATTAGTCGGGGAGACATTGCTTACTGGACTACCAACAAAAACAGCTACTCTTTAAACTAGAAGGAGAATAATGAGGGAAACCCTGCTATTTCTATTTCAACGCTTCAATAAATCACTTCCACTCAAAGGTGGAATGATTCTGCTTCTGACTGTTTTACCAGGATGCACATCCGATCAAGGATCTGTACCTCCTTCAAATAGATCAGTTTCAACAGTAAACGAAGTATCACTCCCTGATAGCAGTTCTTCACTAAAAGAGCTGATTTCGAAAGAGTACCCAGATATAGAAAATCCTAGAACTAGCGATTGGCAGAAAGTAAATTTTTTGCGTCGTTGGGCGTATAAGAATATCGTTACCTCGACAAGAATCTGTTTACTTGAAAACGTTTTAGAACCAAATTTTTATAAAAACAGCGACTGAGCTTTATACTGCCTTCAAGCAAGATAAAGGAGGAGTTTGGTGTGGAGGATCTTCGGTATTTCTTGAGAAGATATATCGCGAATATGGATTTAATGCTTATACCGTAAATATGGGTAAATCTGAATACTTAACTCACGTTGTTAACCTGGTTGAAATTCAGGATAAGGGGCAGAAAAAACTTCTTATAGAAGACGCTTATTTTAATATGACCTATACCGCTCAAAATGGTACACCCCTCGACTATTTTGCTTTCTTAAAGTTACTGAGTCAATTAAAAGATAACCAGATAAGAGTTGTAAAGGATGATGATGGAGAAAGAAGCTGTTTACTGTGCAAGGATTACTCGTCAGATCCAGTCTTTATGGCGTTTATAAAGCGGAATTTATCAAAATGTATCCAAACTTCCGCTGACCGAACCAAATGCAATTGCAAAGTAATACTTGACGCGTTGGTTAACGATCATCCAAGTTCTGCTAAAACAAAGCAATTCTTGGCAAAAGCAGGACACAAGCCTAACCTCATTTATCTGTACTTGTACCCCTTCTCCATCAACAACGAAAAAGCAGGCTTAAGGAAAGATCTTCTAAACCGTGCTCAATCTGTAATCAAGAATCATACCAACACCTGATCAGGAACGTTGTTACTCTCGTGAGAGCGATCGCAGCCATTGTGATCACTCTGAAGCCCAAAGTTACAGGTTCAGAAGTTGCCTGAAAACCTTATGATTTGACTAGAGCAATATTGAAGAACGTCGCTGAGCCGCCACATTGTCTACAGATTTGGTATTCTGGCTTTGTTATTTTGATGTACGTCGGGCGTCCCTAAACAGCTATGCGACTGAATCGATTTTTGAAGAAACTCCTGTAACTCAGGTCAAGGACTATTGGAATAGTCGCCCCTGTAATATTCGCCACTCGGTTAAGCCCGTAGGTACGCGTGAATATTTCGATGAAGTGGAGGCCCGTAAGCACTTCGTTGAGCCTCATATTCCAAAATTCGCTGAGTTTGAGCGCTGGAATGGCAAAAGGTCCTTGAAATTGGATGTGGCATTGGCACTGCAATGATTAACTTTGCGAAGCATGGTGCTAACGTTACAGCCGTTGATCTTTCCGATCGCTCGTTGGTGTTAGCAAAACAGCGGGCTGAGGTTTATGGATTACAAGATCGCATTACGTTTTATCAGGCGAATGCTGAAGAGCTAACGCAGACTGTCCCGATCGAGTCCTACGACTTAATTTATTCTTTTGGTGTCATTCACCATACTCCGCATCCCGATCGAGTCATTGACCAGATTCGCAGCTATGTAAAGCCGGGTAGCACCATCAAAATAATGGTTTACTACCGCTATTCCTGGAAGGTGTTGTGGATTATTGTGACCTATGGAAAGGGTCAATTTTGGCGCATGAATGAGCTTGTTGCCCGTTATTCTGAAGCGCAAGAAGGATGCCCAGTCACTTACATTTATTCGAAGAAGGAAGCAAGGAAACTTCTGAGTGGGTTTGAGATAGTCGATATGCAGCCAGACCACATCTTCCCCTACTACATTCCAGACTATAAGCAGTACAAGTACACCAAGGTTTGGTATTTCCGCTGGATGCCCCAACCCCTGTTCCGTTGGCTGGAGCAGCACTTTGGTTGGCATTTATGTATTACTGCCCGAGTTCCTGAATAATAAGGCAACTCGTTAATCTCGCTCTCATCTCATCTGTTGCCCAATTCCATCACGCAAATATCGATCGCTTTCATACATCGAGTCAATCCTGGCAAGGATCTTCGGCAGGAGGGTGCCAACCTGACTGTACCCATAAATGTCGTGTACTGCGGATGGAATCATCTTCAGAATAACGGTCATCATTCAAGTTCAAACGATTACAAGTCGCTCGACCTACCGGAGTTATTCCAACAACTTCTGTCCCATTTGCTGCTCACATAAAATGGTCCGATCAGTTTTGTAGACGAGGGTTGAATAGTGGAGTAGTTTTCTGTGTTTCTGGATCGGTAGCAACAATAGTGTTGCTGCGGCGCTCATTGCAGCGATGACAAGCCAGCGCTAAGTTATTTGAATCATCAGAACCACCCAGCGATCGAGGTTGAATGTGATCAAGGGTGAACCGATCTGGACTTAAGTATTCTGGGGAGTGACAGTATTCGCAGAGGAATTTGGCTCGTTGTCGTACAAGTTTTCGAGTTTGGCTGGAGACCATTTAGCTTTTGCTGCAAGTTGAGCATTGATCAACGTAAAGATACGAGATAACTCAGAAATTCCAGCCCACTCTGTGACTTCGCTAGGTGAGAGAATTCCAGCTTTACTTTTTCAAGAAGTTCTTCAAGCCGAGCCTGGAGGCTGTCATTAAACCGGAACAAATAAACATCTCCAAATTGACTCAGTTCTATCCCAGATGACATGAGAGATGAAGGTTTTACCATCAATTCAGCGTTCATCATATTCTCCACCCAACGCTGATTGCAGTGTACCTCCCCACACCTACACCCTATCACTCATCGTTCACTATCTATTACCCACTGCCTATTGTCCCATTCCGTCACACAAATGCCTGTCGCTCTCACTCACATTCGGGTTGGTCTTCAGGTAGCCATGCAGCCAGTGGCAACCACGCATCAGCAAGTCATCTAAATTCAGGTTCCATAGAATCACGGTCTTGTCCCAACTAGCAGAGGCGAGGGTTTTGCCATCGGGACTAAAGGCCACACTCCAGACCGCATCGCCATGTCCTTTGAGGGTCTTGAGTTCCCTGCCATCGGTGGTGCTCCAGAGTTTGACGCTGGTGTCCCTACTGCCAGAGGCGAGGGTTTTGCCATCGGGACTAAAGGCCACACTCCAGACCGCATCGCCATGTCCTTTGAGGGTCTTGAGTTCCCTGCCATCGCTGGTGCTCCAGAGTTTGACGCTGGTGTCCCAACTAGCAGAGGCGAGGGTTTTGCCATCGGGACTAAAGGCCACACTCCAGACCGCAGCGCCATGTCCTTTGAGGGTCTTGAGTTCCCTGCCATCGGTGGTGCTCAGAGTTTGACGCTGGTGTCAGTACTGCCAGAGGCGAGGGTTTTGCCATCGGGACTAAAGGCCACACTCCAGACCCCAGCGCCATGTCCTTTGAGGGTCTTGAGTTCCCTGCCATCGCTGGTGCTCCAGAGTTTGACGCTGTTGTCCCAACTGCCAGAGGCGAGGGTTTTGCCATCGGGACTAAAGGCCACACTCCAGACCGCATCGCCATGACCTTTGAGGGTCTTGAGTTCCCTGCCATCGGTGGTGCTCAGAGTTTGACGCTGGTGTCCCTACTGCCAGAGGCGAGGGTTTTGCCATCGGGACTAAAGGCCACACTCAAGACCGCAGCGCCATGTCCTTTGAGGGTCTTGAGTTCCCTGCCATCGGTGGTGCTCCAGAGTTTGACGCTGGTGTCACTACTGCCAGAGGCGAGGGTTTTGCCATCGGGACTAAAGGCCACACTACCGACCTCAGCACCATGTCCTTTGGGCGTTTTGAGTTCCCTGCCATCGCTGGTGCTCCAGAGTTTGACGCTGTTGTCCCAACTAGCAGAGGCGAGGGTTTTGCCATCGGGACTAAAGGCCACACTCCAGACCACATCGCCATGTCCTTTGAGCGTTTTGAGTTCCCTGCCATCGCTGGTGCTCCAGAGTTTGACGCTGGTGTCCCTACTGCCAGAGGCGAGGGTTTTGCCATCGGGACTAAAGGCCACACTCAAGACCGCATCGCCATGTCCTTTGAGGGTCTTGAGTTCCTTGCCATCGCTGGTGCTCCAGAGTTTGACGCTGGTGTCCCTACTGGCAGAGGCGAGGGTTTTGCCATCGGGACTAAAGGCCACACTACCGACCGCAGCGCCATGTCCTTTGAGCGTTTTGAGTTCCCTGCCATCGCTGGTGCTCCAGAGTTTGACGCTGTTGTCAGTACTGGCAGAGGCGAGGGTTTTGCCATCGGGACTAAAGGCCACACTCAAGACCGCATCGCCATGTCCTTTGAGCGTTTTGAGTTCCCTGCCATCGCTGGTGCTCCAGAGTTTGACGCTGGTGTCCCAACTGCCAGAGGCAAGGGTTTTGCCATCGGGACTAAAGGCCACACCATAGACCGCAGCGCCATGTCCTTTGAGCGTTTTGAGTTCCCTGCCATCGCTGGTGCTCCAGAGTTTGACGCTGGTGTCCCAACTGCCAGAGGCAAGGGTTTTGCCATCGGGACTAAAGGCCACACCATAGACCGCAGCGCCATGTCCTTTGAGGGTCTTGAGTTCCTTGCCATCGGTGGTGCTCAGAGTTTGACGCTGTTGTCCCAACTGGCAGAGGCGAGGGTTTTGCCATCGGGACTAAAGGCCACACCATAGACCGCAGCGCCATGTCCCTGTAGCCGGTTGCGTTCATGCACATTGTAAACTGCCTGCTGTAGGGTTGCGGTAGCTTCCATTTTGTGGCAGATAAAACTCTGCCATCCTGTTTTGAATCAACAGCCGCTCTGACCGCTTCTGTTAGGGCAGGCAAATCCTGATTTGCAAGTAAAAGCGACTGGGAAGAAGCACTCATCGCATCCAGTTGGGCATTCAATTCTCCTGTTTCTGCCCGCTGTTTTTGAGCATTTTCCTCAACCCACAAAACTCCCGTAATCAGGGTTGCGCCTGTGAGCGTTGCAATGGCAAAGCGGGACCACAGGAGCCGTTGTTTCAATGCATGACTGGCGTGTTCCTCTGCTTGCAGCCGTTGAGCCAGTTCAATACTCAGCTTCTCTTCTACCAGTTTGCGTTGTTCTCGCTCTTGTTCCAGTTCTTCGACGAGTCCGGTTTTGTATTGCTGCTGGATGAAGCTGACGAGGTAATCGTGGACGAGTTGGTAGCGATCTAAAGGAGTTTCAGGAAACAAGAACACCAGACCAGAGCCGACGAGGACTTCCAGTACCAGGTCGAGTTTGTCGAGGTCGTGGGTCATGCCCAGGTCTACCAGGTCGGCTTCCAGGTCGTCGCGGGTTTTAAGGGGCGGGTGCCGTTTTCGTTGGTCAGCATGAACAGGACGATGCGGGCAACGGCTTCATTTTCGGGTCCGCAGTCCTCCACCACATCCTCCAGGGATTGCTGCACCAGTCGTTCCTTTGGTCCCTTCTGGCGATATCCGGCTAGGGTTGTGATGCCTTCCCGCTGCATTTCGGCACCGACCACCTGAAGCTCGATCGGGCGCACGTCCCCGTTTCCTTTGCCAGGTCGCGCACCATTTCATCTACCAGGTCATCATCCAGATAAAACTGGGCGCGGGAGGTCAGGCTATGGATAACCGCTTTGGCTTCCTTCGGGGTGAAGTCACCGAGGGGATAACGAATATCCTTGCTGAGGATGTCATTGATGCTGTCAGGTTAATGCCATCGGTTCTGGCGTAGCGTTGAAACTCTAGCAAGTAGTGAATGTAGTCTTCCCGTAAGGTAAGGATGACTTTGACGTAATCGAGATAGAGGCAGCCGCGCAGGAATTCGTAGAAGGGGCGGCGTTCTGAAACGGTTTCGTAGACGAAGAAGAATTCCTCGAACTGGTCGAAGATGAGAATGGGGAGGTAGTTTTGGGCGGTGAGGAGGGGGAGAGAGGTGAGGGGGTGAGGGGGAGGGGTGGGTGGAGAGATTTGGGGTTTGAGGTTTGAGGTTTGAGTTGGAATGTCCGAGGTTTGCGATCGAACATTTGAGCTTGGCGGCTGAATATCTGAGGTTCCCGCTTGAATGGTTGGGCTTGACGCTTGAATGTCTGAGCTTGGCGGCTGAATATCTGAGATTCGCTGTTGAACGTCTGAGCTTGGCGGCTGAATATCTGAGGTTCCCGCTTGAATGTCAGAGTTTTGCGCTTGAATATCAAAGTCTCGTCGTTGAGCATCAGAGCTTAAATCGACTTCCGTTGTTTCACTCCTTGGCTCCTCGTTTTCTTCCGCCCCTGGCTCTCGACTCTCGACTCCCGGCTCTCGACTTCCCCTTAGAGCGTTTTCCAAAACAGCCTGCCAATCCGTATAAACATTCACCAGGATGGGCAGGGCAATTCGATCGCCAATCGCTCGTTCCTTTAATGCAGGAACAAGGCCCGCATTGACGATCGAGCTTTTGCCAACACCGGAGGGGCCGTGAATCACCGTCAGCTTCAGGTCAGTGCGACCCAGACGGGCAATCAGACGATCCACATCTTGTTGACGACCGGACGCGGTGATTTCTTGAGCTAACAGTGCATCGGCATTCAAGCCCTTTGCAGCGGTTGTGTTGAGTAACGGGTGCTGAGGTTCCAGCCGCAGGGCACCAACAAAGGCGCGGAAGCCGTACTGGTGCTCCAGAGATCGGCGGAACTGTTTGGTATGGAACGCTTCCCGGTACCGTCCCTGGCTGTAGTAAAGCTCCCAGAGGGCGCGCAAAATGTCGATATACAGCGGTGGATCGTCCTGGGGATGGGAATGGTTTTTGGCGTCTTCCAGACGAGCGATCGCCGCTGACACCTGCCCCAGGTGGGCTTCTGCCTTGCTAACAGGAGCAAATACCAGCCAGAGTGATAGCGATAGGCAATATCCAGGCTGGTTTCCAAATGGGGGTGGAGGTGATCGTGATTGGTAAGGGACTGATTGGCGTTTCTCAGAATTCGTAGGGATGTTTCAACTTCTTGTTTGGCCTCTGCCCAATTCTGTTTGGCAAGCGCCACTTCCGCCAAAAAGCCGTGGTCTCTGGCCTGTCTCACCTGGTCTTTGTAAAGCTTATGCAGCAAAAGGGCTTTCCGGGTCAGGGTTTCTAGCTCCTGCCATTGCTCTAGCTTCTGCAATACCTCTGCTTCAGCCGTGATGAATTTGGCAACAAGATCCTGACGGTTAATTGCCTCAAACAGCCCCAAACCTCGCTGAAAGTAGCGCTTGGCATACTGACAAGAGGTGAGATAAGTGACCCGCTGCAAGACTGCGTGTGATCGCCAGAGAAGACCAAGATAAATCAGGACACAGGCTGCCCGTTCGGTGTAGGGGAGGGGTGGAAGGAAGGGGTGGAAGAGGGAGTCGGGAGTGGGGAGTCGGGAGTGGGGACGGACTGGTTGCATCGTTGTTTAATTCTTGTTTTTCGGGGTTTCGTTGGTTGCGATAGTCCTCGGCACGTCGTTGGAGGTCTTGATTTCGTTCCTGCCAGAATTGCAGGCTGCGTTCGTAGGCTTCGCGGGCCGTCTCTAGCTCTCCTTGGGAATGGGCTTCCTGACCTATCAAAAAATCGATGCTTGCCTGGAGGTCCGGTTCAAGGGGATGGCCACTGCCGGTGATGCGATTCAGGGCAAACTCTAGTTCGGTGCGGCGCAGGAAGTTAGGAGAGGGAGCGATCGCCCAGTTTGGCTGAAATCGCTCATCTCCGCATCAAGGATGGATGCGAATAGGCGATCGGTATGGTTTCGCAGGGACGCAATGAGTTCATCGATCGCTAAATCAAACTGAATCGAGGTCGCCGCCCAGGCTTTGAAATCGGGCGCTAACTGAGTCAACTTTTGCAGCACCCGGTCATTCACCCACAGCACCACGGGAAACTGAAACTGCTTGCGAAATTCCCCTCGCACCTGATTTGCAGACGTCAATACCTGGTCCAGGTTTGTCAGGGATTCCAGGCCGAGGACGAAGAGAGTGCGGGGAGTGGGGAGTTTTGGGGGAGGGATGAGGGATGAGGGATGAGGGATGAAAGATGAATCGCTGGTTTCTCCATCTCCGCCTCTTGCCCCCTATCTTCTATTACGTTCTCTCCCGTACCCTGTACCCCATACCCCGTACCCTCGCGTTCTAATTCCTTATGAATCGTTGTATATAGCGTTTTCGCCGTTTCTGGAAGCGTAATAACTTGAATGGGAATGGGGAGCGTTCTTGAACCTGCCGCACGATTCGATCGCGCAGACTGGTATAGTTGCAGCGCGCCAGGATGAGTGAAAACTGCCCTTGAGAAAGCTGCACTGCCCGCAGCAATGTGTTGAGGAGCGATCATTTAATCGTTCAACATCATCAGGGTGGTTAATGTTACTCATAGGGGGTATGGGTCAGGGGCCAGGAGTCAGGGGTCAGAAGTCAGGTAATGGGGATGAGGGATGAAAGGTGATGAGGGAAGGAGGATATTTTTATCCTTTATCCTTCATCCTTTATCCTTTCCCTACCCCTCATCCCTGAAACTCCTTCGCTTCTGCCAACGCTGGGTTTACGTCAAACCAGCGTCCCTGGTTATCTCGATATTCAAACACAAACAAACTGCGGAGGAGTGCCTGGTATTCCGGTTCTTCGGTGACCATCTTTTGTTGATGCACGAGGCGCAGCAATTTCCACTGGTCATCGGTGACTGCCAGCACCAGGTCATCTCGATAGCCCTTGATTACATTCTCTAAGGAATTGCGGGAAATGGAGGGATCATCTTGCTGCAAACAGCTAAAGAGCAGCACCATCAGGTTACGGACATGGCCACCGCTGATTTTGCAGAGACGATCGAGGGTTTCGGCGTTATCAAATACCTCTGTAATTTGCTCTAGCCGTTGAAATGGGTTGAGGTCGGGAAATGCCCGTGCTAGCACCATCTGCTGTAGCAGGGCAAGCCCTTCAAGGTGATCGTTTCCATCGTTGTAGCGCACGGGAACCATTGGCAGAACTTTAGGCCTGCCGCCAAAGCGATTGATTAAGGGACCCAGTTCGCTGGAGAAAATCAGCACCAGGGGAATGGTGTAAACCAGATGACAGGCGAGTTTTTTTAGCTGCTCTCCCCGATCGACAAAAAGATACTCCGGTTGGGTGCGACCTGACGGTTTGCGAGATGGGTCTACGCGATCGAGATTATCAATCAACACAACCAGGCCCTTCTTGCCCCGCTGCTTCAAGCGTTGGCGGGCTGGTTCCAACAATTCTTGATTGAGGGCATCCAAAATGCCGTTCATGCGCGGCTCCAGGTATTGGCGCAACTGTCCCCGCAAAGCCGGACTGTCCTTCGCCCGTGCGGTGAATTTAGCAATGCCAACTGAGAATTCCACTGAGTTGAGTTCTACTGGTGTTTTCAGCACATCGCCCAGATCCGAGAATAGGTTCATGAAATAGCCCGGTTTCAGACTGATCTGCGTTGCTTCCAAGCTTTCGCTCACCTGACGGGCGATCGCCAGCAAAATATCGCTGACATCCACATCGCCAATATCCAGATCCTTATCCGACTCAAAGTACACAACATGGAACCCCTGCTGATCCAGTTCATACTTCAGGCGCAACAGTTCCGTTGATTTGCCACAGCCAATATGTCCTGTAAACAACTGACAGGTGCGCTCATCTGCTTGAAAAGCGATCGTTCGTCCCAATTCACGAATAATGTTGCTTCCCCGTACCGTTGCGAAATCGATGTAATACTTCCGGTCTTCCGGGTCTCCCACAAACAGCGTCTTGCTGGGATTAGAGGCTCTAAAAAAGCGAGGGATATCAAGCGGCATAGCGATTTTAGATTTTAGGTTGAAGATTTCGAATTGTCGATAAAAGAATAGTTCAGGGTTGTGCCATCAAGGGTTTTGCTGTCGAGGGTTTGCCATTAAACGATTTAGAGCAAGCAGCCTCTACCATCCCAAAATCCTTGTGGAGGGGGTTTGGGGACGCACCCGTCCTCCAAGTTCGGGGGTTTGGGGGCAGCCCCCAAGCATTCGGTCAGGCATCAAACTGTCTCTTTATGACTAAAAACCTCCATTTTTCCCGTCAGAAATGCCTCAGTAAAGGATTACAACATCTGTGTAAAAATTTATCTCGTCCCAATAAGTGATCTTTCGATGTAGCCAGCAATACAATCAACCATCCGCACCATTTCTACGATTTTGCCTGTTAGCTTCAGCAACCGTGAGGGGTGAACAGGATATGACCGAACATAAGCACGAACACAACCACAACCATCATCATGCTGAAGGGCACGATCGCATCACAGAACCTACCGCCGATTTTAAAGAAGAAGACTTTCTCAAAAAACACCCCACCTATTTATCTCAACAATCACGACGGGCGTTTTTAGCATCCGCAGGAGCCGCCGCCGCGCTCGGAGCAAATTTTGCCGTTGGTTTTCTACGCAGTGATCGGGCTGAGGCAAAAACCGAAACTCTGATGGCCGCGGATTCTATTCGCAATGCAGGCAACATTCACGTTCTCAAAGCAACTCCACAAAACTGCTTCTGGGGTATTTTGACAAAACGCTGCCACCCGTCATGACCATCAATTCCGGTGATATCGTTTATATCGAGGCCCTGACCCACCATGCAGGCGATGCCCTGATTTGCTGATGGATGCAGGTGTCAAAGCAGTTTACGACACCGTAACCGATCGTGGCCCTGGCGTCCACATCATGACCGGACCGATTTCTGTCAAAGGAGCAGAACCCGGCGACACCTTGATGGTACGCATTCTTAAAACGGAGCCGCGTCTCTCCTACGGCAGCAATATCGCCGCCCACTGGGGCTATCTCTATAACACCTTCCAAAAAGAACGCATCACCATTTACAAGATCGATACCGCCGCAGCACTGGCCTACCCTGCCTTTGCCTACGACTTTAAAGGCCGCCCCATTTACGATAAGCCAGGATTTGTGACCGCTCCCGATCCCGCATCACGGGAAAAAATTAAGAGCAAAGTTGCCATTCCATTGCGCCCCCACTTTGGCGTGATGGGCGTAGCACCCGGAGAAAGCGGACGGATCAACAGCATTCCCCCGGTCCATTTGGCGGCAATATTGACAACTGGCGCATCGGTGCAGGTGCCACAATGTACTACCCTGTCTTCAACAAAGGGGCAAACTTTTTCGTCGGGGATTCCCACATGGCGCAGGGAGACGCGGAACTATCGGGAACGGCGATCGAAGCCTCCATGAATGCCTACCTGCAAATCTTCGTGCTGAAAGATTTCCCAATCACAAATCCAATTTTAGAAACCGATAGCCACTGGATCACCCACGGTTTCAACGAAGATCTGAACAAGGCCATGCGTCAGTCTGCTGACCAGATGCTCGATTTTCTAGTGAACAAACGCAAAATGAGTGCTGATGAAGCCTATTCCATGATTTCCGTTGGCGTTGATTTTGGCGTTACACAAGTTGTGGATATGCGCCAGGGTTGCCATGCGGCTGTGCCGAAGCATCTGTTTATGCCAACGTAAATTGATTCTTCTCCAGCCAAAAATCTGAAAAAATTTATCTTTATATCGTCAGGAAGCGGCTGCATGGAAGAAATGTGAGAGGCAATAGAGTATAAAAAGCATAACAAGACCTTGATTTGAGATCGGAAGATTAACAAATAAGGATAGATCTTCTCGTCCTAGCGGAAGGTTGGACTGTGAGCGATTTACAGCTTAAGCAAAACACTGATGTCTGGGTAGCCGCTTCCTGGGAGGACTATCTCCGTGCCATTGAGGATCCAATTTACGAGCGGGCAAAGGGGTATTACTACAAGGGGCACATGAGAATTGAGATGCTACCCGTCAGCTTTGATCACGGTAAAGATCATGTGGTAATCATTTTTGCGGTGAATTTATTTGCAGCACTCAAAGGCATTCCAGCAACGGGATTAGACACAACAACATTACGTAAAACGGGCGTGCGTGAATGCCAACCCGATGTGTCGTATTACATTGGCGATCGCGCTTTAGCGATTCCACGGAACGGGAATCGTAGATCTGGATCAGTATCCGGCACCAAATTTGGTGATTGAGGTTGCTAAAACTTCATTGCTAGATGATGTTGGCACAAAACGGGCCTTGTATGAGGAGTTGGGCGTCGATGAATATTGGGTATTAGACGTGCAAAATGCTCAAATTCTCGCTTATGCCATTTCTGACGGAGGCAGTAGAAGGATTCAGGTGTCTCAGGTTCTACCAGGATTGACGATCGCAGTTCTAGAAGAAGCCCTGCGTCTCAGCCGAGAAACTGATCAATCCCAAGTAGGAGCGTGGCTGCTAACTCGGTTTCAGTCTCGGTAAATGAAACGCCATCCCGTTACCCTCGCGCCTTGCCTATTAACCATTACTTCTCGACTATTACCCCTTGCTTTCCTTGATGAAGATTGAATCAAGGTTGCATAGAGATTGAAATTGGGCAATCTACCTAAGGATAGGATATCGAAGCGTGAATGCTCGATGCCTACTTCAGGTGGGGTTGACGTGATTTCATACAGGAAAGAAACAGCATGTATAGTTTGACGCTGGCAAGGCTGATGTCCGGCGCGGGTGGTTGGCTACTCTTAGTTGGACAGGGCTTTTGGCTCTGGATGCTAATTGACTGTATGAAAAATGAAGGACCACGCAGCGAATGGCGTTACGTCCTGTTTTTCGGCAATGTAGCAGGCGCATTGGCCTATTTTGTGGCGCGCTGGCTACCTAACAATCCTATTCCTTTGCCAGGGTTTTTCCGTCGCTGGACCTACAAGCAAAAGCTATGGAATGCCAAAGCAGCCGTCCATAACATCGGCAACGCTCATCAATATGGCATTCTGGGAGATGTCTACTTTGAGATGGGAGACATGACTGAGGCTCAAAAAGCTTATCAAAAGGCGATCGAGAAGAACCCAAAACATCAGGGTGGATTATGGGGATTAGCCCAGATTTCCATGCAAACCAAAGACTATTTGGCAGCGAAACAATACCTCGATACCCTAAACAAGATTGACCCAGAGGCACGGTTTGGAGAAGTTTCTCTGCTGTATGGCAAAGTGCTGGTAGAACTTCAGGAATGGCAAGAGGCCAAGGTTCATCTAGAACGAGATATTCGCCATTGGAGCCATCCAGAATCATCGGTTATGTTGGCTAAAATCTTGATTCAGGAAGGTCAGCGAGAGGAAGCAAAGGATCGGCTTGAAACCATGATTGCGCGAGTTCAAGCCTCGCCAATGTATCACCATCGTCGCCATCAATCAGCAATTCAACAGGCAAAGAAGTTGCTGCGATCGCTAAACAGCTAAATCAATCTCATCAATCAGTTTTCCCACTGGATTCTGCTAGCGGCTGTTAGCAATCAGTCTCCTCCGATACTGATCCCGCTGCCAAATACCTGTGCTCCAGATATTTCGATATTCGTCAGCGTCGCGCCAGCAGTACTTGCATTGATCATTTTGGCATTGGTCAGATTAACACCTGCCAAATTTGCATTATCCAAAGTTGCATTTGTTGCAAAGGCACCCGTCAGATTCGCGCCTTTCAAATTAGCGCCTGTCAGATCCGCCCCTTCCAAATTGGTATTCACCAGGGTTGCGCCCTGCAAATCTGCATTTCTGAGGTCTGCCCCAATCAGATGGGCACCCGTTAAGTTTGCGCCTGTTAGGTTACAGTCTGCACATGCTCCTGTCTGCAACAGTTGCTTCACCTGAGCAGGATTTTCAGCCCTTGCTGGAAGCCCTAAGGATAACGTTGTAACAAGAGCAACAATGGGTAGAATGGCTGCTTTCATAATCGAAGCCTCCCGGCGTACCAGAGCATTAATGACTTCTACATGACACCACTCACAAATTTCGGATCCAATTTCAATTGAGTTAAAGCGAAATGACTTAAATAAGGATCTGTAGAAGTTATACTAATAGTTTGTCATAAACAAAAATAGGTGCATCATTCTACTGGATGAGCCACATGGGCTTTCCTGTCTACCTTTGGAACGTTATTCAACAGCTTTTAAGAAGACAAAAATTAATCTAGATGTGGCAGCAAAAATCTGCTTACGCAAAATGAGAAAGCCATCTAATCTAAAATCATGAATTCTAACGATCGAACCGATCGCGATCGTGGGGTTCCTCAAAATTAATCAATGGTCCTTTTGGAACAATTCGATTGGGATTAATTTGAGTGTGGCTCATGTAGTAATGGCGCTTGATGTGGTCCAAATTGCAGGTTTCTTTCACACCTGGATGCTGGTAAATGTCTTTTAAGTAATTCCACAGGTTAGGATATTCCACAATTCGCCTCAAGTTGCACTTGAAGTGCCCATAGTAAACCGAGTCAAAACGGAACAGGGTCGTAAACATGCAGAGGTCTGCTTCCGTTAACTGGTTGCCGCACAGAAATCGCTGTTGACCTAACACCGCTTCCCACCGATCAAGGTTCTGGAAAAGCTCTGTAACAGCCTCTTCGTAGGCAGCTTGAGTGGTTGCAAAACCAGAACGGTAAACACCATTGTTGATTGGCATATAGATTGCATCAATGGTTTGATCGATCGTGTCACGTAATGATTTTGGGTATAGATCGACGTCGTTTTTTGCAATTGCCCCAAACTCTGTGTCAAACATCCGAATGATCTCACGGGATTCGTTGTTGACAATGGTTTGAGTTTGTTTATCCCACAATATAGGGACTGTTACTCGCCCGGTGTAGTCGGGTTTGGCTTTGGTGTAAATTTCCTGGAGATACTGCGTGCCATTCACCGTATCGGGAATTGCACCGGGGCTTCAGAGAATATCCAACCTTTGTCGCTTAATACCGCATCAACAACAGATAGACCGATCGCGTGCTCCAACCCCTTCAGCTTTCGCATGATTAAGGTACGATGCGCCCAAGGGCACGCCAGCGACACGTAAAGGTGATAGCGATCGGCTTCTGGCCTGAAATCGCTCGACCCATCGGCTGTAACCCAGTTGCGAAACTTCGTCGGCATCCGGTTAAATTTGCCGCTGGTATCGCGTTCAGTCCATTCGGTGGTCCACTTGCCGTCCACCATCATTCCTAATGCCATTAGTGTCTCCTTGAGAGAGGGTCGATATCACAAGGCAAACGCGGTCTTACAACCCCTATCCCATGTTGCCTGACTCTCATACGGGAGAAATCCTACAAATGACAGGTTTCCTTCAACCAGGTTGCTTCTTCTTGAGTCAAAGTGGGGCCAAGTTTTTCAACTACTTCTCGATTGTAGGCATCTAGCCACTCACGCTGACGATCGTTCAAGCGAGATAGATCAATCAGTTTTTTCTCAAATGGAATGTAGGTCAAGGACTCAAATCCGTACCAGGGCGTTTTGGGACGATCGGACGCTTCCGCTTCTGGCTCGGGCAAATCTTGAACAATGTAGAGATTTTCGATGCGAATTCCACCCCAACCTGGTTCATAAAATCCTGGTTCCACACTGGTTACCATTCCCGGCTCCAATGGTTCACTGACCCGCTTGCTGATGCCGTTTGGCCCCTCATGCACATTGAGAAACGCGCCCACACCATGTCCAGTTCCGTGACCATAATCCAACCCTGCAAACCAAAGGGTCGATCGGGCAATGCCATCTAACTGTGCACCCGTTGTTCCCTTGGGAAATCGCTGCATGGCACAGTTGATGTGGGCTTTTAGTACTTCCGTATAGCGTTCCACCTGGTCGGGGGTGGGGTTACCAATTACGGCTGTGCGGGTGTCATCGGTAGTACCCGACGCATACTGTGCGCCAGAGTCCAACAGCAGCAATTCTCCGGGTTGCAGTAAGCGCTCTGGGTTGGGCGTTCCGTAGTGGACAATGGAGCTATTCGCCCCCGCTCCAGAGATGGTGTTAAAGCTTAATCCCTGGAAACTCTCTTCCTCCGCATAGAATCGCTCAACCGTTGCGGCGACATCTGCTTCCGTAATCGTTTGATTATTATCTACCTGGTCAGAAAGCCACTTTAAGGTGCGGGTTTTTGCTCGACTGGCCTTCAAATTTGCCAACCGCATCTGCTCCAGCTCAACCGCATTTTTGCGTGCCTTCATCCCCTCGATCGGGTTGTTGACTTCCACCAGTTGGCACTGCACTTTAGCGTCTGATGCTTTAACGTCCGATGAGGTAAGGACCTGATACGTTCCCATTGTGGTTTGCCAGGGGTCTAATAGCACTCGGCAGTTTGAGCGGGAAGCAAGGGATTTGAGCGTGTCGGAATAGCGATCGTAGGGCAACAGGTTGACCTGGTCTTGAATTTGCTGCGTCAGTTCGGCGCTAATCCGGTCCAAATTGGTGAATAGAAATGCGCTGTCCTGGGTGATTACCGCATAGGCAATAAAAACCGGATTATAGGGAACATCCCAGCCGCGCAAGTTGTAAAGCCACGCAATTTGATCAAGTTTGGTGACGGGGAGAATATCGGCGTTCGACTTCTGCATCGCTTCCCGAACCCGCTTGAGCTTCTGCTCGATCGTTTCGCCCGTTGTGGCATCGGGAAGATAAAACAAACTGGAATTGGCGAAAGCTGGTAGTGGGTCAATCTCTATCCAGGGATGCTGAGAACGAACGCGATCGACCAAATTCTCTGCTAGAGGAACCAGCACAACGCCCCAGGCTTCCAACCGCTTCTGCAAACTTTGGAACTGGTTGACCGCAATGGTAAACGCATCAAACCCAAGGCGAAAGGGTTTTCCAATCTCAGCCGCCTGTTTCCCCAAATCCTCCAGGGTTTCTTCTAACGTCTTCTGCTCATCCAATCCCAGCTTAGAAACTTGAATGAGGGACGTATCCACTTCCAGTTCTGCCTGCTCGTGGTAGCGCGAATCAGCGAACAGCCACGCCTGCGATCGCCCCAACAATAAATCGCCTGCCGATCCCGTGAAGCCGCTAACCCAGTCTCGTCGCTGTTTTGCTTCGGGTAAATACTCATTCAAATGCTCATCAGCAGACGGAATTAAATAGGCATCGAGCTGATTCTCCTGCATCAGGGTGCGAAGATCAGCAAATTTTTCTCGAACGCGCTTGGAATCGGTTTGCGGCTGCAATAAATCAACGGGCGACATGGGAATGTGTGGGTGGGAATTAGGAATTGGGAATTAAGAATTAAAAATTGAGCGTTTGGAATTTTCCATTCTCAATTCTGCATTCTTAATTCTTCATTCTTACCACATACCCACCGTTCCCTGCCCTGTAGTGCTCTTTGCCTTAAGAACCGAGTTTGAACGCTTCAACAAACAGGCTGTAGACCAGACCGATTTTGATGGCGTTGAGTACTTGCACCAGCAATGATCGCGCTGTTTCAGGATTACTCCGGTACATGACCCAACTAATCAGTTCGACGATCGCGGCTAGAAGTGCGGCGAAGACAACATCAATTCCCTGACGTTGACCCGAGATGACGGAAATGGTAGGCCCGAGAAAGTTACCGACAAGCAGGCTGATGATGAGAACCGATGTTCGTCGCCAGGGGTTACGTAACCATCCACCCAGGCGATCGGAGGTAGCGCCAATTAGGGAATTCAAACGGGTGTTTTGCATAACCTTCTGCCCTCTGCCTGGTGGTTATCTGATCTTTTGGGTATCTTTAATTCTGCTTAAGCTTGCTGATCCTGGCTACCATCACACTTAAAGATTGCTATTACTAAGGTAGAGCTACAGGGGGCACCAAAACGATGTGGGGAAAGCAAAGCAGGGCCACAAAATGGTATCCTGCGATCGTGATCGTTAGTGTTGTCGTTCTGTGTCTTGGAAGTGCCTGGCTTTTTAGCCGCGTTTCATCTGGAATTCAGCAACCATCAAACAGCTTGGAACCACTCTCAACCCCGGACGCTGCACCGAAATCTCCAACCGCGACTCAAACCGTTGCGCCTTCCCCATCGCCAGTTCCTAAGCCCCGTTCAACTGCCCCAGCCAGCAACAATCAAGCCCTTGCCAAACCAGATTTAGCAGCCATCTCTGCCCGTCAGGGCGCTTTACGGGTCAGCAACCCCACGGATTATCCGATTCGAGTGGCCTTGCTGCCGAAAGTGATAAAAGCCGCTTCCACAACCGGAGAGACTGCCAATCAATCAGCCTACGAACCTTCAGCCCATTGGGATTTTGATCCCCAGGAGGGCGGAAGTAAGGGATTGATCGTGTCGTTGCCTGATCGCGCCTTGAAAATAAAGCCAGGAGACATTTTAGTTGCCTTTGCTCAGGATGGGTCCCGTCGCTACTGGGGTCCTTACGTGGTGGGCGCGACTCCACAGCCCATGTGGAACTCCAAAACGGAAGAGTGGCAGCTCGTTTTGGAACCTTAGGCCGTGCTTGATGGCAGTAAGGATGAGGGATGAGGGATGAAACAAAACCCTAAACAGCAAAGCTTTAGGCTTGCCGTCGTCCCAACCTATTCTCGTATTGCCATAAGGGCGTTAAAGCAGAGCCTGGTTTAAAGCCCTGCAAACCATTCGTATCCCTGGTCTTCCCAATAGCCTTTCTGGGGCAGAAGCTGGCTGGTCAGAGTGATCTGAGTAACCCATTTGCTCTGCTTGTAGCCTAACTTAATGGGAGAAGCCAAACGCAGGGGTGCCCCATTCTCCATGGGTAGAGGTGCCCCATTTTTTTGATAGGCCAGCAGGGTTTGCGGGTGCAGTATGGATGCCAGATCCCAACTTTCGTAGTACCCATCTGCCGACTGAATATAGGCATAGCGGACGCCCGATCTCGGTTGGGCCAATCGCACAATTTCGCTTAGGCGCACACCACCCCACTGAACAATCGCTGCCCACCCTTCAACGCACACATGCCGAATCACCATTGAAGTCAACGGCAAGGCTTGGATTGCGGCCATATCCAGACTGAGGGGTTTGTTGACTTCGCCATTCACGTTTAAGCGAAACGTTTCGGTATCAATCAGCGGGGTGAACCGAAAAGTATTGACAATTAATGCTTCCGGCTCAATGGTGCTAGTCGGAAACTCTGGTACTGGCTTTTGAGGTCTTAGAAGGAGAGCATCCAAGCGATCGTTTAACGGCATGAACAGCTTGCCGACTCCACCTTCTAGTAGCGTTAAGCCGGATGCGGCCAAAACCCAACCTGCCCCCGTTATTCCGGCAATTCTAAGAAAACTGCGACGGGGAAGAGAATCGTCTGGTTCATCAATGAGCGGCATAGGGAAAAGTGGGGACGGGGTAGGAGTGGGGAGTGAGAGGGCGGGAATAGGGAGTGGGGAGTGGGGAGTAGGAAGAGAGGGGTGAGGGGTAGGGGGTGAGGGAGTGAGGCGTTATAGCAGTAAGGAGGAGGGATGGGGATGAGGGATGAGGACATTGATTTAAGCACTAACCTTTCAATTCAAGGCTGGGCTAACGCAGAAAGAAGCTGGCCTACTCTGCCACGAAGCTCGGCTACCCGAAGGGGAAGCTGGCCTAACTTGGAGGGAAGCTTGCCCAACTTTCAGGGAAGCTGGCCTAACTTTCAGGGAAGCTCAGTTACCCCAGAAGGAAGCTGACCTACTCCGCGACGAAGCTCACCGACCCAAAAGGGAAGCTGGCCTACTTCAAAGGGAAGCCCGGTCATCCCAGAAGGAGACTTACCTGACTCAGAAGGAACCTCACCCCTCTCTTGCTCACCTCCTCTCTCCTCACCCCTTCACCCCTCACCCTTCTAATCATCTTCCAGATCCAGCAGTTGTTGGTCGATCGTCTGTACCCGCGATCGTACAATGTCTTCTGACAAAATCCGTTTTCGCAGGGCATCGCTTAACGCGCTTTTTTCTGCTAGAAGTAAGCGGCGACGAATGGCATCCAGGCGGGTGTGGTTCTCACTTTCGACCGTTGGTTGGTCGGAGCGGCGATTGTAAAAGTCCCGCAGCGATCGTTCGGCGGCAGCAATTCGAATCTGGTAGCTGGAACGCATCTCTTCGTAGACAGATTTGGGCAACACTCCGGATTTCAAGAGCGTATCCAGTTCATCCTGGGCAGCTTTAGCCGTCATCAACTGGGATTGAAGAGACTCAAGCCACTGCTGCACGTCTGAGGTGTAGGTAATTTTGAGACGGCGCACCATCCAGGGCAAGCCGATCCCTGCACGACCAGAGACAGCAGAACGGCTCCAAACACGAGCGTAATCAGTGCCTCTCGCCCCGGCAGGGTAGAGGGCAGGCTGAGCGCCAATGCCATCGACAGGAGCCTTTGATATTGCCCAGAAAAAGAACGTGCTGCCAGCGCATAGGAACTGAGCGATCGAACCAGCGAACGACAGCCAGCAACGGGTAGACGGAGAGAAATCGACCGACTTGGTAGGCGAGGACGGCCAACAAAACAGCGGGTAGGGTTCTCCCTAACACGTCTAGATTGATCTCCAGCCCAATTAGCAAAAGATGAAGGTGTTGACCCCAAATCCGGCATACTCCCAGAAACTGAGAACCGTGATCCGACTGGAGGCCGAAACGTTGCCAGAAAGTTCGACGTTGCCAATCAGCAACCCTGCAAGCACGACGGCAATGACGCCAGAAACACCCATCACCTGGCTAATTTGAAAAGCTCCCAGCGCGATCGCGACCGTTAGCAAAATGCTGCTGAGGGCATCGTCCGATCGGGCGTACAACCCAACCCCCAGGTAGCCCACCACTAGCCCGACCAATGCCCCGCCCAGGATCACCACCAGTAGCTCTTTTATGCCTTCTGTGAAGGTGATCGACCCCGTAGTATTAACTTGCAGGATCAGACTGAACAGAACCAGCGCCATGCCGTCATTGAACAGGCTTTCCCCTCTACAATGGTGATTAGCCGGGGGAACGGTTACTTCTTTGAACACAGCGATGACAGATACCGTGTCAGTGATCGCCAGAATCACTCCTACTAACAGAGCTGGAATCCACGCTAGCTCCAGCCCAAATTTCAACACCGCAGCCGTTACGCCAGACGCAAGTACCACCCCGGACCCGCCAGTAACACGATCGGTTTAATCGTGCTCCGGAGACGGCTGATGTCCGTGTTGATTGCCGCCTCAAACAGCAGAATCGGCATAAAGAGATTAATAATCAGTGACGAATCTAACCCCACCCTGCGGGGCAACAGTTCCGTCACCGCCAGCCCTGCCACGACTAGTCCCGTAACGTAGGGAACGCGAAACCGTCGCGACAGCAGGGCAACCCCGGTTGCAACCAGCAGCAGAATGATGAGAATCCGAACCAGTTGAGCAACTTCTCCCTGGCTACCACTCGTAATTGCGACCAACGATGTCATAGGAACCTGACCTGCAACCTCAACGGATGCCGAACAAATGGATAAGCTATAGTACAGATTTAGTAAATTTAGTAGGGTACGGGATGTAGACGCGACATACTTAAAGCGAGCACAAGTGGAATTAGCCGATCGTGCTTAGTTTTGCTAAAGTTCATGGAGATCAATTTCAAGCCAGCTTTGTAAGCCAAAAATCTTTAAGCCCAAAGTCTACAGTCTAAAGCCCGATGGTCCTTTTCAGTCATTTTGAATTTTGAGGATAATGCCGGTGGTTTCCAGAAGCACTCGTCCAACCACCTACTGCTGTGGCAGAGTCCCCTTTGGACTCATCTAGTTCCTTTGACTCAGCTTCAGACTTTGACCAGTATGTGATGACAACCTACGGGCGCTATCCGATCGCCCTCGAGAAAGGATCGGGTTGTCGCGTGTGGGATACGGACGGCAAGGAATACCTGGATTTTGTAGCAGGAATCGCAACTTGCACCTTGGGTCACGCCCATCCCGTGATGGTTGAAACCGTAACCCAACAAATTCAAACGCTCCATCACGTCTCTAACCTGTATTACGTTCCGGCTCAAGGAGCGTTGGCAAAGTGGCTGGTTGACCATTCCTGTGCCGATCGTGCCTTCTTCTGTAACTCCGGTGCAGAGGCAAACGAGGGCGCTATTAAGCTGGCGCGGAAGTATGCCCACACCGTTCTCAATATCCAGGATCCGGTCATTATTACAGCCCATGCCAGTTTCCACGGTCGGACATTGGCAACCATTACGGCAACCGGGCAACCCAAGTATCAGAAAGGATTTAGTCCACTGATGCCTGGTTTCTACTACGTCCCTTACAACGATATTGCTGCTGTAGAACGGGCGATCGACGAACTGGATAGCGGAGGCAATCGTCAGGTTGCTGCCATTCTGCTGGAAGCTCTCCAAGGCGAGGGCGGTGTTCGTCCCGGAGATCGGGCTTACTTCCAGCGTATTCGCGAAATCTGCAACGAAAAGGGCATTCTGCTGATCTGCGATGAAGTCCAGGTTGGAATGGGACGATCGGGCCACTACTGGGGCTACGAAAACCTGGGCATTGAACCGGACATTTTCACCTCCGCAAAGGGATTAGGCGGCGGCATTCCGATCGGCGCAATGCTCTGCAAATCATTCTGCGATGTCTTTCAACCTGGAGACCATGCCAGCACCTTTGGCGGCAACCCCTTCGCCTGTTCCGTTGCGCTGGCTGTTTGTCAAACCCTAGAGCGTGAGCAGTTGCTAGACAATGTGCGCGATCGAGGTGAGCAGTTGAGGGCGGGCTTGCGGGCGATCGCGGCCAAATATCCGGACAAAGTTGCCGACGTTCGGGGTTGGGGTCTAATCAACGGCTTAGAAATCAAAGCTGACACGTCCTCACCTCACCCGACATCGTCAAAGCAACCATGGATGCGGGATTGTTGCTGGTGCCTGCTGGTCCCAAAGTTGTCCGCTTTGTGCCCCCACTAATCGTCACTGTGGACGAAATCGCTCAGGCATTGGATGCGGTGGAGAAAGCGTTTGCTTCTCTAGGATAAGACTCAGGTAATTAGGAATTAAGAATTGGGAATTGAGAATTCAAACCGATAATTCTTAATTCCTAACTCATCATTCTTAATTCCTTTCACATCTCGCACTTCTCGATGAAGTCAATAATCGCGTGCATTGAACCAGGTTTGGTGACAATTAGCACGGTTGAATCAGGTTCCAGGATGGTGTTGCCGTTTGGGATCGTCAAATCCGTATGGGGATGGGATTGATACCCAATGATCAGGGAACCCGAAGGGAACCGGGGATCTTGGGCAATTTCCGCAACGCTGCGCCCAACGACGTTGCAGCAGTTGGAAATACCAAGCTTTAGCACTTCAATTTGACCTTGCTCGAAGTGCATCATCGATTCTACCTGGGGATATTCGATCGCGTTCGCCATCGTTGAAACCGCTAGGTCGATCGCGTTGATTACATGGGTCGCTCCGGCAATTCGGTAAGGGGTGGCAAAATCTCGATGGCGCATGCGGGCAATGATATGCCGAACGCCATAATGTTTCGCCAGCGTCACCATTGCCAAGTTCAGTGCATCGTCTCGTAATACGGCGGCTACCGCATCTGCTTTACGAATTCCGGCTTCCAAAAGCACTTCTGTGTTGACAGCGCTCCCTTCAAACGCCATTACGCCCAAACGTTCACGAGCATAGCGACACGCAGCCGGATCCACATCGACAACGGCGATCGTATGCCCCAGGTCAATTAGCAGTTGCGCCAAACCTAAACCCACTAACCCCGCACCACCAACCAGCACGTACATCGCAATCTCCCAAGCAGTCGTTAATTCGTTAATAGAGTTCGCTAAAAATAAACGATCGCCAAACCCCTACCACTAAACCCCTACCCCTATCACCTGCTATAGAACCTAACGCATCTTATCGTTTGTGTCTTCCTGCAAAGAAATCCCCCTGCCACTCCTTCTTAGAGGCAAGGGGAAAAGCGTTCACTAGAGGTTGTTCAGGAGGAAACAAAATGTCTCTATACAAAGAACCTTAAGCGTTGGGCAGAATACCGCTGTTGTAAGCGTCAAGATTGCCGAAAGCTGGAACACGAGTGCTGTAATCAATCTTGTTTCCGGTTACAGACTCAGAAAGCTTTTCAAAAGACTCAGAGCGCCAGTTGCGGGCATGAATCGGCTTAGACTGTTCCCCAAGAAAGTATGCTAGAGTACCCAACACAGAAACCGCTAACCAGCCAATAACAAATAATGCAATCAGGATAGCCATTAGGACCTCCTATAAAGTTTCGTTTCAATCTGTAAATAAATGTAACAAACTCTTGCAAAAGCTGCAAATACTCCTCAAGGCGTAAAAACCGAACCGTTAGTATACGGCTCAGTACTCTGGATAAAAGCGATCTAGAGGAGATTGGGCAAGAAAAGACGATTTTTCAACGTATAAGCTTCTGGCGCAATCGCCCATAAAGGGCTTACGCAAAAATCCCCGGCTTCTACAACAAGATGATGTAAATTGCCAACGCTTTTACCAGAAGCCGGGGATCTAAGAGATCGGCGTAAGTCTTAAAAGAGTGATTTCAAGCCTCTCATTCCTCACGCCTCACCCCTTACTCCTCTCCCATATGCCACATCGTCCGAGGAGATTCGGTTCGCACTAGCAGCTTGCCCTGGGAAATGACGTAGTGAACCGTAGCGCGGCGGTGAAGCGCGTCGTAGCGGTCCTTGGCGTTTAGGACAATCAAGTTCGCGGGTTTCCCTACTTCAATTCCGTACTGGTCTTCCACATTCAACGTTTTTGCGCCATTCCAGGTGACCATGTCATAACAGGCGTCGATTTCAGCCGTACCCGTCATCTGACAAACGTGTAACCCCATAAAGGCCACGTCTAGCATGTTGCCGGTGCCAAGAGAATACCAAGGGTCCTGGATGCAGTCGTGCCCGAAGCTTACATTCATTCCCTGCTGCCAGAGTTCCTTTACACGAGTGACGCCTCGTCGTTTTGGATAAGTATCTGTTCGCCCCTGAAGCGTAATGTTAATCAGAGGATTGGCGATGAAGTTAATTTGGGTGCGGCGCAGAAACCCTAAAAGCTTAATCGCGTAAGCGTTGTTGTAGGAACCGAAGGCGGTGGTATGGCTGGCGCTAACTCTTGAACCAATTTCTGTGCGAATGGCACAGGCTGTAACCACTTCTAGAAAGCGGGATTGATCGTCGTCAATCTCGTCGCAGTGAATGTCGATTAGACGATCGTATTTCTGCGCCAGTTCAAAATTCGGTGAATCGATTTCACGCCATCTTCCCGCGTCAGTTCGTAATGGGGAATGCCACCGACCACATCTGCGCCCATGTCCAGGGCTTTTTCCATTAAAATGTCATTCCGGGGACCACCGTAGATACCGTCCTGCGGAAAGGCGACAACTTGCACCGTGATCCAGTCCTTTACTTCCTCGCGGACTTCCAGGAGGGCTTGCAGTGCGGTCAAGCTGGTTTCGCTGACATCCGCATGGCTACGCACGAAAAGAACCCCTTGGGTTGCTTGCTGCTTTAAGGTTTCGATCGCACGAGTTTTAACATCCTCAAGCGAGAGGTTCTGTTTACGCTCTCGCCAGATTTCAATCCCTTCAAAGAGGGTACCGCTCTGATTCCAACGGGGTTCTCCCACCGTTAAAGCCGAATCCAGGTGAACGTGGGATTCCACAAACGGCGGGCTAACGAGTTGCCCCTGAATATCCAGTTCCAGCTTGCCTATCTCAGCAATGTTGGGAGCAATTTCGGCAATCGCCCCACCCTTGATGGCGATATCAACGTCCGCGATCGTCTGGTCTGTTTGAAGTAAGCGGCACTGGCGCAGGAGCAAATCGTACATAGGCTACCCTTTACTTCGTCTGCAAAACTTGTCAGGCGGACAAAGCGAAACGGACCCGCTAACGGCTTTCAGGTGTGCTCATCGGTCTCCGGGTCGCGCCCCGATCGTGGCTGATAAACTCCTGTTCATCTATCTCAAACTCGCTGTCGAGATAGGTGGTTTTCCCTTTGCGAACCACCATACAGGCTTTACCCGGTTCTACATGCCCCTTAAAGCTGTGACCTGTCCATTCCACCCGCATATTGCATCCTGGCAACTTTTCGAGCCTGTCAAACTGGAGTTTTGATAGACGATTTAGATCGCGGGATGCCCCATAAAACTCCTGTTCATCACGCAAAGTGTAGTTTTCAATTTCGATCCGATCGCCCTGGGGAATCAATTTCAGAACCCTGACCCGATAGGGATCATTCAACATAAAATCATAGGCTTGCTCAACAAAAATGCTCACTCCAGACATTAATTCCAATGGGAGAGGGCGCATGCAAACCCGAATGTGGGCAAACAGGGAGGATTATCAAATGCTTGCTGCTGGTTGCTAAAGTCTGCTGCCATCCAGCGGGCCAGGGTATTGATATCGGTGGAGTGGGACATAGGTAAGTTAAAGGGGAATCGTTATTGCTTGAAATTATTATTGTAGAGTTTGCATCACCCTACAACGTTCTAGGAAATTCCTTTCAGACGAAACAGAAGTAATTGGGTTACTTGTTTCGACTGGAAGTTGTCGTCGCTAATCAGGACTAAGCTTTGGCTTCCATCAGGCAGTCGGGGAACAGCGTCATTCCCTCCAAGTTATCTAAGGGAATGCCGAGGGTGTTGAGATCCAGCAGAAGCTTCTTATAAATTGGTTGAATTTTAGAGGAAGGTCCCTTGAGACTGGCCACCCTTGAAGTATCGGTTGCCCCACCCATTGTCAGTTGAAACAGTTTGACCTGAAACCCTGCGGGACCAAACGAACGTTCCAGACTGAGAAGGTGGCCGCCCTGGTCGATAGCGATTAGCTCCGTCAATCCCGTCATGAGTGCCCCGTTGGAAAGTGGATCCTGCACATACAGGTGTTCGGAAAGCAAAATTGCCCGGTTCGCTTCGACCAAGTAATGCAGCAACCGGCTTTTTGCGCCTTGATCAGCGCTCAGTTCCTCCTTGTCTTCAACCAGTGACGATTCCGTTGCGGTAAATAGACGAAACGGTTCTCCTGCTGCAAACTCCCCTGGAGCAATGGTCAGCGCTTCAAACCCCAAATTGTCCTGAACGCCCTTTGTCTGTTGCTCCCCTTTTCTATTGGGAATGTAGCGATCAGGCACAGGTAAACTTCTTCGCCACTGCCCCGTTTGAAGGTTGAATTCTCGAACAAAAGGTGGAATGCCATCCCGCGCGACTCCCTCACTGGAAACAAAAATCGATCGCAGTGGAGATAAAACAATTCCTTCTGGGTCTACCGTTCCTTTGGAATAGGGCTTGCCATCTTCCCCGGTTAGAAACGTTACGCCTTCAATGCCAACGGTCTGAATTTTAGGTTTCTTCGGGTCAAGTGAATCCAATGTCAGCTTCAGCGTGTAAAAGCGGGCAGGCGCAAATTCACTACGATCGTCTGAAAGGGTATAAAAGCGATCATTATGGCGATCGTAAGTGATAGCCGATAAGCCACCGACCTGAGTGTCTTCAAATTTTGTTTTCGGCAACTGGTACTGGTCCAGGAAATCCATTGACAGGTTGAGGAAAAGACGGTCTTCGGCACTCACCTGGGGCAAATCACAGGCGGTTAGAAGCACTGAAATTGATAACAACAGCGCTATCAAATAGAGAGGCAATAGGCGAGAGGCAATGGGCAATAGGGAGGGCAACCTACAATCCGCAATCTGCAATCTGCAATCCTTTGACTTATTGCCCATCGCCCATCGCCCATCCCCATTGCCTGCTTTTTGCCCTTTGCTTTTCCCTTTCCCAAAAATTGAAGCTGCGATCGCTCACACTGCTTTCCTCGAACTGTGGATTCATCACACTGATTATCCGCGATCGTTCCGATCGACGTGTCCTTCCTGAGAATCACGTTGAGGGAATTCAAGGGTTAGGGTGCTTTAAAGGTGCTGAGTGCTGAGTGCTGAGGACTGAGTGCTGAGAAAAGGCGAATACTCAGTCCTCAGCACTGCACCAAATCAGAGTTTGCGGGTTTTAAAGCACTTCTTTAGTGACACGAAACCCGTTTCAAAGGGTTGAAATACCATTAGAGTTCTCTAAAAGAGGACTTCGTACTGTTAGCCTGCACTTTTAGCGCAAGGCGGGTTGAGCATTGATCAGAGATTTATCCGTCAACCAGATAGCTGGTTCTTCTCGAAATTAAGTTTCTCTTGGAATACTTTTTATTGAATACTTCTCCTTATTGAATGCTTCTCTTAATTAAATACTTCTCTTTACTGATTGAAGTCATATTTTGTTTGAATACTTGCACTTCAATCAAATACCTATAGCAGCTCAAGTTTTGCCAAACGATTGATACCTTTACATAATGATTTTTCTTATCAAGTCTCATTTCAACCTAAACAAACTTACCATTAAATAGGCATCAATTCTATCTATAGCTTCTATAAATAAACACCAATAATGAGGTATAGATTACTTTCTTTTCAAAGCATCTATTAAAACCAATTTTTATGCAGATTTATGCAAGCCATAAATAAATCCAAAGCTTTAAGCATTTATTAGAAATACCGGACGTGTATAAAATCAATTTACAAAGTAATTTGCCTCCGACACCATTGTTAAGTGTGATTTCTGAAGTGCACTTAGAAATTGTGTCTAATGTACTTGATCTAGTAATACAGACTGGGAAAGTATTTACCAACAATAGACAGCGCTTTTTCTGGAGCCACCTCTAGCTCTTGAGGAATGTTTATGTCTTTTTTAGGCGTGCATCGCTCGCTTTCATTAGCGCGTACCAATGTCCCAGAACATGTGAAAAAGAGGGTGAGGAGTTGTTGTGACCATTAAACAAAAACCTGCTACTTTCGTTACTCGTTCTTATTCATTAAGCTTACTGAGTTTGCTTGCCGGGTTCTTTTGCTAGAACCTTTAACAGCTAAAGCTGCTCAACCCTCTGTACAACTAGCATCGGACAACAATACTGCTCCGAACACACAGATTCTTGCCCAAGCGCTTCCTCAAGGGGCGAACGATCGTCTACCCGCGCCTTCGGTTGCTCAACTTGAAAGTAAATCTTCACCTGATGTCAATCCCATGGCACAGGTCACTTCTGTATCTCAGCTTTCTGACGTAAAACCGACCGACTGGGCGTTTCAGGCTTTGCAATCGCTGGTTGAGCGTTACGGTTGCATTGTGGGCTACCCCGACAAAAATATCGGGGAAATCGTGCCCTGAGTCGCTATGAGTTTGCCGCAGGTTTGAATGCTTGTTTAGACCGAATTAATGAACTGCTGGCTGCGGCAACGGCTGACCTGGTGAGAAAAGAAGACCTGGTAGCAGTCCAAAGACTGCAACAGGAATTTGCAGCAGAACTGGCAGCGCTTCGAGGTCGGGTTGATGCTCTTGAAGCCCGCACAACAACTTTAGAGAAGCAGCAGTTCTCCACGACAACCAAGCTGAGTGGAGAGGTTATTTTCAGCCTTGCCAGCGCCTATGGGGCCTATCGAGGTGGCAACCCAGCTTTCATTAACAACACCAATCCTGCAACAGGCGCGATTCCAAGGGCGGGTAGGGATGCTCAGGTAGTTTTCAACGATCGAGTCCGGCTCAACCTGCAAACCAGCTTTACCGGTAAGGACTTATTGATTACGGGACTGCAAGCCTATAACTTTGGTGGCGGACCCACTGCTGCAATCCCTGGATTTTCGACGGGGGTAGTCTTGCCGGAACGCTGGGTTATGGCGATGTCCTCTTTGGTAACGCCAGCAATGTGCGTCTGTCCTATGAACCACAGTTTCCCACCGTTAATCCCCAAAACCTGGCGGTGTCAGGAGGCGGGAACAGCGTCAATGTCTATAAGCTGCTCTACATCTTCCCGGTAGCCAAGAAGCTAACGCTGTTTGCTGGCACCAATGCAGAAGTATCCGATGCCTTCCCGGCGATTTTGCCTTTCGCGGGCGAGGGGCAGGGCGCACTTTCCCGCTTTGGTGCACTTCCAGCTGCACAGCGAGTCTCCGGTGGAACCTCAGAAACGGGCCTTGCCTCAGCGGCAGGGTTCATCTGGAGTTTCTCGGATGCGATCGATTTACGAGCGTTATATGGAGCTGTGCAAGCCAATATCCCCAACAACCAGGGATTCCCTGGCACTCCCTTGGGAGCAGGTCTTTTTAATGGGAGCTACGTCGCTGCTGCGCAACTGACAATTAAACCCGCTAAAAGCCTTGATATTGGCTTGAACTACGCCCACAGCTATCACCAAATCAACATTTTGGGAACTGGATTGGCTTCAGCAGACATAGGCTCTATTTTGTTTGCACCCAACGCCGATGAACTGGCACGTGCGAATGGTTCCCCACTTGTCGCGATCGCCAATCAGGGCATCAAACTAGATACGCTGGGTGCCTCCGTTGCATTCCGTCTCAATCCAAGTGTTACCCTCGCAGGTTCATTCACCTACATCTTCAGCGATCTGGTGCGGGTTGACGCCTCTACCAACTTTATTAGCTGGTTAGTGGGAGTCCATTTCAAAGATGTGATTACCAAGGGAGGCTCAGCAGGGCTTCTGTTTGGGCGTCCGCTCTCCCGCATTGAGACAGGTGGTCGAGCGCTTGCTCCCGAAAATGAAACTCCCTACCAGGTAGAGGGATACATCAACTTCCGAGTTACCGATAATATCAGCATCACACCTGGGCTGTTTGTTATTTTCAATCCTGAAGGATTCAGCGAAAACCGGACGGTTTATACGCCAGTCATTCGGACGACGTTTACGTTTTGATGAGGGTGGTAATGGGTGAGCGGTAATGGGTAATCGGTAATTGGTTATTTTAGCCAGTTACCGACTACCCATTACCGCTCACCATTATTCAAACCCAAGATGCAACAAAATCTCATTCCTACTTTGCGTTGAGTGACTGCCCGTCAATATATTCTCGCCATCGGCTAATCTGACCGCCTCTAAAATCAACGACGATCGCGTCTTCCGCTTGAGATTGCGAGCCTGTATTTTTTCGACATCCTTCCAATTCCATTCCACAAGTGCACTGTTGCCATCTGTGAGAATGCGTTGGATGCGAATTTCAACGCCTGTGTGACCAGAGGCAAATTCATTGACTGTTTTTTGAATGGCATCCTGTCCTACCCATCGGTTTCCCGGAACGATGAATTCTCCATCGGGGACAAACAGATCTGCGAACGCTTTTCCATCTCCTTTAACCCAGCTATCTCTGGCCTGGTAGATCTGCAATCGAATGTCTTCTGGTGTCATCCCTCGTAGCGCGATCTGTAAAACGTTTGAATCAGAACGAATGGGTGAATTGTTGTAAGACGCGACAGAATTAGAAACATCAACGTGGAGTTCAATGAGATCGCCCAAGCGCTTCTGGATACACTAAACAGCCCGACTATCACAGCCAGAATCAAGCAGACACTGAAAACAACAAATCTGTTTCGGATCAAACGGATAGAGCCTCTAAATTCAACGTTAGACATCCCCTTCCCTCAACAGTGCAGATTGTTGGGATAAATGAACAGCTTACCCAAACTCCAATCTTTTCAATTGTTGAATATTTCAGTTACTGATGTCCGTCTTGTGCGACATTGAGCTTAATACTTTTAGGAAAAATATAAATGAATACACTATATGACAAGCTCGGTGGAGCAGCAGCCGTTGATCTAGCCGTGGAAAAGTTTTATGAAAAGGTTTTGGCAGATGAACGAGTTCAACAATTCTTTGCTCATACGGATATACAGCAACAAAAACAGCATCAAAAGCCTTTATGACCTACGCCTTTGGTGGTGCTAAACACTGGAACGGTCGCCCTATGAGGGATGCACATAAACAGTTAGTGACGGAGATGGGCCTAACCGATAGCCACTTTGATGCGATCGCTGAGGATTTAGTTGCCACCCTGGTTGAGTTGCAAGTTCCACAATCCTTGATTGATGAGGTCGTGCAGATTGTAGGTTCTGTCGCTCATCGGAATGATGTCTTAAATCGTTAAAACAGTGTGGTAACAATGAATCTGCTAATGTAGCCGGTCAAGATTGGTAGAAAGCGAATGTCTTATCGGTTGCGGTGCAGCGGATTGAAGAAAGTCGTTGGTAATGAGTTCAACGAGATCGACAACCGCTGACGGCTTCAAATCAAGCAACGATCGACCAAAGAGGCGAAGTCGGAATGATTTCGTGTTAGGATAAAAATCAAGTACCATTTCATCCTCTTTTAAGGGGTTTGCAGGAAAAGGAGTCCAGCTTTGGTTCAGTCAGCTTCCATTCAAGATAATCAACTCAACAGCCCGCAGGAGTGGGATTTATCCGACCTCTACGAAGGATTTGAAGACCCGCAACTGGGGCAGGATTTGGAAGCCTTGCAGCAGCAAGCGATCGAGTTTAGAAACACCTATCGCGGTACTGTAAAGGATTTGTCGCCAGAGGATATTGCCGCTTGTTTTAAGACACTGGAGGCGATCGCGGAAAAGTCGGGCTATCTGTATGCCTTTCCCTCTCTGGTGTTCTCGGCTGACACTCGTAACAGCGAGGCAAAACAGTTTCTCGATAAGGTGATGGAGGCTCTAACCAGCATTGAGAACCAACTGCTGTTTTTTGACCTGGAATTAAAGGACCTGGATAAAGCGAAATTTGCCGCGCTAGAAGCCGCGCCTGTACTGCAAAATTATCGTCATTACCTGGATAACATTGCTCGTTTTCGTCCCTACACCTTGTCAGAGGAAGTAGAGCAAACCCGCAACCAGGATAGTTTGACCGGGCGACAGGCGTTTATTCAACTGCGATCGATTCACCTGGGAGAGCAGGAGTATGAACCTGTCACCACTCCCGATGGCAACACCGCCAGCACCGAAGCAGAACTGGGTGCGCTCCTGTTTCACCCTGACCCAGAGACCCGCTACCAGGCGTATAAAAGCGTTCGTAAGGTGATGAAGCAGCACAACTCGCTGTACAGCTTCATTCTCAATACCGTGTCACAGGACCACAAGATTGAGAATCAGATGCGGGGTTATGCCTCAACGCTGGACAAGCAATTGTTGGCGGATGAAGTATCTGAACCTGTGTTCCGGGCGATTATGATAGGAACCCGCGATCGCTTTGATTTGTGGCAACGCTACTACACGCTTAAAGGAAAGGCACTGGGGCAAAAAATTCGCACCTGTGATGTTTATGCACCCTGGACAACGGACACTGCTCCACCCATCTCCTACAAGGTCGGTGTCGAAACACTTCTCGCTGCATTGGATCAGTTTGACCCGAACTACGCTCGCCGGGCAGAAGAATTTTTCCTGAAAAACTGGGTTGATGCAAAGGTGCGTCCAGGTAAGCGTGGAGGCGCTTTCTGCTCCTACACCCACGGCAAGCACAGCTATTTGCTGCTGTCCTACACCGACGACTACAACTCGCTGTTTACGCTAGCCCATGAGATGGGGCATGGACTGCATTTTGCCTGGATTGGCGATCGTCAGTCTTACTTCAACAGCAATCCACCAATGGTATTGGCAGAAATCGCTTCGACTTTTAATGAGTTGCTGCTGCTGGATTATCTGCTAAAAACGGCTGGTGATAACCCCGCTTTGAAGAAGTCTCTGATCACTCGTCAACTGGAAGATCAACTCAATCTACTGTTCCGTCAGAGCACAATTAGTCGGTTAGAGTTAGCGGTTCACGATCGAGCGACGCAGAGCAGTTTTGACCACCAGTTCGTGAATGAGCAGTGGCAGTCCCTTTATCAAGAACTTTGTGGCGAAGCAGTAGACGTGTTGCCGGAACATCAATATGATTGGGCACGGATTGGACACATTTACTTCAAGCCATACTATTGCTACCAGTACACTGCTTCTAATATCGTCAGCCTTGCCTGCTACCAGAAGTATCTGCAAGTCGGCAAAGACTTTATTCCCGGCTATATGGAACTTTTAGCAGCAGGCAGCAGTATGGATCAGGTGGAAGCCCTGCGCAAATATGTAGATGTCGATCTGGAAAATCCCGCGACGATTCATGCTGCGCTCAAATACGTAGAAAGTTTATTGGACCAGCTACAGGCAACACTGTAAGTCAGTAGTCACCGTTAAAACGATTATGCTAACAGTTGATGGGTGTCAGCTTTTAGCTATTGGCTGTTAGCGATCGTTACGGTAATCAACAGTCAACTAGGTCTGCACCACAAAGTCCTGTGGATCAACGCCATGATTGACCCAGCGAATGGCATCTCTGGCTGAAATCATCGCTGGTGGTACACGCAACGCATGGATGTGTCCAGTGCTGGGGCAGGTCATTTTGAGCAGCACGATCGGTTCAACATCGGCATCGGCCTCAAGTTTTAGCAGTGTGTATTCCTGCCAGGAATCTAACTCAACTGCCTGCAATTCTTGGCAGATTCGAGCATAACCAATACCCTGAATTAAAACTCGTCGAAGTTCGGCGTTTTTTTCCGTCAAAATCCAGTTTGCCTGCCACTGATGGGGATGAATCTTGCTGTATCTATCTGGCAACGTAACCCCATGATAAAAATACAGACTATAGCCATCCGCAAACTGAACGGCAGGTTCTCCTTCCGCATGGAGGCGGTTTTCGGCATCAAATTTGATCGTGGGGGCGATCGCAGACAATACAAAGTTTTTCGAACGGCATAATCCAAAGCCCGCATTCCTGTATCAATCCGCATAGAGCTTGCCAGCGGACTTCACTGTAAGCGCAACCTAAAACTGAAATGCAGTAGTCAAAGTAGCAAACCGATTGAACATACATTTCAAAAATTGAGAGAACGTGCTTATTAATTTCATAAGGAGCGGACTGTCCCAATAGGAATCGCCAATTTTTTACTGCCTTTTTGGATAATATGAAACTTTATAAACTGAATTTTCTTTGATGACATTTAGTTGCCCGAACAAACTTTGCCTACCGCCAACTTGAAACCTGAATTCCTTTTCTATTTTTGCCATATCTCTCTGCGTATTCTTCTCTTCCTAAATTGCTTAGCTAATTGGTCATATAGAGAATCAATAATTTTCTGAATATCTCCAGGGCTATTTCATTCTAAAGATTGATTTGAGTTGCTTCAAGCTGAAACCGCAACGACGTTGGGCTTGAGCCATATTGTTAAAGCCCAAGTCCCGATAGAGATTGAGTGCCAGATTTCGAGCAATTGCCCATATCTGAGGCAAGGGAACTATCCGGATTCTACAAGCATCCTCAGCTTGCGTCACATCTCGCACATAATGCACTTTGTTTTCCACACCCCAATATGAGCGAATTCGGTGAGCAAACTGACACGCAGTTTCACGCAACGAGGAAATGTAATAGCGTATCTCGGTTTTACCCACAATTTCATACTCTCCTTTCAGCAAGGTACGAGTAGCCCTCACGCGAATCAAGGTGCATAGTCCTGCCCAAGGACGAATATCATCAAGAGTTTGACAAATTTCAACTATTCGTTCCTCTATGCGTCCATGACCTTTGCTAAATTCTGTGTAAGTGTCTTCCACTTGAAAGTTCGCCTTGACCTCTTTGAGCAGCCCAGATTGGTTGCCTTTGAGTGCTCCTAGATAGTGATTGTGACTCTCAACAATTGAGGTGCAACTTTTTTTGGGTGTTGATCGCATCAAAAGCAAACACCACTCCATTGCAAGCGAACTGTTTGACTAACTGGGGCAACACCTTGATCTCATTGCTCTTATGCTCAACCTCGTAGGGTTCAAGAATCAAACCCCGTTCAACCAAATACACACTCACCAGTTGAATCGCTGGATGCGGCTCAGTGGTTGAATGCTCCGATACCAGTTGATAGGAGCCACGCCATCGTTTGCCATCGACAGCTACCATCTCACCCGCACGAGGACTAATCTCAAAAAACTTGGCTAAACAAGCTGAATACTGTTGATAATCTACGTTGAGCAGCACTCGGCGAATCGTGCTGTAGGAGGGTAAACGTCCTTTAGCTGGGTCAAACAACCCTACTAATTCATCGTGATAAGCGTTGAGCCAATCTCCAATGGCTAGAAACCCTCGACATCCTGCTGCCACTGCTAAGGTGAACAATGCTAGACACAGGGCTTGATTGTGCCGTTGTCCGGCTCCTCGTCGGGGGTCAGGCAAGTGAGCAAAAGCTTCCACAATCGCAAGGGTGCTCATGGTTGAACGGCAGTAACGGATTAAGCCTCAGCTTATCGGATTGTCTACCTCGTCTAGAATGAAATAGCCCTGCATTGCAAAAAGTTAGAGTTACAAAGGATTTACACTTCTGCTTCATGAAGTACTGCTGGTTTCAGTTCTCATTGAGATCAGTATGGAGAGGGCTTCAGCGATTGCCTCCTGAACCTGTATAGACTGTTTAACCTTAGGGTAGACACCAACTCGTCTTCCCAACTGATTTCTCGATGGATAAACGTTTTCTTAACGGTATTTCTCTATTACCCATTGAATACGGCGTATTACTATCTGCTCAGCGGTTTCAACAACTTCAGCTAAAGCCTGTGCAGTAAGAGGTAATTTGTCAAGACTGTTTCTAATTTTTGACAATTCTCCGATCTCGCCCCAACTCAGCAACAGTAATCTGCTTAGGAAGGGTTGGAGAATTTATAAGGCGATGTGCTGCATCTAGAATAGCATTTGACCATATAGCATCTCGTTCAGCCCAGTCAATCCGATTAGAACCATTAGATACAACAGCTCTTACTGATCAGGGCTATTTCATTCTAGACGAGGTAGACAATCCGATAAGCTGAGGCTTAATCCGTTACTGCCGTTCAACCATGAGCACCCTTGCGATTGTGGAAGCTTTTGCTCACTTGCCTGACCCCCGACGAGGAGCCGGACAACGGCACAATCAAGCCCTGTGTCTAGCATTGTTCACCTTAGCAGTGGCAGCAGGATGTCGAGGGTTTCTAGCCATTGGAGATTGGCTCAACGCTTATCACGATGAATTAGTAGGGTTGTTTGACCCAGCTAAAGGACGTTTACCCTCCTACAGCACGATTCGCCGAGTGCTGCTCAACGTAGATTATCAACAGTATTCAGCTTGTTTAGCCAAGTTTTTGAGATTAGTCCTCGTGCGGGTGAGATGGTAGCTGTCGATGGCAAACGATGGCGTGGCTCCTATCAACTGGTATCGGAGCATTCAACCACTGAGCCGCATCCAGCGATTCAACTGGTGAGTGTGTATTTGGTTGAACGGGGTTTGATTCTTGAACCCTACGAGGTTGAGCATAAGAGCAATGAGATCAAGGTGTTGCCCCAGTTAGTCAAACAGTTCGCTTGCAATGGAGTGGTGTTTGCTTTTGATGCGATCAACACCCAAAAAAAGTTGCACCTCAATTGTTGAGAGTCACAATCACTATCTAGGAGCACTCAAAGGCAACCAATCTGGGCTGCTCAAAGAGGTCAAGGCGAACTTTCAAGTGGAAGACACTTACACAGAATTTAGCAAAGGTCATGGACGCATAGAGGAACGAATAGTTGAAATTTGTCAAACTCTTGATGATATTCGTCCTTGGGCAGGACTATGCACCTTGATTCGCGTGAGGGCTACTCGTACCTTGCTGAAAGGAGAGTATGAAATTGTGGGTAAAACCGAGATACGCTATTACATTTCCTCGTTGCGGAAACTGCGTGTCAGTTTGCTCACCGAATTCGCTCATATTGGGGTGTGGAAAACAAAGTGCATTATGTGCGAGATGTGACGCAAGCTGAGGATGCTTGTAGAATCCGGATAGTTCCCTTGCCTCAGATATGGGCAATTGCTCGAAATCTGGCACTCAATCTCTATCGGGACTTGGGCTTTAACAATATGGCTCAAGCCCAACGTCGTTGCGGTTTCAGCTTGAAGCAACTCAAATCAATCTTTAGAATGAAATAGCCCTGATCACCTAAAAATCCACAACCTGACCATTTTGGCTAATCTAAGGATGGGATGATAGACATCAACTGACAGAAAAGGATGCTCCTGATGAAGCGCAAGAATCAAGAAGCTGCTGTAATCCTGAAGCGGAGTGGGATTGCTCTTTCTGTTTTTCTCTTGTCAGCTGGGATGTTTAGCGTTCGACCAGATGGGGCAGAGGCTTCAGAGCGAGTTCTTGCGCAAGCCGTTCCCAGTCAGAATACTGTCCGTCAGCAGGAGACTGCTGCACCGTCTACGCAGGTTGAAGTGACTCAGACGCTCAATCAGATGGTGACGTTATTTAACATCCTGCTGACCGTCCTGATTTTGATGATTGGTGCAGCAATCATCGTGCTGTGGATGATGCGGCGGGCTGTGGTCAACGAACTGGCATTACGGGCGAAGGAGCAACTGGACGGCCTGGACGAGCTAGAGGACCAGATCGTGAAAGCCAGGGAAGACGCCAGGCTTATTTTGCAAGAAATGGAGGATGCAGCGGATACGGTTTATCAGGAAGCCGATACGCTTCAGCAGGAGATTGAAACGAAGCGAGAGAAGGTTGCAGAGGCAACAACCGAACTGGAAACCTCAAAGGCGCACATTGTTTCTGAGTTGGAAAACCAACTCAGTGCCGGGAAACAAACTCTGGAGCAGTTGGAGTCAGGGTTTGCCAATCAGCTTTCGGAGCTACAGGTGACGGTGAAGGAACGTCAGGAGTATACGTTCCAGAATTTGAATCGATCGGAGTTAGACTTCATTGCTCAGCTTGCCAAGCTACAAACTGACGCTCAGCAACAGAAGGACTCGATTCTGCAAACAATGGAAACGATCAAAGCCGAGTTTGCGCCCCGTTTGGACAGGCTCCATACGGAAGTTCAACGAGAGCAGGAGCAGGTGCTGGCACGGCTCAAACAGTCTGAGCAAGGATTTGGTGCCCAACTGCGAGAGCTGCAAATTTCTGCTCAACAGCAGAAAGACACAATTCTCCGAAGCCTGGAAACGCTAAAAGCCGAATTTTCTCCGCAGTTGAGCGGGCTTCAGTATGAAGCGAAAAAGCAGCAGGTGCGGGTGATTGAAACGCTCCAGGAGTCAGAGCGGGTGTTTAATGCCCAATTGCGAGAGATGCAAACCGCTGCCCAGCAGCAGAGGGATTCTATCTTGCGAAGCCTAGAAGCGTTGAAAGCCGAGTTTCCTTCCCAGATAGAGGGGCTTCAAGCCGATGCACTACAGCAGCAGACTCAGATGCTTGCGGAACTGCGGGAAGCTGAGCGATCGTTTAATGCCCAGCTTGCGGAACTGCAAACCGCTGCGCAGCAGCAAAAGGATGCGGTTTTGCAAGGTCTGGAACTGTTGAAGGCGGAGTTTGACCCGCAGCTTTCGGGGTTGAAATCCGACATGCAGCAACAGCGGGAGCGCATGATTGAGAACCTCACCCGATCAGAGCGGAAACTGATGGATCAGCTCTCGAAGCTGGAATCCAGCATTGAGCAGCGGCGGGATTCGATTCTGGAAAGCTTAGAACAGCTCAAGGCAAACTTTGTACCGCAACTTTCAGAACTGCAAACCGCTGCTCAAAACCAAATTCAGGCAGAGCAGACCAAAGTTTTGAGCAATTTGGAAAAGACTGTAGCGGAGTTTGCGGAACAGGTGACTCAGCTACGATCGCAGACCAATCAGCAGTCCGATACATCCCTGCAAACGCTCAAACAGTTAGAAGCGGATTTCTCAGCTCAATTGAAGGAACTGCAAGCCGCCGCGCAGCAGCAAAGGATGTCATCCTCAAGCAGTTGGCGAAGGCATCTCCGGTTTCGGAAGCGGCAGTAATCGACGTTCAAAAAACGGTTCAATCCTTGAATGAGCAAGTCGAGTCGTTGAAATTCCTCCATCCCGAATTGTTCCTGGATCCATCCGAATTGATCAATGGGGAAATGCGCTGTTTGCTGAAGGCCGTTTTGAGGAAGCGCTTTCCCAGTACGATAAGCTGACTGAGATTCAACCGGATAATGCCGATGTGTGGTATCAGCGGGGCTTGACTCAGCAAAAACTGCAACAGCATGACGCAGCGCTGGTCTCGTTGGGTAAAGCGATTCAGCTTCAACCCGAAAACGCCACCTTTTGGTTCAGCCAAGGGCTGACGTTGGCGAGGCTGAAGCGTTACAAGGATGCGATCGCGGCCTACGACAAAGCATTGGCAATTAAGCGGGATTATGCAGAAGCCTGGGTGAACCGGGGTGCCGCGTTGGGGTCGTTGCAGCGGCAGAAGGAAGCGTTTGATTGCTTCGATCGGGCTGTCCAGTATCAACCGGGAAATGCAGTTGCCTGGCTGAACCGGGGTATGGCTCTGGAAGCCTTGGAGCGATTTCAGGAAGCCATCGCGTCCTTTGATGAGGTGATCCGTCTCCAGCCCGACTCGTTTAAGGCGCAGGATAGACGCGGCTATGCGTTAATGCAGTTGGGGCGGGATAAGGACGCGATCGCCTGCTTTGATAAGGCGCTGAAGCTGAAGCCAGATTATGCTGTCTCCTATTTCAACAAGGCCGCCTGCTACGCGTTTCAGGGAAAGGTTGATTCTACGCTAACGAACCTGGAGCAGGCAATTAAACTCGATCCGAAATACCGGGATGAGGCAAAGACGGACCCCGCCTTTGAGGAAATGCTGGAAGACGAGTGGTTTCAGCAGTTGGTTGGCAGTTAGGAGCGGGAGGGGGATAAGGGCTAAAGGATAAAGGATAAGGGCTAAAGGATAAAGGATAAGGGCTAAAGGATAAAGGATAAGGGCTAAAGGATAAAGGGTAAGGGCTAGAGGATAAAGAGGACAAGCCACAAACAAAGATACTTGTCCTACTCCCGTGGTTCAAAGACTTTCGCCACTAACCGTTCGACGGGATGTACTCAAGACTGCAAATCCAACCATCAGCCCCTTTCGGGGGTGTGGGGAGTTAGAGACCCCACATAGCGGGGGCCGGGGGAAGTCCCCGGCATTGATACAACAACGAAGCCTACAACGAAGCCCACATCAACACCTTCAACCATCCTCAACCCACTCGCCCATGCAACACCCCATCTCCATCCCTGTCGATCCCGCCACCGATCTCCCCACCCTCCTGCAACACGCCGATCTCCAACCACCCCAGCCCACCCTTGTCCTCATCGGTGGAGCCAGCAAAATGACCGACGAGAGCAGCGATCGCCTGCACCACCTATTCCAAACCCTCGTCCCCTAATCCAGAAACTCAACGCCTGCGTCATTGACGGCGGCACCGATGCTGGAGTCATGCAAATGATAGGAAAAGCCCGCGCTGCCGCATCCGCCACCTTTCCCCTAATTGGCGTTTCCCCGCCAGCAAAGTCGTCGTGCCCGGCGTTTCCTTTCTCACCGACGCACTCAAACCATTGGAGCCAAACCACACCCACATTTTCCTCACCCCCGGCACTAACTGGGGCGATGAGACTCATTTGCTCAGCCAGATTGCCACCATCCTGGCTGATTCCGCCCCCTCGCTCACCCTCCTGGTTAACGGTGGTAACGTTGCCCTTAGCGAAGTGGCCGAAAGCGTCGAAGCCCACAGACCCATCATCGTTGTTGCAGGCAGTGGCAGATTAGCCGACGAAATTGCCGCTGCTATTCGCTTCCCAGAGCTACCGTCACGAGGCGCGATCGCCCAACTGATTAAATCCGGTCGATTCATTCTATTTGACCTCTCAAACCCCTCACTGAGCTAACCCAACTAATTCGGGAAATGCTCACCCCGACGCCGCCGAGCCAGCACCGAACGACAGCTCAGCAGAAAATTACCCCGCCCAATATCACCTTGCTGAGCAATGCCTGGGAGCGTCAGCAGACCTACAGCAAAATGCTACCTCTGCCCAGCGTCGCTTTATCAACCTGCGAATTTGCCTGGTCAGCCTGACGGTCCTTGCCACGATTCTGGCCGTGCTGGTCACACTAACCGATCTTCCCAGGACTGTCACCCAATCCTTAAAGCTTTGCCTGATCATCGTCCCTATTCTCATCAGCATTCTGCTGGCCGGGTCTGTGAAGTTTGGCAAGGGCAACTCCTGGATCTTGCTGCGGGGAAGCGCTGAAGCCCTAAAGCGAGAGATTTTCCTGTACCGGACCCGCGTGGGCAGTTACCGAGAGAATCGGGATGCTCTGCTTGCTTACCAAATCAAACTGATTAGCGAACGGTTGAAAGGTAGCCCTGTGCATCACACCTGCCTCAGCCCCTACGAAACTGAAACCAGCGTGCCCCTCCCTCCCCTTCCCTAAAGAAGGTAAGGAAGATCGACCCGAACGATTTGCAGAGAGATTTGCAGACCTGAATGCCGGAACCTATCTGGCTATGCGGTTAGATGATCAATTCGATCGGTATCGCCGTAAAGCAAAGAGTTGGACGGCCAACTTCAGCTCCTTCAGTGGGCCGTCTACATTGTTGGCGGTATGGGAACCCTCCTGGCCGCTGTGCAGTTGGGTAGCTGGGTCGCGGTTACGAGTGCGCTAACGGCAGCATTCGCCAGCTTTCTAGAATTCAGGCGGATTGAAGATACGCTAGTAGGATATAACCTGGCGGCTGACAATTTGTACGACCTCAAAGTGCTGTGGAATTCGCTTTCTGAGCAAGATAAACAGAAACCGGAAAACGTTGCCCTATTGGTTGAAACAATTGAGAAAGCCATCGAGAGCGAAAACCAGAGCTGGCTGCAAAACATGCAAGATAACCTGTTAGCTTTTTATAAGCAGGTTGAGACCAAGAAGGAGTAAACGGTTGTCCCAGTTTCCGCGATCGCTCCAGCGCACCCAACCCCTGAAAGAGCAAGCCTATCAGGCCATTCGCAGCGCGATTTTGTCTGGCGAACTGCTTCCCGGACAGCGCCTGGTTGAAACCCAGCTTGCCAACGACTTGCAGGTGAGCCGCACGCCGATTCGGGAAGCGTTGCGTCAGCTCCAAAATGAAGATCTGGTCGTCGAAGTAGACAACGTGCTCAGGGTCGCCACCTTTTCCGCGACGGATGCCGCCCAGTTCTACGATTGCCGAATTGCTCTAGAGCAACTGTCTGCCACCGATGCCTGCCGCAACGCAACTGAGGCCCAACTGCTAGAGCTTTCTCAGATGGTTAGCCAGGCAGACAGGCTCGACGGCAGCAACCCCTCCCAACTCATAAACTTTCAGCTTCTCGATCTAGACTATCGGTTTCACCGCCTGTTAGCGGAAAGCTCCGGCAACCTGTGGTTGAGGGCCATGCTGGATGATTTATTTGACAAGATGATGCTGCTCCGAATTCAAACCATTCAGCAGAACCGCAATGTGTTGGACATTCGAACCGAACACCGCCACATCTATCAAGCGATCGCCCAACGAAACCCGAAAGCCGCTGCTGAAGCCATCAAAGATCACCTAGTTGCCGCTAAACAGCGCGTAATCCTCGAAATGGAAAACCTTCAGCAAGAAACGAAAGCAACCTAACTCCTTTCTATCTCTTTTCTAGTTTCAAGATTTCAGATTTTGTACCCTTCACCCCTCACCCCTCGCCCTCTCACCCCAATTTCCTCATAGTCATTCACCCTTATCTGTAAGCCCATCATGCATGAAATTGAAATTGTCTTCGGGCTAATGATTGCAGCAGCCATTCTTGCGGTTGTTGCTGAGAAGATTGGCGTTTCCTACCCCATTCTGTTGGTAGTTGGAGGGTTGGCGCTTGGGTTCATTCCTGGTCTGCCAAACGTTGAGCTTAACCCTGAAATTGTTTTCCTGGTGTTTCTACCACCGTTGCTTACATCGGCGGCGTGGAATAGTTCATGGCGGGCTTTTCGCGCCAACTTAAGACCGATTTTGCTGCTGGCCATTGGTCTGGTGCTGGCTACAACCTGTGTGGTTGCAGTGGTGGCCCATGCGGCGATCGCCGGAATCACCTGGCCAGTGGCGTTTGTTTTGGGGGCGATCGTCTCTCCACCCGATGCGGTCGCAGCTACCGCCATCACGGAACGGCTGAATGTTCCTAAACGGATTGTGACCGTTCTGGAAGGGGAGAGTCTGGTCAATGATGCAACCGGGCTGGTGGCGTATCGCTTCGGGATTGCCGCCGCTGTAGCGGGTACGTTTTCCATTTGGGAAGCAGGTTTGCGGTTTGTATCCGTGGGCGTTGGGGGAGTGCTGGTTGGGTTAGCAACGGGATGGCTGGTGATCTGGATCCATCGGCAGCTTGATAACCCGCTAGTGGAAGTATCCACCACGGTTTTGATGAGCTACGCTGCCTATCTGCTAGCCGAGCATTTAGGAGTATCAGGCGTGCTGGCTGCTGTTGCTATTGGCTTTTATCACCGCTGGCACAGTCCCGAAGCGTTTTCACCAATCACGCGGATGCAGGCGATCGCCGTCTGGGAATTCTTTGTTTTTCTGCTCAACGGTCTAGTCTTCATCCTGATTGGATTGCAATTGCCAAGCATCATTAAGGCCATCTCTGAGCGGTCGATCGTCACCCTGGGGTGGTACGTGTTTCTAATTAGTGCAGTTGTCATCCTCGTCCGCCTGATTTGGGTATTTCCAGCCGCCTATATTCCCCGCTGGATTAACCAGAAGTTGGGAAGGCTCGATCCTTATCCACCCTGGCAATATCCTGTTGTTATTGGGTGGACGGGAATGCGCGGAGTCGTTTCCCTGGCGGCGGCTCTGGCATTACCCCTCGTCACAAAAACGGGTGCTCCTTTTCCTGAGCGGGATTTGGTTATTTTCCTGACCTTTTGCGTCATCCTCATCACGCTCGTTTTGCAGGGGTTGTCGCTGCCAGCTTTGATTCGCGCTCTAAAAATCTGTGACGATGGCACAGCAGAGCGTGAGGAAATGGAAGCCAGACTCAAAGCAGCCGAAGCAGGACTGGCTCGACTCGAAGAGTTGATGGAGGAAAACAGTGCGCTGGGCGCATCCATGCTGGTTCAATCCCTACGAGCCAAGTACCAGGAGCGAATTCGCCAACTGTGCGATGTTTGTATCGCAATGGATATGGGCGATACAGTACAGCTCGATGTTCTATGGAAATTACAAAATGAGATGCTGGCAACGGAACGTAGAATTGTGGTTAGGCTGCGTAACGAGGGAATCATCGATGATACTGTGCTGCGCCGACTTGAGCGCGAATTCGACCTGGAAGAGGCAAGGCTGGCAGGCTATTAGAAGCTGAACTGGGCGCGGATGTTGCCAACATATACGGTTGGATTACTGTCAAAATCATTGGCATTCCAAATGGTGTAGAAGGCTGGAACGATCGCAATGTTGTTGGTTAGCGGGTAATAGTAAGATGCTTCCAGTTCATACTGGGTGCCGCCATCCCCTCCTCCAGACAGCAGGAATCTCCGTCCCCTCAAGTAATCATGGGGAACCAAAAGGAAACAACCCCAGCGCTCCTTTTTCCCTAAGTCAGGAAATCCCAACCCAACCTGGAAGGATTGAACATCAATTTTTCCGCCGGAACGGGTTGGGTTCACCGGGTTAATATCCAGACTGCCAAAGGAGTATCGTCCAAAAATACCGAATCTCTTTGTGATTAACCAATCAAAGTTGGCCACAACGGTATCTGCCCCAGAATCTCTCACCCGTCCACCAAAACCATCGTCTGCATAGCCGTAGGGTAAGGGTTCACCCACCGCACCGCCGATGTAGCCGTTGTAGGGTTTGAGATCTGATCGGGTATAGAGCAATCGCAGGTTAAATTCTGGGCTGGGAGCATAGTCTAGCTCAGCAGAAATGGTGTTTGTGCCGTTGAATAATCCCGCCCGGGGATTGCTGGAGGTATTGAACACACTGGGATTCAGAAATTCTGTGCTCTCAGCCAGATAGGCTGCTGCAAATCGAAACTGTTTATTAATATTCCAGATAATGGCTGCACCAGACCCCCGATCGATCGCGTTTGAAAGCGTGCTGCCGTTGGAGTTGTAGCTGGTTGCGCCGGTGAGAAAGAAGGTAAAGCGGTTGTTGTCAAAGTAACGGTAAAAGTTGAGCCGGGGACCGATCGCCACCCGCACGCTACCGCCAACGGGAAATGTGTAGGACAGTTCCCGAATTACCACCTGACCAGGGGTTGGCGTGCCGCTTTGGTCCAAATAGGAGTACCCCAGGAATTAAAAATCCGGCAGAAACAAGTTGGTTGGCGGGAGAGTTTCCATTTCCCACATTGAACTGCGTAATCAGCGAATCCTTTCCGGTGAACGATGTGTTAAACGTGAGAAATGCGTAGTAACTCATCGTAATTTCCGGTTCCCTTCGCAGAACCCTGGATGGTACCAGCGTTACGGGATTTCGTCTGGGGGCGCAAATGCACTGTTTGCAACTCCCGTTCTGCAAGGACATCACCGTCTGTAAACGCGCCCGTTAGGTTAATCCAGATGTTGCCAGTGAGTTTGGTGGTGGTCGAAAATTGTTGTCTTTCAAGGGTAGCAGTGCGAACTTCCAGGGTGTCCAACCGGCCCCGCAATGCTGCTAATTCAGCCGCAAATTCTTCCTGTAGTTTTTGCAATGCAACCAGATCTTCTTTCTTCACCAGGTCAGCGGTTGCCGCTGCAAGCAGCTCATTGATGCGATCGAGGCAGGCATTTACACCCGCCGCAAATTCATAGCGGCTCAATGCCCGGTTGCCGCGATAGGTTTTATCTGGATAACCCACAATGCAGCCGTAACGCTCTACCAGCGATTGCAGCGCTTGAAATGCCCAATCAGTCGGCTTTACGTCTGTTAGCTGTGAAACCGATGTCACCTGCTCCATCCCGGAAGAGACGTCGGCTACCTGATCGGCACTTCCAGCGTTCGTTTCTAGCGTTGTGACATCAACAATTTCCGACGAAAAAGCTCATCATTTTCGGGGTTTCTGCTCCACTTACCGGCGATGAAACTAGAACCAAACCGCCGATCGCAACAGACAAAGGGGCTAGGCAGCCGCGCTTCACGATAGTTGTAACCATGACTCCTCACACGTAGCACAGATGAATAAACAGAAATAGCTGATAGCCGTTAGTCTCCGGCCATTAGCAAGTAACAGTTGTTCGTTTGCGTTATAACCCCTACGGACAGCGATTCTTAATCGATTGAACTGCAATGCTTTCTACGCCTATCATCCGTCTCAACAACGGTTTAAATTGGACGTAGCTATTTAACTGGATTCTGTATACAGGGAAACTAAAGCTTTCGACTGTGCTAGCTAATACATTTTTGGTGGAAAAATCTTACTGTTTGACGACATCCAGCAAGCGAAACTGAGCGATTTGCGAAATCTCAGTAATCGCTTGCTGGATCTCCGCTTCCGCAGAGTAGTGCAATCGCTGTTCAAAAGCGTCGAGAATGCTGGTTTTGGTGTGATTTTTGACCGCAATAATAAACGGAAATCCAAAGGTTTCTTTGTACGTCTGATTTAATGTTTGAAACCGCTCAAATTCCGAAGGTGACAGTCGATCCAGACCCACTCCGGCCTGTTCTTGAACCGATGCATCAGCCATTTTGGCTTTACTACCCAAATCGGGGTGGGCGCGGATCAACGCCAATTGTTCCTCCTGACTCATGGCATTGACCACATCAACCATCTTTTGATGCAGGTCCATCACATCAGCGAACGGCCTTTTTCCCAGGCTTGTCGCGCGATCGCGGGCGTATCTTCAAAGACAGCACCTAGCGCTGCCACAAACCGCTCCTGGTCCATTTGATTGAGTTCAGCGATCAAATACGACATTGCTCTCTTTCCTCCCTAACTTCCGCGATAGGTACTGTATGACCACGGTGAGGCTAGAAGCGGGACGTGATAATGAGCGTCTGCGTTAGCAACTCCAAACTGAATGGGAACTCGATTTAGAAACGGTGGATCGGGCAGTGTGTTAATCGTTCGGGCAAAGTAGGGACCGATCGCAAACACCAGTTCATAGATGCCGACAACCAGTTCCGCATCGACTAGCAGCGGCGCATCCGTTCGTCCATCGGCATTGGTCGTGATGCTTTTTAGCAGTGTCTTCTGCCCAGATGGGGCATCAACAGACCACAGTTCGATTGTCAAATTCGCTGCGGGACGCCCGTGAACCGTATCCAAAACATGCGTCGTCAACTTCCCCATAACCTACCACCTACTCCCTATCACCTGCTTTAACGCAACGGCCCTCCCAGAATTGTCTTAGCAATCCCCGAATGGTTTCTGTCCCGTCCTCATACTTCAGTTCTTCGTACCATTTTTGGGTAATCTCTGGGTCTTTGCCGTGGATCATGTCGGCTCGTTTGCGTGCCCGTAAAACGATTTCAGCGACGCGATCGACCCGTTCTGCTTCGTAGCGCTTCAGGGCATCTGCAACACTAATGTTGGTGCTAATTAGGTAATTAGTTAATACCAGCGCATCTTCGATCGCCTGACTGCCGCCCTGCCCTAAATCGGGAGCGGTGCAATGCCCAGAGTCTCCCAAAGGGCAACGCGTCCCCTAACCAGAGTGTCCAATGGGTCGATGTCGTGGATCAGTACCCGGTTGGTTTTATCAGGTTCAAGTCGCTGGATTAGGGTTTGCACGGGTTCCGCCCAGCCCTTAAAAAAGCGCATTAGATCGGACCGAATTTCACCAGGTTCCAGCGCTTCTTCCCTTAAAAGGGCACATCCAGAAAGAAATAGAAGCGACCGCCCCGATCGGCATCAGTGAAGCGCGTTTGTTTTCACCAACGTAAATGACCCAGCTTGTTTTGGGAGCCAGATCCTCCGTGGCAGGCAGCAGGCCATTCCAGTTAACGTAGCCAACATAGCGGCGATCGACTGGATGCCCCACCACATAGGGGCGAATGACAGAGTGGGTGCCATCCGCTGCAATCAAGACATCACCAGTAGCCCTGCTGCCGTCCTCAAAAATCGCGGTCGCACTGGTTTTATCCTGCTCGACCGCTACGCATTTAGCGCCCAAACGCACGGTATCCTGCCCCAGTGCATTTAACAGCATTTGCTGAAGTTCCGAGCGGGCAACGGGATAGGGACGCTGCCCCACCTGTTCGATCAGCGGAAACAGACTAAAATCCGTCAGCTTTTCCCCGGTATAGCTGTAGTAAGCCATACGATCCATTTGCCCACCAATAAGGGCAATCTCATTGCTTAACCTAATCGGTTCAATACCTTAATTCCGTTAGACCAGAGGGAGATTGCAGCACCCGCAGGACGCAATTCACTAACGCGATCGTACACTTCAACCTCATATCCAATCTGCCGTAGAGCAATGCCAGCGGTTAAGCCGCCCATCCCGGCACCGATGATGACGACCTTCAGGTTGTCCATAATTCCTCTTGTCGGTTGCGCGATCGTTGTAAATGTGAACCGCTATAAAGTATAAGCCGCTGTAGTTTACAGCAGTACACTTTCCCAAAACCTAATACCAGTTTAATCGTTGAGAACATCCCGTTTTGGAAGCGGTTCCCAGGTTCCATAAAGTAACTGTATCCCCCTTCTAGGTCTTCACAAATAGGTGTGGCAATTAATCCCAGACCTCTTATTCGGGGGCGTGTGAGAGTTAGGACCCCCATAGCGAGGATCCGGGGAAGTCCCCGGACCAGATTGATTAACGAAGCCACGATCGCTCTAAACAGAAGCTCTACCTGGAGAAGTTGGATTCTTCGAGTTGCTCATTCGACTCTTCAAGGGCCTCCATCTCCGGTTCCGGTTCAGAATGCTTCGGCAACACCAGATTGAGCACCAACGCAAACAAGGAACCCGTCGCAATCCCCGACTCCAAAATCGTGTGCACCATCTCCGGGAACGCCTTCAAACTATCCGGCGAAAACGTCACCCCCAACCCCATCGCCAACGACACCGCCAAAATCACCGTCGAGCGATTGTCCATCGGCATCGAGCGCAGGATGTTCATTCCCGCTACTGCCACCGTGCCAAACATCAGCATCACTGCTCCGCCTACCACCGGCAGCGGAATCGTCCGCAAAATCCCGCCGATAATCGGAAACAGCCCCAAAACCGACAGAATCGCCGCCACATAGTAGCCCACATAGCGACTGCCCACCCCTGTGAGCTGAATAATCCCGTTGTTCTGCGCCAAGGTCACCACCGGAAAGGTGCTGCAAATCGACGCCAGCAGCGAGTTCACCCCATCGCCCAAGATGCCGCCCTTGAGCCTGCGGAAAAAGATCCCCACTAATCGGCTCACCCGAGACCATCGAGGTCGCGGTGATGTCGCCAATCACCTCCAGGGTCAGCGCCACGTAGATAATCGCAAACGGCACAAAGGTGGCCCAGTCAAACGCCAACCCAAAGCGAAACGGAATCGGCAGGTTGATAATCGGCAGTCCTGCCACCTTGCTGAAGTCAATCAAGCCCAGGAACAGCGAGATGACAAACCCAACGGCCAACCCAATGATGATTGGTTTCCATCTTCAGGTACTTGTTGGAACTGGCGCTGCACAAAGCCACGATCAAAAACACCACAAACGACAGCCCAGTTCTGCAAGCTGCCGAGGGTGCCGTTGGCTTTGGCCGGACCCCGCCCGCCATGTAGAACATGCCAACTTTGATCAGGGTCAGCCCAATCAGGGTGACGGCAACGCCGGTGACCAGAGGGGTGAAGATCTTGCGGGTCAGGTGCAGAAACCGACTCAGGATGATCGGGATGAAGGAGCCAAAGAAGCAGAGACCCAGCACCAGGGACAGCGCTTCCTGGGGGTTCTGCCCTTTTCGAGGGAGCCGTTGACGACGGCCAGAATGGCGGTGACAAAGGCGAAGCTGGTGCCCTGGATGCTGAGCAGGCCAGAACCAATCGGTCCGACGGTGCGTGCCTGGATGAAGGTGGCGATGCCGGAGACCAGCAGGGACATCCCCAGAACGTAGCTGGTGGTTTGCACGTCTAGTTTGAGCGCACCCGCGATAATCAGTCCCGGTGTGACAATCGGGATGAAGATGGCAAACACGTGTTGCAGGGCGACGAAGATGCCATCGACCAACGGTGGCTTGTCGTTTAGCCCGTACAGCAGTTTCACAGGTCCTGCGATCCCATGGGCCTTCATGCATATCCAGATCGGAATGTACTGACATTTAGTGATCCTCGTTGTCCTCAGGTGTTGATGGTTAAACAGGGTTGCATATAGCGATCGCTATCTCTGAGTATTTTGGAAAAACGCTACAGAAGCCATTGCTCACAAGACCTCTTAATCTCCATAGGTAAATGGGGATTGCTATACAGTGATGAAATCGAATTAATGAAACTGTTCCAGAACGGTTTCTGAATGTATCCAGTAATAACGAGATAGTGAAACTACTTTTGTAGTTTCGTTTACATTTTCTTTGTTAATTTTCTATTTGTGGTTTTCCATTTAGAGAATTAGCAATGACGTTTCGAATGATTCAAACATCAAAAAATATCAAAAAGATATTTATGAAAAGAAGTGAAAAATAGAAATCATTAATCCATATCCAATAAACACAAGCAGTGTTCCAATTAAATTTATTTTTGCGGTCGATCGCTGTGGTTTTAACCAGAAGTTCAATAGTGAAGTAACCAGAGGCATCACGACCAGGGTTAAAAGGCAGCAACTCACTAAATTATTGACAAACATCTTGGATGCAATCGACCAAGACTCCATTAAGCGAAAGTGGGAAAAGACTAATGTTTCGATCATGACGGTCGGATATAGCCCAAACAAAACTGAAAAAATCTGTTTCCATGCAGGCGGACCTGGGCTTTCGTCCTGGTTTTTGCCCCTTGAAAACCATCCTTCTAATCCGGTTCCAATGCGGTAGCGATAGGCCCCAAACTTTCGCCTGCCTTTGTTAATTAAGTAGTGTCGAATGTCTGAATCAAGCCATTGGCTCAGGTGTGCGTGGCTATCAAAGTGGACGACGATATACCATCCATCCTGCCCATTATTGACAGGTGGAAAAATATCCGTTCCCAAATATCCCTCAAATTGGCTAACTCCCGATTGAATCTCTGATTGCCACTGCCTAAACTGCGATTCTTTATCTCCAGGAATGCCATCATACTCAATCACAATGCTGGCTTTTGATGCCCTATCCACCTGACCAGTCATATTACAGCAGTCCCAAATCATTCATGAATTAGAGGGCTTTGTGAAAAGAGGTTCCTTTGGAATCCTTTTCACAATCCAAATAGGATCGCAATAGGCTTCATCCATTGGCGTTGCTGAAAAGCACTATGAAACGAAACGAAGTTTCGGGTATAAAGCATGTATTTCCATGGCCAAATTCAGCAACGCCCATCCGTTAATTATCAAATGCCTTTTGCATCATCGGCGGTAGAGAGTTTTTGAGTAAGCCGGATTGTACAAATTTGATGTAGATTTCCTCTTCGATCGCCAGCAATTTTTCCTGATGTTGCTGAAGCGTAAATGCTTGTAGAGAAGGATGCTGCTCGTGCAGGTACTGAATATCTTTCTGGAGTTGCTGAAGCTGTTGTTTGGCAAAGTCAACTTGCAGTTGATGCAGCGCAGGGCTAATCGTTAGCTGGTTTTCAACCTGAATTAAATGCTTGAGAACTCCTTGCAAAGCATCTCGACGGGCAATGAGCTGCAAATACTCTTCCCGAAGTGATTGGTCTTCTAGCAAGTTCAGCGTTTTCAGGAGCCATTTTGTTGTGAGTCCCTGTACCAGCAGCGTAAACCACACCACCCCAAAGGAGTTCGCTATGATTTCATCCCGTCCCATAACCATCACCGGAATGCTCAACGCCAGAGAAATAGAGACAGAACCCCGTAACCCGGTCCACCAGAGAATGGTTTGCTCACGCCAGGGAATCTCTGTTTTGGCTAACCAGTTTGTCAGAGCCGTGAACCCATAAATGGAAACGGCGCGGGACACAACGATCGCGACGATCGCCACGGAGGTTGTTCCAATGTTATTAATTAGCTTTGGCAGGTGAATTTGATCGCCCAGCAGTAGAAACAAAATTGAATTAACAAAAAATACGGCAAATTCCCAGAATTCGGTCATGGTCGATCGCTTCACGGGTTCGACTCCCGTTTGAGCGCTGAAATTTCCGATTACCAGACCTGCCGTTACGACTCCAATCACCCCCGACCCGCCCAGTTCTTCCACTAATAAATAAGTTCCGTAAGCGGTAACGAGTGTAAGAGATTGTTCAACCCAGGACAGCTCGTAACGTTGAGTCAGAAAGGCAACACAGATTCCAATCAGGCCGCCAAGTCCCAACCCTATTCCGGTGACAACAAAAAGCGCAGCACTGTTGTTGAAAGTTGAAAGGGTTGCGAATCCATTGCCAGTTCAACCAAAACCCCAAAGGCAACAACAGAAGCTCCATCGTTGAGCAGGCTTTCCCCTTCTAAAGGGTTGTTAGCCGTTTACCGGCCCCAACCTCTCGAAATAAGCCTAAAACCGCTGCCGAGTCGGTTGCAGACAGACAGCCGCCAACCAGGAGAGCAGTCATCCAGGGAACACGGGCAAACTGGTGCAGTGCCCAGCCAACGGCAGCGATCGAGAGAATCACCCCGCCAACAGCATAAAGGCTGCTTGGCAAAAGCTCCGGCGTAGCTCTGACCACTTCATGTTCCAGGCTGCCTCAAACAGCAACGGGGGCAAAAAGACCATCAAAATCATCCCCGGCGACAAATTCAGCAGCCGGACATCGACCAGTGCCAGCCCTAAACCCACAATGACCAACAGCAAGGTATAGGGAACCTGCCGCAACCAGGTAAAAATCTTGGGAAGACTGGCTGCACTCAGGGCAACTAACAAAATGATGAGAAATTGCTTGAGGTCTTCCTCGATAACAACATCCGTAGCGTTGGTCAATAAGCTCATAGCAAAATGCAATCCAGTCAAGATTCCCTATCCTGATGGATGTTTCAAGACAGAAACCGTGTCTGTCACTACCAAATGGTGTCTAGGTGATGGCGTTGGAGTGGGCAATGGGCAATGGGCAATGGCAATGGGGAGTCAGTAAACGCTTTCATGCCTCATCCTTTATCCCTTATCCTTTATCCGTCACTCCTCTCCCCTCACTCCTCTCGCATCACGTCCAATTGCGCACGATCGTAATTCTGAATCGCGCTTCGTGGGATGCGTCTAAACCGAGGGATGGATAGTGCTGCTGACACCAGTTTGTCAGGTCGTGAATTGCGGGCGAAAAAATTGCATCTGGGATTTGCCAAGATGAGCTATAGGCTCTGCCACGATAACGATCGAGCAACTCTCCAACGGTTTGCTTAATCCGCCATTGGGCTACAACGATCGTTTCTAGCGTTGCTCCCTGTTGGGACAATTCCTCAAAACGTCCGATTCCGTTGCCCCGTAATCCTTCAACTGAAAGTCGTAGCTGGCCAGGATGTCTTTCCACGTTTGACTAAATTCAGATTGAATCTGATTAAACTCCTCATCTCCCGGAACCGCATCCCTCATTCGTCCATGCGTGTATAAGAAAAGGCCCTCCGGTTTCAACACGCGTCGGATTTCTGACAAAACCTTTCGCCACTCGGCGACCAGATGCAACAAGTGAACCGTTAAGGCCACATCAAACGAATGGTCCTCAAAAGGTAGAGAAGTTGCATCACCTTGAACTAGATGGAGTTTATTGGGTATTCCATCCAGCTTGCGGCGCAGTTCCTCCATCATCTGCTTTGAAATATCGATGCCTGTATAGGAATAGCCACGCTGCACGATCGGCAACGCAATTCGTCCCGTGCCAATTCCCGGTTCAAAAATCGAGTGTCTCGGGTTGCCGAAACCAGGTTCAGAATGCACTCTGTCACCTGTGCCGAAACGTCGGGCGGTAGACCTCGTGTAGCGTCGTAAATGGTAGATACGCGATCAAATGAAACGCTCAAGGGATTAACTCCTTTTGATGGATTAATTTCGTTGCAGTATTTATGCCGGGGACTTCCCCGGACCCCAGCTTTGTGGGGCCTAACTCCCCACGCCCCCAAAAGGGATTGCCGGTTGGTTTTGCCGTTTTGGGTATATCCCATTAAATGTTTAGTAGCGGAAGTCTTTGAATCCCAGGGTTAGGACAAGTAACCTTTGTCCATTGCTTCACGCCCTCTCTCAATTCTGCTTACCCCCTACCCCCTACCTAAACTCCCTGCCACCCCAGCAATGCGAAGCACTTCGTCGCATCCCACCGTCAACCTGATCTGGAGGGGGTTTGGGGACGCAGCCGTCCACCAAGTTGGGGGTTTGGGGCATCCCCAAGCATTGAATCTTCGCTTCTATTAGTTAACCTTGTCTGCTGCTTGCCTTTTCTACCCTCTCCTGGTGGTCGTCAACCGCTCCATCCTGCGCATGCTGCTTCCGCCACTTGCGCTTCGAGAGTTTGTCCTGCCAGGACTCCATATAGGTATAAAAAACAGGCGTGAGATACAGGGTTAGAAATTGGGAGAACAGAAGACCACCCACAACGGCCAGTCCAAGCGGGCGACGGGCATCTGCTCCCGCCCCAATTCCAAGGGCGATCGGCAGTGTTCCCATCAAGGCTGCCATCGTCGTCATCATAATCGGACGAAAACGAACAAGGCAGGCTTCATAAATGGCATCGTAGGCTCTCTTGCCTTTCTGTCGCTCCTCGATCGCAAAGTCAATCATCATGATTCCATTCTTTTTACAATGCCGATTAGCAGGATGATGCCGACAAACGCGTAGATGTTGAGATCGACCCGGAATAGCATCAGGGTCAACAACGCCCCAAATCCGGCAGAAGGAAGGCTGGAGAGAATCGTTAGCGGGTGAATGAAGTTCTCGTAGAGAATCCCCAGGACAATGTAAATCACTAGAATGGCAGCCACCAGCAGCCACCCCAATCCTTGCAGGGACGCCTGAAACGCCTGCGCCGAACCCTGAAATGCCGTAGTGATGCTTTCAGGAAGGGTTTGACGTGCAAGCTGATCAATTTTTCCGGTGACGTCGCCGAGAGACACTCCCGGTGCGAGGTTGAAGGAAAGGGTGACGGAAGATAATTGCCCAGAGTGATTTACCGTGAGCGGTCCCACATCCTTAACCAGCGTTGCGACCGCATTCAGCGGAACCAGTTGACCGTTAGGATTACTGACTGAAAGCAAGTTCAGGGCATCTGGATTCTGTTGATATTGCGGCATAACGCTTAGGATTACCTGATACTGGCTGTCCGGGGCGTAAATGGTAGAAACTTGACGAGTACCGTAGGCATCACCCAACGCGCTTTGAATTTGTTCGGAAGTGAGTCCCAAAGCCGATGCCTGATCGCGGTTGACCTGAACCGTAATTTGGGGATTGTTGATCTGCAAATCGCTGTTGACATCCTGCAATTCCTTGAGCTGGCGGAGCTTTTCCTCCAGCTTGGGAGCATTGTCGTACAGCTCTTGCAGATTCGGACTTTGCAACGTGTACTGATACTGGGCTTTCGTTTGCTGTCCCCGATGTTAATTGCGGGTGGGTTTTGCAGAAAGACCTTAATACCGGGAACCTTCGTTAGTTTCGGGCGCAATTCCTGCACCACGGCATCTGCACTCAGACTGCGATCGTGGCGCGGCTTCAGGCGAATAAAAATCCGTCCGGTGTTGGCAGAGGCATTCGGTCCACCCGCACCGACGGTTGAGTTGACCACATCAACATTCGGGTCGCGCTGGATGATAGCCGCGATCGCCTGCTGATGTTTCACCATTTCATCGAAGGAAATGTCCTGAGCTGCCTGGGTATTGGCGGTAATCTGTCCGATGTCGGTGCTGGGGATAAATCCCTTGGGAACCAGAACAAACAACACAACCGTTGCTACCAGAATTGCTCCTGAAACCAGCATAGTTAGCCGATGATGCTTGAGGGACAACCGCAAGCTCCAGTCGTAGGCCCCCTGCATTCCATTAAAGAAACCCTCCGAAATACCGTAGAGGCGAGCTTTAAAGCTTTGCAACCCGGACTTCCACCCTCTGGTGGCCAACCGATCCTGACCCCTGACCCCTGACCCCTGACTCCTACGTCCGTTTCCGTTGCCATTACCACTACTCCTCGTCCCTCCATTTCCATCATGCTCTCCCTGAGGCGGCCGAAGAAACCGGGAACACAGCATTGGTGTGAGGCTGATAGAAATAAATCCAGAAACCAGAATCGCCACGCTAATAGTGACTGCAAACTCGCGAAATAGCCGCCCCAAAATGCCGCCCAAAAACAGCACCGGAATGAATACGGCAACCAGCGAAATGGTCATTGAAAGAATGGTGAAGCCAATTTCTCTGGAGCCATTGAGTGCTGCCTCAAACGGTTTTTCGCCCATTTCCATGTGGCGCACAATGTTCTCCAACATGACGACCGCATCATCCACCACGAAACCAACACTCAGGGTCAGCGCCATGAGCGAGAGGTTATCCAGCGAATAGCCCAGCAGCAGCATGACCCCGAAGGTTGCAACCAGGGAAAGGGGTACAGCAAGGCTGGGAATAACCGTTGCAGAAAGATTTCGTAAGAACAGGAAGATGACGAGCACCACCAGAGCAATGGTGAGCATCAGGGTAAACTGCACGTCATCGATCGACTCCTTGATGGGCTGGGACCGATCGAACTGAATCTCCATGTTGACGGCAGCGGGTATCTGTCTGCGGAAATTGGGCAGGATTTTCTTAATCTTGTCCACAATTTCAACCGTGTTCGTCCCCGGTTGCTTCTGAATCGCCAGAACGATCGCCCGTGTGCCGTTGTACCAGCTTGCCACCTTGTCGTTTTCCACACTGTCGAGCACCTGCCCAATTTCTCCCAGTTGGACAGGTGCCCCATTCCGATAGGCAATATTGAGCGTCCGGTAGGCAGCCGCATCCATCAATTGCCCGTTCGACTCGATCGTGTAATTTTGCTGTTGCCCGTAAAGCGTTCCGGTTGGCGTGTTGGAGTTGCCATTGGCGATCGCCGTCGCTACCTGGTCCATCCCAATTCCTTTTGCGCTGAGGGATTGGGGATCAACCTGCACTCGTACCGCGTATTTCTGGGAACCGTAGACGTTCACCTGCGCCACACCGTCTACCATCGAAAGCTGTTGCGCCAGTTGGTTTTCCGCATACTTGTCCACGGTGGAGAGGGGCAGAACCGAAGAACTGAGGGCAATGTAGAGAATTGGCTGATCGGCGGGGTTAACCTTCCGGTAAGATGGGGACTAGGCAGGGTTGACGGCAACTGTCGAGAAGCCGCCGCGATCGCCGACTGAACGTCCTGAGCAGCCCCATCAATGTTGCGGCTCAGGTCGAACTGCAGCGTAATCCGCGTACTGCCCAGCGAACTGCTGGACGTCATCGAACTAATTCCAGCAATGCTGGAAAACTGGTTCTCTAACGGAGTTGCCACCGAGGATGCCATCGTTTCTGGACTGGCTCCCGGCAAATTTGCAGAAACCTGAATCGTCGGGAAATCCACATTGGGCAAATCGCTAACCGGAAGCATCCGATAGCTTGCTATGCCAAAATCAGAATCCCGATCATAACCAGAGCAGTCATGACTGGGCGGCGAATGAATAGTTCAGAAAGGTTCATGGGAGAGAGCGTGGGGTTAGGGGCAAGTGGGAAGGAGGCAGGAGTGAGGAGTGAGGAGTGAGGGTGAGGGGGCAGAAAGATGATGAGATGATGGAGTGGTAGGGGAAATACGTTTTATCCTTCATCCTTTAGCCCTTAGCCTTTTTCATCCCTCATCCCTCATCCCTCATCCCTTCGTTTCTCCCCCTGCTTTTCCTGTACTTTGGCACCCGGAGCTAGGTTGAATTGGCCATCGGTGACAACCCGATCGCCAGACTGTAAGCCTTTCTGAATTACCGTCCGGTTATTTACAGCTTCCCTGTCGTAACCTGACGTAGATCAACTGTGTTATCAGGCTTAACCACGTAAACAAAGGAACCTTTTTGGCCAACCTGAATAGCCGAAGTTGGTACAACAATGGCATTACGTTGCTCGGTTAGTTTCAATACCACGTTGACAAATTGACCGGGCGTCAGCCGACCCTCAGCATTCTGGAAGTTACCTTTTAGCTGAATACTGCCTGTTGTTGGATCCACCGTACTGTCAATAAACACCAGCTCTCCTCGAATGGGTTGCCCAGAGTCCTTTGGAGGCATTACATCCACTTCCAATCGACCTTGTGATTGATAGCGTTTGACATCGGGGATGAGGCGCTGCGGAACGGAGAAGGCAACGTAAATTGGGCGTATCTGGCTGATGACGACCAGCGGATTAGTGTCGTTCGATTTGACCAAATTTCCCTGGTTCACCTTCAAGCTGCTCGTTTTTCCCTCGATCGGCGAACTGATAGACGTGTAGGAGAGCTGCACCCTGGCACTGTCAACCGCAGCGGCGGCGGCTCGCGGCGGCTTGAGCGTTTTCCAAATTTGCCTGAGCCGCCCCTACCCCTGCAATCGCGTTCGTCACGCTTCCCTGGTCGGCAACAACGATCGCATTCTGGGATTCAGCAGTCGTGCGAACCTGGTCGGCTTGCTCCTGGCTGATGGCTCCCTGTTTTAGTAGCGACGTGTAGCGCTGTGCCTGCACGCCTGCATTTTTCGCCTGGGCAAGATCTTTTGCCACATTTGCCTTGGCCTGCGTCACCTGAGCCTTGGCCTGCACGATCGCTGCTTGTGCCTGGCTGACCTGGGCAATCGCTTTTTCTGATTCGCGATCGCCTCATCTAAAGCGGCTTGCAATGGACGTGGATCAATGGCAAACAGCGGGTCACCTTTTCGGACTTCCTGCCCTTCCCTGAAGTAAACCGCATTCAACTGGCCGTCAATCTGTGGTTTCACAGAAACAGTAGAGTATGCTTGCACCGTTCCCGTTGTGCGGAAGAAAATGGGGACTGTTTTTTGGGTTGCCGTTGCCACAACAACCGGAACTGCACGATCGCCTCCGCCTTTACCACCCTTGGCAGATTGGGCATCGGATGCAGAACAGGCAGCGGATACACAAGCAAGCCCCACCAGCATGATCGAAAGTCTGGCGCGGTTCAACCAGTTGGGGTGCAAGTGTACAGTTGGTTTAGGAAGGGTTGGCTTAGAGATAAGCCTTTGATTTGCAAGCTCAAACACAGGTGATTTTAAAGGTAGGGGGATGGGGATGGTACAAAGGCATAGATGAAATAGTTCCCAGGAACTATTTTGCATCCGTTATCTGCTTCTAGAAGTTTAGTTAGTAAAGCTAACTGTAGTTTTACATACAATTCATATACGTGCTATCGGGCTGTTTTTCTTTGAATCACTTTTTCTCTGCATATCCAGATCTTTACTTGTTAGACTCCATATTTCTGGATTAGGTTCAACCCTTGTTTAAGGAGAAAGGGATTAAGGGAACACAAAACGTTAGACTCGGTTTACCAATGCCACCGAGATAGTTCTGCTGCCTTTCTAAAGGCATCTATCAGGAGATTAGCGATCGCATGAGTATGGAGAAACCCTCTCAGGGCGTAACCCCTGAATGGTGCGCCGGGATTTTGATGGAATCTGTGCCGTTGGTCATGCGGTTTATCCGCGCAGAGATGCGGAGTCAGAGTGCGTCCGTGTTGACCGTTCCCCAGTTTCGGGCGTTGAACTTTCTCGATCGCTATCCTGGTTCGTCCCTTTCCGATTTAGCAGACCATCTTGGAGTAACGCGTGCCACCGCATCTTCCTTAATCGAACGCCTGGTACAGCGTGGGTTTGTTACCCGCACAGAGCATCCCAAAGAACGCCGTCATGTTGTGCTGAAACTGACTCAAGCAGGTATCGACCATCTCCAGGAAAGCCGCAGCAGAACCCGCACCGAAATTGCCGAGGTGCTGGGCAATCTTTCAGATAAGCAAATATTGGATTTGGCGGAAGGATTAACAATCTTGAGCGACGTGTTTCAGGACAAGGTCTCCCATCCCTAATTACCGCTCCTACCGCATCGTGACAAATTCCTCGGCAGTAGTTGGGTGAAGCGCCATCGTTGCGTCAAAGTCTCGCTTTGTTGCGCCCATCTTGACCGCGATCGCCACCGATTGAATAATTTCTGCGGCATCTTTCCCGACCATGTGTGCGCCTAAAACGCGATCGGTCTGGCGATCAACCACCAATTTCATCATGGTCTTTTCGTTGCTGTTAGTCAGGCTGTAGAAAAGGGGACGAAAGTCAGCCCGGTAGATTTTTATCCGATCGTCCCCAAACTCTTGTTTCGCCTCAGCCTCAGATAACCCTACAGTGCCGACCTCAGGCTGGCTGAAGACAGCGGTTGGAATACTGTCGTAACTTACGTTGGTAGGATTGTCGCCAAATTGGGTATCTGCGAAAGCCCTTCCCTCTGCTACCGCGACTGGAGTCAGCATGATGCGATCGGTGCAATCCCCACCGCAAAAATATGGGGCTGATTCGTCTGGGAATACTCATTTACAGCAATTGCCTCGCGACATAACCTGACGCCCGCATTCTCCAGCCCTAATCCTTGAGTGTAGGGGATTCGGCCGATCGCAAATAGCACAACTGCGTCAACTTCAAGCGTTGGTACCTCGCACCCAGACAAAACCAGGCGCGTCCCTTCAAATGTCTTCTCAATCTGCTTCACCTCCGTCCCGGTTAGAAAATGGATGCCGTGCTGTTCCATGCTAGTTTGCAGATGGGTTCGGATATCGTCATCAAATCCCCGCAAAATCTGGTTGTGCCGAAGAATTTGGGTAACGTCAGATCCCAAGCCGTTCATGATGCAGGCAAACTCTACGCCGATGTACCCCCACCGATGATCGCAAGTCGAGCAGGCTGCGTTGGTAGTGTAAACATATGCCGTGATGTGACAGCATATTCAGCACCGGGAATGACGGGGAGAACGGCTTCGCTGCCGACGGCAAACAAAATCTTTTGGGCCGTAAATGTTTGTGTTCCAACCACGATCGTATGGGCATCCTGTAACACGGCTCGGCCTCGAAATAGCTTAGCGCCTGCCTTTTCCAGCGAATGGGTTTGAAGCGTACTGAGGCGATATGTCTCTGTGTCAATGGCAGCAACCAGTTTTTGCCAATGAAAATGCGGTTCGACGGGCTTCCAGCCATAGCCAACGGCGTTGCGGTAAAGCTGTGACAGCTGAGAAGCGTACACCATCAACTTCTTAGGGATACACCCCGAACAGCACAGGTACCACCTACCCGTTCTTCTTGCTCAGCGATCGCAACGGTTGCTCCGTAGCTGGCTGCTCGTTTCGCTGCGGCAAGCCCTCCAGACCCTGCACCAATGACAAACAGGTCATAGTCGAATTTCATTGAAGTAACCAGGAAGGATGCTGCTTTGATCCTAATCGCTTAGAGCGGAAGCGCGACATCTGGCTTTAAACAGCAACCAAAACCAATTTTTTCGCAACCTTTCCAGAGGCAGAAGTTTACCTGACGAGAGGCTGCCGAAAATTTAACTTTTGGATAGTACGCGTTCTAAGTAAATATTTGTTATCCTATATCTTAGACAGAAGCTTAGGGTGCGAAATAAATGAGTCCTTACTAAAGTCATTAATTTTTCCGCTCCACATTCATTCAGATTCGACTTTTTATTTCTCTTTTAACCGAGACGTTACTATGGAACGCTTGAACACAACATCACTCAACGGTAAAGGGTCTGTAGTTCTGACTCCCAAAGTTGTTGAAGACCCTCAAACCGTTCAAACAGTTTTCGCATCCGAAGAGTTCGACTCGACTGCTGCAACCCAGGCCAAAATTGTGGATGCACGTGTGGATACGCCTGTGGTAGATGCACCTGCCAGTACACCTGTGGATGCGCCTACCGAGATCCCTGCGGATGCTGCTGAAGCCGAGAAAACCGAGTCTCCTAAATCTCCGCGCAAACGCCCGATGAAGTTAATTCTGGTGGCTGCCGGAGTTGGCGCGATCGCGGCTGGTGCGTTTGGCTTTCACTGGTGGCAATATGCGTCTACCCATCAGGAAACGGATGACGCGACGGTTACTGGCCATATTCATCAGATCAGCGCCCGTGTTCCCGGTACGGTTCAGCAGGTGTTGGTGAACGACAACCAAATGGTTAAAGCGGGACAGCCTCTGGTGAAGCTAGACCCCGCGATTATCAAATTCGACTCCAGCAAGCGCAGGCAGATCTGGCTTCGGCTGAGCAAAAGCCAATACCGCTCAAATCAACATTGCGCTGTCTGCCAAGAACGCTCAGTCTTCCACAACCCAGTCTCAAGGCGATATCGGTAAGGCGCAGGCAGCGATCGCTCAGGCCAAGGCGCAGGTTGCCGAGGCTCAAGCGGGTGTACCTCAAGCCCAGGCACAACTGGCAGAGGCTCAGGCAAACCTACAGAAAAGTCAGGCTGATTACAACCGCTATACAACCCTCTTCAGTGAAGGTGCCGTTTCTGCTCAGCAACGAGATACTGCCCGACAGGCTTACCAGGTAGCCCAGGCACAGGAGCGGGCAGCCGAGGAAGCGGTTCGGCAGGCTCAAGCGAAGGTTGCCCAAAGCAATCAAGCGGTTGAAACAGCTCAGGCAAATTTAACCTCTTCTCAAGGTGGGCTACAGGGGGCGGAAGCAAAAGGCATTCAAACCAGAGTTAGCCAGAGCGACTTTGGAACAGCTAAAACAGCGATCGCTCAGGCCCAGGTTGCGCTTCGCAATGCCCAACTGCAACTGTCCTACACCACCATTACCGCTCCAACCGACGGCAAGATTGGGCGCAAAACGGTGGAAGTTGGGCAGCAGGTGCAGGCTGGTGCTCCTCTGATGGCACTGGTAGACAATGATTACTGGGTTACGGCAAACTTCAAAGAAACCCAACTGGAACGGATGCGTCCCGGACAACGGGTAGAAGTGAAGCTTGACTCCTTCCCCACAAAACATTTATGGGTCGGGTAGACAGTATTTCCCCCGCTTCCGGTGCCCAGTTTGCTTTGCTACCTCCCGATAACGCAACAGGCAACTTCACAAAGGTGGTTCAGCGTATTCCCGTAAAGTGGTTCTCGATGCCGACAGCGTTCGAGGCTATGAATCGCTCATCACTCCAGGCATGTCGGCAGTGGTAACAGTGGATTTGGAGTAGCAGTAAGGGGATGGGGGATGAGGGATGAGAGATAAAAAAGGCTAAGGGCTAAAGGATGAAGGATAAAACGTACTTCCCCTACCACCCCATCATCTCATCATCTTTCTGCCCCCTCACCCCTCACCCCTCACTCCTCACTCCTTACCCTGCCTTTTTCCCTAATTCACCCAACTGAACCCTGCTTTTGGTGGAAGTTTGAAAGGTGAATAGGGATAAGAATGGAATCTGCATTGTTTTTGTGACTAAGCGTGAAAATGAGAGCTGATCAGTTAATTCCTACTCTACGTGCCCTACGATCGCGAAACTATCGGCTCTTCTTTTTTGGACAAGGAATTTCTCTGATTGGCACCTGGATGACATTGACCGCAACGATTTGGTTAGTTTATCACCTGACCAATTCGGCGTTCATGTTGGGTGTGGTTGGATTTGCCAGTCAGTTTCCTAACTTTGTTTTGACGCCTTTTGCTGGGGTACTGGTTGATAAATGGGATCGGCACAAAACGATTATCGTGACGCAGATTCTGGCGATGATTCAGTCTCTGCTTTTGGCCGCTCTGGCACTAACGAACACCGTTCATATCTGGCACATCATCGCGTTGAGCATTTTTCAAGGCTGCGTTAATGCTTTTGACTTGCCAGCTCGGCAGGCGTTTGTGGTGAGGATGGTGGAGCGAAAAGAGGATTTGGGAAATGCGATCGCTCTCAACTCCTCGTTGTTCAGCAGCGCTCGTCTAATTGGTCCAGCGATCGCGGGTTTAGTGATAGCAGCCGTTGGTACTGGGACCTGCTTTTTAATTGACGGTGTCAGCTACATTGCGGTGATTGCGAGTCTGTTGGCAATGAGACTGCCGCCGCTGGTTGGGGAAATTCCCCGTCCTCGCACACTATTCTGCACCGTCTCAAGGAAGGCTTCGATTACGCCTTTGGGGTTCCTCCCATTCGCTCTATTCTGCTACTGATTGCGCTGGTGAGTTTTGTTGGCATGCCTTACACGACCCTGGCTCCCATTTTTGCCAGTGAGATTTTGCATGGCGGCCCGGAGACGCTTGGTTTCTTAATGGCCGCTTCGGGGCTGGGAGCACTGGTTTCTGCGGTCTACCTCAGTTCTAGACCATCCGTTTTGGGGTTAATGAAACTGATTGCGATCGCCCCAGCTATTTTCGGTGTGGCGCTGATTGTTTTTCTCTGTCCCGCGTTCTCTGGCTCTCGCTTCTGGCGATGCTGCTGCTGGGAATGAGCCTGATCTTGCAGCACACCTCTGGGAATACCGTTCTGCAAACGATCGTGGATGAGGATAAGCGAGGCAGAGTGATGAGCTTTTATGTGATGGCGTTCACCAGCATGGTGACGTTTGGCAATCTCCTGGCGGGCGTTTTCGCCAGTTGGATTGGAGCACCCGATACGCTAATGGTGGGTGGGTTTATCTGCATGGCAGGGTCGATCGTCTTCATGCGGCAGCTACCCGGTATGAGAGATCATATCCGCCCCATCTATCACAAAATTGGAGTGTTACCGCAAGCAAATTCCTAACTTCGACGTTAGCTAAACGTAAGCCAGCTAAATATTTGATCAGCTGTCAATTTCAATTCAATACCGTTCAAAATGGGCAATTGAGCTGAACCCTTAAATAGTTCCACTCGCTGTCCGGGTAATACCGCCAAAACGGTATCTTCCGCTGAATCGATTAACCACCCTAACTTGGTGCCATATCGTGAACAATGGAGCAAGTTGCCCAATACTTTTGTCTGGCTTTGGTCAGGAGAAAGGATTTCAATCGCCCAGTCTGGGTGAATCTCAAACCGATTTGCAATTCTGCCCGACGATTGCACAGGGATTCGTTCCCACCGAAATACCGCTATGTCAGGAACAATGGATTCGCCTCCGAACGTGCAGCGAAGTTCTGGAAATGCACATGCTGTTTTCTTTGGTTCCGCAACTTGGTTAATGACTTCGCAAAGTTTAGCTTGTACCCGACTATGTTCACCCTGAGGCATTGGTTTTGAATAATCGTTCCGTTGATAAATTCCGAGGCAGGTTTTGTCTCTGGAAGGTTGAGAAAATCGTTCAGGGTTAGTTTCGGTTGAGTGGCTGGAGTTTTCATCGTTTGCATCAACCTGGAGAATATCTGTGGCAACCTCAAGCGTAACCCAACCTGCATCCGATCGCGTCCCATTCAAAACCTGGGTTGCCGTGTTTGGGACGGTTCTGGGTGCGTTTATGGCGGTGCTGGATATTCAGATTACCAACTCCTCGCTTAAGGATATTCAAGCGGCGTTGGGAGCGACCCTGGAGGAAGGTTCCTGGATTTCAACGGCCTATTTGGTGGCTGAGATTGTGGTCATTCCGCTAACGGGTTGGCTGTCCCAGGTGTTTTCAGTGCGGCGTTATCTGCTGGTCAATGCGGCACTGTTTGTGTTTTTCTCCGTGTGCTGTGCCTGGTCGTGGAATCTGCCATCCATGATTGTGTTTCGGGCCTGTCAGGGATTCACGGGTGGGGTGCTGATTCCAATGGCATTTACGGTGCTGCTGACCCGGTTGCCGCCCAGTAAGGTGCCGATCGGGATGGCGCTGTTTGCGATTACGGCTACGTTTGCGCCGTCGATCGGTCCAACGTTTGGCGGTTGGTTAACGGAAAATTACAGTTGGCACTATGTTTTTACATCAATTTGGTGCCGGGAATTCTGCTGCTGGCCGCTGTTTGGTACTCGATCGACCCCAAACCAATGCAGCTTCATCTGTTAAGGCAGGGAGACTGGTTTGGAATTATCTCAATGGCGATTGGGTTGGGATCATTACAGGTCGTTCTGGAAGAGGGCAACCGCAAGGACTGGTTTGGTTCCGAGTTGATTGTGCGTCTGACGGTGCTTGCCGTTGTGTTTCTGACCGCGTTCTTTATCATCGAACTAACGCGCAAAAAGCCATTTATTAATTTGCGATTGCTCAGGGAGCGTAACTTTGGTCTGGCCAGCGTCATCAACGTTGCGCTGGGGTTGGGGCTGTACGGAACGGTCTACATCATGCCGCTGTATCTCAGCCAGATTCAGGGCTACAACGCGATGCAGATTGGCGAAGTGTTGATGTGGGTGGGAATGCCACAGTTACTCATTATCCCGTTTGTGCCGAAGATTATGCAGCGAGTGGACATGCGGGTACTTATTGCAGTTGGGGTTAGCCTATTTGCGATCAGTTGTTTTATGAATTCCTCCCTGACAAATCAATCGACGATCGATGAGTTGCGGTGGTCTCAACTCGTGCGGGCGATGGGACAGCCGTTTATTATGGTGCCAATTTCGACGATCGCTACAGCAGGTTTGCCGCCGTCTCAGGCGGGTTCAGCTTCCGGACTATTCAACATGATGCGAAATCTGGGTGGTTCGATCGGCATTGCGGCTCTGGCAACGCTCCTCACCTGGCGTGAAAATTTGCACTCCAACCGTTTAGGGAAGCCGTCTCGGTATATAACCCCGCAACTCAGGAACGGGTGAATCAGATGATTCAGTATTTCACTAGCAGAGGGGCAGACCTGGCAACCGCACAACAGCAGGCGCTCGCCGCAATTGATCGAATCGTTCGTCGAGAAGCGTATGTCATGGCCTACAACGACTGCTTCTATTTCATTGCCTGTGCGCTGTTATTGAGTGGCCTTGCCGTTTTGTTTCTGAAAAAGTCAAAGCAACGGGTGGTGCAGCAGCTCATTAGAAAATAGAGCATTAGGGATTACGTCTAACGTAAATTGAATCGTAAGGATTTGGCATTCGGGCAATATTTCGTGGGTTAGCAGCAGAGCCAATCCGCCGAATGCCGAACCCTTACCAAGATCTATAGCATTGCAAAGGCGTGAACTAGGAACTAAAAATGAGGAATTAGGCCAATGTGAATTGGAGCGGAGATAAACAGCAGTTTGTAGATTTATTTACCTGACAATCGCTTTAATTGTCAATTCTTAATTCTCAACTCCCAATTCTATTATCCCTGCATTAGCTGCATCAAAGCATTCCGATAGATCATTCTGCCTGCGGCGTTGAGGTGAACACCATCCAGGGTGAGGTTGTCACGTAAGGCTTGCCCGTTGTAAAGCGATTGAAATTCCCGCCCGGTAATCATGACGTTTTCACTAGATGCAGTCTGGCGAAGTAAACTATTGATTTCTTCAACGCGTTCCAGGGGACCTGCTAGGTCAGTGTTTTGACTGGCGGCAGCAGTTGAGTAAAACGCAGGCAGCAAAATAATGTGATCGGCTTGCATCTGGCGAACCAGCGCGATCGCACGCTTCATATTATTCATAAACTGATCGTTTGAAATCACATAATCGGCGTCATTGGTGCCGATCGCAATCACGGCCTGGTCGCACTTAACGTTTGCCGCGACAAGTCGGTTTAACTGTTCCACCAGCGATACGCTGCTCATGCCGCTCAAGGCAAAGTTAAAGGTGCGATCACCAAAGGTATTACCCAACGCAGAGGTAATCGAGTCTCCGAACAGGCAGTGAGCATATTCCTGATCCTGAGTAACTCTGGCCCGATATTGAACTTCATCTTTCCACCAGGGCATCGAGAGGACCGGATCGGGTTTGGGTTGAGCAGCGATCGCAGGAATAATTCCATTAATGTGAAGAGACTCCAGCCACTGCCCAAACAACCCGGACTGAAGCATAATCGTCAGTAGTGCAACCAGCAGCGTAACGTTCAAATAGACAGAAATTCTGGACAGTAGCCGATTCATGAAGGGTTACCTAATGGTCTTAATACGTGGGCTGGTTAAGCAAACTCCTGTTAAGCCATTATGCAGCGAAGTTTTGCAAATGGCGATCGTAAACGTATCAATAAACAGGCCAGGACTTATACAAACCTCGGAGATTTAACTAACAATTGAGCTTCGTGACTAACCATGCGCTTCAACCTCCGAGGTTTTGGCAGAGGCTCCGATCTCCGAGTCCCAAGCTCCGCTCACCGAGTTTTGAACTGCAACATTCCTGTATAAAGCTTCATCCTTCAAGCTCAATCACTGAATAACATCATCCCGATTCCCGACATTGTGCGATCAAGGTAACCGATCGCTCAACTTACTCACGATCGGTAGCCGCAGAGATTTACGCTGCCAGAGACGAACCATCAGCCAGAGGTTAACCAGAAAGTAGCCCGACGTTAACAGACTACTGGTAATCAACAGCGGCAATGAAAGGGACTCTGCTGTTTCGGCCCCAACTCCTAGCAGAAGGTATCCTATCAGCCAGCCCAGCGCCAGCGTCACCACCAAACGGCTCAGATTTCTTTCTCTGCGGGTTCCCCGACGACGGTATAGCGTCCACAGCGCAGGAAAAAGCCAACAACCGGAATCAGATAAAGAAAGAGCTGAAGATGCCTCACATCCTCGTTGTCAAATGGGTCGGGATCAAGTGGGTGGGGAGCAGTCATAAGGGGGATAAGGGATGAGGAATGAGGGATGAATAGAGAAAGGATAAAGGATGAAGGATAAAGGATAAAGGATGAAGGATAAAGGATAAAAGAATGGTAGATTCAATCGTTGCGTGTTGGGTTGAGATTTAATGGAATTGCTGTTGGTTGGGGGAATCGTGTCCCAGCAATGTCGGGGCAACAGTCTGATCTGGTTGATCCGGCAACGGGAGAGGTTTGGGTAACGGTTGCCGCAGGGGATGCAGACGACATTGATCGGGCGGTTCGGATTGCCGACCAGGCACGGGCAGAATGGCGAAAGGTCAATTCTCGCGATCGTACCCGTATCCTGCTGCGACTGGCTGCACTTATCCGAGAACAGCGGGAATCCTTAGCCCAACTGGAGAGCCGTAACGTTGGGAAACCGATCCGGGATGCCAGGGATGAAGTCGATTTAGCCGCCGATTGCTTTGAGTATTATGCTGGAGCGATTAATAAAGTCGGTGGGCATACGGTTCCGGTTGCTGCTGCGGGTACCTGTCTCACGTTCCGAGAACCCGTCGGCGTTTGTGGTCTCATCGCTCCCTGGAACTTTCCGATCGCGATTACCGCCTGGAAGGTCGCGCCTGCTCTGGCTATGGGCAATACGATCGTCCTCAAACCAGCGACTCAAACTCCCCTAACGGCATTGCGATTGGGAGAATTGGCGCTAGAGGCCGGAGTTCCTCCGGTGTCTTTAATGTGGTGCCTGGTCCTGGTAGCGTTGCAGGCGATGCGCTGATTCGCCATCCCCTCGTTCGCAAGGTTTCATTTACCGGCTCGACTGAGATTGGAACGGCAGTGATGCAGCGAGCGGCAGAGGACATCAAAAATGTCACACTAGAGTTGGGCGGCAAGTCTGCTAATCTGGTGTTTGCCGATGCAGACCTGGATAAAGCAGTACCCAAAGCGATGTGGAGCGTACTGGGAAATGCTGGACAGGATTGCTGCGCCCGATCGCGCCTGCTGCTCGAACGTCCACTTTACGAAGAATTTCTTTACCGCCTCAGCAATGAGTTCAAAAAATTAAAGCTGGGATTACCACTTCAGGACGAGACGGAAATCGGGCCGCTGGTTTCCCAATCTCATCGAGATCGAGTCCATCAATACGTTGAGCTGGGTAAGCAGGAAGGCGCAACTCTCGTCTGTGGCGGCACCATTCCTGCTCAGGATGTGCTGAAAGATGGCGCGTTTCTGCAACCGACCATTTTTGCCGATGTCCATCCTGAAATGCGAATTGCAACAGAGGAAATATTTGGCCCCGTGCTTTGCGCCATTCCCTTTGATACCGAAGAGGACGCAATCGCGATCGCCAACAACAGCCTCTACGGGCTCTCCGGTTCTGTCTGGACCCGTGACATCAGCCGAGCATTACGCGTTGCACGGGCGATCGAAACGGGGGTTATTTCCGTTAACACCGGGCACAGCGTTCACTTAGAGGCTCCCTTTGGCGGTGTGAAACGCAGCGGCATTGGGCGAGAGTTGGGACTGGCCGCACTGGAGCATTACTCTGAATGGAAAAGCGTTTTTATTGCTGAATAAAAAGTTAAGTAGGTGTCAGGTGTCGGGCAGGAGTGAGGGGTGAGGGGTGAGAGGGCAAAAAGTGAGCATACATGAGGTTATGGAGACCCTATATAGTCCTTAATCTCGAATGCTCAATATGCAATCCAAAATCCCTGTAATCTATGCACTCTCCAACAGTTGGAATTGCCATAATATGGAGGGATATTTTGGGAGGTGCGCTTACGGTTACTGATGGTCAGTCAGAACGCTATGATGGTCATTCAAACATGAGTTCGAATGGCGGGGTACTTCTAGAACAGATTTTTCAACCTTTACCAAATTCCCAGCTTCAGCAGCTTTCCCCAGCAGCGATGGCTTATCTAGGGGATGCCGTATACGAACTCTATGTGCGACGTTATCATCTGGTTCCCCCTAAGCGTCCTCAATACTACCATCAACAGGTCGTAGCACAGGTCAGGGCAGAAAGTCAGGCTCATCACCTGCGATCGCTCATCCCTCATCTTGACTCAACAGAACTGGAAATCTTAAAACGTGGCCGCAATACAGCGGCAACAGGGCGACCTCGAAAGATTGATCCCGAAATTTACCAGCAAGCAACCAGTCTAGAGACTCTCATCGGTTATTTGTATCTTACGAACCCTCAACGTCTTACCGAGTTGCTAGCTCAACTAAAGTTAGATTCCTCAGCAACCCCTGTACCCCTATCTCAAACTTCAAAACCGATCCCCAATAAAATTCTGAATTCAAAATTTGCCTGACCAAAGACAAAACGTTTGTCTCTAAGCACAAGTGACAACGCGCAAATATTCATACTTTGCTGATAGCTAATAGCTTTTAGCTGGTTCAATTCTCTGCCTTCTACTGCCTTCCCTTACAGCACTATGGCTCCAAAACGACCGACCCCAAAGCCTCAGAACCGATCCCAGCGCGAGCGTCCAAACAGGGATGGGAAGAATCAATCATCGGCCTACACTCCCCGTCCTAGGGATCGCAAGAAGTTAGAGGATCGGACGCCACGATCGGAGGCAGATTCCCCCTCCTTAAAGCCCCACCGATCTGAAAAGCCCCATCGATCCGATAAAACAGGCCAACCAAAACTTCGCCTTAAAACTGGACAACCTTCCCAGATCAAAACTGGGCAACCTTCTCAAAAGCGTCGTCAGAATCATCAGTCCAATTCATCTGAGACCCACTTCAAGGCAAGAGCGACTCAAGAATCTGCCGTTCAAGTATCGGACCCAACTTCCCAGGAGGAATCGGATCTGGTGTATGGTCGTCATCCGGTTTTGACTGCCCTGGAAAATCAGCGCAATCTGAATCGAATCTGGATTACCCTCGACTTCGCTATGATCCCCGGTTTCATCCACTTTTGCTCCAGGCAAAAGCGAATGGCACAGTTATTGACGAAGTTGAGCCTCACCGCCTTGACCAGTTAACGCAAAAGCCAATCACCAGGAGTCGCTGCCCAGGTTGCTCCCCATGAGTACATTGAATTAGCGGATTTGATCGAGCAAGCCAAAGCCGTATCTGATCAACCTGTAATTGTGGTAGCAGACGGCATTACCGATCCCCATAATCTCGGTGCTATCATCCGAACGGCGGAAGCATTGGGCGTGCAGGGTTTAGTCATTCCCCAACGGCGGGCGGTTGGTGTTACCTCAACGGTTATCAAAGTAGCAGCAGGTGCCCTGGAAAACTTTCCGGTTGCCAGAGTAATTAATCTCAGTCGTGCTTTGGAGGAACTAAAGGGTGCAGGCTTTTGGATTTATGGCACGGCTTCAAAAGCTAGCCAGCCACTCCATACGGTGCAGTTTTTTGGTCCGATCGTCCTTGTTGTTGGCTCTGAAGGAGAAGGGCTTAGTCTACTAATTCAACGCACATGCGATCATCTCGTTTCCATTCCCCTTCATGGGCATACTCCCAGTTTGAATGCATCCGTTGCCGCAGGAATGGCTCTTTATGAAATCTACCGTCAACGCTGGTCTAATACTTTGCACTTCGATACATTAGAAAACGAAATAAGATTGAAAAAAGTAGCGACGTGTAACAAAATATGAAGGCGTTACCGCTCATAATTCAGTACAACGCTTTAAAGCACCTTAAGTAAACCATTGGTAAATCAGCAGAGGAGCAATGCAAGAGCTTTTAACGACGTTGTTAAGCTTGTTTGGACTAGCTTGGTGGGTTGAGGTTAAAACCGAAACACCCCGCTGCACCTACTACTTTGGTCCTTTTCTCGAAGCAAAAGTCGCTGAAGATTCGAAGGCCGGATACGTCACAGATTTAGAGCAGGAAGGTGCTCAAGGAATTAGCGTTTCAGTCAAGCGCTGTAAACCTGCAAAACTAACGGTTTCTGACGACTTGGGGAGAGGGGTAGCCAGGGACTTCCACAGGCGTTGACCAGACCAATTACATAGAATCGAGTCAACATTCCTGAGCTTGTTTTCTTCAACGAAAGCGAGTTGAGGGTTTGTTTGGTACCTATGTAGTAACGTCCCTGGCTAAAAACCAATTTCCAGCTACGTTTACTTTACCGATCGCAGTAATAGGTTGTTCCTGTGCCAACTTGGATAGCTGCTGATGGGTCTGGGGATGAAGGGTGACAAGGCTAAAGGAGATACCCTTGAGCGATTCTGGTGTGAGAACCAAAATTGCGTAGTCTTGCTCACCGTTCCGATGAAAAACCCTGAAATTTCTTGTTCCTCAGACTCGAAAATTTTCCTGCCAGAATTTGGATGTTCTATGGGCGATTCAATCTTTTGCAACGGATAATTGATTGGACAGGTTCCACTAGCCGGATAAGCCTCCGGGTGATCGAGGTAGTAGGTTTGCCAGTAGAGCCAGTTCGGATGATCAGGCAGCAGGTTGAGTAAGGGAATAACAGCGGTTGGGGCGGTCGTATCCTGGAGCAAGGCGTTTTGGATTAATCGCACATCCAAATTTCGTGGTTCGTGTCCTCCCTCAACACAGAGCGCTGCCGCCATTCCGGCTGCCTGCCCAAGCCCCAACACTAGGGGCTGTAGGCGACTAGATCCATTCGCTATGTGGGACACAGAGATATTTTTCACAAACCAATAGACCATCGATCGATTCGGGAATTAGACACCGATAAGGAATAGTGAAGGGAGTTCCAGTCCAACGCCCTCCCCATCGCATCGACTTTGGCGATAAGGGAATTTCGCCGCTGGGGTAATGGTGGTCATTGGCATAATTACCGATCGCCACTGAATCGCAAACGTTCTCCGCCACGGTGCATCCCTGAGCCGAAACTCCGATCGGCAATGGCGCAACACAGCCACCTGAAATAGGCAGAATATCTTGTTCGCAAAGCGTCTTTAAGCCCTGAAGTCGTCGGCTCTCCCGGTAATAAGGATGGAGGGCAAAGGCGCTGGAGAGGGGAGTAGGGAGTGGGGAGAGGGGAGTGGGGTGAGAGGGGAAACTATCGTAGGCAAGGCCATAACGGTGACCAATCTGAGTTTGGATGAAATGGGCAAAACCCTGAGCGTGCCAGTACGCTTCTTGTAGAAATTCCTGCCGAGCGCTTTCTGACTCAACTAAACGCTGAATGCCTTCCCCATAGTCATTGCCCCGAATTGGCCAGTTAATCATGAAGCAGTTATCTGGGAGCCGACCGTAATTCAGAAACGTTTCTGCTCCATGTTTTTCCCAAGCTCCCGCATAGTTCTCTGGACGGTAAACAGGTGGGGCAGGAATCTCGGGAGCGATCGCCGCTTCACCAAAATCCCGCATTACGACGACCCAGGTAGGGGCTTGAACTGGGTATTGCTGCGTCAGGGAATTTGGGCCGATCGGAGCGCTTGGCTCCTGCCATTCAGTCTGAAACTCCCATCCCCAACGAAAGGGCACCTCGGCCAATGCCAGCAAATCTCCAAGTTCGGTTCCATCCAGCGTAATTTTGGCGTGTACCGTTACGTCTGCAAATCGGACACCAGCAATACGATCGCCGTCTTTAAAACCTCCAGGGGAACCTGTCCTGCAATCCATTCCAGGTTGGGCAAAGCATTTACCCAGTCCGCAAAAATTTCAGCACCGATGCGCGGTGTGTAGGTAAAGAAGCTGACCCAACCATTATCTAAACCGCCCTGTTGCCGCTTTTGCAGCTCCGTAGGAATGCTCCCCAAATCCCCGTCTGAAAGGCGGCTAACTCATTTCCGTCCGGTGCTGATACGCCCGCACTCGTCAGCATTCCTCCCAACCAGGGAAATTCGCTGACTAAAACGGTTTTTGCACCCCGTCGCGCCGACTGTAAAGTGGCGGCAGTACCTCCAGTACCGCCACCAACGACTAATACATCTGCCTGTAAAGTTCGCATCCGCCTTATGGATTAGCGGGTTGCCCCGCTCGAAATAGCCCGCTTAACTGTTTGCCGTTGGCATAGGTAAGGACTCCTCGGCCATCGGGTTTACCGCCCCGGAGTTCTCCGGTGTAACTCCTGACCGGATTCCCTTTTGGAAAAGTACAGGTTCCCTTTCCGCTCAACTGGCTGCTGAAGAATGTTCCTTCACAACGGGAGCCGTCTTCATTCATCAGGACACCTCTTCCGTTGACCTGTCCCAGATAAAAGTCTCCGGTGTAGGTCGTGGAGCCAAATTTGATGGTACCTTTCCCGTGGGGTTGACCGTCCAAAAGGCTGCCTGAGTAGCGATCGCCATTGGCCATGGTCAACGTACCTTTGCCAGAGAATTTGCCGTCAAGAAATGTTCCTACATAGCGGCTGCCATCGCTGTAGGTGAGAGTTCCATTACCGTTAAACTTACCATTCCTAAACTGTCCTTCATAGCGAGAACCGCTGGCAAACAGTAAAACGCCGTTTCCGTTAGGCTGTCCATTCCGGACGGGACCTTCGTAGCGATCGTCGTTCACATAAACAAAGATTCCGGTTCCGTTAGGAGCACCGTTACGAATTTGCCCTTTGTAGTAGGTGTAGGGGCTTCCAGGAACGGCCTTCGTGTATACGCAAATTCCGCTGCCGTTGCGTCCGCTGAAATTGCCTTCGCACTGAGCACCGTTTGCAAGGATCAAACTTCCCGCAATGGCAGGCAACGCATGATTCAAACTAAGCACAACACCGAATGTAGTGGCGGTTAGTACGCCGATTCCCAGGCGTTGCATTGAAGGACGCATAGATCGATACTCCGTTTGAGAATTCCTAACAGATTGTCTTGGTGGTAGAAGCAGAAAAAGAAACAAATGAATAAGAAAAAGGCAAATTCAATATATAAATTTGACTGGCCCTTAATTCACGAATTTGACTTTATAATTCCCCAAAATTTACGTAATTCTAACAACACTTTACTCGCTCACTGAATCAGGCGGCAAGGAAGGAGGCTGAAATAGGCCGATTGTTTACGAACAATTACGCCTGGCCCGACTTATCCACCCGGTATCAAGCATAACGAGGGCGAAGAGACTATCCCATCTACACATCAGGTAAACATACACTTCTGAGAGAAAAAACTTGAGAGGTGTTGGTTTTTCATTCTTTGAGGGCGCAAGGATTTGGGTGGGGCAGAAGAAAGGATGAGAGTGTCCTTATAGTGGGACATAACGGATTTGCCCCTGACGCTCTTCCTCAAATTCTGCTAGCAATAGGATGTCTTGGATCGCTTGACCGATCGCTACATCTTCCCTGACGGCAATCACTCCTGGCATTGCCAGTCCAGCAGACAGCCTTGCATAAGCAAATTTAGTGATTGTATTGACACCATGAGTAAGCAAAACCCGCTCTTCTTTTGCTGTCCACTTCAATAGATCTGGGTCTTCCACTTCAGATAAACCCACATTTTGAACACGAACAGGATTCAGATCAGGGGACTGGATTAATAAACCTCGAACGATTTTATTATTAAAATTTTATCAGCACAAAATCTTACAAGGGGCATGCAATGCTCCGTGGGTTAATTGGTTAATTATTAAAGCTTCTGAAGCAACTCCAACTTCTTAATCCATTAGAACGAGTATGAGCCTTCAGAACTTTTAGTGTTATTAATGTCTGTACTTCCTCAGATGTAGAAGCAAATCAAACTTCCCATCTAGGGGTTATAAATCTTTCGTTCATAATACTCTATATTGCTCTTGAGCAACGGAAATTAAGAAATTACGGTTAAAGGAGTTCTTTACTTGAACTAGGAGTGCTATCGGATGAGTTTTACAGTTACGACTGAACCAACTCCTTTAAAGGTCAACGCTGATGGAGTTGCATTAGTTGGTGGTACAAGAGTAACGCTTAGAACCGTTGTTTCTGTATTTAAACAAGGAGCAACAGCAGAAGAGATTGTTAGTCAATATCCATCTTTGGATCTGGCGGATGTATATGCTGTGATTGCTTATTATCTGCGACATCAGAATGAAGTAGAAGCCTACTTGCAGGAGCAAGAACAGATTTTGGAGCAGGTCCGTGCAGAAAATGAGCATCGATTCCCATCAAAAGGGTTGCGCGATCGTCTTCTGGCTCGTCGCCAGACCCACAACAAAACCTTGAGTTAATCCTGACCACTCAACAAATTGGATCTGTTGAAGCGACGCTACGAGTGGTAGAGTCTGCATAGGAGGGATTTGAGGAGTTTTTCATGAAAGCACAGGTGTTTCGGGAGTCAACCAGCTCAGTTACGAAGACGTGCCGATGCCGGAGATTTTGTCGGATGAGGTGCTGGTTCAGGTTCAGGTCGTTGGGCTGTGCCAATCAGACATTAAGAAAATTCGTTATCCCCTTTATAATCCACCGCGCATTTTTGGGCATGAGACGGCGGGGACGATCTCAGCGGTAGGTTCTGAGGTGAAGAGCTGGAATGTGGGAGATCGGGTTGTTGTTTTACATCACATTCCCTGTATGCACTGCGCCTACTGCCTTAACGACAACTTCTCCATGTGCGATGTGTATAAGAACATTACGACAACCGCAGGATTTGCGCCGAGCGGTGGCGGATTTGCCGAGTATGTCAAGGTGCCGGGGCATATTGTCCGTCAGGGTGGGCTGATTGCTATTCCCGATGACATCACGTTTGAGCAGGCGAGCTTTGTGGAACCGACCAACTGTTGTTTGAAGGCGGTCAAAAAGCGGAGGTACAGCCTGGTCAAACGGTGTTGGTAACGGGAGCCGGACCCATTGGGCTGATGTTTATTATGCTGGTGAAATATTTTGGCGCACGGGCGATCGCAACCGATTTGTTGCCAGGTCGGATTGAAAAGGCATTGAGTGTGGGAGCGGATGCCGCTTTTGATGCCCGCGATGCAGAATTGCCCGCTAAAATTCAGGCGTTGACTCAGGGAATGGGGGTAGACACCTGCTTGCTGGCAGTTCCCAGCGAAAAAGCATTCTTTCAAGCGCTCGATTGCACCCGCAAAGGCGGCAAGATTCTGTTCTTTGCCGAGTTTCCCGATGAGGTCGAAATTCCCTTAATCCCAACATTCTCTACCGAAGAGAAATTGATTTGATGGGTAGCTACAGTTCGTCATACCGGGTGCAGGCGTTAGCCGCCGATATTGTGTTTAACAAACGAATTGATGTGGATGCACTGGTGAGCGATCGTTACCCGCTTAGGGATCTGGCAACTGCGGTAGAGCAAGCAGTTTCCCCTGGTCCCGAAACCTACAAAATTCTGATCTATCCCTGATCGTTCATTTAGGCTAGGGATTACTCTTGCTCCTCCTCCGCAATCCGGTTGTTCAGTTCATCAAGGGTGTGCCATGCCTGGAGCCAGGATTTGAGGGAGGTTGACTCAACCATGATGATGGCAAGCGTGTCTTGAGTGGCAACCAGGGGAAACTGTTCATTCTGCATTTCGATTTCAAAGGTCAGTCTAAAAGGTCTGATAGAAAGGTTTCCAATCCTGGGTTTAGCGAAACCCGTTTCGGCACTAAATCTTCAACCACTTCCTTCGGCAAATTCAGCAAGGAGGATATTATAGTGGTAACGTCGATCGTCCCCGATTCTCGTTCAAATGCCTGGGTCAACCGTCGCGAAAGATGCCGTTGATAGTCCGAATAGGTTCTGATAATCGGCTCATTCAGCGTAACGCCAAACAACTGCTGTGCTAAAAGCCGCTCCTGTTCTAAGGTGAACTCTTCCCGAAACCAAGCAACGGTCTGGAGTTCAGTTGGAAACCAAACAAATCCGTTAAAAGCCGACTCTTTCAAGGGCAGAATCATTAACTGGAGGGACCAGATTCAGCTTGAGTGCGGGCTAGCGACGGAGATTTATGTTCTCAACAGCGCGCTTAAACTGAACCTGCTGCTTTATTGTCTATCAGAAGCCGAATAATGGCGCGATCGTGTTTTTATAGGAGGGGTCAGGTAGCAGAGGTCAGGGGTCAGGGACCAGGGGTGAAAATAGTGTATTGAGGCGTTTCGGGCGAATTACTCAACCAGGTTGGCGATCGTGCTTTTAGGTGAGGGATTTTCTAATTTTGGCAGGAAGTTTGTTTAAGACCAACTGGTAAGATTCCTCAACTAATTGAAATCCCATCTCCATTGGGATCGCATCATTTTGTGTGATGCATATCCAGTGGTAACGAGCCAGGTACGGTGCAGGAATAATGCCGTCCTGCGTCGTGAGTGCCATAAATCCCGCTTGTGTTGATTTGAGCGTCACCCAAACGTCCTTTTCTGAGCCAAAAATCGCGAAGATTTTGCCGCCGATCGAAAAACAAGATGGTCTTCCCACTTAATATCTTCAGTAACGTGGGGAAGGGTGCGACAGAATTTGATGAGTTCTTCTTTATCAAGGCTCATGGAGGATATCGCAGGCATCAAGCGTCAGAGAGCATACATAGCAGAGGTTAGGCGTTAGGTGTCAGGTGTCAGGAATGAAAGCTTCACATTTAGCTCATTTCAGATAAGCTGGCTGTCCTAACAATTGTGGCGACAGCTATAAATCAGGGAGTATGGAAAGACGCTCAAGCAACGAAATGTCAGTGACCCATACCAAGTCGCTTTCTAAAACGTATAGCATTACCGTTACATGTTAGGACAATCAAACTGCTGGGAGCGTTGCAACGACTGGCTTTCACACTCAGCACTCAGTCCTTAGCACTCAGCACTTTACTATAACGATCAAAATCCCCAAACTTACTCAACACTCAGTCCCCAGCACTCAGCACTCACTCGTCTTCTGGCTATTGTTGCATCGGGATTAATGGTTGAAGGGATGCTCCATGGAACATCCCTCAACCAGAGACAATGATTTGAAGCACCTAGTCTCTCTTTTCAGAGATTAGTTTCAAAGATTGGACGTTCGCATTCACCTTGAGCGGTTGCTCTATGAGATTGAGCGCACGGTTGACGCTCTCAGGCAGAATAACGACCAGACTATCGGCAGTGGCTTTTAGAAGTGCTGTTCCGATCGCTTCTACTTCACTCAGGACAGTTTCGTAGTGGAAGTCTGGATTCTCCTGCCGGATGCCTGTGCGAATTAAATCAGCAACCTCTCCGCGACGCCTACCGCGAGTGTCATCATCTTCTTTGATAGTGACACGATCGAACATTTGAACGGCAATTTGGCCCAGTTTTCGGAGATCCTGATCGCGACGATCGCCCGGTGCTCCAATAACCCCAATTCGTTCACCCGCGGACCAGTTGCAAACAAAGGATGCTAGGGCTTCGTAGCTGGCCGGATTGTGGGCATAGTCAAGCAGCACATGAAATTCGCCAACCGGAATCAGGTTCATCCGTCCAGGCGTATGGTCCACCGATGCCTCGAAGGTCTGCAACGCAGCGCTAATGTCTTCCACATGCACACCTTGGACATAAGCTGCCAGCGTTGCCGCCAGCGCATTGGCAATCATAAATGGAGCCATGCCGTTGAGCGTCATTGGGATGTTCATGGCGCGCTCTACTGGAATAACTTCCTGCCCCGTTAAAATTACGAGGCTGCCATCTTCATAAATTGCCGCCAACCCACCATCACGGACATGCTCCCAGACGATCGGGTTCCAGGGGTTCATCGAGAAGAATGCGACCTTCGCCTTCACTCGTTTCGCCATGTTGTAAACCAGCGGATCGTCCGCATTTAACACGACATATCCGTTTGGACTGGTTGCTTCAGCAACCACACTTTTCACCTTTGCCATGTCTTCTAGGGTGTCGATGTCACCAATTCCCAGGTGATCATCAGACAAATTCAGCACAACCCCTACATCGCATTGGTTGAACGCAAGACCTGACCGTAAAATGCCTCCCCTAGCTGTTTCCAGCACTGCAACTTCCACGGTTGGGTCTTGCAGAATGAGTTGAGCGCTTTGGGGTCCAGTATTGTCGCCTGCTTCCGCCAGAAAATCTCAATATAGGTGCCATCTGTAGTGGTGTAACCAACGGTCTGCCCGGTTTGCCGAAACAGATGCGCAATCAGGCGAGTGGTGGTAGTTTTGCCGTTTGTTCCAGTCGTGGCTATGATCGGTATGCGGCTGGGGCGACCGGGAGGATAGAGCATATCCAGAATGGGGGCGGCAACATTGCGGGGCTTGCCTTCACTTGGTTCCAGATGCATCCGCAAACCAGGAGCCGCATTTACTTCAACAATCACTCCGTCTACGTCTCGCAGGGGACGATCGATCGCAGGCGAAGTAATGTCGATTCCGGCAATGTCGAGACCAATAATTTTGGCGGCGCGCTGGGCCAACCAGACATTTTCGGGGTGGATTTCGTCGGTGCGGTCAATCGCGATACCGCCTGTGCTCAGGTTTGCCGTTGCCTTCAGGTAACAGATTTCGTCCCTATCCAGAACGCTGCTTAAGGTGTAACCCTGCTGCTCTAAAAGTTGTTCACTCTGGGCGTCAACCGTAATGCGTGTGAGGACGTTGTCATGGCCATTGCCCCGTCGAGGGTCCTTATTTGTTTCGTCAATTAGCTCTGCAATGGTGGATTTGCCATCTCCCACAACATGGGCTGGAACGCGCTCTGCCACAGCAATCACCTTGCCATTGACAACCAGCACCCGGAAATCCCTGCCCTGGTAGAACCGCTCGACCATCACCGCACCGGATTTTGATTCGCGTTCAGCCAGGAAGTAAGCGTCCTTCGCATCGTAGAAGGAGGTGATATTCAGGGTAATGCCGCGCCCATGATTGCCATCCAACGGTTTCACCACGATCGGGTAGCCGCCAATTGCATTGATCGCGTCCCTCAAATCATCCCGGTGGTAAATTACTTCGCCTTTGGGAACCGGAATATTGGCCGATCGCAACATGGTGATGGTGGCTTCTTTGTCTCCCGCCATCTCAATCCCCAAAATCCCGGTATTGTTGCTTTGCGCAGCCTGAACGCGGGTTTGGTAAACGCCATGACCCAGTTGCACAACTCGACGCGCGGGCAACTCGACCCAGGGAATATTGCGGGCGGTCGCTTCTTTGACGAGCGCTTCCGTTGTCACACCCAAAGACGCTTCTGCCTTCAGTTCTCGCAAATCTTCCAGGTCAATCTCTAGTTCTCTGGCAGGGTAGTAGCCGCGATCGATTAAACTCTCAACCAACCGTACAGCCGCTCTTGCTGCATAACGGCCTGCCTGTTCATGATGATATTCAAACACCACCCGGTATACTCCAGGCTTCGATGATGCACGGGTCCGGCCAAAATCGACCGGCATTCCTGCCAGAGTTTGCAGTTCCAGTGCCACATGCTCAATCACGTGCCCCATCAATGTCCCTTCCCGGATACGCTCTAGAAAGCCACCGCGATACCCTGGAGAGCAGCAGTGATCTTCAAACTAGGGAGTGCTTCGACTAATCCTTCGTAAAATCCTGAAACTTGATTGGAGAAGACTTCATCCATTTCCTCCAGATCGAGCCGCATTTCAATTAAACTCTGGCGGCGAATGCTCCAATAGTTTGGACCTCTAAGCGTCTGAAGTTTCAGGATTTTCATGTGCAATCTCCTATTGAGTGGGTTCAGTTGTTTGGCAACGAGAATGAAATATGGTTGATTTTGAGGAAAAAGGTTTGTCAGCATCTTGATTCCAGGGCAATCCATACGAAGGAACGCCCATTACAACGGTGCAGAACGAATCTGTTTACAACGTTACGGGTCAAAGGCTAAGCACACCGATGAAAAGCGCTAAATAAAAAGTCAACTGAATTTCTCGCAATGGTTATCGCTAGTTGCAATCTGCTATCAAAACACTGAAAGAACGAATAACCAAAATTCAGTACTGGCGAATTGGCGTCTACTAAAAACCAGCTAGAGAACAAAAAGACAAACCACCAATAACTTTATGCTGTAACTTACAATACCAATCTTTCTATAGGGTGATGAATTTTCCAACCCTAAACTTCCTACATCTGGGTCACCTATTCAGGTGATGTAACAGATTGTTTACGTCTTAAATTCCTCTGGGGCGGCACTTTCACGGGTTTTGAAAACCAATCTGGCCTCTGAAAATACGTCAGGGTAATTTGACATGAGGCTGATTATTGACCAAAGTAGCGCCGATACCAGTCAACGAATCGTGGAATTCCAACCTCGATCGGTGTTTCTGGCTTAAAGCCAACGTCTGCTTCAGGTCGTCAATATCGGCATAGGTCGCTGGAAGGTCTCCCTGTTGAAGCGGCAACAAATTCTTCTTTGCTTCTACCCCCAAACTCTGCTCCAGCACCTGAATGAAGTGCATTAGCTCTACGGGTTGATTGTTTCCAATGTTGTAAATGCGGTAGGGGACAGAACTGCTGCCGGGGTCAGGGCGTCTACCTGACCATTGAGGATTCGGCGCAGGAATTTTATGCAGGGTTAAAATCACGCCTGTCACGATGTCATCAATATAGGTGAAGTCACGCTTCATCTTTCCGTGATTAAAAACGTTGATGGGTTTACCGTCCAGAATGGCTTTTGTGAACAGAAAAAGCGCCATATCCGGGCGACCCCAGGGACCGTAAACGGTGAAGAAGCGAAGACCAGTCACTGGTAGACTATACAAATGGCTGTAGGAATGAGCCATCAATTCATTCGCTTTTTGGTTGCCGCGTACAGGCTAATTGGATGATCGACATTGTCATGAACTGAGAATGGCACATTTGTGTTAGCCCCATAGACTGAACTGGAGGAGGCGTAAACCAGGTGTTTTACCTGTCCATAACGGCAACCTTCGAGAATATTGAGAAATCCAGTTAGATTACTATCACCGTAGGCATATGGGTTGATGAGCGAGTAACGAACCCCGGTTGGGCCGCTAAATGAACTACCCGCTCCGGCTGATGCTGTTCAAACAAATCTGCCAACGCTTGCCGATCGCTCACATCTAGCTTCTGAAATTGAAACTGCGATCGTTCCTCCAACTGCGCCAACCGAGCTTGTTTCAAGCTGACAGCGTAATAGTCACTCAGGTTATCGATGCCAAGAACGGTTTCGCCCTGGTCCAGCAGTCTTTGACACAGATGAAAGCCGATAAATCCTGCTGCACCTGTTACTAAGATGGTTCCCATAAAGTCGTTTTTGGAGGTTCCGGTGTACAGTTTGGGCTACCCCAAAGCGTTCTAGTTTAGCAGACGTCGCCACCGGGATTTTTGACTCAACGGATCGGAAACCGGACTGAGAACGTTGTTTGCCCACCAACGCTTTTCACTCGAATGGTTGCATCCAAACGGCTCACTAATTTCTGCACTAGTGCTAATCCCAAACCTGTACCACCATATTTCCAAGGGTCATTGTTGGGAATTCGATAAAACTTATCAAAAATACGGGGTAATTCTTGAGCCGAAATTTCGGCGGTGTTGGAGATATTGATGTGAAGGGAGGTGGAGGAGGGTGAGGGGTGAGGGGTAAGGGGTGAGGGGGTGAAAGTAGGTAGAGAAGGGGAGGCAGGTGGGAATCTCAGGGAGTAATTCCTCTGTCCCTCTCGTTACCGTCATCCTCCTGATCGATTTTGCAAAGGTGTGCTGAGACGGTAATAGTTCCTCCCGTAGGAGTGTACTTGTAGGCATTTGTCAAAAGTTCAGAAAGAATTCGCTGCAGGTAGGACAAGTCGGTAATTAGGGCAGGTAAATCTGCGGGAATATCAAACTGTAGCCCTAACTGATGCTGTTCGATGGTCTCCGTAAAGGGTTCAACAACATGGGGTAGCCAGGCTTTGAGGTCGATCGTGTTTGTGAATAGGGGTTCTGTATCAGCATCTAACCGAGTCAGGTCAATTAAGTTGTTTATCAGATTAATTTCTCGCTGGGATTCGTCCTGCAAAATTTGGAAATATCGCTGCATTCGTTGCAGGGTTGCAGGGTGCAGGACCAAAGGTGAGTCATCAAATTCGCTTCGGGGTTTGCCATCCTCACCCCGAAACAGCATGATTTCTAGCATTTGAGCGGCCATTTTGATACTGGAAACAGGCGTGCGAAGTTCGTGGGAGACAGTGCTTAAAAATCATCTTTGAGTTGGTGAAGCCGCTCCAGTTCTGTAACTTGAGTTTGGGCAGCGTTATAAAGTCGTGCCTGCCGAATGGCGATCGCGCATTGGTTAGCAACCTGCTGAACCAGACGAATCTCCTGATCGATAAAATGGGCGTCCCTTTGGCGAAACAGCCATAGGTCGCCCAACGTTCCCTGATCATCAAAGATTGGACAGGCTAGGATCGCAGTTTGTTTACACTCTGGGCGTGCAGGATTTGGAATTGTTAAACAAAACTGTAGGTATTGCCCCTGTAGCAACTGATGAAATACATCGGGCAAGTTTGACATCAACATAACGCGTCCCTCGCTTGACGGGAGCGTAATAGTGTGTTCACAGCGGATGGTACAAGTTGCTTGTTCCAGGTCGTACACATCCGTATTACAACACTCCACATCCAGGCCGGTCGCAAGTTCCCGGACGGCAGTCTGCAAAATTTGATTTTCATCCAGGCTGTCACGCACACCGTCTGTAATTCGTTTCAGTAGAGCTTCAAACTCTAGCGATCGGCGAAGCTCGATGGTGCGTTCGTGCACCTGGTTCTCTAAGTTAATGTTGAGCAGTTGAACCTGCCGGAACAGTTCAGCTTGATGAATGCCGATCGCTAATTGAGTGCTGAGTTGCCGCAGCAAATACCAACTGACCTGCTGCCATTCCCGAGGTCCCGTGCATTGGTGAGCAATCAATAATCCCCAGGGTCATCCTGCACCAGAATCGGCACAATCAGAATGGCTCGAACCTGTAGCCTGGTTAATAGCTCAACATAACAGGGCTGCAAATCCGCTGTAAGAACGTCATTGATTGCGTGAACGTGTCCGTGATAGTAAGGGCGGCTCATTGACTCACGAAAACAGCGATCGTGAATGGTCTCATGGATAATTGAATACGATTCATCGGCCAACGATTCTGCAACAACCTGACCGTTTCCATCCGGGTTAACGCGATAGATGACAACCCGTTCAACCTCCAAAAATCGGCGGACTTCTTCCACAGTTGTAGTCAGGATGGCATCCAGGTTCAACGACTGTCGAATATTTTGAGCGATGGTTGCAATAAATCGTTCCCGCTCTCGAACCTGCTGTTCCCGTTCCATGAGTTGATGCATGGCTGTTTCAGTCTGTCGGCGCTCGGCCAACTCAGTCTGCAACTGGCGGTGAAGGTCTGCCTGCTGCTGCTCAATTTGTTTGCGCTCAGTAACATCTTTAGTGGCAATCAATATATATGGTTGATTGCTAAAACGAATAATTTCTGCCGATAGCAGTACTGTCAGCACCTCACCTGATTTTGTGCGGAAATTCCCTTCATAATTACGAACCGCGCCAGTCTCTCGCACGATTTGTACTAATTCATCCCGTTCTGTTGGGTTAACCCACAAATTCAATTCGTGGACCGTACGCCCGACCACTTCTTCACGGTGATAACCTATGACGCTACAGAACTCGTCATTGACTTCAATAAAGCGCCCTTCATCAAGGGTCGCGATCATAACCGGATCAGGGATGGAACGAAAGGCAGACGCAAATTTTGCTTCAGACTCTTGAAGCGCCAGTTCTAACTGCTTGCGTTCAGTAATATCGGTGCGAGTTCCCACCATCCGATAGGGTTCACCGTCTGAATCTCGAAAGGCAATCCCGCGTGTCAAGAACCAGCGAATACTGCCGTCTTTATGCAGCATTCGATACTCCAGGCTGTATTCGTGCGATCGGCCCTCCAAATAATCGGTCATGGAAGTTAGAACCTTTTCTCGATCGTCAGGATGGGTCAATCGCTGCCATGCTTCAATCCTACCGGTTAGTTCCCATTCCTCATATCCCAGCATGGTTTTGAGATGGGAATCAAGATGAACAACATTGGTTTGAATATTCCAATCCCATACACCCACCTGCCCCGCAACCACGGCTAAGACATACCGTTCTTTGATTTCTCTTAATGCAATTTCCGTTTGCTTGCGATCGGTAATATCAATTCCTAAAACGGTTATATTCCAGCACTTGTTGGTTGTGTCATACCAGGAAGTGAACGTATCTAAAATCCACCGCAGCGAACCATTCTTGTGATAGTAACGATATTCAATAACGGTTGCGTTTTCTGTAGGAGCATGATCAAAACGGCACGCACTGCCGTCTCATCATCCGGGTGAATTCGGGAAAACCATAGTGATTTATCTGCAATAAATTCTTCAGCGGTGTAGCCAAAAACAGCCAGATTCCCGGTGGAAAGATAGATGTATTCCCATTCCTGCCCAGAAGTCACCCGAAAGCTTGCAATCGACGCGTTGACATGATTAAGAACCGCATTCGCCATTGCAACTGGATCGCTCTCCGCCCCAAACAGGGCCTGAAATGGGTGTTCAGGAGAACCAAGATTCAGGTTCACCTCACGGTTGTGGCTCTGGGAAGACTCAATCCGGGAAGGTTGATTTGAAACATCACCAGCGCTAGAGCCAGCAATTGACTCACCAGAGTTCATCCTCAACTCCCCGTCCTTGGACGGTCACAGCTTCTCAGCAAGCAGAAACGATAAGATGCATCCTCTCCAGCTTAGAAGAGGTCTGACCGAAGGTAAATGCCTACTCAATCTTAGTGATGCGCATCACCATTGATCCATGACCTGAATCACTAGAATGAGATGATTTTCTAGCTTAACGCAAGCTGAGGGTAAAGCTGTTCTTTTAATGATTTATTTTTTGAGTTCAAGTTCTCTGCGTTGCTACTTGAGCATTCTCTCCAGAAATTGCTGGGCACGCTCACATTGGGGATTGCTGAAGAATTCTTTGGGCGGCGCATCTTCGGCTAATAATCCCTGGTTGAGGAACCAGACTCGGTTGGAGACGTCTCAGGCAAATCCCATTTCATGGGTCACGATCGCCATTGTCATGCCTGTTCCTGCCAGAGATTTCATCACTTCTAGTACCTCCTGTACCATTTCTGGGTCCAGGGCAGACGTTGGTTCATCAAACAGAATCACTTCCGGTTTCATCGCCAGAGCGCGGGCGATCGCCACCCGTTGCTTCTGCCCCCGACAATCTAGAAGGATAAACAGTTGCTTTGTCCGCCAAACCAACCTTAGTCAGCAGATCCATTGCGGTTTCCTTCGCTTCAGTGCGGGAGACCTTTTCAATTTTTGTTGGAGCATAAGTAATATTCTCCAGCACCGTCATGTGAGGAAACAGGTGAAAGTGTTGAAACACCATGCCCACATCCTGCCGCACTTTTGAAATATTCACATTGGGAACGGTAATTTCCTGCCCTTTGAAGTAAACCTTTCCCTTCGTTGGTTTTTCCAGCAAATTCATGCACCGCAACAGGGTGGATTTGCCGCAACCCGAAGGCCCAATAATCGCAACCACTTCGCCTTTATGAATCTCAGTAGAGATGCCCTTCAATACATCCAATGGACCAAAGGACTTACAGAGAAACTCCGTTCGAATAACCGCTTCACTCACGGGTCAAAAGTCTCCTTCTTAAAAACCAATCAATAGGAACGGGAACTGAAAATCAAGAGTTGAAGATTAAGAGTTGAAAATTAAGAATTTGAGTTCAACGAATGAAGCTTCGAGTTCATCTCTCAAAAGGTTGAGCGTTTTGCGGTTTCACCACTCTCCCATCCTTCCTCCTTCCTAACTTCAATTCTGCCTTATTCGCTACGTCTCAGCCGACGTTCAAGTACGGACGATGCAACCGTAAGACCAATAACTAAAACGTAGTAGATTACTCCAGCCACAATTAGCGGCTCAAAGTAAATATATTTGTTGGCCCCAATGATTTGGGCAGCGCGGAGAATTTCAACCACCCCAACGGTTGATACCAGAGAAGAATCCTTTAAAAGCCCAACGGTTTCATTCACCAGCGCAGGCAGGATGTTTTTCAGGGCCTGTGGCAGGATGATGTCTTTCATCATCAGCGGGTAGGGAACTCCCAACGACATGGATGCTTCACTCTGCCCTTTATCCACTGCCTGGATACCAGCCCGGATTGTCTCTGACATATAAGCTCCAGAGTTAAGGGTAAAGGTGGCAACTCCGGCTTGTAGTGGCGTAATATCGTAGCCAACCAATTGGGGAATGGCGTAGTAAATGAGCGATAGCTGCAAGAGTAGAGGCGTACCGCGAAAGATGGATGTGTAGGCATTGGAAAGCCATTGCAGAGGTCTAAGCTTTGAAATTTTGAACAAAGACAGGATGGTTGCCCAGATTAACCCCAGAAAAACAGACAGCAGCGTAAATAACAGCGTGACGGGGATGCCCCTGAGAATAAACAGGTAGTCATCCAAACTCAGTCTGCCAAAATTGATATTGAATCCACCCTTCTTCTCGGGTGTTGCTGTTGTTGCTTCGGATGCAGCCGCTCCTGCTCCGCTACCAAACCACTTTTGCACCAGAGAATCAATTTCGTCATCGCTGAGCATTCGGTGCAGAACTTTATTGAACGGTTTGACGAGTTTCGAGCCTTTGGGAAACGCGATCGCCGATCCTGACTCCTGCTCGGATGTGATGGGATTAAATTCCAGCTCTGGATTTGATTGAATAAAGCCTTGAGCAACGGTGTTTTCTACAATTGCAGCATCAATTCGTCTGGCTTTAATTTCCTGAATAATGTCTGGCACGCGGTTCAATTGCTTGATCTTCATGCCCTTCACTTTCTTGGCAATATCCTTCGCGTTTTGCTCCTGAATAGTGCCTAGCTGAACGCCGATCGTTTTGTCTTTCAAGTCTGCGGGTTTTGTCAGATTGCTGCCCTTGGGTGCGATGATGGTGTCCTTCGCGTCGTAGTAAATAATTGAAAAATCAACATTCTTGCGGCGTTCTGGGGTTGGCGTCATACCCGCCATAACAAAGTCTGCCCGCCCCGCCTGAAGCGATGGAATTAGCCCGTTAAAGTCTGACTCCTTAATCGTCAGCTTAAACCCCAGCTCTTTGGCGATCGTGTTGGCAATGTCCACATCAAAGCCGACAATCTTCCGTTCCCCCTCCTTCGTTTGATAGAACTCATAGGGAGGATAGTCAGGCGATGTGACCATAATCAGTTCATCTTTGTCAACCTTTGATTGGGCAGCAGCTCTGGATGGATCAATAAAATTAACGATCGTTGGAACCGTTACCACCAGGGCAACCGTTAAGAGAAATAGCCATAGTCTTCGTTTCATTGGAACAGCGCGATTTTAGGTTTGCGATTGAAGATTTGAGATTCAGGATTGACACATTTTGACCAAAACCTCGGAGGTTTAAGCCTCAATGTTGGTCACAAGGTTCAGTTTTTGATTGAAAACCTCCAAGGTTTGCGAAGTCGATTTGAGATTTAAAGTTTTGAATTCCCTATTTTCCTTGCCTTGTCCCTACCACCTACCACCTCTCACCTACCACCTCTTCCCCCTAGAACGTAAACGATGTTCTGATCACGCCAATAAAAGCATCGGGGTTGCGATCGTCGTGGTTTGGAGCCGTGAGCCAGATCAGGCCGGGAGTTACAGAAATGTTGTCATTTAACTGAATGCGATAAAACGCTTCAATATGAAATCCGGTGTCCCGGTCTTTTCGCTCTCCGTCAGGCAGACCGATCGCCTCTGCTACTCTGGCATTGCTGGTACCAGTTACTTTCGGCTGCATCCCGAATACAAATCCCCCAGGTTTCCCTTTAGCAGCAGATCTGGAAAGGCTAGCGTGACTGCGTAATTCAGAATGCTCACATCTCCCCGATTGCCGGTTGGAAAACCCAGCGTATCGACTCCCAGAACTCGCGCACTAGAGTAACCAATCCAGCCTCCAACTTGAATTGCGTCACTAACTTTGTAGTTTGCGACGAACCCATAATGGTTGGCGCTGACGCGATCGTCATTTCCAGTGCTGAATCCGCCCGTGCTTACCTTTGCCGCATTGCTTCCAGCCAAGGTATCGATACCAAATTGAGGTGTGTAGCTGTTCAAGTAGAACAGGCCAGCCGTCAGACGATCAACGTAAAGCGTGATTTGGCCAAAAGCTGAGTAGCCGCCGCTGAAGATTCCAGAGCTGGCTTCCGGTCGGTTGGGATCTCCAATGCCATCAGCGCTTTGTCCGGCGTATCCTCCGGCGATCGCCAGCCAGCTAGTCAGCTTGTAGTCAAATCCAAAGCCTGCCCGATTCCCCATGGGGTAGTAAATCGGATTGAGTTGGCAAAGTTGGAGAGAGAACCCGTGGCAAAGTCGCTAAACGGCGTAACGGGGTCTGCTCCCAGAAATGTGGGATCGGTCTCACCTGCATGAATGTGAAGGTTTAGTTGTTCGTTGACCGGAAAGTCATAGCCCAGAAACTGAATCCGAACGGCCCCGTTATTCAATCCGCCTGATGCAAAGGACGGTAACAAACGCGCTTCATCGGAGAAGGCGGCTGGATAGGTCGTCGCGAACCGTTGCGGGGCACCAAAGCCGTCCGTTGTGTTATTGATATTGGGATTTCCAGCGTTGAACAGGTTGAAGTTAGCTGATTGAAAGCGAACACGCAGACGATCGCTGCCGTTGAAGCTGGTGTCGAAGTTCAGACGAACGCGGTAGTTGACGGTGGCATTGTTAAAGTCACTGGCTTCTTTACCAAACGCATCTCCCAGATAAGTGATAAGCTCACCGCTAAGCTTGGTTGTGGTGGAAAATTGATGCGCTTCGAGAACCGCTGTTCGGGCTTCTAAGTTACCGACACGTCCCCGCAGGGCAGCCAGTTCAGTAGAGAATGAGTCTGTGAGCCTTCTAAATGTCTCCAGGTCTTCCTTTCTGACCAGGGTGCCCGTTGCCGATCCAAGCAATTCGTTGATTCGATCCAAACAAGCATTCAGCCCTGCCGCAAACTCGTAACGGCTCAGCGTCCGTTGACCCCGAAACGTTTTGTTGGGGTAACCTACAATGCAGCCATACCGTTCAACCAGTGATTGCAGCGCCTGAAATGCCCAGTCCGTTGGTCTTACGTCAGTAAGCTGAGATACCGACGTTACCTGATCCATGCTGGTCGGTTCCTCAGCCGAGTTGATCGCCACATCCTGTCCTGTCCGGTCGAACGAAGCATTGTCTGATGGAACCGGGTTGATCGCTGCAAGATCACCGGCCAGAGCAGTGCTGGTCAGAAGTTCCCCATTTCCTAGAACGGTTAGTGAGGAAGCCAAAACAACCCAAAACAATTTCACAACGCAACCTCATCCCACACACCACATGAACCTGTCGTTAAAGACTTATGTCAGTAAAGCAAGTTCGTTTGCAAACGTCGCAAAAGCGTTGCCAATTGCAACATTCCATACGATTAAAGAATTGGCTTCCTTAAACCGTCTGTTACGAGTGATAACTTTTACTGATAAAGCAGTCCATAAAAGACTTAGTGAATTTGCAATGAACGCAACCCTCAGGCAGAAAGGAGTGGGCAGCACTAAGCTATTGTGGAGTATGCTGCGTGCTGACAAGAGCGATCGAGTAACAAAGAATGACAGATACCCTTCTCCCTGACCTGATTCAGCAGATGATGCAACCGGGATTTTATTCCCATCCGGTCGCTGAGCCGATTCAACTCATTCAAACCCACGTGTCTTACGTTCTCCTGACTGGCGACTACGCCTACAAGGTTAAAAAACCTGTTAATTTTGGCTTTCTGGATTTCTCTACTTTAGAGAAGCGCCACCATTTCTGTCAGGAAGAGTTGCGGCTAAATCAGCGAGGAGCGGCAGAGCTTTACCTGGACGTTATCCCGATTACCAAAGCCGATGGGTCGTTTCACTTAAACGGTTCAGGGAGGTGGTCGAGTACATGGTCAAAATGAAGCAGTTTCCTGAGGGCACCCTATTCAGCGATCTGTTTGACCAGGGAAACTGACCGAAGAGCTTTTAGAACGGTTAGCGAAGGTTCTGGCTAAATTCCACGCCAAAGCAGAGACGAATGACTACATCCGCAGCTTTGGAAAAGTATCTCAAATTCGGCAGGCCATTGATGAGAACTATGAGCAGACCGAAAAGTACGTTGGTGGACCTCAAACCCAGCAGCAGTTTGATGAAACCCAACACTACACCGATCGCCTGTTTGCTGAACAAGAAGCCCTCTTCAACAGCCGTATCGAAAATAACTGGATCCGCGAATGTCACGGGGATGTGCACCTCAGAAACATTGCCCTTTGGCAGAACGAGATTCTGCTGTTTGACTGTATTGAATTCAATGAGCCGTTCCGGTTTGTTGATGTCATGTTCGACATCGCTTACATCATCATGGATCTGGACGCCCGCGATCGTTCTGACCTCAGCAATGGGTTTCTAAATGCCTATGCTGAACAGACGGGCGACTGGGAAGGGCTTCAGGTGTTGCCCCTTTACCTCAGCCGTCAATCCTACGTGCGGGCTAAGGTAACGTCGTTCTTGCTGGATGATCCAAGCGTTCCAGAAGCGGTGAAAGCCCAGTCCGCCGAAACCGCGTCTCGCTACTACCGTCTGGCCTGGGACTATACAAAACCGCGTCAGGGTAATTTAACGCTGATGTCTGGCCTTTCTGGTTCTGGTAAGAGTACTGTTGCCCGTCAACTGGCCCAGAAAACAGGGGCAATTCATATTCGCTCTGACGCTGTACGCAAGCATTTAGCAGGTGTTTCCTTGGATGAGCGGGGCGGCGATGAACTCTATACCCCAGAGATGACCCAAAACCTACGATCGTCTTCTGGAATTGGGCATTCTTTTGACACAGCAGGGGTATTCCGTTATTCTGGATGCCAAATACGATCGACAGCCGCTTCGGCAAGCTGTAATCGCCCAAGCTCAGGCTCACAATCTGCCCCTAAAATTGTTTACTGCACAGCACCCGTACCAGTTTTGGAGGAACGTCTGCGCGATCGTACTGGCGATGTGTCTGACGCAACCGCTGACCTTTTGCCAGAGCAGCACATGGATCCCTTCAGCGATGTTGAACAACCCTACCTCATCACGTTAGATACAACCCGCAATCTGGAGACACAATTAAAGGAGTTTTGAGATTTTAGGGCAGAATTAGGAAGCAGAGGGTGGGGAAAATGATGAGCTAACCCCCCTCCCGACGCCCCATTCCCCACCCCATTCTCAAGCCTACCTATGACAGATAAACCAGTATTTCAGCCAGATTGGGGCAAAGGGTTCTCCGCTGGAGTGAGATACTGGTTATTTTTCATGATTTGCTTCTTTGTATTGGGGTACGACTGGCTTTTTAGCATTGTGCTAGGCGCAATCGGTGCGATCGCCACCAGCGTGATTGGCGCTTGGTGGAATGCAAAAGAAGATGACAACGCAACTGACAAACCGACACAGGAAGTCGAAAAAGGGACGAAAGCCCATCTCAATCGTCCCCTAAGAGGTCTCATTTCCAGCCCTACGGTGCAAGTCGTCGGAAGCGACAGTCCCAGGGTGTCCGCAGATTCGGTTGGCTATTTCGCAAAAGAGTTTGATATTGCGAGCCTAATAGCGAGCGGAAGCAGCCTTTGCAGGGCTAAACATTGCAGAGCTAAACGGGCTATTTTTGCAAGGTCAACGCGTGGATTATGAGAACTCAGCGCCCTCTGAAGTACTGGACTAACCATACGGCCAGCGATCCTAAAAGGGCATAAACCACGATCGCAATTAGAAGATTGACATCAAAAATATTTGCCCCACCATCGGCTGTAGGGCTAACGAACAATGTAGAGAAAGGTGCAACAAACGGAGCCGAAAGGTTGTAAATGAATTGGGCAAATGTATTATCTGGATTTGCCCCAGTTACCCGCAGAATAAACCGTAGCACGAGCAAAACTTCAAGCAATCCAATTAAGAGATAGATCGTATTAATAATCCATCTGAACGAATTATCACGTTTTGCGGCTTCTAATCGCCGTTCCTCCTGACGTAATCGAAAGGCTTCCTCTTCGTGTACCAGTTCCCGATGGCGCTCAAAGTTATCCCCTCTTGGGGAGGCTCAGAATTCATAAAGGCGTCTCCAGTACTAATCCAATCCATAGCAGTCCTAAATCATTTGTAGGAATGAGATGGATTGCTATAGAGAAACAATAATAACTAAATTGAGACACCAACTTACGATGCTAGAGCGTTGTCGTCCTCTATCACTGGATAGATTTTTGTCTCCCAGATGCGCGAAGATGGTTAAGAAGATTGAAGGAGTTTTATGATTGCTGAAAAATCTTGCAGAATCTTTAATTGATTAGATTCGCTTAAAAGTGGGACATGAATAAATACACACTGGCAATCTAATTGGTGCTTTTGAATATAGTTCAAAATTGAGTAATACAACGCGTTGCAGACAAACTTTCCAGCATTATGGCTGACTCTGGTAATAGCCAAACCTCTTACTAAAGAATGAACGTCGATCGTTGTTTGAATGACGTCCTTTTCGTATTTTCCATTTGATTCGATCGCTAAACGTTTCCGTTTCTCAGCCATCCCGCAGCAAACAGTTAATTGGGGTTTGAGTTCATCAATTTTGGCAATTACCTGTTCCGGTGCTAACTGAAAATCAACCGGCAGCTTGCGTAAAAATGTGCCCCTTCTGGCAACAGCTTTCTCGCCGTCATTTCACCTAAAAGATCATCAGAAGAATTGGAACGATGATGCTGTTTCCAAGTATCGAAAGAGGTGAAGAGAATCGTTTTGGACATGGAGGAAGAAGGTGTTAGGTAGTAGGGGATAGTGAAGGGTTTGAGTTTTGAGATTGGGCAGTGGACAATAGGCGATGGGTAGTGGAGTTGGCTCTTTTATTTTTCATCCCCCATCCGTTATTCCCCATTATTCCTTCCCTACCACCTACTACCTACTACCTATTCCCTGCTTTACAATGCTAATTATTAGGCGCAACCAGGGATAATCATGCCGACTATTGCAGTAGTGGACTACGACATGGGAAATCTGCACTCTGCCTGTAAAGGGCTAGAGAATGCAGGGGCTACTCCCAAGGTAACGGATTCTGCAACCGAGTTGGAACGGGCAGATGCGATCGTTCTTCCGGTGTCGGTTCCTTCGACCCGGCAGTGCAACACTTACGATCGCGCCATCTGGAAGAACCAATCAAGCGAGTGATCGTCAGCGGAAAACCCTTTCTTGGCATTTGTTTGGGGTTGCAAATTCTGTTTGAGGCCAGCGAGGAAGGGAAGGAACCGGGTTTGGGAATTGTTGCCGGAACAGTCAAACGGTTTCGCCACGAGCCGGGAATCACCATTCCCCACATGGGCTGGAACCAGTTGGAATTGACCCAACCCAGTTCTCCCCTCTGGCAGCAGCTTCCTGCTAATCCCTGGGTTTATTTCGTTCACTCCTATTACGTCGATCCGGTTGACCCCAACGTTCGGGCGGCAACGATTACGCATGGAAGTCAAACCGTGACGGCGGCGATCGCCCAAGATAACCTGATGGCAGTTCAATTCCATCCAGAGAAATCTTCTACAGCAGGACTTCAGATTTTGGCAAACTTTGTCCAATTAGTTGAAAGCCTTCAGCTATCAACCATTAGCTAAGCGAATCGTCATTGAAGCTGGCAGTTTGAGTTCCAAGCTCGACGATGCAAGTTCTGATCTGCATCATTTGAGCAAAAAGCTCGATCGTTTGAGTAAAAAGCTCAACAATTCGAGTTCAGAACTACATGAATGGAGTTCCAGGCTCGGCAATTCGAGTAAAAAGCTCGGCAGTTCGAGTTCTGAACTGCAATGTTCGAGTTCTAAGCTCAACAGAGGGTGTTCTGAACTCGAATCATTGAACTCAAAGGTGCGATTTTGCAACTTTAGGGACGATCTCGCACTCTATCTAGTGGCACACACTCTCTACAAAACCCTCTGGCTGAGTGGCATTGGATTCTTTCTCTGTACACAGAAGAATTTTTGAGCTAGTTTCGAGGCAGCAATCGCAGGAAAACAGGTAATGCTAACCAAGCTCTGGGCGTTTCTGAATACCGGCATTCAGGATTTGAACTGGAAACAAACCGCAGAGATTACCAGAACGGGAACTGATGCCGCCAAAGCTGTGTTTGACCTGGCAAAACGGTCAAAGAGCAGCAGCCAAAAGTGGAAACCCTGAAGCCCTACATTGGACAGATTTCCTCCTTGCTGGATGTGCTGAATACGCCCTTTGCTCAGATTGTCAAAGACACAATTCCCTTTGCGCCACTCGCCACCACCAAATTCACATCGTTGTTTGACAGGTAGAGTACTAAATTTTAAAGAAATTCATAAATTCAGAAAGTTACAGCAAGAAACAGTTCTTAGTTGTTTGAGTATAATAAATGTCTAAATTGCTCAAATCAATAAAGGTGTTCATGTTTGCAAGTGTTTCACGCACATGCTAGCTGATTTAGTGTCGTGATCGAGAAGTGAAGTTTTGGTACTAATGTATATTGAAGCGATAAAAATTGAGTTTGAGCAAGCGAAGAAGATTCTTCAAAGTGAAGAATCTCATTTTCTCGATTTGAAATCAGTAGATATTTCACCAGCTAAATTAAGTAAAGCAATTTCTAGCTTTGCTAATTCTAGCGGCGGGGATGTCTGTATTGGAATTGATAAAAAAGTAGATGGTCTAAGAGCTTGGAGAGGATTTTCAAACCAAGAAGCTGCTAACGGACACATTCAGCTGTTTGAAACACTTTTCCCACTTAGGCAGGATTATAGCTACACATTTTTAGCTGCTGATTCTTTTCCTGGTCTCGTTCTACAAGTTACTATCAATAAAGTATCAAAATTGTAGTAGCGTCAGATAACGTACCTTATATTAGAAGAGGGGCGCAAAGTTTACCTGTTAAGACAGATGAGGCTTTAACTCGACTTAAACGGGAAAAAGGCATTGAGTCATATGAAAAAGAAACAATCAATGTGAGTTTAGAGGTCATTGCAAACTCGCCTCACATGATTCAGTTTCTTCAACAAGTAGTTCCTACTGCTAATGCGGAGGACTGGCTAAAAAAACAGTGGCTGATTCAACAGGGAAAACTAACTGTTGCGGGATTTTGTTATTCGCTGATGAACCTCAAGCAGTTCTACCTAAACAGTGTGGTGTGAAAATCTATCGATATAAAACTAAAGACTCTGAAGGAACTAGAGATTCTCTTGCATTTACTCCAATTACAATTGAACAGATTAAAGAGGCAGTAAATAAAATCATTATGGAGCTTTGGTTCGGATTATAAACAAGTTTCCAGATCCTCCTAATCAGGATGTTGGAGAAGGCTTGAATACAGCTGTCATAGCAATGGGAAAATTGAGACTAAAGCCTCCTGTTGTTTACGAGTCTGATAATTCAGTAATTGTATACATTAAGCATGAGCCTCTTGCTTCTATAGAGGCAATGATAATAGAGCACCTAGAAAGCAATGATGAAATTACGAGTAAGGTCGCAAGAGAATTGACTAAGGCTAGTGCGGATTCTGTCAAAATTGCTCTTAGAAAGCTGCGGGACAGCGGTGTGGTTAGGCTTAGATCTAGAAGATGGTGGCGCAAAGTGAAGGAGGGCGATGAACAGTTTCAGCCAGAAGTTAGTCTGTCTGAACGATACCCTATATATGAAGCTCAAATCATGGAGTATCTTGAAATCCACAACCAAATTAATAGTCGAACAGGGCCAGGGCTCCGATAAGAACCATGAGCACCCTTGCGATTGTGGAAGCTTTTGCTCACTTGCCTGACCCCGACGAGGAGCCGGACAACGGCACAATCAAGCCCTGTGTCTAGCATTGTTCACCTTAGCAGTGGCAGCAGGATGTCGAGGGTTTCTAGCCATTGGAGATTGGCTCAACGCTTATCACGATGAATTAGTAGGGTTGTTTGACCCAGCTAAAGGACGTTTACCCTCCTACAGCACGATTCGCCGAGTGCTGCTCAACGTAGATTATCAACAGTATTCAGCTTGTTTAGCCAAGTTTTTTGAGATTAGTCCTCGTGCGGGTGAGATGGTAGCTGTCGATGGCAAACGATGGCGTGGCTCCTATCAACTGGTATCGGAGCATTCAACCACTGAGCCGCATCCAGCGATTCAACTGGTGAGTGTGTATTTGGTTGAACGGGGTTTGATTCTTGAACCCTACGAGGTTGAGCATAAGAGCAATGAGATCAAGGTGTTGCCCCAGTTAGTCAAACAGTTCGCTTGCAATGGAGTGGTGTTTGCTTTTGATGCGATCAACACCCAAAAAAGTTGCACCTCAATTGTTGAGAGTCACAATCACTATCTAGGAGCACTCAAAGGCAACCAATCTGGGCTGCTCAAAGAGGTCAAGGCGAACTTTCAAGTGGAAGACACTTACACAGAATTTAGCAAAGGTCATGGACGCATAGAGGAACGAATAGTTGAAATTTGTCAAACTCTTGATGATATTCGTCCTTGGGCAGGACTATGCACCTTGATTCGCGTGAGGGCTACTCGTACCTTGCTGAAAGGAGAGTATGAAATTGTGGGTAAAACCGAGATACGCTATTACATTTCCTCGTTGCGTGAAACTGCGTGTCAGTTTGCTCACCGAATTCGCTCATATTGGGGTGTGGAAAACAAAGTGCATTATGTGCGAGATGTGACGCAAGCTGAGGATGCTTGTAGAATCCGGATAGTTCCCTTGCCTCAGATATGGGCAATTGCTCGAAATCTGGCACTCAATCTCTATCGGGACTTGGGCTTTAACAATATGGCTCAAGCCCAACGTCGTTGCGGTTTCAGCTTGAAGCAACTCAAATCAATCTTTAGAATGAAATAGCCCTGAAACTTTGATTAGTCCAAACTCTCTGTATTTCACAACGTTACCAATTAATCACATAGGATGAATGAGACTATAGCTACTTCATGTTAATTATTCAGCAACCGTCATGAATGATTTTCCAGATTTTTCTGGTTACAACTATCACGTAGAAAAAGAGCTAGGACATAATCGTGCTGGAGGGCGTGTTACCTGTCTCGCGGTAGATACCAGAACTCAGAAACAGGTTGTAATTAAGCAGTTTCAGTTTGCACAGCTTGGTACGAGTTGGTTGGAGTACGATGCTTACGATCGCGAAATTCAACTATTGAAGGAGCCAGCCATTCTGGCATTCCCCATTACCTTAATGCATTTCAAACTGCTAGTGGGTTCTGCATGGTTCAGGAATATAAAGATGCCATTCCTTTATCAGCATCACGCAGTTTCAGCCCAGATGAAGTTCGGCAAATAGCAATAGCAGCGCTAGAAATTTTGGTCTACTTGCAAACTCGCATTCCTTCTGTGATTCATCGTGACATCAAACCTGCAAACATTTTGATAGATGAAGCAGGAAACGTTTATCTCGTAGATTTTGGTTTTGCCCATGTAGGAGAGGGAGAGGTTGGCGTTAGCAGTGTTGTCAAAGGTACCCTCGGCTTTATGCCGCCTGAGCAATTATTCAACCGTCAGCTAACTGATGCTTCTGACCTTTATGGTTTAGGCATGTCTCTAATTTGTCTTCTTACCGGAACGAAGTCCGATCAGATTGGAGATCTGGTAGACATTAGCTACCGTGTAAGCTTTAAGCACTTGGTTCCTAAGCTTAATATGCAGTGGGTTAATTGGTTGGAGAAGATGGTAGAACCTCGTTTGAAAGACCGCTTCCCCAGTGCAGTAGCTGCTTTAAAGGCGATTCCTGCCGCACCTATACGTCCTCCAGAAGCACAGTTCAGTCAAACAACTGTAGAGTTTAAGGCCAAACGAGCAGGCGAATTACTCATTCAATCTGTAACTATTACAAATCCAATTCCAGAGACCATGCTTGAAGGGAAATGGGAAGTTGAGGCTCATCCTCACGACCCACCTGGCGAAATTTATCGTTGGGTTGAAGTTGAACCAGAAGCCTTTTCAGACAATCATGTGGAGTGTCAAATTGATATCGACACACGCAGGTTGATGATGGGCAAAGTTTATCAACGCAGGCTGTTGTTGCATGCGAATACCCTGGCTAAAACCTATGCTGTAAACCTTCGGGTGCAAACTGCCCGTGTTCCAATCCAGTCCAGCCTTATTTCCTATACTCAGTTATGTTTATTAGGAATCTTTAGTTTTGTATTTAGTTGGTTCATTAGCTATCTAGTACTTATTGTGGGAACGATCGCGGAAACCAGCAAGTTCAGGGGCTTCGGTGGAGTAGTTGGAGGCGCGATCGGATTTGAATGTGCCGCTTGGCTGCTGCGGAGTTCATCCTGGTACTCCGCAGCAACCGCCAGCACTTTGTTAGCCGTGCTACTGGGAAGTACAGTATTAGTCCAGGTATTTTCTGGAATGATTACAGCAATCGCTGGAACCGCTGCCACTTTCGGGGTTGGAGTTGGAATTTTTGGTGGAGCGATCGCTGGCATAGTGATAGGTTTAGTACTTGAAAAACAGCTATTGCAGAAGAATGCGAAGCAACTTATAGTCGCATCCTCTCTATTGATGTCGATTTATGGGGCTAGCTTGGGACTGGGAGTAATTATTGGATTTACAAATGCATTTACTCTGCTTCTCTCTACTGTTAGTGGCCTGGTGTTAGTGGTGTTGTTTATTCATCTTCAGTTACAACGGGCAAATACTGTGTTCTCCTCTCGCAAAACTGGTCGCCATCTAATTAAGCCTTAGCTGGATGCTATCTGTTGTCTATTTAATACAAAGAAAAATAAGAAAACCGGAAATGGTTTATGAGAAAAAGCGTTGAATAGACATCTTCGCGACTCAATAAGGCCTTGATTAGCTTTCAGAAGAGGTAAAGCAGGCGCGACGCTATCATTGCAAATCTAACTACCTCCCTGATTTGACAACCCTGTTTCTATCTATTGAATTAATCCCAAAAATCTCTTAGGAATCAGCAAAAATATAACCCTGAGCGAATCGCTCAGGGTTTGCTTTTTATAGGTGCTAGCTAAATAGAGTTGCTAGCGGCTTTGGATACATTCGTATTATGCTGTAAAGCTACATTCTCCAATAGCGGCAATCTACCCAACTTTTTCCCGTATCTCTCTGGGTAATCTCTTTATAAAGTCTTAAGTATCTCGACATTAATTGAAATCAATAAGGATTAGTCGTAAGGAATTCCTTTCTAGTATTTCTATGGCTACTGCATTGCCGTAGAACTTAAAGCCAGCTTACGGCGAATATACGAGTATAAAAGAATACCTTTTATTTCCTTAGAATTAATAATTTGCTCGTAATATTACCTCAAGTGAGTGAAATTAACTACTTTGTAAGAACATTAGGCAATGAGCAGTTCTACAGAGGCCTTGGTTAACTTTATTACCTAAGATCAAGTTGTTTCTGGATTTTTCACAAAGATGTACAACTGGTTTTGGGGGTGTGGACGAACGTAAAACTGTCCACCCAAGATTTGAAATAATTCTTTGTTTTGTAGCATAGCCCACAGTTAACGATCAGGGCTTCTACCATCACGCTCCTAGAGATTCAGGGGTTTCTACCAAAATGCTCTTAACGATGGTGGAGGAATACCATGGCATCGAAATCATTTGACTTGCAAAATAATTCTTTTTCACTGTTTGCAGGAGGTTCTGGCTCGTCGCCGCTAACGACAAGTGGATCTAATGGGTTTCTAACTAACGATCGATCAACCTTAAACGAGCCACTTCTGCAAAAACCCACTTCGAGAGCCAGTGCCAGTGCAGCAGCAATCTCCGATCCAGGAAATACCCGCAATACTGCCTACAAAATTGGTTCGCTTGACGCCATCTCGAAAACCTTTACCGATTCGGTCGGTTCTACTGATCAAAATGATTATTATCAGTTCTCAGTTAGCAAACCGAGCAGCTTTAAGCTGACACTAACGGGGTTGAAGGCTAATGCAAATGTGCAACTGCTAAGTTCGAATGGAACACTTCTAAATCAGTCTACTCAGGCAGGTACCGCGAATGAATCGCTCTCTCGAACCTTAGCCCCTGGAACCTATTACGTTCGGGTTTACCAGTCTACCGGCAGTACTCCTTACACATTGGGTCTTTCGGCAGCTACTATTTCCTCCAACGCAGGCGATTCGAATCCTAGACCTAGCCCAACCGGGACGCCTGATTTTGTGCAGCAAGTGTTGGATCTGACCAACCAATTTCGCGCTCAAAATGGGTTAGCTCCCTTACGCTTGAATGCTGAGTTAAATGCGGCTGCACTAGCTCATTCAAAAGATATGGCGTTGCAGGATTACTTTAGCCACACGGGCAAAAATGGCTCCAGTCCTGGAGATCGCTTAAAAGCCGTTGGATACGAATCTCAAGCATGGGGAGAAAACATTGCAGCTGGCTATTCGACACCAGAGCAGGTAGTGCAGGGGTGGATTGACAGTCCCGGCCATCGGGCCAATTTGTTGAACAGAAGTTATACAGAGCTTGGTGTGGGCTATTATAACTTGGCGAACGACACAGGCAGCGTTAATTACAACAACTATTGGACTCAGGATTTTGGTAGTGGGGATAGGAACCCGAGTTCCAACATACCTGCTGCTTAGGAGTATGAACTGAATTGTATCAACCTTGTTTGGTTGCTCTTTATGAGGACGTTATATGTAACGTCCCTGCCTCGCCCCCATCCTTTTCTGCCTGACATACCAAATCAATCAACTCCACTGGACGCTTCCAGCTAAGATCGCAGTGTTGTTCCCTGATGCTGAAGTGCGATCGCCCTATGTTTCGCTGGAGTCTACCTAAAATCCCGACTGCCCCGTTTTGTCCATCTGAAGTTCAAGGTTCAGTTCCAATTCCCTCTAGAGGGTTTTTGGCGCAAACTGCTGGCGTTTTTGGGTCCGGGTTTGCTGGTGTCAGTTGGGTATATGGACCCCGGAAACTGGGCGACCGATATCGAAGGGGGTGCCCAGTTTGGTTACAGTCTATTAAGCGTTATTTTTCTCTCGAATCTCATTGCAATTCTGCTGCAATCTTTGTGTGTGCGATTGGGGATTGTTTCGGGGCGAGATCTGGCACAGACATGCCACCGTCATTTCAATCGTCTGGTCAACCTTGTGCTTTGGTTTTTGCAGAAATTGCGATCGTTGCTACTGATTTAGCTGAAATCTTGGGTAGCGCGCTGGCGTTGAATCTGTTGTTTCATATTCCCCTTGCATGGGGCGTTTGCATCACTGGGTTTGACTTGGTTGTTGTGCTGCTGCTGCAAGGAAAAAGGTTTCGTTGGCTGGAGGCGCTTATCCTGGGACTGGTTTCCACGATCGCGCTCTGCTTCCTGGTAGAAATTGTGTTCTCTCAACCCAAGTGGGGAGATGTGGCTTTAGGATTTCTACCCCAGGTTGACATCGTGCAACAGCCGGACAAGCTTTATCTGGCGGTAAGTATTTTGGGCGCAACCGTAATGCCCCACAACCTTTACCTGCATTCTGCCATTGTGCAAACTCGTGTTTATGACAAATCTCAGTTGAGTCAGAAGGAGGCTGTCCGTTACGCAACGCTAGACTCTACCATTTCCCTAATTGCTGCACTGTTTGTGAATGCGTCCATTTTGATTGTGGCAGCAGCAGCGTTTCATTTCACCGGCAATCAACAGGTCGCGGAAATTCAAGATGCCTACAGGCTTTTGTCGCCACTGTTAGGAACGGGTGCAGCAAGTTTGCTGTTTGGGCTTGCGCTTCTGGCGTCTGGGCAAAGTTCCACATTCACGGGTACGATCGCCGGACAGGTGATTATGGAAGGGTTTTTAGATATGCGAATTCCCTGCTGGCTGCGGCGAGTTATTACCCGTGGGCTGGCGATCGTTCCGGCTTTGATTGGACTCACCATTTTAGGAGAACAGGGGTTGGTAAGCTGCTAGTCTTGAGTCAAGTTATCCTCAGTTTGCAATTGCCGTTTGCCATCTTCCCGTTGATTTTATTTACCAGCAATCCACAAATTATGGGCAAGTTTGCCAATCCCCTTTGGGTCAAGGCGATTGCCTGGTTTATCGCGCTGTTTATTGCAGGTTTGAACATTTGGCTGTTGGGGCAGCTACTAAAAATGGATGAAAATAGTTGGGTTATTTGACGATCGTGGGGAAAATGGCGATCGCGATTGTGCGGCAAATCAAAATCGATTTATGGACCTTTAGGAACCACTCGACGCTTCAAATAATTATGTCACTGCTTGTTCATAAGCAGATTGAGACGCGGCAAAACCACTGCGGTATACGCCATTATTAATGGGTTGGTAAGGTTTATTCTGGATCTGTTTGATCGCACCACGCAAATACTTTGGATAAAAATCAATAGATGATTTGACAAACGCATTAAATTCAGAGTCAACCATCCGAATGATTTGGCAAGATTCATTTTCATTCCGCTCTGTCCATTTGGTTGTCCATTGTCCATTGATTAGTTGACCAAGTGCCATTTTTAATCTCCAGAGCAGTATCAAAGCTGAATTGAGTTGAATGCGTAGGCCGCCATGCTGAACACACCGTAAATAAAGCTGGCATGTAGTCGTGTTCCAATAGGGTGTTCACCGCCCGCACCGATCGCCACAAATAACGGCAGCAAATGTTCCTCAGTGGGATGATTTTGAATGGCACAGGGAGCCTGTTTACGGTAGTCAAGCAACGCATCAATGTTGTTATCTGCGATCGCCCCTACCAACCAATCGTCAAACTGCCGTGCCCAGGGTGGCGGCGTTGCATCAAAGGCATGTTGACCAAAAGCCCGCAAATTATGGGTTATTGCACCACTTGCCAAAATCAAAACGCCATCTTGCCGCAACGGAGTTAGAGCGCGTCCGAGTTGTAAATGGTAGCTAGTACCAAAGCGCGGTTGAATTGAAAGCTGAGTTATGGGGATATTTGCTTCTGGATACATTAGCAGAAGGGGTTCCCAAGCACCGTGGTCTAATCCTCGGCTTGGGTCTACATCCGTTGTGAAGCCAGCCTGAATAAGTAACTTAGTAATGTGTTCTGCCAATTGAGGAGCACCGGGCGCAGAATAATTCATCTGATAAAGTTCGGCAGGAAGCCCCCAAAATCATAAAGTGCTCTCGTTTGATGTGCTGTGCTAACCGTTGGAACGTGCGTCGGCCAATGAGCGGAAACAACCACGATCGCCGTGGTTTGCCCAGTTGCGTTCCTAATTGTTTCAAGAAACTAAGGGCAGGGCTGGCATGTAGGAGCAAATCAGGAGAACCATGGGAGACAAATAGAGCCGGAAATGTGGTCAAGGCAAACCTCCTGAGAGCTACTGGGAAATGAAGAGATATGGCACAGAGCAATTTAGTTCTTTGCTTTCTGTCCTCTCCGTATCATTGCTGTGTTAGGCCAAATCCAGGGTCAATAGTTCTAGTATAAACAGTTTTAGTTAAGACTATTCGTTATAGACTATTTTCTCCAGCTTGAGTCGCTAAGGAACGGGAATTAAATAAGTCCGACGTTTGCTGGGGGCAGGTTTTGCCGTCAAATCTCATTACAGGTTGAAATGGGGGTGCTAAACCCGCCCGTACAGTTTGCGGATTTATTAAACCCACGTTCCTGAGTCTCTGCTAAAAGATTCTCTAAGCGCTCTGCCTAACTTGAGGAACTGACAGGATGTTGAAACTTGATCCGCTTTATTCGTTGAGGAAGTAACTCCGGCGAATAAATTCCCTGGGTTTGAGAGGGAAGTCTGTTTGGGCGGACTTCTAAAAACTGCTGTAAAATGAGAGAACTGACTCTGTCGTATTCACTTCAAGCTCAGGGTTTGATTCATTAGTCGTTGGTTAAATACATTTCAACTGCTGCTTTAAACTCTTTCTCACATCTGCTCTCTGGTTGGAGCAATTTTTCTCGCTGTTGCGGGATTTGTTGATCTATCGATGTAGTAAAAGGCAGAACGCTTCAACGATTCAACGTTGGCTTTTGAGAAAGGCTGTGGGGAGTCATTTAATTCATCTACACATTACAAAAAAGGTGTCCCTGTGCATCGTCACTCGTCGCATCGCCGGTACTTCCGCAGAGTCGAATCTCCCTTTCTGCTTAGAGTCATCACCTTTATTGCGATGGTGATGGTATTTTTATCCTGGGACGTCAGGTAATTCTTTCGATCGCTGGCTCCCAAAACTCCACCTGCGAAACTCAAACAACCTATGCAGGTTCTCCAGCAAACCAGCGAAACGGTTCCCAGACGCTTTGCCGATAAACAGCGTTAAATAAACGCTTTTGGCTGCTAAAACATTAATCTTTGAGGATCAACGTTTTGGTTCAGTTAGATTGGAAGAGTAGCTTCGTCAATTGAAATAACGTAAGACAAAACCATTTCGCAATAGGATTTGTTTTGTCTTACTGATTCTCCAAATAGCTTACAGATTCCTGCTTGAATAAACCCACATCTTTTGTAAGGCGAACGGCGGTTCGCCCCTACCGTGTGGCTAACCCTTTTGAGAATTGCTGTAAATACTCTAATTTTTTTAGCAATGAAGCGATTTTATTTATCGACGATCAGTGGCATTTTAGTTTTTCTAGCTGTGACTTCTATTCCAAGTCGAAGTGTGGCTCAATCGTCTCCATCCGTCACAGAAGGCAAGCCAGAAGCCGGATGTCTCTCAGGTTATCCAGATTCGTCTTATCATGGCAATCGTCTCGTTACGCGCTATGAGTTTGCCGCCGGATTAGATGCCTGTCTCCAAAAGGTGGAGCAGTTCTTCAACAAGAGAGATTACGCAACAAAGACTGACCTTGCCCCGTTGATTCAGCGGCAGCAGGAGTTGAACCAGGAACTGAGACAACTCCATAACCGGGTAGATACTTTAGACCCCAGCGAGTTTTAGGGGTTATGAGTGTGTGACCATCTCGCTTAACATTATGCTGAATTCCGTTTGGTCTAATTTTTCTGAGATCGTCTACTGCTCATTAAATTCAAATTAGTAATCGAAGGAATGGGAAGTTCAGACATCAAGGGGTTGCTCACAATCCGCTGGACTATTTCTAGAATGACCGCGTCTTCTACTGCACCAATGTCTTTTCAATCCGTTGATCGGGAACAAGCCACATAATTGCGACCAGAATATACAGCAGGCAAGCGAACCAGGAATTTATAAACGCGAGAGGAATTGCCACCGCATAAATTACCACAGATATCTTGCCTTTGAAATCTCGACCCACTGCTACGGCTAAAGCAGAATCCCTATCGTGGCAGGCAATCAGCGTACGGGTGAGAATGTAGTAAGCGATCGCAGAGAGCAGCAACACCACACCATACAAAGCAACTGGCAACGCGTCAAAGTGATTCTCGCCCATCCATCCCGTTGCAAAGGGAACAAGCGACAGCCAGAACAACAAATGCAAATTCGCCCACAAAACGCTGCCTTTCACATTCCGAGATGCCTGCAACAGGTGATGGTGATTATTCCAGTAAATTCCAAGGTAAATAAAACTCAGAACATAGCTCAGAAACACTGGAATGAGTGGACGTAACGCTGCCAGATCAGTCCTATGTGGCACTTTTATTTCCAGCACCATGATGGTAATGATGATGGCGATGACACCATCGCTAAACGCTTCCAAACGCCCTTTTCCCATCTTGAACTCCTTCTCGGCAAACTTAGAGGCAGGTGATTCCAAGGATTTTAATTCATGAGCGTCACGGAAATCGAACTAATCTTCTTAAATCCGTTGCTCAATGAACTTGGGATGTAGAGGCGATTGCCACTTGCGGCGCATGGTGAACTGGAAAGTTAACAGAGTTTGCAGTAAAACATTTGGCTCCAGCTTCGTGATGTAAATGAATTGCTGCTTCTACCATCGCCGCTGCTTCAACGGTGACGATTGGTTTCAACCAAACCTCAACAAACTGGCCGCTACCATCTGGATTTTCTTGCATCACGCCTTCTGCCTGATCGTGATAAGCCGTAACAACAACTCCGCTTCAGAACAAAGGTGCAGATACCACAACATATGACAGGTAGAAAGGGAGGCAACCAGCAAATCTTCCGGATTGTAGCAAGAACGATCGCCCCGAAAAGCTGGGTCGGATGATCCAGCGATCGGAGACTTTCCCGGTGCAGTGATTGTGTGATTGCGGGAGTACGATCGGTAGTCTAATGTTCCGTTTCCAAGATTGCCCATCCAATTGATTGACAGTGTGTAGTGATGTTGATGAGTCATAGGATGAAACGTATTTTATTGAATTGATTAAGTTGAGTTGATTAAGTTAATAAGACGCCTTCGTGTTGGAGTAACCAGCGTTTGCGTTCCAAACCACCGGCGTAACCTGTCAGGTTTGCGTTTGCGCCAATGACGCGATGGCAGGGTAATACGATCGCAACTGGATTTAATGAATTGGTCATTCCCACCGCACGGTAGGCTGTGGGTCTATTCACCATTTGGGCAAGCTCACCATAGGTTGCAACGGTTCCCGCCGGGATGGAGCGGAGGGCAAACCAGACCTGCTGCTGAAAGGGTGTTCCACCTGTGTTTACAGGGATTTCATCTAAACTGTTGAAGTTGCCTGACAGGTAAGACTGGAGGCGATCGCTGAAACCCTGAGGATTGTTTTTTCGATTAATTGAATCGATTTAAATCGTTTTTGCAGTAGAGTCATCATGCGCGATTTGTATTCTGCAAAATCTAACGCGCAAAGCTTTTCACCATCTGAAACAACCAGAATTGGTCCAATTTCAGAATCAATTGTGTCAATAAATAGTTCAGTCATGCGGATAATCTCTCTTTGTCTGTCAATCGGGCTGAATCAAACGACCACAGATGCATTGCTGCATAGGCTCGCCACGGACGCCAAACGTGCGATCGCTGCAAAAGTCGGGCTTTCGTCACGGGTTCTCCCAAATGTTTCATCGCTCGTAAAAGCCCTAAATCGTTAGCGGGGAAAGCATCGGGTTCACGTAGAGCACACATAGCAATGTAGTGGGCGGTCCACTCGCCAATTCCCGGAAGTTGGCAAAGGGTTTGAACCACATCATCCAGTGTTTGAACATAGGTGAACAGGGAAGATCGCTCGACAACTGCAGCAGCCAAGGATAAAATTGCAGCGGTTTTTGATCGCGGTATTCCCAACTTGGTTAAATCGGCTTTCACTAGAGTTTCTGGTTTGGGAAACACAAATCGTAGACTTGCATCTGCCCAAGGAAGGTCTGCGATCGTAAATGGTTCGCCGTAGGTTGAAACGAGACGCCCCGCCAACGTAGTAGCAGCAATCACGCTAATCTGTTGTCCCAGGATTGCCCGCACTGACAGTTCGAAGGGATCCCAGGTACCCGGAATTCTGAGTCCCGGTTGTGCTGCAACGATTGGAGCCAGGACAGAATCTTGCTGCAAATGGGCAGAAATATCCGCAACATTGGCATTTAGATCAAACATTTGCCGCAGACGTTCAACAATCTGCGCCAATAAACTTACTTTTGGAATGTAAATGTTAGCAATCAAATAGTTCTGTTCAGCAATGGGGCGAACTTCCACAAGTCCGTGACATCCGTTTAGGGAAATGACTCGTTGATAGCGCTCCATTGTTGCCGACTCTAACCCTGGAGTTGCTCTCAGCATGAGAAATTGGATCAATGCAGCCCAATTCAAGGGAGGACTGAAGGGCAGTTTTAGCGCGATCGTTGGTACTTGAACAGCATCGGCCAATTGGGTCTTCTGGCGTCGTAACTCACTGGGCGATCGTCCGTAGGTTTTGTATATCGTGTCATTAAACCGACGAATGCTGGCGAATCCGGCTGCCATTGCCACATCTGTCATTGATAGAGTTGTTTCATCAATCAATTGCTTCGCAAACTGAAGCCGTCGAGTTTTGCCACAGCCATGGGTGACGTACCAAGATGTTTCGTAAACAGTTGGCGCAGATGACGATCGCCCATTCCTAACCGACCTGCCAGTTCTTCCACCGTTCCCTCATCCAACGCGCCGTCCGCAATCAACCGCAGTGCAAGCGAAACGGTAGCTGTTGTACCCACCTGGGCAAATAGGTTTGGAGCCAGTTCGGGACGACAGCGCAAACAAGGGCGAAATCCTGCATGTTGTGCTGCTGCTGCACTAGAGTAGAAGGTGCAGTTTTCCCGCTTTGGGGTAACAGCCGGACAAATCGGACGACAGTAGATTCCGGTAGTGTAAACCGCCACAAAAACTGCCCATCAAAACGAATATCCTTCGTTTGCATGGCGCGGTAACACACATCCGGGTCAAGTTTTAAGCTCACGGCGGTTATCCCAATCCCTATCCACAGCATAGGGTGGACAAGTCAGAGCTGCTAGCCATTTTCGGAACTGAACGTTGGTGGAGGTGATAGGTGATAGGTGGTAGTGGTAGGGATAGAAAAGCCAGTTGAAGAGGTTTGCACAAGTTATTCTAAGAAGTGTCTTAAAACCCGCAAACTCTGATTGGGTGCAGTGCTGAGTGCTGAGTATTCGCTTTTTCTCAGCACTCAGTCCTCAGCACTTAGCACCTTTAAAGCACACCCTAGCCACCTTTGGTGCTGCTTCATCCTAATGGTTCTTTTCAATCCATTCCAGAAGCTCGGTTGTCGATCGAAAATTTGCAGAGTAACCCGTCAACGGATGGTAAATACTCCAGCAGGCATTCCCGATCGATCCATTTGCTGACGAACGACCAGTTCTCTTCTTCTAGAAAAGAACACGTTGAGATGCTGCCAAACAGCACTGAGAGTCGAACGTATGGTTAGATTTATCGGTCCTTTTGCCCATTGTTGTTGTAGAGTCTCTCCAGTCTCTGCCGAACGAGATCATTTGTTAAAGGTTTCATAGGAAAAGCACTCACAAGCAATCATCAACACAGAGGCACTCTAACAATTGCAAATTAGACAAACAACGCAACTGTTGCATTATTATCTATGCAGAAGTTCGATACATCAGGTGGTGAGCGACAGATAACAGGTAGTACGGCTAGAGCACTAATCACCTCCCACCAATCACCTCCCATCTCCCACCTACGACATGAATGAAATCGATTGCAGCCGAATCAAACCGTCCTACTTGCGGGCGTTGGTGGCGGTGGCGGAGTACGGAAACTTTAGCGAGGCAGCGCTGCATTTGGGCCTAGCTCAGTCAACGGTTAGTCGCGCGATCGCCAATCTTGAGGAAGAGTTGGGAGTGTTGCTATTTTCTCGTGGACGATATGGTGCAAATCTCACCCCAATCGGAGAGCGGCTTACCACCCATGCCCGTCAGGTGCTGCAACTGCTCGAAACAATCGTGAAGGAAGCCAGGTTAGAAAAGGGGTTAGAGAGCGGCCAGGTACGAATTGCCGCTTTTCGTACGATCGCAACCCACGTCCTTCCGGGAATCATTACTCGGTTTTGCGATCGGTTTCCTGATATTAACGTGACGGTTATGGAATTTTGGGATCACGTCGGGTGGAGCAAGCCCTGCGGGAAGGCCGCGCAAATGTTGGATTCATCCTGATTCCGGCTGGGGATGAGTTTGAAACCTGGGAACTATTGCGAGATGAATACATTGCCTTACTTCCTCCAACTCCTCGGTTGGATGCAGCTCAGATTACCTGGGAGCAGTTGGCCACTTACCCGTTAATCGTTCCATCGAATGCAGGTGCATGCTACGCCATGCTCCATAAGCATCTGAAGAGTTTGGGCTTTCCTATCAACACTGCTTACGATATACGGGAAAGTTCCACGATGGTCAGTATGGTGATGCAAGGATTAGGTGCAGCGATTCTTGCCCGCCTCTCTGCTGAACCCATCCCATCGGAGTTACAGGTGTTTAGTCTGCCTGTTCCCCTAAAACGTGTGACTGGGATTGCAGTTGCAGCCAACCGCCTTCATCCCCCGCCGTTTTTGCCTTTCTTAAGGTTGCTTCATCCTGATGTAGAAAGGATTGCTATATCCACCAACATTAGAACGTTTTATTGGTCTGATGTGTTTGAAACTCTTTGTCACTTGCTGTTTCTTCCCTAATACCCGACATCTAACACCTGACAACCGCTAGAAGATTTTGCAGCATCGTAACAGGCTTTTATCCCTTAATCCCTCCCCTGAATTGGTTAAGAACGTTGACAGTCCGATTCGTGCTGTCCATAATGTAAGTAAGTACTTACATAAGCAAATGGCCGAGCCAAGACGGAGGACAGGAAAGACACGCGATCGCTTAATTGAAGCGGCAATCAAGGTGCTTGCAACGGAAGGAATTGCTGGAGCAACCACCCGCGAGATTGCCAGTGTCGCTGGGGTCAGTGAAGTTACCCTTTTTCGTCACTTTCAAACCAAAGAGCATCTTTTGAGGGCCGTTTCTCAGCGGATTACCGCTATGCAGGAAGAAGCCCTTAACCACCAGGAAGAGTGGACTCAAGACCTGCATCGCGACCTGCTCCATTACGCGTGGCTTTACAACAACATGTTGGAGGAGCACGAAGCGCTGGTGCGGATGTTTATCGGGGAAGCGCAGCGCCATCCCGAGGAAGCCCTGCGAGTCTTGCAGCAGTCTGCTTTGTCCATTCGAGAGAAGCTAATGGCCTATTTACAGGCGGGGATTGAACGAGGAACGGTTCGTCCTGATGTTGATCTTTCGCTATCGGTGGATTTATTTACCGGAATGTTGTTGTCGGGGATGTTGCGCCGTCACACGGTCCCCGTTCCGCGTGGGTACAGCCGCGATCGCTATATCGAAGGGTGTGTTGATTTTGTTGTCCAAAGCATTGGTACACCTATAAATGCTCTCCAGTTGCCCTCAATCCTTAACAGCCATTCATTCAATTGGTGTCATTTTTGGTGAGGAAGAAGTTCATGAAGCGAAGTCAGTCAAGGGAACCTCATTTCGAAGAAGCTGAGCCATCCGTTACCACTAACGGTAAGGGAACCGCTACTGATACCGTTCACCTGGATGAACACTCCACTAACACAGTCTCGAATGCTAAATCCCTGGAAGAACTGGAGGATGCAACCGATGAGGTCGATGAGAACAAGCCTCGCTCTTCGAATCGGCGGAAGTGGCTGTTAGCAGCAGGTGCGATCGTCCTTGTCGTTGGTGCAGTTGAAGGGTGGCGATGGTGGCAGTTTCAGCAAACCCACGCCAGCACAGACAACGCCCAGATTCAGGGCCATCCCTCCCCATTTCCGCCAAAATTACAGCAACGGTCAAGCAGGTTTTAGTCAAGGACGGCGACCACGTTAAAGCAGGACAGCCGCTCGTTATTTTGGAGGATGAGGACTTAAACCTGAAGGTTCGACAGGCAGAAGCCCAGCTCGCGATCGCCAAAGCCCAACTGCAAAGCGCAACGGATGCGGTTCCCCTGACCAGTCAAACGAATGTGGCTCAGGTTCAGCAATCCCAGGCAAAACTGTCATCCAGTGAGTCTTCGGTCAACGCTGCTCGGGCAGATGAGGCCCAGGCGCGGGCAGCGATTGAAACCAATCAAGCAAAAGCTGCTCAGGCACAAACCGTTGTTAACGAAGCGCAGGCAGACTTCCGGCGGTATGAGGCGTTGTTCAAGCAGGGAGCCATTTCTGCGCAACAGTTTGATTCAGCCCGTGCAACCTACGACGATGCCCGAGCAAATCTTGCTGCCGCTAATCGCACTGTTGCTCAATCTCAGGCGGAACTAAAAATGTTCAGGCCCAGTTTCAAAAATCTTTGGCGGATGCAGACGCAGCAAAGGGGCAACTGTGGGAAACCAGAGTGTCAGGCCAAAATGTGACGATTCAGCAGGATCAGCAGCAACTGGCAATGGCCCAGGTGAAGCAAGCAACCGCTGCGTTGGCGTTGGCCCATCAGCAATTGGCTTACACCATTGTCAAAGCCCCCGTGAGTGGGTATGTCGGTGAACTGACCGCTCAAGTGGGCCAGAAGGTCCAGGCAGAACAACCGTTTTTGTCTGTGGTTCCGCTTCAAACCGACCAGGTTTATGTGGAGGCAAACTTTAAGGAAACGGCAACGGGGCATCTACAGATTGGGCAGCAGGCCGATGTAGAGGTCGATGCCTACCCAGGTAAAATCTTCCACGCTACGATCGCGGGCATCAGTCCAGCAACCGGTTCACGGTTTGCCCTGATTCCACCAGATAATGCCACTGGCAATTTCAACAAAGTCGTGCAGTGGGTTCCCGTTCGTTTGGTATTTCCTCCCAACACCGATTCACAACACCAACTTAGACCAGGATTGAGCGTCACAGTTGTTGTAGATACGCAGTCCGGCTCAAGTACGGCATCTGCGCAGTAGAGAGCAGGGGTCAGGGACTAGGGGTTAGGGACTAGGGGTCAGGGAATAGAGAGAACGGGGGAACAAAGGAATCCGTACACTCAGTCCTCAGTCTTCAGTCCTCAGTCCTCAGTCTCGACTCAAAATTTATCTCAACTCCTTACCCATTGCCTATCGCCCATTGCCCATCGCCTAATTCAAAACTCAACACTCAACACTTAAAACTTAGATTTCCTTGTCCGATGTCTTCCGCACAAAACCGTTTATCTCGATCGAACGCTGGCCGCGCAGCAACGAACCAGTCTGACTATATCCAGGGACCTTTGAAGTGGGCGATCACGTTTACAGCCTCTTTGGGCGCAATTTTGGAGGTAATCGATACCAGCATCGTCAACGTTGCCCTGTCCGATATTCAAGCGAATCTGGGAGCGACCGTCAGCGAAGTGGGTTGGGTCGTGACTGGATACGCGATCGCCAACGTTATTCTGATTCCACTGTCAGCCTGGTTGGGCGACACATTTGGCAAAAAAGCTATTTTGTGTTCTCAATGGCAGGCTTTACGATCGCATCCGTTCTTTGCGGCCTGTCAACGAACCTACCCATGCTGGTGATTGCCCGAATTCTCCAGGGATTATGTGGTGGTGGATTGCTTGCCAAAGGGCAGGCCATCCTATTCGAAACCTTTCCTCCGGCTGAGCAGGGTGTTGCCCAATCAGTCTTTGGCGTGGGGGTGATTGCGGGACCCGCGATCGGCCCAACCCTGGGAGGTTATCTAACAGACACGCTGGGCTGGCGCTGGATTTTCTTCGTGAACCTTCCCGTCGGGATTGCCGCCGTCATCATGGCGATCGTGTTTCTCCAGCCCGATCCGGTTCGTTCAAAACAACAAAGTAGTCAGCGAGTAGACTGGCTGGGAATTGGGCTTCTGGCAGGCTCGATCGGCTGCTTGCAGACAGTTCTGGAAGAAGGAGAACGGAATAGTTGGTTCGAGTCCAGCTTTATTACTACGTTGACGATCGTGGGCGCGATCGGACTGATCCTTTTCGGTTGGCATGAATTGAAGACGCGATCGCCTGCGGTTGACTTACGGGTATTACGTCACCGTTCCTTGGCTGCTGGAAGCCTTTACTCTGGCATTTTAGGAATGGGGCTTTATGGAACCCTGTTTGCCGTACCGCTGTTTGCTCAAGGCGTGTTGGGATTTTCCGCAACCCAGACGGGGTGGCTATTGGCACCGGGTGCTCTAGCGTCTGCCATCACAATGATCCTGCTGAGCAAATTGTCCACCAAAATTGATGCGCGTATATTGATTGGGTTGGGAGCAATGGGATCAAGCCTGGTGATGTACCGACTGGCAACCATCACCCCCAGACCGGAACCGACGAATTGTTTTGGCCATTGGTTTGGCGTGGCGCTGTTACGGTCTTGATGTTTCTTCCCTTAAGTCTGGCAACGCTAGGTCCGTTACCTAAACAGGATATTTCAGCCGGATCAGGCTTTTACAACCTGACCCGACAGCTTGGTGGTAGTGTTGGAATTGCCCTGCTGACTACAATTCTTCAACAGCGAGAAGCATTCCATCAAACCGTTTTGTTGTCGAAGTTAACTCCTTATAGCCTGGAAACCAAACAGCGGATCGATCTGCTAACTGGTGCCTATCAAAACAGTGGATCGGACCCAGCGACGGCCCATCAACAGGCACTACAAACGCTTCAGCAACTGGTCAACACCCAGGCAGCGGTTCTTTCCTACGCCGACATCTTTCGATTTGTTGGAGTTGTGTTTCTGTGTTCGTTGCCCTTACTGCTATTTCTGGGCAAAGGTGGAGCTGGAGTAAAAGCTCCCGCTGCCCATTAAAGGACCGTGCATCAAAGAACGCTTACAGGAATCACGCACCTGCCCCCATTTCTCAATTTTGGGACTTCTAATCTAATTCCCCACTAAATTCGGGGTCAAGGGTGTGAAATTCATTCAACTGTGGAAGTCCTAACTATTTAAGCTGGCATTAATCGACGCATCAGTATTCGTTCAGATTTTCAAACTAATCTGATCAATATCAAGTTGTATCCTGAGCCGTAATTCTCGAACTTTGTGATAGGTAGTCAGCGGTTGACGGTTGGCTAGCTGTTCACCAAATCGAAGTCGCGTTGCTAAGGAGACTTTGTACAAGCACTGGCGCTACGGACAACGGTTCTCAGGAAATTCTGCTTTCTAGAACCGTATCTGATTCGGAAATCGCTAAATACTGTAGCTGGTTACTGACAACCAATCATCAATATCATGAGAAAGCGGCATCTTTTAACGGCTGGCGCAGCCTTTCTAGGGGCAACGTACCTATCACGCTATTTATACGGAAACTCGCAAGATATGGCAACTGCAAATAATCAGTTCGAAGTCACCAAAACCGAAGAAGAATGGCGGAAAACTCTGACGCCTGAGCAGTTCAATGTACTGCGGAAACACGGAACCGAACGGGCTGGGACCAGTCCGTTGGACAAGAACTACAGCAATGGCACCTATGACTGTGCAGCATGCGGCTTACCTCTGTTTACTTCGGAAACCAAGTTTGACAGCGGTACTGGCTGGCCCAGTTTTTATGCTCCCATTGAAGGCGCGATCGAAACAACGGTCGATCGCTCATTCTTCATGACACGTGTTGAAGTGCACTGCCGTCGCTGTGGTGGGCACTTGGGGCACGTATTTAACGACGGTCCAAAACCAACGGGTCAGCGCTACTGCATGAACGGGGTTGCGCTGAAGTTTATTCCAGGGTAGATTTCAAGCGTCAAAGAGAAGGGGTGGATATTATCCGCCCCTGATTGAGCTTATTACTGTGACCACAAAAGCGTTATGTATCCTCAGTGGAGGGCAAGACTCAACGACCTGCACAGCTATCGCTTGTCAGCAGTTCGAGGAAGTCTATGCAATTACCTTTAACTATGGACAGCGACACCTGATTGAGTTGGATAGCGCGATCGCCATTGCCAACGCATTTAGTCTGGCAAGCCACGAAATCATTGAATTAGGCCCAGTCCTGATAGGTACCTCTCCGCTTGTATCAGATATTCCTTTGGAGCAGTACCAGTCCACCGAGGACCTTCCGGGTGGCGTCGAACCAACCTTTGTTCCGGGTCGAAATATTTTGTTTCTGACGCTAGCAGCCAACCGAGCAGCGGTCTTGGGGATTTCAGACATTTTTATTGGCGTGTGTGAAACGGATTTTGCCGGTTACTATGATTGCCGTCAAGCGTTTGTCGATGCAATGGCAACGGCTATGAGCGAGGGAGTTTGGGGCAATCCAGACGCATTTATGATTCACACTCCTCTCATGCAGTTAACCAAAGCTGAAAGTGTGAAATTAGCCGTTGAGGTATTGGGCGATCGCTTTGTTCCCATTTTTGAGCAAACTCACACCTGCTACGCCGGAATTAAAGGCGGTTGCGGTAAGTGTCACGCCTGTCTGATACGCGATCGAGGCTTCATTCAAGCTGGAGTTACCGACCCCATCTGGAAATTTCGTACTTAAACTGCTGTACGAGCATTGCTGTAAAAACGTCTCCAGAATCACTCTTACAGTACTTCTTTCCCATCTTTCCAACACCTGATTCGGAAACTCTGAATTCTAGGTAAAGGAAGAGGTAATGAGCAGGTTAAACCTCATAGAATTTGCTTAAAGCCTAATCCTGTTCTGCAAACACGGTTTGACCCATGCATATTGCCCACGATATTACCCAACTCATTGGCCGCACTCCCTCGTACAGCTCAACCGAATTCCACAATCAGAGGGATGTGTTGCCCGGATTGTGCTCAAGCTAGAGGGAATGAACCCTGCAGCTTCTGTAAAAGACCGAATCGGCATCAGTATGGTTCAGGCAGCGGAAGAAGCAGGACAAATTCAACCGGGAAAAACCATCCTGGTAGAACCGACATCCGGTAACACGGGTATCGCTCTGGCAATGGTGGCAGCCGCAAAAGGGTATCGTCTGATTCTAACGATGCCGGAGACAATGAGCCTCGAGCGACGGGCAATGCTCAGAGCCTACGGGGCCGAACTGGAATTAACGTCTGGTACACAAGGCATGAAGGGCGCGATCGCCCGTGCCGAAGAAATTGTTTCCAGCACATCGGACGCGTTCATGCTGCAACAGTTCAAAAACCCCGCAAATCCAAAAATTCATCGAGAAACCACTGCCGAAGAAATTTGGGCAGATACCGATGGTCAGGTAGACTTTCTCGTTGCGGGGGTAGGAACGGGTGGCTCAATCACTGGAGTAGCTGAGGTCCTTAGGCAACGCAAGCCAACATTTAAAGCGATCGCGGTCGAACCCAAAGAAAGCCCTGTTCTATCGGGTGGTCAACCCGGCCCTCACAAGATTCAAGGGATTGGGGCTGGTTTTGTTCCAGCCATCATGCGGTTGGACTTGATTGACGAAATAATTCAGGTCAGCAGCGAAGAGGCGATCGCCTACAGTCGTCGCTTAGCGAAAGAAGAGGGCCTCCTATCAGGAATCTCAACAGGGGCAAACCTGTACGCTGCTATCCAGCTAGCGAGGCGTCCAGAAAATGCAGATAAGCTTATTGTGGTCGTTCAGCCTAGCTACGGCGAACGCTACCTCAGCACCCCTCTCTCCCAGGATCCCGCCTTGACGGATAACGCGACATCCGGCTTTAACGTTGAGGTAACTGGGGTACGCTGAGGGGAATTAGGAATTAGGAATTGAGAGTTAAGAATTGTGACGTTCGCTCATTCTTAATTCTCAACTTTCAATTCTTAATTCCTAATTTCTGCCTTTAAACAAAGGCAGAAATTATCTTGTAAATCAGGCGAAACAGGGTTGTAATGGCGATCGCCAGTAAGCCACCTAAAACTGCGATCGTCACTAACACCGTCAAGGGATTTTCTCCCGCCAGGGCTACTGCAATCACCCGCCGCAGAGGCGGGAAAAACATAATCGCTCCCAACGTCACCATCGCAATTACAAAGAGATCCGCTCGCTCAATGATCCGACGCGACTGAGCAACGATTAGTCCAGTCAACAGCAGGAGCCAGAATCCAGCACTAATAAACGTTGTGCCAAGCAGGCTAATCAGGGCGATCGCTAACAGCCCACCTTCAAATCCTGTAAATGCGGCTCCGCCTAGCAACCCAGGGTCGAGAACGATGCGATCGACGATCGCTGGCGACCAGATTTTGTAGGTAGGTTGCTGGATGCCGACGTTTGGGCAGCCGATTGGGGAAGTTGGGTGGGGAGACGGGAGGCGGGGAGAGGAAGGAACGGGGGTGGGGAGACGGAGGAGATACGGGACTGACTGGAATCGGGGCAAAAGGCTGTTTGAGGGCTTCCAGAACCTCTGCTGCTGATTGGTAACGATCGCAAGGGGACGGCAAAAGCATCCGATCAATCACACTTGCCAGAGGGTTTCCTACATTTGGAACGTAATTCCGCCATTTCCAGGTATTGCTGTAGGAGTCATACAGTTCATTCGGTTGCCTCCCCGTCAGCAGCATTATGCAGGTTACGGCCAGCGCATAGAAATCGGTTGAAGGATACACTTCACTACCCGAGACCTGCTCCGGTGGGGCAAATCCTTGAGAAAAATGCCCGTTGACTTGGCCGGGTTGCCCCCTTTGGTTGCCTGCTTGACCGCTCCAAAATCAAGCAGATAGTAGCTCCCATTACGATGGAGCATGATGTTTGACGGTTTAATGTCGCGGTGAATCGAGCCATTATCGTGAATAAATGTCAGAACAGGCAGAATCGATTCCAGCAATCCAACGATTTTATTAGGCGGGAAAGGACCTTCATTGGCCAATTCCTCTTCCATCGTTTGCCCATCAATAAATTCCTGAACCAGGTAAAGAGTCGGTCCTGCTTTCCTGGGTCGATGTTGGGCACCGTCATCTCAAAGAAAGCATAGGAGTCGGGAATTTGGGGATGAACACCCAAACTTTCCAGCACATCCCCTTCTCGCTCAAACAATTCCTGGGCAATTTGAAGTTGGGCGGGGCTGAGATTCCCTGAGGGCTGAAACTGCTTAACAACGCACTGTCGTAAGCTTCGCGTATCGCGATCGCGAGCCAGAAACGCCGCTCCAAAGCCTCCCTGTCCTAACAGCTTTAAGGGCAAATAGTGCCCGCCTAAAATAAGCTGCATACCGCAGGCTGTGCAGTACTTTTGTGGAACTTTTCTCAAAACTGCCGGATCATCCAGGTCAGGAAAGGGATTGACAGGTCTGGGACAACCCGGACGAGTGCAATAAAGATCCATACAGGTTTAGTCAACCTCAGGCAAAATTAAGCGATTGTTGACCGAACCAGGGGCAACGGGTTTTGGTGCTTCAACAGGCCCAGGCTCATACCGCTTTTGGACCTCAGCAGTATAGGAGGCAAACTTGGGCAAAATTTCCCGGCAGAAGGCTTCCGCTGCTTTCGATCGATAGCGGTTGGGGTTAATAATGACCGACAGCATTCGTTTGACAACCACATCCTCCATCTGCGCCCGGTGCAAAACGCCCATTTGCAGTTCTTTCTCGATCGCCGTGGTGGAGACAAACGCTGCCCCTAATCCCGCCTGCACCGCGTTTTTGATAGCTTCAATCGAGTTGAGTTCCATCTCAACCTTTAGCCGACGGGTTTCAATGCCACAACGGGCCAGTACCTGATCGATCACCTTACGAATCGTTGACTGAGAATCGAGAGTAATAAATTGCAGCTTGTACAGATCGTCCTTATGAATCACCTCAACCTTGGCGAGAGGATGGAAGACAGGCAGTATCAATGCTAGTTCATCTTCAGCATAGGGAATAATTTCTAAAGAATCCTGGAGTTCGGGAGATATTTCCCCCAATGATTGCCAGGTCGATCTGTCCATTTGCTACACTCCAGGAGGTACGACGGGTTGAATGAACGTGTAACTGCACAGCTACATCTGGGTACTGCTGACGAAACAAACCAATCATGCGAGGCAGCAAGTAAGTTCCGGTGGTTTGGCTGGCCCCAATAATCAGGGTTCCTCCTTGAAGATTTTGCAGATCTTCAATGGCACGGCAGGTTTCCTGACAGAGCGTTAGAATTTTCTCTCCATAGCTTAAAAGAAGGTGTCCTGCTTCCGTAAGCTGGAAACCGCCTTCCTCCCCGATCAAACAGGGGTACATCTAACTGACGCTCTAGATTCTGAACCTGTAAACTAACAGCGGGCTGCGAGACATATAGGCTATCGGCAGCGCGTTTAAAGCTCCCCTCGGCGGCGATCGCCTTGAGAATTCGTAATTGATCCAGGGTAAAAGGAAGGTCAGACATATTGCTAAACCTAAAAATGAAAGGAGCCGAGACGTAACAACCTGCTGGATGGGTCTAGACTGGAAAACTGAGGTGCCAACCCAGTCTTAATCATTTGAGAAAAAGAACGTAATATGATAGTCCGTTGGGATTCCAGCAATCGTTTGTGGCATGTATTGTTTTGGAATGTAAATTAAGAACTATGAAACGGGAGGTTATTCAGGACTTTCTGAATTTACCAGGAATTGCGGGTGTTGCCCTAATGGATGGGCGTTCTCGACCATATTTCTGTGGCGTGGATCAGACCCTCAACTTTCAACAAAAAGAAGCGTTGGCACAGGGCATCCTACGGGTTGTTGAAACAATTCCCGCTGGTTTTGAGACATTCGAATTTCAATTTACAGGACATCAGGTTCATATCTACAAACTAGAGCATGGAATTATTTTGCTGGTTCTAACCCGTACCGATCTAGTTTATGCAGACTATGTAAAAACAATTAAAAACTTAAAGGCAGTCCTAAAAGAAGACATAACCAACGCGATCGCAACGTTTCGACTGATTGCTGGCAACATGACTCTTTCAGGAGTGACCTATCGTAAACCCATTACCAGTACTACTAGTTCCTCTAACGCAGGCACCATCACCGCATCAGGAAAGCCAATAAATGCGAGTGAAACCGCCCCCGCCGCTCAAACCTACTCCCCAGGTACCCCCTCAACACACCTGTTTCTGAGTCCTCTATCAAATCGAGAGAGACTACAATCAGTCCTGCGTCTGACATGGCAGCAGATCCTACGCTAAAAGAGTTGCTCACTGCTCTCAATCACGTCAGCAAGTTTACAACTCAATACCTGGGTAATCACGTCATCGCCAATTACTGGAAGTCTACTCGACCAGATCATGACTGGTTGGGTAGTTTTCAGATCGATCGTTCCGCCCAATTTACGTTTACAGAACCCACTTCTCAAGGACTGGCCCAGCCCCTAACGCCGCAGGAAAAACAATGGGTACAGGAATGGGTTACAGGATTTATCAAACGTTGCTCTCAAGTGATCCGCGATTTTCCCAACATTATTGAACAGAAAGCATTGGACGAGTCTCAGAAGGCGTTGTTGTTGGGTACAGGCAGTAGGTGAGATTAGGAGTCAAGAGCCAGGAGAGCGAGGTTACATTGCCTTTTTCCCACCGTTGCTAGAACACTTAGCATCTTGGGCAATCTCAATATCAGAGGCTTGATGCTGACATTGCAAGATGCCAAGTGCTAAATGCCGAGGACTGGGTGATAAGCATCATCCTTGTTCTGATTTCCGATCTACCCATCCCCTATTTGCCAGCTCAAAGCTCAAAATTCAAAAACTCCTCCATTCCCCCGTTCCCCAACTTTAGGAGAAACCAATGGCTAAAACTGTCAGACTCGAACCGATCGCCCAGGAAACCGCCGTTGAGACCAACGGTAATCTTCTGTCCGTCCTGATAAACAAGGATCTGGATGTCCTGAAGGAATGTGGCGGCAGGGGAATGTGTGCAACCTGCCACGTTTATGTAAAAGAAGGGATGGAGGCACTCTCTCCAATTAACCGTCGAGAGCAGCGCACCCTGGAAGTGATTACTTCCTGCAAGACAAACTCACGCTTGGCCTGTCAGGCAAGGGTTTTACAGAACGGCGTCATTGTCGAACTGCCGCCCGGTATGTATATTAATTCGCTGAAAGATATTGAAGCACTAATTGGTAGACGAGCCGATCAAGATTTGCTCCATCCCCTGACTGGACAGGTTCTTGTTGAGGTTGGAAAGCTCATCACCCGTTCGACCCTTAAACAAATAGAAGACACGACGAGCTTCAAAATTGGTGAATATTTCTCCCACACCACCGACGTTTAAAAGGTTGCCATAATTCTGCCGCCTATCACATTCAATAGTCCATCCGTTGAGCAGTTATTTTTGGGTAGAAAACCGTTTTTTGTAGCAAAATTCACCTTCCTATTTAGGGTTGACGTTCATCCTATAGGAGCTGTTTGAACATGAGGATTCCTGTCAGAATTGACATATACGGGTGACACTTCACGAACAGGACCATTTTGTGGATGCTCACCCTTGTATCTAGAGATACTGAATTCAGACAACATATTCGGTGATGAGCGAGGTAGGTTTATGAAAACGGCGGCGCGTTGGTTGACTATTTCCTCAACATTAACGATCGTGCTGGCGTCTGCTGGAGCCGTTTTGAGCCAAGCAGTGGTGGCCATCACCCCAAACTCTCAAACGATTGAGTTAAAAGGCACTTCTGGCGGCAGTAAAGCCGTTAATAATTGTGCAGAGCACATTTCTACTTCCCCGAACCATGTTGTCAAAGTTGCAGAGGATACTAACTTGCGGATTACGTTGCAAGCAGCGGGTCAACCAGCACTCTAATCCGCAATCCTTCCGGACAGGATTTTTGTGTTCCAGCAGACAGCGACTCTGGCGGGAAGATTTCGATTCCTGGTCGTTGGACGCAAGGCGAATATTCGCTTTATGTGGGCGATCGCTCGAACGGCCAGTACCCTTACACACTCTCAATTTCTCGCAACTGATTCTGCTACAGCAAGTGTCAGGCATTAGGTATCAGGTGTCAGGGATGAAAGCCTAATATTTAGCCCATTTCAGGTAAGCTCATTCACTAAGAATTGTGGCGGCAGCCGTAATTTTTAGGACAAAGTGCTGAAGATTGAGTGTTGAATGTGAAAGCCAGTCATTGCAACACTCTCATACCAATTTAAATTGAATAGAGGGCAAATGATTTAGACTGAAAAGTATCGTTTCAGACTAAGCCAAATGGTGGGTGTGACCTCAATTGAAGTGAAGGAAGATTTGGATGATTTAGCCTTACAGTTGCGTCAAGCGAAAACGTCTAGTGCGAAGGAACGATTGCAAGTGCTGTACTGGCTCAAACAGGAAAACGCTCCCAGCATCAGTGCGATTGCAAAAGCGATTGGGAAGCATCGAAATACGTTGCAAACGTGGTTATCGATGTACCGAGAGGGTGGCATCGAAGCGATGTTAGAGGTCAAAAATCACCCGGAGGGGTGCGGGTGATTCCACAATGGGCAGAAGTGGCTTTAGCCAAGCGATTAGAAGAACCTGAACATGGATTTCACAGCTATGGAGAAGTCCAGCAGTGGCTGGCAGAAACGTTGGGGTAGAAGCCGAGTATCATGCGGTCTACCAGATGACCCGCTACCGCCTCAAGGCCAAGCTAAAAGCCCCTCGTCCTGAGCACATCAAGCAAAATCCCCAACAGCGAGAGGCATTCAAAAAACCTTCCAGACGACCTTGTCTTGTTGAGCCAATACTATCGTCAAGTGCGTCAAGACGAGCGAGACATTCGCTACTTTACTCAAGACGAGAGTCGGTTTGGACTGAAAACCTTGATTGGACGATTGATTACGGCGTGTGGCATCAAACCGATTGGAGCTTGGCAGTGGTTGTTCAAAGCCTTTTGGCTCTACGGTGCGGTTGAACCTGCAACCGGGGAGTCCTACTTCCTACAATTTTCTCATGTCGATACAGCCTGCTATCAGCGGTTCTTGGATGAGTTCTCCAAAGCGTATCCTGATAGTCTCAACATTCTTCAAGTCGATAATGGTCGCTTTCACACCAGTCAAGATTTGATTGTGCCAGAGAATGTCATTTTGCTGTTTCAACCTCCTTACTGCCCTGAGTTAAATCCAATTGAGCGGTTGTGGCAATATCTCAAGGCAGACCTCAAATGGGCAACATTCAAAACATTAGATCAACTCCAAGCCAAGGTGGATCAACTTTTGGCTCTACTAACTCCTGAAGTGATTGCTTCCATCACAGGGTATGCATTTATTCTTGATGCCCTATCTGCCCTGAATACTATTTAAATTGGTATCATTAGTTTGACTGACCAAACACGTAACAGTACTGCTATAGTGCAGTAATTTTGCGAAAAATAGAGGTGACAACCTCAAAATGACCTAGCACTGCAAGTTCAAATCTAGTAAGAGTCCAGATCTAGCGCTTTCGAACCACCCTGTTCTAGCTGAGTTAGAATCCGGCTCAACTGCCGCCATATAAGCCCGCTAATGAATAGGGTTAGCGGAATAGAAATGGCATAGGCTAGCTTAGTGGGGAAACCGAAGATTTCTACCCCGGACGACAGGAATAGGCAAACACCAAACGCCATTCCCAGAAAAGGAAGAAACAGCTCAAGTCCTTTTAGCGTTGCCAGCGATCGAGTCGAACGGTTTTTGGCCCAATCTTGCACAGACGACTTCAAAACCGCTTCAAAAGCAGCTCCAGATGTGACACTGATCAATAAACCTGCAACCAGAGCAAAATAGGGTGGATCGGGGATGTTATACACAGAGGCTCTTAAGTGATGGTAGGGATTAGACGGTAAGGACTGGATAAAGGATAAAGGCTGGAGGATAAAGGATAAAAGCGTCCTTTCACGTCCTAAACCCTCATCCCACTCCGCCTATCCTGCACTTTTATTAATAAATGTTAAGGCAGAAGGGAGCAAAGCAGAAGACCCTACTGGTGAAATTCCAGCTAATGCTCCGATCGCTGCATTGAAGAGCCGCACCGGCTGGAGATCCTCCTTAATGAGGTTCCAGAGGCGTTGAACTTCTTCAGTGTGCAAACGATCGTCCTCTGTCAGGGCAATCAGCAACTGTTGGCGAAGAAACTTTCCTTCGTCTGAAAGGAGATACTGAATACCCAACTGAGCTGTCGGAAGCAAATCAAATTTTCGATCGGTCCGGGCGATCTCGATCAGATTTTCTAGACGCTTCCACTGGAATTTGCCATCTTTAAACAGGACCTCAAGCAGTCGCCGCCGTAACTCGGGTGATTCTCCGGTCAGCAACCGCTTTGCAATGTAGGGGTAAGCGACATCGACAATCTTGAAATCTGGATTTAGGGTCAAGGCCAACCCTTCCTGCGTCACCAGTGAACGAATGATCAGGGCAAACTTGGCAGGCAGACGAAAAGGATATTCGTACATCAACTCCGAGAAGCGATCGGTGATGGTTTTGAAGTTAAAATCTCGTACGCTTTCGCCCATGACATCGCCCAGAACAGCTTCAAGGGCAGGCACGATCGGACAAATATCGGTCTCAGGCATCAGAAATCCAAGCTTGACAAAATCTTGAGCTAGCTCCGTGTAGTCCTTATTGATCAGATGAACCACCGCATCAACCAGCGTTTCCTTGGCAGACTCTTCCAACTGGTCCATCATGCCAAAGTCGATGTAAGCCATCTGTGCCTGAATTTGGTCAATCGCTGCCCCGTTTTTTCAACATTGCAGTAGGGGCCATTGCAAAGAGATTGCCGGGATGGGGGTCTGCATGAAAGAAACCAAACTCCAGAAGTTGCCGCAGCCCTGAGGTAACACCAATCTCAATCAGAGAATCTGTATCTAGACCTGCTTCACGAATGCGTTCAGTGTCCGTTAGCTTGAAGCCATGAATCCACTCCAAGGTCAAAACTCGCTGACTGCTGTAACGCCAGTAGATAGCCGGAACCTTTACCGTTGGATCATCACGAAAATTCGTAGCGAATTTCTCAGCGTTGCGCCCTTCGTTAAGATAATCAATCTCCTCAAACAGCTTTGTACCGAATTCGTCCACAATCAACGTTAGATCATGGCCTAAATTCAAGGGCAGCCAAGGTGCCATCCAGCTTGCGGCCCATCTCATTAAGTAGAGATCCAGGGTGATTGTTGGCAGCAGATTTGGGCGCTGCACTTTTACAGCAACCTCCTCACCACTGTACAAACGCGCCTGATAAACCTGCCCTAAGCTGGCTGCAGCTACAGGTTTTTGGGAAATATGATTGTAAATTTCGTCAATGGAGCGATCGAGTTCTGCTTCGATAATGGAAAATGCAGTTTCAGTTGGAAATGGAGGCAACTGGTCTTGCAGCTTAACCAATTCATCCAAGTAATCTTTTCGTACTAGGTCGGGGCGGGTAGAGAGTGCTTGACCAACTTTAATGAACGTAGGCCCTAAACGTGTCAGCGTTTTACGCAGTTGCTCAGCGCGCTTGAGCTTATTTTTTTCCTCTCCGTTTTGCCATTTGTCTAAGGTTAAGCCGATAAAAAGCTTAGAAATGAGATAACGATTTGGCAAATGCGCCAGAGCGATTTCCAGGGACGGTATTGGTAGTATTGTGCGATCGCCACTGAGTTGTAGCGTCTTAAACGGGTGAGGGATGCTGACCCACGCTGGTTTTACCTCTCTAACAATCAACGGATGGAGCGAGGGCAGCACTGCGACTTCACACGGCAAGTTGCCTGTTAAGAGGTGGTCCAGCATAGCCCTCATTCAGTAACGGCTACATTTAGAAAGATTTCGAACTCAAAACACGATTGGCAAAAAATCTTTCAATAGCTTAACTATAGTATAGAAAACTACAAACAATTCGTGTGATTAGCAGGCGAAAATCCCTTCTGCAAAAAATAAAATCTTTAGAAACAACCTTCTACAAGCGGTATAAAAATCGCCTTTGGATTCAGTCTGCTATCCGAAAGTAAAGGGTAAACGTTGTTTGCCTGTGGTGGCTTTGCACTTCAATCTTTCCCCCTAAACGTTCTACCAGCTTCTGCACAAGCGCTAATCCCAAACCTGTTCCCCCTTGCTGCCAGGGATCCCCAGAAGGAACGCGGTAGAACCTGTCGAAAATGAAGGGTAGTTCATCTGCTGGAATTTCAACGCCAGAGTTACTTATCTGCAATTGCAGTGTGTTCAGTAACGTGCATCCTGTGATGAGTATCTTTTCTCCTGGTGGGGTGTATTTGCACGCGTTGTTCAGCAGTTCTGCCATGATGCGCTGTAGACTGGCTTGGTCGGTGCAAAAGGGAGGAATATTGGGCAAGAGATTAATCTGTAGAATTTGCTGACGATTTTGGCTCGTTCAAAAAAGGAGCAGCAATCTGAGGAAGCCAGTCCTGTATGCAAATCTTCTGAAGTGTCAGCGGTTGGTGATCCGCATCGAGCCGTTGTAGATCCAGCAAATCATTAATTAGAGAACTTTCTCGCTCACATTCATCACGCAAAATTTGAAAGTAGTAAGCGATTTTGCTGCTGCAATTAAGGGAACCATCCGCTTCTGCCGAACTACACTGCCTAGGTGTCTGCATAAGGGCAATAGACAGCATTTGAATTGCCATCTTCATATTGGTAACGGGCGTACGCAGTTCATGGGAAACCGTACTTAAGAAATCATCCTTGAGCTGATTGAGCCGTTTCAGCTCTCGCATCTGCTGGAGCTGAATGGTGATGGTTCGTTGGTACGCCAAAATTGCTCCCAACTGTCCCCCTATTTGAACCGCAAGTAGGCTGATCAGATTTCGCCAGGCGGTAGAGTAGGCGTTGGGGAGGTAGAGCTAAAGTTGAGGCTCCCGATCGTATGTTCTCCAAACCGCAAAGGCAGCAACATGATCGAAACGCAGTCTGGTGCAAGGCCAACGTAAGAATTAAGCGGTAGATTGATTGCGGCTTGATGCTGCGTCAGGTTTTCGATGAAATAGGGTTTCGATTCTAGAAGAACCTGCCCAATCCATCCCTCGTTTAAAGAGATAGTTTGATTGGGCATAGATTTTGCCTTGCCAGGACTGGTGATATCAACCAGAAGGTATTCAGCATCCGTTGGTTCAATACGAACTGCCAGGGTACAGCGATCGAAATCAAGAATCCAGCGCAGGTTGCAGGTAAGAATTTGTTGCAGCGTATTGAAGTCTGTTGCCTTGCTCAATTCACTGGCTAACTCAGTCACCAACCACAGACATTCCTGAGTCGTAGTAGCCGCAGACCAACCCTCGCTGCTGACGGGCATTTTATTTGAATGGGTGGGCGATTCCTGGCTGGGCATTGGGTTCTGCCGCTACGGTTGGTTGGGGTCAAGCGCTAGTAAGTTAGCTACAGTACAAATCTGCTCAAACAAGGCGATCGTTGCGATCATCTCTAATTTTTCGTCCGCTTCTAGAGGCATCGAGTCCAGTAAATGGGATGATTGCTGCCGCAGATCCTGCCAGGTAAAACTCGACTCTGTGGGACCGGCGTAGGCCGAACGGGTAGCCGTTGCTGTCGCGGCAAATTGAAGGGCACTACGCGCTAGGGCACTGATTTCGTTTGCGCCATAATCTCCCCGAATGACCGCGTCCAACGCTTTTTATCGACTCCTTGCAGGCTCAGGCTGTGAAGATGAACTCCCTTAACATAGTCACAGTGGGTTGCCGTTGCCACAACCAGCCCCAGCATCTCCTTCAAAATTCTCGGTAAACTTCCCTGCAAAACGATGGTCCGAAACTGACCCCATAAATGGTTGAGTAGGTCCGGGTGGGATTCTAGAAGCTTAAAGATGCGAGGCACAATTCCTGCTCCCAATTCCCGTTCGATTTGCTCAAAGGTTTCTGAGGCAGGTATGGACCCAGAGTTTGACATAACCAATCAATCCGAAGTGATTTCATCCTAAAAGTGCTGCTTGTGAAGCGCATCCGCTTCGTGGCCTTATGTTTGAGGCACCTTAAGTGAACTTAAGGCAAATCTGCCATTACAAAGAGCCACACTCGAACTGTAGCGCCCAAATCGTAATGGCTTTGGGACGGTTAACGCTGGTGGTTAACGCCGCAAATCATTACCTTGTCAGATCTACCCAAGGGACACTCAGCAGTAAACTACAAATGCACTCACCTAAGCGTTTTTACCAGAAACCAAATGTCAACAGGGATTGGCTCATCTTCACACAAAACACATGAACTGCGCGGAGGTAATGCTTTTCGCTTAAACTAAACAGTCTTTCAAACCATAAACTACCTGGTTCTGCTGCTCTAGCGAAAGCTCTGGAAACATGGGCAATGAAAGCACGTCCTGCGCAGCCTGTTCTGCAACAGGAAGTTGACCCGATCGATAGCCTAAATGCCGATAAGCTGGCTGCAAGTGCAGAGAAAGAGGATAATACACCATTGAGAGAATATCTTTTTCCTGCAGTTGGGAACGGACCGCATCCCGGATTGATTGATTCTCAGACTGAGCAAGTTGGGATTTATGAGAACCCACGACTCTGAGTGTGTATTGATTCCAAACACTCTTTCCACCAGCTAATTCCTGCGGCAGAATCACTCCTGGAACATGGCCCAAAAGTTCCTGATAGCGATTGGCAACTGCCCGTCGTTGATTGTTCCAGCCATCTAGATGGCGCAGTTTGACCTGCAGGATTGCCGCCTGTACCGCGTCCAAACGGCTGTTAACGCCCAATTCTTCGTAGTAGTACCCACCCTGGCGACCATGGTCCCGCAGGCGGCGAATTCGATGAGCGATCGTAGGGTCATTCGTTGTCACAGCCCCACCATCCCCACAGGCTCCTAAATTTTTAGTGGGGTAGAAGCTAAAACAACCGATATGTCCGATACTGCCAACCTTCTCTCCGGCCCATTCGGCTCCTGTTGCCTGGGCGCAATCCTCGACTATAGCCAGGTGATGAGACTGGGCAATTTCCATTAAACGGGTCATGTTGACGGGCTGACCAAATAGATGGACCGGAAGGATTGCCCGTGTTCGTTTAGTAATTGCAGCTTCGACCTGATCCAGGTTTAGATTAAATGTTTGAGCGTCAATATCAACAAAAGCAGGCGTTGCCCCGACTGCGCTAATCACCTCTGCTGTTGCAATAAAGGTAAACGGTGTCGTAATCACCTCATCTCCGGGGCCGATGTCTAATGCCCGCAGCGCCAGGTAAAGGGCATCGGTTCCAGAGTTACAGGCAATGCAGGTTGACGTTCCGATATAATCCGCAAACTGCCGTTCAAATTCCTCGACACGGGCACCACCGATGTAATGACCAGAGGCAAGCACTTCCAGTACAGCAGCATTCAGGTCCTCTCCAATAAGCTTGAATTGGTCAGACAGATCGAACGGGGGAATCTTTTTCACTCACTTACACCACAAGTTTCACTCAATTAATAGAATCAAATTTTGCACCGAATTGGAATCGTGTCATGACAATGGACTCTCCCCTTCAACTTATCTGGGCGCTGGGACTGATGGCGATCGCAATTGCCCTCTCGGCCTGGCAGCGCTTGGGACTGGAATGGAGTCTAGCGGTTGCAACGGGACGGACCATTATTCAATTGCTGGTGGTGGGCTATGTGCTGGCAGCCGTCTTTGCTCTCCGTAATCCCTGGTTGGTAGTGGGGATACTGGGAATTATGCTGGCGATCGCGGCGATCGTTGCCCGCAATCGCATCAGCACTAAAATTCCCAGACTGCTGCCTCTAGTCGGGGGTTCCATTCTGATAAGTACGGCCCTTACGCTGCTGTATACCAATGTACTGATCATTCAGCCACCCGTTTGGTATGACCCCCAGTATGTGATACCTCTAGCAGGTATCGTTTTGGGAAATGCCATGAACGGAGCGGCATTATCCGGGGAACGGTTGGTCAGCACACTTAACAGCAGCCAGTTAGAGATTGAAACGCATTTGAGTCTGGGAGCTACACCTCAACAGGCCATTACCCAATACCGCCGAGAAGCCATCCGAGCGGGACTGATTCCAACCTTGAATACGATGATGGTGGTCGGCATTGTGACGCTACCTGGAATCATGACGGGGCAACTGCTTAGCGGCGTTAATCCGCTAATTGCCACAGCCTACCAGATACTCATCATGTTCATGCTGGCATTTGCCACGTTGATAACGACGTCGCTCGTCACCTGGGGCATTTCTCAAAAGTTTTTCAATCAGGCTGCTCAGCTAACTCTCTGGTAATCCGGGGTAGGTGGTAGATAGTGAGGGTAGAAAAGCCCTCTTATACCTATCAACTACCACCTATCACCTCACTTTTCACTGGACAGGGGTTAAAACCTTTTCCGCTACTGAGTTCGGGTTGGCTTCCGGTGAATCCTTCTCCGAAGGGGAACGACCTGCCAAAACTTTGGCAGATACTCTGACCAATTCTCCAGGATGGTTTTGGCCTTTTGGCTGCCAGTGCGATTGCGGTGTAGCTCCAGCAGTTCCTTCAGTTGCTGTTCCCCAGCAGGAGTAATCACCCGTTGGGTTTTGACAATTTCAGGATTAACTTTTGCCAGGAAGCTTCCGTCCTCATCCAGAAAGTAGGCTAAGCCGCCTGTCATACCCGCTCCAACATTTCGTCCAGTGTTGCCCAGAACAACAATGACGCCACCCGTCATGTATTCACAGCAGTGGTCTCCGGCACCTTCAACCACGGCCTGAGCTTTCGAGTTTCGGACGGCAAACCGTTCACCAGCCTGACCGTTCGCCAACAAAATACCACCCGTTGCTCCATAGAGGCAGGTATTGCCAACAATGACATTTTTAGCAGGGTCGTAGGCGGCATCCGCTGGTGGTTTAATCGCAATTTCGCCGCCATGCATTCCTTTGCCAACATAGTCGTTCGCTTCACCAACCAGATTGAGGGTCATACAGGGCAGGTTAAACGCCCCAAAACTCTGACCGACTGGCCCCGAAGGTTCAGCGTAATTTGTCCACCAAAGCCACTGTTTCCGTACTGTTTGGCGATCGCACCGGCCAGTCGTGCGCCGATCGTGCGATCCGTATTGATGACGTCCACATCTTTGGTGACGCTGGTTTGGTTCTGAATCGCCGCTTGCACATCCGGGTCACTGAGAAGGTGATCATCCAGCACAAACCCGTTGCTGTGGACCTCTTCATGTTCGAGCCAGGAGCGATCGTTACAGGCATCGGGCAGGTGAATCAGACAATCCAGGTTCAGCGATTGGGTCTTGGTCAACTTGATGCCTTCCCGCACCTTCAGCAGATCGGCTCGACCCACCATTTCATTCAAGGAACGGAAGCCGAGTCTGGCCATGAGCGATCGGGCTTCCTCTGCGATGAAGAAGAAGAAGTTGACCACGTGTTCGGGAATGCCGGTAAAGCGCTTCCGCAGTTCCTCCTTCTGGCTTGCAACCCCGACGGGACAGTTGTTGGTATGACAGATGCGGGCCATGATGCAACCTTCCGCAATCATGGCAATGGAGCCAAACCCAAATTCTTCACCGCCCATGAGAGCGGCCATCACGACATCCCAGCCTGTCTTGATGCCACCATCAACCCGGAGAATGACACGATCGCGCAATTGGTTTTCCATCAGCACTCGATGCACCTCAGTTAAACCGAGTTCCCAGGGGCTTCCGGCGTGTTTAATCGAACTTAACGGAGAGGCACCCGTACCGCCATCATGACCAGAAATTTGGATAATATCGGCATTCGCTTTGGCAACCCCGGCGGCAATGGTTCCAATGCCAACCTCTGCCACCAGCTTCACCGATACCTGGGCTACCGGATTAATCTGGTGCAGGTCAAAAATGAGCTGCGCCAAATCTTCAATGGAATAGATGTCGTGATGAGGCGGCGGCGAAATCAGCGTGACTCCCGGTTTGGACCGACGCAGCATGGCAATGTAGGAACTAACCTTTGGCCCAGGCAACTGCCCTCCTTCACCGGGTTTCGCTCCTTGAGCAATTTTGATTTCGACCTGCTTTGCGTTCATCAGATACTCCGGCGTAACGCCGAAGCGTCCTGACGCCACCTGCTTAATGGCAGAACTGGCGGTATCACCGTTCCGTAAACCTTTCAGATGGGGCAGCACCTCGGAACGGCCGTTTTCATCCACATCATTGAGCACATTAAAGCGAACCGGGTCTTCGCCGCCTTCACCGGAGTTGGATTTGCCGCCAATTCGGTTCATGGCGATCGCCAGCGTCTCGTGTGCCTCGCGGGAAAGGGCACCTAACGACATTCCACCCGTACAGAACCGTTTCACGATTTCGGCGGCGGGTTCTACCTCCTCAATCGGAATGGATGGACGATCGCTCTTAAAATCCAATAGATCGCGCAACGCCGTGAGTGGACGCTCCTCCAAATATTTTTGGTAGAGTTCATAGTGGTCGTAGCCCTTGGTTCCGACCGCCTTGTGCAGATGCTTTGCCATTTCCGGACTGTTCATGTGGTACTCGCCACCCGGGCGGTAGTTAACGAATCCAAAATTCTCCAGTTTTTTGATGGACAGTTCTGGAAACGCTCGGCTATGGAACGACAGGACTTCCTGTGCCAGATCCGCGATGCTGATTCCACCCAAACGAGACGCGGTTCCAGAAAAGCCCACGTGCAGCAGGTCAGACCCAATCCCGATCGCCTCAAAAATTTGGGCACCGTGATAGCTAGACAGCAGCGAGATGCCCATCTTGGAGAGGATCTTCAGCAAGCCATCCTCAACGGCCTTTCGATAGTTTGCCTGAGCCGCTGCCAGAGGAATGGACTTAATCTTGCCCCGCTCCATAAAGCTCTTTGTTTTAGGGTCGCCCCACCACTGACGTACTGTTTCCAGGGCTAGATAGGGGCAGACTGCACTGGCTCCATAACCGATCAAACAGGCAAAGTGATGAGTACTCCAGCATTGGGCAGTGTCTACAACCAGTGACACCTCATCCGCAATCCCTGACGAATCAGGTGGTGGTGAACGGCCCCAACGGCCAGAAGAGGCGGAATATAGCTGCATTCGGCCCCCAAACCGTGCTCCTGACCTGAATGGCTCAGGCGATCGCTCAGAATCAAGATCTTCTTACCTTCGCGTACAGCTTCAGCTGCTTTCTGGCAAAGATGGGTAACGGCCCGCTGCAAACCATCAGGACCGTCTCCGATATCAAACAGCGTTGATAGCGTCGTCGTTTCAAAGCCAGATTGCCGAACCTGCTCTAGCTCAGAGTCACCCAAAACAGGAGATTCCAGCTTCAATAGACGAGCGTATTCTGGCTTTTCCTCCAGCAAATTGCCCCGCTCACCCATCTGCATCGTCAGAGACATTACCAGACTCTCCCGCAAGGGGTCGATCGCTGGGTTTGTTACCTGGGCAAAGCGCTGCTTGAAGTAGTCGTAGAGCAATCGAGGCTTAGAGGACAGTACTGCCAGTGGAATGTCATCCCCATGCAGAAGGTCGGCTCTTTGCCCTGTGCTGCCATCTCCTCAATGATCATCTCAACATCTTCGGCAGTGTAGCCAAAGGCCGTTTGATAACGCAGAACTGACTGAGCTTCCATGCGGGGAGCGTCTTCAGCAAAGGCTTGCGGCATGATAGTAACGCGATTTTGCTTCAGCCATTCCCCATAGGGTTTGGCGGTAGCAACTCGTTGTTTAATCTCCCAGTTCTTAAGAATCTCGTGGCGATCGAGGTCTACGATAATCATTTGCCCTGGCCCTAACCGTCCCTTCTCCACAATCTCGGATTCAGGAAGGTCTACCACTCCTGCTTCAGATGCCACCACCACATAGCCACTACGGGTAATGCTGTAACGGGCGGGACGTAATCCATTGCGGTCTAACGTCGCACCAATGGTTTTACCGTCACTAAATACCAGTAGAGCAGGACCATCCCACGGTTCCTGAATGCCGCTGTAGTATTCGTAGAAGTCGGTGATTTCTGGATAGTTGAGCAAATCGGGCTGATTCTGATAGGCTTCTGGCACCATAATCATCAGCGCTTCCTGTGGGCTGCGACCGGAACGGACCAACAGCTCCATGACGTTGTCCAAATTTGCGGAGTCGCTGTTTTCGGCATTTACAGTAGGCTTCAGGTCACTCAGACGATCACCCCAGTTAGAATGCGCCAGATCCGCTTCCCGCGCCATCATCCAATTAATGTTGCCCAACAAGGTGTTGATCTCGCCATTATGACCCAAAAGCCGCATCGGTTGCGCGAGAGGCCAACGCGGCATGGTATTGGTACTGAAGCGACGGTGATAAACAGCAAAGGGACTGACGTAATCGGGGTGCCTCAAATCGGTGTAGAAGTCACCTAAAACTGCCGATCGCACCATGCCTTTGTAAACGATCGTGCGACAGGAAAATGAGCATGTGTAGAAATCTTTAAAGGCATCCTCCAGCGCTGATCCTGAACGTCAGCGTAAGCAATCCGAAGCGTCTGCTTACGCACCAGATACAGTAGACGTTCCAGGTCATCCCCGGTCACGTTCTCCGACTGAATCAATATTTGTTCAATCTGGGGTTGATTTTCCCGCGCCTGAGTTCCTAACAGCTCAGGTTTGACAGGAACGACTCGCCATCCAAGAACGACTAACCCTGCTTCCGTAACTGCCCGTTCTATAATTTGGCGAGCAATCGCAGCAGGCTCCTCTTCCGCAGGCAGAAAAATCATGCCCACGCCGAGTTGCTCACCCGCAGGCATCTGAATCCCCTCAGCCGTAAACCACGACTTCAAGAGATTCCAGGAATTGCGGTCATCAGGCCAGCACCATCCCCTGAGTCAGAGTCTGCACTACAGCCACCCCGATGCTCCAGGCAAGTTAGGGCCGAGAGCGCCTGCTCCATCAGTTCATGACTCGCTGTCCCATTCTGATCGGCAATGAAACCAACACCACAGGCATCCCGCTCCTCCACCAGCCAGCGCTGACCCATGTACCCGCTACTTGAGTTTTGATTTCGATCGTTGTCCTGATTCAAAGTTGTCCTATCCATGAGATACCCTAATTGGTCTTCCTAACGTCTGGTTTGCGTGAGCGTTTATCGATTGAGTGCCTGAGTGTTCCAATGAATTTTCTAAAATGGCTGAGAAGCCGCCATGAAAGTCTTAGAGAAACAGATCGCAATGGGACAAAAACAGAAATTACGGGGGCTAAACAGAACCGCTTGAACGAGGGCTGAGAAGATCATAGTAATGTTGCAAGGTACCAAAAATATGTTCGCCAGAAGGCAAATCCATCAGCGGAACCGTATGGACGACTATTAATTAAACGAGTTCAGCCCAGGGAATGAAAAGGCTTTTTAGCTATGCTTAGCAGCTATCAGAGCATTTTGAATATCGTGCGATACTTAAAACGGTTCAGCTCTAAACAATGTGCAGAAACAAGCTTTTAAAAGCACGAACAGCTACCAGAGCGAACCCATCCAGCTTGACAGAGAACCCGTGAAGCCAGATCAACATCAAAACTCTGAAGATCCTACCACTTCAAAAAGTTGTCAAAACCCTGACAGTAAGGCGGAATAAAATCTTATAAAAAATGCCCCAATCTGACAATCCCTGCTTCTTCCAGGGTAGCGCTGTAACCCTTGTTAGAGGAGATAGCGGAAGAAGGAAAGTTATCATTTCCTCACAGTTTCTCAGACAATCCATTATGCGATCGTTGTCCACTCCGCTAGCGCCTCTGAGCATACCTTTGATAGTTCTTGCAGCCTATGTGATTAATTTAGGGACTGGAAGCAATCAACCCGCGATCGCAGCTCCTTATTCTTCTCAAAATTGAAGTCTGTTCATCCCGTCAGCCAACTTCCCCCTCCTCCCAATCCACTCAACAGGGTAGACAAATTGTTTTCAATGGCCGCCCCTTTGTTGCCGATTGGAGCCAATGGCAAACCGGAGACGGACTACACACGGGCATCAGTGACGCGAGCTTAATGCAAACAGTTGGAGTCGAACTACTCAACACGGAAACCGCTGCACAGCAACCAATTCAATGGTTCTCCGATGTCAGCAGCAATCCGCTCAATCTTTCTGTTCACCTAACCGGGCCGCTGCGTTATCTGGATATTGCAAACCTTGCTGAACGTGCAGGCTGGCAAGTTCAAACCATTGGTAATTCACTGCATATTTCTTCACCTGCGGCTAAGGTGACGGCTATACGCCAAACGAAGCAGCCTTGGGGCGATCGTCTGGTAATTGAACTGGATCGTCCTACCGTGTGGCAGGTTGATCAGTCCAGCCAGGAATTCGCCCTCACCCTGGACGCCCAGCTCGACTCTACCCTGCTAAGTAGCTTTAAGCCCAATCTCAGCGATCCCATTAGCTCTCTTCAAATAGAGCCCATTGGCAATCAAACTCGCCTCGTTGCAGGACTACCAATCAGTCTGCGTCCCCGAGTTTGGAGCCTTCCAAATCCTAACCGATTGGTTGTTGATATTCGACCCGACTCCCTGCCCGATCGCACCATCCTTTGGGCACCCGGTCTGAATTGGCGCTCTCAAATTCTTAGCCTTGGAAATGCTCGTTTTCCGATCATTTGGCTAGCGGTCAATCCCTCTCAAGCAGGCGTTAGCCTCACTCCTATCCTGTCCAACCCCGGTACTGCCGCCGGGATTGCTCCCCTGGCTCAGACTGCCCGTTCAACGGGAGTCGCTGCTGCCATTAACGGTGGGTTCTTTAACCGGAATAACCAACTATCCCTGGGCGCTATCCGTCGAGATGGCCGCTGGATTTCTGGTCCTATTCTGAATCGAGGAGCGATCGCGTGGGATAACACAGGAAACTTCAAATTCGATCGCCTGACACTTCAAGAAACCCTCATTACCCAAACAGGACAGTACCTCCCATTAACGCACCTCAACAGTGGCTATATTCAGGCGGGCATCGCCAGGTACACCTCAGATTGGCGAACCGTCTATTTTCCTCTCTCTAACAATGAGATTCTGGTCACGGTTCGAAATAATCGGGTGACAAATAAGGAAGCGATCGAGGTCGCTGGCAGCAAATCGGTTGTAATACCTACTGACGGATACCTACTCGTACTACGCTCAAGCAAAAGCAAATCGGATGCGTTAGCGGTAGGCACATCCCTTCGTCTAGAAAGCAATACAACCCCACCAGAATTTAATCGTTACCCCCAGGTTCTTGCTGCAGGTCCCTTGTTAATACAAAACCGTCAAATTGTTCTAAACCCCGAAGCAGAAAAGTTTAGCAACGCATTTGCGACTGAGAGAGCAAGCAGGAGCGCGATCGGACAATTAGCTGATGGCACAATTCTTATTGCAGCAGTCCATAATCGCCTTGATGGAACAGGTATCAGCCTTGTGGAAGTTGCCCAGCTTATGCAGCAGTTAGGTGCTATCAACGCCCTTAACCTGGATGGAGGCAGTTCAACGACCCTTTACATAGGTGGACAAATTTTAGATCGCCCGCCCAAGACAGCCGCTCGCGTTCAAAACGGTCTGGGAATTTATGTTCAACCCAATCCATAGAATATGAATTTAAAGCTGCCTTGAACCTCTTCACCCCTCAATGAAGACTTAGTATGAATTCATCTAAATAGTGAGATCGAAGCTGTACACCTGATACTGATTTGCTATGTTTACCTTTGTCGGAAATGATTCTTGTGATTCCTCTACTAATGGGATTTGCCCAACTAATTTCCGAGATAGCTTCGGAACATAAGCAACGATCAGAAGTCTTGAATAAAAGACTTCATGGATAAGTTGGTAAAAGGATTTCCCATTGCTTATAGCTCTCACTGCCTAAAGCTAAAGTAGATTACTTCACAAACTTTTCTTACCTAATCATTAATAATTCTAGAGCAGCACCCAAGGAGATATAATCGTGGCTCAACTCCAAGAAACTCAACAGGCTCCTACTCTTACCTTACCTGTGACTTCCAATCCTAGGTTGGTCGCTGCAACAGAACTGCGTCCCTGGGGTTCTTTCACCATTTTAGAGGAAGGACGGGGCTATAAGATTAAGCGCATTGAAGTTAAGCCTGGGCATCGTCTCAGCCTGCAAATGCACCACCATCGCAGTGAGCACTGGATTATTGTTGCAGGTACGGCAAAGGTAACCTGTGGTGGTGAGGAGTCTATTCTTAGCAGTAATCAATCTACCTATGTGCCCCAGTGCACAGCCCATCGCCTGGAAAATCCCGGTGTCATTCCCCTCGTTCTAATTGAAGTTCAGAATGGCGAATACCTTGAGAGGACGACATCGTCCGTTTTCAGGACGATTACGAGCGTGCAAAGTAACCATTAATCAAAAGCGCCGTAGCTAATTACAAAAGCGGGTTTTACAGAAGGGATTGGCCAAAACTAAGGCCGTTCTTTTAGTAAACCCGCTTTCCACATTTCATAGCAGCACGATCGTCACGGTAGAATTAGTTCACAACGGACCAAGAATTATCTGAAAATGATTCTCCTGAGTGATTCTGCTACAAATGAAATTTTGCGGCTCAAAGCGAAACGTCATAATTCCGGCTTACTACTTCGTCTAGGCATTCAGTCTACGGGCTGTTTGGGGTTGTCCTATACCATTGAGTTCAATGAAGGTGCCCAATCGGACGACCAGGTGTTCCATTGCAATGGGATCGAGGTTCTTATCGATTCAAAAAGTCTTCCTTACCTGAACGGATTGACTCTGGATTACTCAGAGGACTTGATGGGTGGAGGTTTTCGTTACCGCAACCCCAATGCAACCCAACACTGTAGTTGCGGTAACTCCTTCTCTATATAGTTAAATCTATATAGTTAAAATAGTTAAAGCTTTTTCAGGACTACCGGAAATCGGGCCGTTGGTTATCAACAACGAATGGCCGGAGCACCAAAATCCTATTTGAGAAGCAATTCGCCCATCCCCACACTCGCTTTCTGAGAATTTAAAGGCAAAATCTCACATCGATCGTTAGAATGAAGGAACGTCCTGATTAATTTAGGCGTTGACAACGTGTGACCGATATCGGTACCATTAGAGTTTGGAAAAATTGTAAGACTAGTCCCGCACTCATTTCAAAACATGCCCACGATTCAGCAACTCATCCGCAGCGAACGTCAGCAGACACAGAAGAAAACCAAATCTCCAGCCTTAAAGAGTTGCCCTCAACGGCGTGGTGTGTGTACTCGGGTTTACACAACAACTCCTAAGAAGCCCAATTCGGCCCTCCGAAAGGTTGCGAGGGTTCGTCTCACATCAGGCTATGAGGTTACGGCTTACATACCTGGTATTGGTCATAATCTTCAGGAGCATTCTGTTGTCATGATCCGTGGTGGTCGGGTTAAAGATTTGCCCGGTGTTCGATATCATATTATTCGTGGAACGTTGGATACTGCTGGAGTGAAAGATCGGAAGCAGGGACGTTCCAAGTATGGTGCAAAGCGTCCTAAGAGTTAGAGTTTGTTGCCTAAAATGGGTATCTAGTGCAAGTTTTTGTTACTCTAGCTTTGGCCCTGATATAGACAGACTGGATATTTTTTTGTCTTGTAGGTCTGACTCGCTGTTTTTGGAGTCATATACGAGGCAATTTGTCTAGCCAGGCCTTCTTTCGACTGTAATGTTCTCTTGACTGTAACTAGGTACATGTCAATAGGTACATAGCCATCAACCAACCGTTCAATTTTCCCCCTGTATAGGTTTATTATGTCCCGTCGCACTACTATCCAAAAGCGCCCTGTTCCCTGATCCCGTTCATAATTCTCGCCTGGTTAGCATGATGGTGCGGCGAATTATGAGAAGCGGCAAGAAATCTATTGCGATTCATATTGTGTATGACGCGTTTGAGATGATTGCTCAACGAACAGGCTCAGACCCCATCGAGGTTTTCGAGCGTGCAGTGAAGAACACGACTCCCCTGGTTGAGGTCAAAGCCCGTCGGGTTGGTGGGGCAACCTATCAGGTACCAATGGAAGTTCGCTCTGATCGTGGGACTGCTCTGGCTTTACGTTGGTTGATTCAGTTTTCACGTCAACGTTCTGGCAAGAGTATGGCGAGCAAATTGGCAAACGAGCTGATGGATGCCTCTAATGAAACTGGTAGTGCGATCCGTAAGCGTGAAGAGACGCACCGGATGGCTGAGGCGAACAAAGCATTTGCCCACTATCGGTACTAAAACAGCACCGAAATTGAGGTTCACCAGGATCTCACAAAAAAGTATAAAATCTTAACAGTAGCAGTATTTTTGTTTATATCTGCGCAGAGACTAGGAGGTAGCTGTGCCACGTACCATCCCGCTTGAACGAGTCCGAAATATAGGAATTGCCGCTCACATTGATGCAGGCAAAACGACAACGACAGAACGTATTCTGTTTTACTCCGGCGTGGTTCACAAAATGGGTGAAGTCCACGAGGGAACCGCTGTAACTGATTGGATGGACCAGGAGCGGAGCGTGGTATCACCATTACGGCTGCTGCTATCAGCACGTCTTGGACGCACCGTGATCCCGCTAATCCAAACCAGCCAAAGGCAGGGGAGCCTGAGTATCGAATTAATATCATCGATACTCCTGGGCACGTTGATTTCACCATCGAGGTTGAACGCTCCATGCGTGTACTTGATGGAGTAATTACGGTGCTTTGCTCCGTCGGTGGTGTGCAGCCTCAAACTGAAACCGTTTGGAGACAGGCCGATCGCTATAAAGTTCCCCGGATTATCTTTGTTAACAAGATGGACCGAACGGGTGCGAACTTTTTAAGGTTTACAACCAGGTTCGCGATCGTCTTCGGACAAATGCAGTACCCATTCAGTTGCCCATTGGAAGCGAGGAAAATCTTAAGGGGATCGTAGACCTTGTTAGGATGCGGGCATATCTCTATACCAATGACCTTGGTACGGATATTCAGGAGGTTGAAATTCCTGATGAGATCAAGGATGAAGCTGAAGAGTATCGCCTTAAGCTGATTGAGTCTGTTGCAGAAACAGATGATGCCCTAACAGAGAAGTACTTGGAGGGTGAAGAACTCACCGAGGAAGAGATTAGAACAGGACTTCGTCAGGGAACACTAGCTGGAACGATCGTTCCCATGTTGTGCGGCTCTGCCTTCAAGAACAAGGGAGTTCAATTGTTGCTGGATGCAGTCATTGACTACCTTCCCGCACCAATCGACGTTCCGGCAATTCAAGGAACCTTGACAGATGGCACAACCGTCGAGCGCAAAGCTGATGATGAGCAACCACTGTCTGCCCTTGCGTTCAAAATCATGGCTGATCCCTATGGCCGTCTGACGTTTGTTCGAGTCTACTCTGGCATCCTGAAGAAAGGTAGTTACGTCCTGAACTCAACCAAGGGTAAGAAAGAGCGCATCTCCCGTCTAATCGTATTAAAAGCAGACGATCGGATCGAAGTCGATGAACTTCGGGCAGGGGACTTGGGTGCAGCCCTTGGACTTAAGGACACCTTTACCGGCGATACCATTAGTGACGAGAGTTCACCCGTTATTCTGGAATCGCTCTTTATCCCAGAACCTGTAATTTCCGTCGCAGTTGAACCTAAAACCAAGCAGGATATGGAGAAGCTTTCCAAGGCTCTCCAATCTCTCTCCGAGGAAGATCCTACATTTCGGGTAAACATTGATCCTGAAACCAACCAAACCGTCATTGCGGGCATGGGTGAGCTTCACCTCGAGATTCTGGTTGATCGTATGCTGCGGGAATTCAAAGTTGAGGCTAACGTTGGTGCGCCTCAGGTTGCTTACCGAGAAACTATTCGGAAACCCATAAAGGCGGAAGGTAAGTTTGTTCGCCAGAGTGGTGGTAAGGGGCAATATGGTCATGTTGTGATCGAAGTAGCCCCTGGAGATCCTGGTAGCGGTTTTGAATTTGTTTCTAAAATTGTCGGTGGATCAGTGCCCAAGGAGTATATAGGTCCTGCTGAACAGGGAATGCGAGAAGCCTGCGAATCGGGTGTTATTGCTGGTTATCCTGTCATTGACCTAAAAGCTACTTTGGTTGATGGTTCATTTCACGAGGTGGACTCCTCTGAAATGGCCTTTAAGATTGCAGGTTCCATGGCAATCAAAGAAGCTGTCAAGAAGGCTTCGCCTGTCCTACTAGAGCCTATGATGAAGGTTGAGGTGGAAGTTCCTGACGATTTCGTCGGTAACGTCATTGGTGACCTTAACTCGCGTAGAGGTCAAATAGAGGGTCAGGACAACGAAGGTGGAATTGCCAAAGTTACTGCAAAGGTTCCATTGGCAAAGATGTTTGGATATGCTACTGATATCCGAACAAAGACGCAGGGTCGGGGATATTCACGATGGAGTTTAGCAACTACGATGAAGTGCCCCGCAACGAAGCTGAAGCAATCATCGCAAAAAACAAAGGGAACGCATAATCAGGAAGAGGAACACATAACTCATGGCACGCGCAAAGTTTGAAAGGAATAAACCCCACGTAAACATCGGTACGATTGGTCACGTTGATCATGGTAAGACCACCCTTACGGCTGCAATCACCATGACTCTGGCTGCCCTGGGTCAGGCTGCGGCTAAAAAGTATGATGAAATTGATGCCGCTCCTGAGGAGAAGGCACGGGGAATTACCATCAACACTGCACACGTTGAGTATGAGACGGAAAACCGTCACTATGCTCACGTAGATTGTCCTGGTCACGCTGACTACGTGAAGAACATGATCACGGGAGCAGCACAGATGGATGGCGCGATTCTGGTGGTGTCAGCTGCTGATGGACCGATGCCTCAAACCCGTGAGCACATCCTCCTCGCACGTCAGGTCGGCGTTCCTCGTCTGGTTGTCTTCCTGAATAAGAAGGACATGGTGGACGATGATGAACTGCTTGAACTTGTTGAACTGGAAGTTCGTGAACTGTTGAGTTCCTACGATTTTCCTGGGGACGACATTCCCATCGTTGCAGGTTCGGCTCTGCAAGCGTTGGAAACGATGACCGCTAACCCTAAAACCAAGAAGGGCGATAACGATTGGGTCGATAAAATCTACGAACTCATGGACAACGTAGATGACTACATCCCTACCCCGAACGTGATGTTGATAAGCCTTTCCTAATGGCAGTTGAAGATGTATTCTCCATTACTGGACGGGGTACGGTAGCTACAGGGCGGATTGAGCGGGGTCGGGTCAAAATCAACGACAAGATTCAAATTGTTGGCATTCGCCCAACCCGTGAAACCACGGTTACAGGCATCGAAATGTTCAAGAAGAGTCTTGACGAAGGAATGGCTGGCGACAATGCAGGGGTGCTGCTTCGTGGTATTCAGAAGGAAGACATCGAGCGCGGCATGGTGCTTGCTAAGCCTGGTTCGATTACACCCCATACTCAATTTGAGTCTGAAGTGTATATTTTGAAGAAGGAAGAGGGTGGCCGTCATACGCCATTCTTCCCTGGCTACCGTCCTCAGTTTTACGTGCGAACAACAGATGTGACGGGTACAATCAGCAACTTCACGAACGATGAAGGTGGTGAGGCAGAAATGGTTATGCCTGGTGATCGCATCAAGATGACCGTTGAACTGATTAACCCAATCGCAATTGAACAGGGAATGCGTTTCGCAATCCGTGAGGGTGGTCGCACCGTTGGTGCAGGCGTGGTTTCCAAGATCCTCAAATAGGCCACGTTCGGCAAGTCGTTATCAGCTACCAGCCAGTTACATCTCTAAACCGATCGCTGCTGGCAGCTGACTAAGATTATGATTGGTCTGGAAGTATGTTTCCAATGCCTCCAGACCATTTACTATTGATTGAGCTAAAATTTGAGGACTGACCAATACTTCCTATTAGAGTTAAGCTGAAGCCTCGACGCTGAAAGCTAACCGCTATTCCAGAACCTAGACAATTTATCTGAATTACCGATGGCAACTATTCAGCAGCAAAAATCCGCATTCGTCTAAAAGCATTTGATCGACGCCTTTTGGATACCTCTTGTGAGAAGATCGTCGATACCGCCAATCGAACCAATGCAACCGCGATCGGCCCCATTCCTTTACCAACAAAACGCCGGATTTATTGTGTCTTACGGTCTCCTCACGTCGATAAAGACTCCCGTGAACACTTTGAAACGCGCACCCATCATCGAATCATTGATATTTACCAACCCTCCTCTAAAACAATTGATGCGTTGATGAAGCTAGACTTGCCAGCAGGTGTTGATATTGAAGTCAAGCTTTAATTCCTATCGCTTTTAGGAGTGGTTGTTTACCTTATTAAGGCGCTTGCAGTTGCAAGCGCCTTTTTGTAGGTTCATTCGTTCTATTTACCCAAGAATTGCCCTACTGCTACTGATCCCCGAGCTAGATAGGATACAGTAGAGGAGGGAGCACTTGTCTGTTATGTGATAAATAATGACATCTTCTTCATCGATCGCTGTCCGAGAACTTCCTCTTTTCCCTCTGCCTGAAGTAGTTTTGTTCCCCGGAAGACCGCTTCCACTCCATATTTTCGAGTTTCGCTACCGGATTATGATGAACACAATCCTGGAAAGCGATCGTAGATTTGGCGTTTTAATGTGGGACCAAGCTCAGGGAAAACCTGCTTCGGTTGGTTGTTGTGCTGAAATTATTCAATGTCAACCAACGTCTGATGGCCGTATGAAGATACTGACATTGGGGCAGCAACGATTTCGTGTCTTAAATTACGTTCGTGAGAAGCCTTATCGGGTTGGTCTTGTTGAATGGATAGAGGACTACCCTTCCGACGTAGATCTTAGACCTCTCGCAAAAAATGTCTCACAACTACTTAAGGATATTGTTCATCTTTCTGGCAAATTGACCGGAGAAGAGATCGAACTACCAGAGACAATCCCTGATCTACCGCTTGAGCTATCCTATTGGGTTGCTGATAATCTTTATGGAGTTCCCGATGAAAAGCAGACACTGTTGGAGATGCAGGATACATCTGCACGTTTAGAGCGTGAAGCCGAAATTCTAACCTCTACCCGAAATCATCTTGCGGCAAGAACGGTGCTGAAAGACACGTTAGAGGACACTTTAAAATAATCGGGATGACAGGATTTGAACCTGCGGCATCCTGCTCCCAAAGCAGGCGCGCTACCAAGCTGCGCTACATCCCGTTACTATTCTCAAGCTAGTATAGCTTGCTTTTCTACAAGTTCTCAAAGTCTCAGTCTTTTCATTCAAAGTCATAACGGTTTGAACTTAGCTTCTGTTTTCTGTTAGAGGAAAAAGCAGAAGCTTTTTTACTGTCAACTGATTTTATTAATGAGTTCGTTGGATTTACAGAACTCAATCATTTTCCTCTGACAAAATTCCAGAACTAGGACAAATGTCTGAGTTAATTGGGAAATATTCAGATATAAATCAAACATGGGCTAGTCAGGATACCAAAACATTCCTTTGATGCCTTCTGGATCTGACATAAACCCTAAGTTCCTGTAAAAATCCACTACTTGAGGGTCCGCGAAGAGAGTAATGTTACTAATATCTTCACTTCGTAACTTTTTAATTATCTGCCGCATCAATGCTTTTCCAAGTCCCTTACCTTGGAAATCTGGATGAACGACCACATCCCAAATCGTGGCATTGAAGGCGTGGTCTGAGGTTGCCCGCGAGAAGCCAATCAATCTTCGCTGAGTTCCCCGTTTCTCCCACATCGACACAACCAAGAAACTGTGCTGAATAGCTTTCTTCACCTTTCGCAACGGGCGACGAGACCAACCAACTGCATCACACAATTCTTCAAGCTCATAGAGATCAATGTCTCTATCGGTACTGAAAAAGACGTGAGAGTTTGTGCGATCGCTAGTGCCTTCCGCCAAAATACCCTCCATCTCAACCGTTTTAGCGGCAGATGGATTGTCAGAGCTATTAAACAGGCTTTTCCAAAACCCCATGTAAGCGTGATTTAGATAGAACGTTTAGACCAGGTACTAGATAGTATATTCTGCCGTACCCTTTCTTAGCCGTCTTCGCAATGCCAGATTAATCAGTCAATAAAAGGATTTTTAGAACCAGTCGTCAGAGAATAGTAATGATTGAGTAACTGAACTAAAGTGGAGTCTTTAGTCTCAGGAACTTAGGTCTATTACCAAGGTAGTCTTAAGCTCAACAACATGAGTTCCCGATTATGGCCTTAGGCTTGAAGTCATCCACACTGGAATTATTGAAGCGTTTTAACAGGGCGTTTCCCCAGTTTTATGAGCAGTTTGTTAGTAGTGAGATTCAACTACAGAACCTGAGGTTGGCGTACCACCTCTATAAAACAAAACAAGCAGTCATAGAACTAAAACAAGAAGGAAGCAAAAGTGCCCTTCACTTTGCCTATCGGAACCAATCCTTCTTGCTGAGTGATATTTTTGGTGTGCTTGCAGCCTATGGCCTGACGATTCATAGTTTGAGCCTTTATGGGCAGATCTATCCGCCCATGTTGGTGTTTATCAAGCTTATTGTTTCTCGAAGCGGTAAAGCATTGACTGAGAAAACAGCAGAGAATGTTTGTCGGGCAATTCGAGAAGCGCTAGCAGGGCGGTTTGAAGTTGAGGAAATGTTGGCAGTTGAGTTTAATCTGGATGCCGGATTAGAACAGGTAGAGACTGAGTTTTATGTTGATCCCGTCTTTCACTTGCCTGCGTTGCTGATTGAAGCCGATAACCAGCCTGGTCTCTTTTATAAGGTTATGTATGCTATCTGGCAGGAAGACTTGTTAGTTGTTAATGCAAACCTACTGGTTTGGCGAGGGCGAACCCGTTTAATTCTTTACCTCTTGGGTCCGAATGAGAGTCTTATCCCGGAGTATTTGGGACAGAAGATTGCTGAAGGTGTGAAGCAGCGACTACTGGGAAGAAGGTTTTAGATAGGCATGCCAACCATTGAAATTTTAGGAGTTCCGCATGCCTATGACATGTTGGGGCCGCTTAATTCATCCGAAACTTTGGTGTTTGTTCACGGTTGGCTGCTTAGTGGTCACTACTGGCAGCCTTTAGCAGAATTGCTGTCATCCGATCGCCGCTGCCTTTGGTACGACCTGCGCGGCTTTGGTGAGTCCCAACCTTGTAAGCAAGAGAGTTCTCAAGATCATGCAAACTATAGCCTCGCTGCCTACGCAAAGGATTTAGGGCTTTTATTGAAGCAATTGAATATTTCGAGTGCGTGGCTGGTGGGACACTCCTTGGGTGGCAGCATTGCGCTGTGGGGGCGGATCAATTACCGCAGCAAATCAAGGGGTTATTTGTCTGAATTCTGGTGGCGGTATTTATTTGAAGGAAGAGTTTGATCGCTTCCGATCGGTGGGGCAACAACTGGTGAGATGGCGTTCACGCTGGTTATGCTATTTGCCACTACTTGATCTACTGTTTGCACGGATGAGCGTAGTAAAACCGCTCGAGCGTCGCTGGGGACGGCAACGGCTCATTGATTTCGTGACAGCAGACCCCCAGGCGGCTTTAGGAGCCTTGCTAGAATCGACAACCGAGCCAGAGGTTCATCTCCTACCCCAGATCGTTTCCCGCTTAAATCAGCCCGTTTACTTCATTGCGGGGGCGCAGGACCCCATTATGGAACCGAAATATGTCCATCACCTGGCGAGCTTTCATTCGTCGTTCCATGGCAGTGGCGAGAATGTTGTAGAGATCCCAGATTGTGGTCACATGGCGATGTTGGAACAAACCCAGGTGGTTGCTGCCCAAATTCAAGCGGTTCTTAGCAAACATTCTCCCATTGGCTAACAGTGAATAGATTGTGGTATGGCGCTTGATATTTTGGGACCAACAAAACGGGCTGCAATCCATGACAAGGATCTACCCTTGTTTCAAATGCTGAAAGATTTTGAAATCGAAGCGCCACAGTTCGAGATTATTTGGGAGAGGTTCTATCAGAATCCTTCGGTTGATGTTTTGGCTTGTCTAGCAGAAATCCGCAAGCTACGCGATGCTTACATCTCAAGTCGTTCTAAGCAAGTAATCAGAGATAAGAAGGTACGGGCATAAGATCCTATTGTGAGAGCGAATATTCTAAATGGTTTGATGCAGTCTGACAGATGGCTGATGAAGTTCAATGAGCTAATTGCAGTCTGTGAAGATGCAATCTCAGTCAATTAGGGTCTACATATCCTTAGTGATTGAGAGTCACAACGGTACTTTTTAGTCTTATTGGTACAAGTTCATTACATCCGAAATCGCCATACGAGACTGTGCTCCTAGTGTCATGGATGACGTATGGCCCCGGTCTAGATGATCGGCGGCAGCACAGGCGATCATGGCAGCGTTATCAGTGCAGAATTTGAGCGGGGGAAAAGCACCCGCAAATTATGGCGTTGAGCAGCAGATTGAAGATGATGGCGCAGACCACTATTGGCGGCAACGCCACCGCCGACGGCGATCGTATCCAGACCATAATTGAGGGCACAGGCGATCGCTCTCTTTGTTAATGCTTTCGCAACCGTTTCCTGAAAACTTGCTGCTAAGTCCTCGACAGGTAAAGGGTGCGGTTCCTGCTGAAGCTTTTGAGTCAGCCGCAACACCGCCGTTTTTAACCCGCTAAAACTGGAGTCGTACAGATGGAAGCCCCCTTCTGGCAACGATATTTGTCCTTCTGGTAGGGAGAAAGCGCCCGGGTTTCCTAGCTGCGCCAGTTTGTCAATAATTGGTCCACCGGGATAGCCCAGGTGCATCAACCGGGCAACCTTATCAAAGGCTTCCCCAGCGGCATCATCACGGGTTTGTCCGAGCGTTTCGTAGTGTCCGCAATCCTTCACGTAAATCAAACTCGTATGACCGCCAGACACTAGGAGGCAAAGAAACGGCGGCTGCAAGTCAGGAGCCGTTAGATAAGAGGCGTAAATGTGCCCCTCAAATGATGAACCCCAATTAGAGGTTTTTGGTGTAGGAGTGCCAGAGTTTTGGCCGTGGTTAAGCCTACCAGAAGGGCACCAACCAGACCGGGCGCACAGGTCGCCGCAATCCCGTCAATGTCGGACCAATTTAAATTGGCATCTTGAAGGGATTGGGCGATCGCAGCGTTAATGGTTTCGACATGCTGGCGGGACGCTACTTCCGGTACGATACCCCGTAGCGTTGATGCACTGGAATCTGAGTCGAAACAATATTACTCAATACTTGACGATTCTTAACGATCGCCACCGCTGTTTCGTCACAACTTGTTTCAATCGCTAAAACCGTTGCCATTTGCTGGTAATTTTTTCTGATATAGCCACTTCTTGTAGCTTAAAATCCAGTTGGGTTTTTTGACATGGGATGATGCTATCCCACTCAGGAGCTATGCAGAAGCGAAGCTCCATTTTTGGTACATCAAGTTTTTGTTCTGTAATCAAGGGAAACAATTCCATGAGACGATTGTTTGCTCTAATTCTTGCCGTTTTTCTTTGGTTTGGTGTCGCTCCAGCCCTTTCGGCAAATGCTGCAACGCTAACACCCTGTAAGGACTCACCCGCTTTCCAACAACGGGCAGAAGCTTCACAGAGTGCAACTGCACCCCGACGGTTTGCTGCCTATAGTTCGCTACTGTGCGGTGAAGAAGGACTTCCTCATCTAGTCGTTGATCCTACAGCAGCGCATGTAGGTGAATTTACGATTCCAGCAATCCTCTTCCTGTATATCGCAGGTTGGATTGGTTGGGCAGGTCGTTCCTACATCCAAGCAGCGAAAAATCCAGCAATCCTGAAGAGAAAGAGATCATCATTGATGTTCCTCTAGCGCTTCAGTGCTCACTATCGGGTGCCTTTTGGCCACTTGGAGCGTTGAAAGAGTTCACCACTGGTGAGTTGACCGCTAAGGATAACGAAATTCCCGTATCGGTGCGGTAATCGATCAACGACATTCTCTGTTTTGTTTTGGGAGAGCCTTACATGCAATACTTTGTCAAATATCTTTCGACGGCACCCGTCTTAGCGGCAATCTGGTTGACCATCACGGCTGGTATTCTAATTGAATTCAACCGCTTTTATCCTGACATTCTGTTCCATCCAGTCCCCTGGTAGTTCGCTCTGCTGTCGAAATATAGTTTCGTGCCACCTGTTTGAAACCTGAAAGGTTTTCTTTCAGCAATCTATTCAAAAGGTAAGGGTTTAGAAACGATTAATGCATTAAGAGGGAAGGAAATCATCCAACGGATGGTCTCCTTCCCTTTTATGATTGGTTATGCAATGAATTTTGCAGAATTACGTGGATGACCGAATATAATCCTCTAGCTGGTACGCACGGTTGCTATGAGCACAACCCCACTAGATAGCCTCTTTACCCGGCTCGATCGGATTGAAGCAATTCAAGAAGAAAACACTCGGCAAATCGCACGTCTGACTGAAGCCGTTACGGTTGGCTTTGGGGAACTGAAGGCCATTACTCAACAGCAGGCAGAGGTAGCAAAACAGCAGGCGGAGAGCATTAGTCGGCTAATTTCACTCCTGGAGAAGAAATAATTGGTATAGGTTGTTTATTCCAATTCCACTCTGGGTCCAGCTTTAACAATCGCTTGACTAGCATTAGTAAACTGTTTGAAATTTTCGATGAATTGCCTTGCAAGTGACCGTGCCTGTTGGTCATAGGCGATCGGATCGTTCCAGGTTAGCTTCGAGTCAAGAATTTCGTTTGGCACGCCTGGCACAGACTCAGGCACCAGAACTTTGAAAATGGGATGGGGAGTAAAGTGGACGTCATCCAAAGCACCCTCAGTGCGGCAGATACCATCGCACGGGTGTGGTTGATGGCAATTCGCTGGCCTACTCCATAGGGACCACCGGACCAACCAGTGTTAACCAGAAAAACCTGGGTTTCAGGATGTCGCTCTAATCGATCGCCCAGCATCTCGGCATAGACTGTAGGCGGCAAAGGGAAGAAAACTTGACCAAAACAGGCAGAAAAGGTGCTCTGGGGTTCAGTAATGCCTCGTTCAGTCCCGGCTAATTTGCTGGTGTAACCCGACAGAAAGTGATACATTGCCTGTTCCCTTGTGAGGCGGGAGATTGGCGGCAAAACACCAAAAGCATCTGCTGTCAGAAAAATAATGGTTTTGGGATGGCTGCCTACTCCCGAAGCAACGCTGTTCGGAATGTACTCAAGCGGATAGGCAGCGCGGGTGTTTTCGGTCAGGCGATCGCTGTCGTAGTCCAATTCTCGGGTTTCCGGATTCATATCCACATTCTCCAGCAATGCCCCAAACCTCAATGCTGACCAGATTTGAGGTTCGTGTTTTTGCGAGAGATGAATCGTCTTGGCATAGCATCCTCCCTCAAAATTGAAGACTCCCTCCTCCGACCAACCATGTTCGTCATCTCCAATAAGATGCCGCTCTGGATCAGCGGAAAGGGTTGTTTTGCCAGTACCCGAAAGCCCAAAGAAGAGAGCCGTATGGCCATCAGACGCAATGTTAGCGGATCCGTGCATGGGCAGTACATTCCGCTTCGTCATGATGTAGTTCAACAGAGAGAATATGGACTTTTCATTTCTCCCGCGTAACTAGTACCGCCAATCAAAACAATTTGCCGGGTTAAATGCAGCACAATGAACGCTTCACTATGAAGGCCGTCTCTTTCAGGGTTTCCTCGCAGTCCTGGCAGAGCAATCACCGTAAAGTCTGCGTTGTGATTGGCCAGTTCCTTCGAATTTGGCCGTCGGAAAAGCTGATGAACAAACAAATTCTGCCAGGCTAGTTCATTAATCACCCGTACCCCAAACCGGTAGTTAACGTCAGCCCCTACATAGCCATCAAACAGGTAAAGGTCTTGCCCCTGAATGTAGTCCACTGCTCGTTGATATAGGCGATCGAACTGTTCTTCAGAAATGGGACGATTAATCGTGTTCCAATCCACTTCATGACGGGTTCCCGGCTCATCCACAATAAATCTGTCGCGCGGCGATCGTCCGGTGTACTTGCCTGTCTCTACACAAAGAGCACCATTCGCCGCAAGCTGCCCTTCCCCCCGCATGATGGAATGTTCCACAAGCTCAGGAACTGTAAGGTTCCGATAAACCTGATGGACGTTGCTTATTCCCAATGCCGATAATCTGTAGCTGCTATTAGAAGAATCGGTCTTTGCAGATGGTTGGAGTTCTCTCTCAACCCGCATTCCTCTTGGATCTTCAAAGAATGCTTGAGTTTGAGTAAACCGTTCATTCGATAAGCCAGTTGTGATAACACTGTTTTTTGGAGAAATTGCTTCACACCGGTTGAGCCGAGAACAAATCAATTTTGAAATAATTTGACGTTGGAACTCTTGATTTTCTAAATTGCTCAGGACTTCCTTCATTGAAACCTCCAAGCAGTAAGGGTAATTTTTTTAGGGGTATATCTTTTCTAAATAAGTGTGAAATACCTCACTTTGGCAATGGGATTTCCACTAATCCCTGCCATAAATGTGTTATTTCTAGCTGTTTTATTGTCAAAATCAAGTATTATCAATATGGCTTTTATGCACGTTCTAATTACAATCAGAAGCCATTTATAAAAACTATAAATTGACGCCAAAATCGGGCAGAAATACCACTTGAGGAAATTCTGCCGTAGGAAAATCTTGGTCAAAGAAGCTTATTCGATATCTGTAATATCGTTCATCTTCCTATGAAATTCAAGTTAATAATTATGTTTTAGTTCATTCAAATTATCAAAACTAAACCTTAGTTTTAACGCCTTATTAGAACTTTATTTTAATTACGAAATCTTATCTTATCTACCAGAATTTCCCGTTGATAAATAAGGGCAATTAAGCAAACAAAATCAGTTCCTCATACGGCAACTAAATTTACTCCGAACCAAACGGGGACTGCTTTGTTAAATCAGCACAAATCGGTTAAAGCAACTCTTCTGAAGGGAGTTTGTAAACAGGCAACAACACAGTAAAGGTAGATCCCTCACCTGGTTTACTCTTCACTGAAATAGTGCCGCCGCAGTGAATCAGAAGCTGTTGGACGATCGCCAACCCTAAACCTGCACCACTGCTCGATTCTTCCGATGCCTGCCGAACCCGATAAAACCGTTCAAAATTTTAGGAATTTCGGTTGGGGTAATTCCAACTCCAGTATCGCGAAACTCTAGCTGAACGTAGTCTCCTGTTGTTTGGCACGTACCCAAACCTGGCCGCCTTTGGGCGTAAATTTAATGCCATTGTGCAACAGATTGATGACGATCTGCTTCAGCCAGTTATTCATACAGGAAACGGGAGGCAATCCTTCTGGCACGGTATAGGCCAGTTTGATCCCCTTCTCTTCTGCAACGGGTTGGTATGTGCTAACCACTCCGGAACCACCTCCGCTAATGGAACGGGTTGAAGCGAGGTTTGGTCAACGACCTGTTCAAGTTGAACCAGATCTAGCAGGCTTCTGATTAGAGAGCTTTGACGATCGCACTCCTTTGCAATCAAATCCATATAGCGCTGACGCTGGGGCGGCTTAATATTGGAAGAGTTTAGTAGGGTCAGCGCCGTTTTAATCGTTGTCAAGGGGTTCGCAGTTCTTGTCCAACATTATTCAGGAAGTCGTCCTTCAGCCGAATAGTGCTGGTCAGTTCCTCGTTGTGCAATTGCAGCGTTTCCGCCATCTCTGCCTGTTTCCGGTAACCAGTACTCCGTTGCCAAAGTTCTTCCTGACGCTGAATTTGCCGCGCAAACAATTGACCAAGCGTCAGCAAATTTGAGGTGCAACGGGCATTTCAGCCACTAATTGCCGCCATTCAGAAGCCTGACCAGTCAAGTCTGAAATAGCGGGTGTCATTAAGGTCGTTTGAGCCTCATCTGTTTGCGACTGATAACTAACCGTGATGGCCCGTTCGATTCCGCCCAACACTCGAAGAATCAGACCGGGATCAAAAGAGCATAATGCTAACAAATGCTGACGCTTTTCCTGGTTATCGTCCGGCGCTTGGGCAGATTCTACCCCTCCACTTCCAGCGTCATGTAGAGTAGCTGGTGTCCTGAAAAGATGAGCGGAACGCGGTCTATGAGCAAGGATTAAGGCTTGAAACTGAGTTGACCAAACCAGCAAAAAGTATTCCCGACGAAGATGGCTTTCAGGTGCCAACTGAATTGAAACAATTCTGTCTTGATTGTCCGAATTTAACCGTTCAGAGGACTCTGAAGAATAACGGGAAATTCCGTCGGGGACGATTGCTGAACTTACCATACTGCTGTCGTCAGCACCATCATCCCGGTAATTCTTAAACTGGTATATTGCTTTGGGAAGCCCTGTTGATTGGCTATATCGCTCAATCTCTCCTTGCCAAACATCACCTCTGGGCAGTTTTGCCCAAACGATCGCCGGAATTTTTTGCTCCGTCAGCAGTTCTGTAAAAGAACCAACGATCGACTTAAGCGTCGCAGGGCTTACCTGTAGTACAAGGGATGGCTGCTCTGAGCCAAGGGCAATTTCATATAGGGAGCCATCTGAAGCTGTAGGGGAATTCATGAAGACTTGAAAGGGGTAGGTGCAGCAGATTCCATCAAAAGGGTTCAACTGCTCTAATGAACCAGATTAGTCGCAGAACCCAGTGGTAATTGTAAAGAATCTTCGAGGTTCAATCATATTTTCAGTAAACTGCCCCCAGCAATGCGAATACCAAATAACAAGATTGATAGACTGCAAAATGAAAAATCGGTTCTTGAAAAATTGATTCCTACTAATCATTCATTCTACTCAGAAGTCCGTTATTGACGTACATGCTTGCTTCCTCAAAAGCTAATTTCCAGGAGGTTGATTGCCGGAGGTTGATCACTAAACGTTGATGAATAGACGTTGAGCAACAGACGCCAATTGGCTCATCAGGCAAGCGTCTTCTAGCTCAAGCCAAAGGCCACAAGCAGTTTCTATATGGAAGGAATAGACACGCGTTTTCCATCCTGCTGACGAACTGCTGTCACATCCCTTCCCTATCTTGATTGTCAGGTTGCACTAAGCTCAAGGGTCGGTCAATCAGTTGCCCTTCACTCATGTCTGGGCACCCTAGAGATACTCGAGCCGTGGGGATTGCAGAAGATGAAGTTTTATTGCTTTATCCGTCATATCTAAGGCCAAAGTTGAAATTATCCTTGTTCTAGAGTTTAAAGCTCCAAAGGAAACATAAGCTCAAACGGAAGTTCTTTATCACCTGCAAACATCATGACAGTCCTCTCCAATATTCTGACTCGTCCTGGTCGCACGTTGGCAGCATTTACAGGTTCTCTGCTTACACCTGATTCTGCCGAATTAGAGGAGAGGGTTCCTCGCTCCGGGCTTGTCCCTGGCTCAACGTCCCACGATTATGTTCAGCAGGTTCTTCGATCGGCTGGCTTTAATTCGACCAGCTACTTGGCGTTAGAGCTGGATAAGCGACATTTCCTTCACACAGCCTCTACCGCTGTAACAGCCTACGCTGTCTTTAACCGGGTTGCCATTACAGCAGGAGAACCCATTTGTTCATCCGCTGAACTACCAGCAGCTATTGATGAATTTTTGAATTTCAGCCGCCAAAATCGCTGGCGACCGCTCTTCTTTGAAGTGACCGAACCAGTCGTGCCCCATTTACGGGAGCGCGGATTTCACTTTCTGAAGTTGGGCGAAGAACCATTTTTTGAGCTGGAACGGTTCACGCTCAAGGGTAACAAGATGGCGAATGTGCGCTCCTCTGGCAATACTGCTCGTAATCGAGGGGTTACAGTGCGGAGTATTTCCCGCTTAGTTGGGAGGCAGCAACGATTAACCCCCAACTGGAGGCAATTTCTAGGCAGTGGTTAGAGGGTCGCGGGGTAGGCGAACTTTCTTTTACGCTGGGCAGTTTGTCCCTCTCAAATCCGGGCGATCGTCGTTACTTTATTGCAGAGCGGGAAAACCAGGTCATTGGATTTCTCACCTACACGCCCGTTTATGCACGTCAAGGTGTGTATTTGGACTTGATGCGTCGAGGCCCTGAAACACCTCCCGGTACGATGGATTTGCTTCTGACGGAATCCTTTCGCCTATTACGCGAATCTGGCGTGCGGTGGGCCACCATGGGAATGTCTCCTCTGGCAAATGTGGCAAATTCCTCCATATCGCAAAGCGATCGTCTCGCCTGGTTGCTAAATCAGATCTATCAGCACGGCAAAGCGGTCTATAGCTTCAAGCAACTCCACGACTTCAAGCAGAAGTTTCAGCCTCATTTGTGGGAATCAAAATATCTGGCGTATCAGCGTCTGTCTTTCCCAGAATTAGATGCAATCATTCAGGCAGTTCAAGGTCAAAGTATCGGGGAAATTGCGTGGGGGCTAATGAATCAGCCTTTGTTTTAAGGGTTAGGTAATAGGTGGTAGATGGTAGGTTAATTCAACGACTTACCCTGTATGTGTTTCCTCTGTATCCTTTCTCCTGTATCAGTGCATCAGACACTATGAAATTCAGAACCATTGTTGGTATAGGAGCCGCCCTTCTGGCTACAGTAGCAGCAGGGGGCTATTGGTATGTATTTGTCGATGGTGCTCAGCAGTTGGATGGGCCGGGCACAACGAAGGTGGCAGAGAAGACTAACCTTCATTATCAGCTAGTGACCTATGACAGCAAAGTTATGGGAGTGGAGCGTACATACGGAGTTGTGCTGCCTCCTGGCTACAGCAAACATCCCCATCAACGTTATCCAGTCATTTTTATGCTGCATGGTGGACATGGGGATCCAACGGATTGGTATAAGAAAGCGGCTGCTCTGCCAGTGATTGAGAAGCTTTTTCTCAGTCATCGTCTACCCTTGTCGATTATCATCACGCCGGACGGCAATGATTTGCGCGGGTCCAGTCCGTTGTGGGATCCAGCTTACATTGACGGCAAGGATGGACGCGTGCTGAGCGCGATCGGTGATGAATTAGTCAAGGTCGTCAAAGCTCGTTACCGAACCAAGCCTTCCCTGAATATTGGGCGATCGGAGGGCTTTCTTCAGGCGGTTGGGGTGCCTTAAACATTGGGTTACATTACCCCCAGCATTTCTCGTCTATGTTCAGCCATAGTGGTTACTTTACGGACAAGAGTGGCCCCGAGAATAGCCCCATGTCTTTTGTGTCTCAGTTGGAGCCTTCTGTCCGTCAGAACTTACGAATTTATCTGGATGCTGGGGCGGAGGACGAAAAATACTTGACCCAGTCCCGCGAGTTTCACGACGAGTTGACCCAACTGGGCGTGATGAATACCTTTAATGAATTTCCCGGTGGTCATGGTATTTACGGTGCAGACGTTGGCTGGAATTACTGGCACAACCACTTAGCTGATTCCCTTGGGTTTGTGGGCGATCGCTTCACCGATGCAACCATCGCAGCGCAGCCCTCTAAAAATAACAGCACCACTTCACTAAAGGATGCCAATCTGCAACCCTTTAAACGCGAGGTCATGCAGAAAAGTTCAGCGCATTCTGATACCGAAGTTGCTCAGAAGCGAATTGATTAACGCTTACATAGCAGGTGTTATGTGTCAGACATCCAGAGAGAAACAACGTCTCTGGTTAGAAATCAAAAACGAGAACTCGATTCGTTTACTTTTGGAAAAACGGAAAAAAATACCAGGAAATTTGTGATTCCTTAAAGGCAAAAGTGCTGATTGCAACCTAAACTCAGCTCTCAGTAATCAATCAACAATCAATACGATCCCTAACGTTAGGATTTGCTGCGGGGAAATAAATAGTTGATAGTTACAGCACCGGACACTAAAAGAATGCTGATAACAAACGCCGCCAGTGGAAGAGAAAGCATAGGGAAATTATTTCTCATTCAATATCCCTAACTTTACTGAGCCAATTTGACAACCCTATGACTGCTCTATCTCAAACGGGTGAAGGGCATAAGAATTAGATTACGCTTGCGGTAGTGAGAATTGGAATGCGCTTCCCTGACCGAGTTTGCTCTTGACCTCGATCGTGCCGCCCTGCAACTCTACAAGACGGCGGGAAATTGCAAGACCAATGCCGCTGCCGCCAGAGAGTCGATCGCGCGATCGATCCGATCGCCAGAAGCGATCAAATACATGGGGTAAATCATCCTCTGCGATTCCCTGCCCGGTGTCCACAACGGCAATCCAAATTTTGTTGGTTTCGCTCCAGGCGCGGAGAGTGATGGAGCCTTCAGGGGTGTAGCGCAACGCATTTCCAATCAAATTTACCAGCACTTGCTCCAACCGTTCAGGGTCCGCTAATGCTAAGGGCAGATCGGAAGGGCACTCCAAATACAAGGTCGGACCTCCTTCAATCAGTTGGTCGGAAAACTTTTGCACAAGGGAAGCCAGTAGTGGCCGAACATCAAGCGTATGGGTACGAATGGGCAAATATCCCGCTTCTGCCTGAGAGAGTTCCTGCAAATCATTCACCAATCGGCGCAACCGTGCTGTTTCTTTGGCAAGCCTCTGGTAGATATCCACCGATGGTTCAATAGTGCCGTCTGCTAACCCTTCTAGATACCCTTCCACAACGGTGAGGGGGTCCGCAATTCGTGGGTCAGGTCTCCTACAAGTTCACGACGGCGCTGTTCTACCCCTTCCAAGTTGGCGGCCATTCGGTTGAAGCTGAGGGCTAGCCGATTTAGTTCCGGTATGTCACTGCTTGGCAGTCGTTCTTCTAAATGGCCGGATGCCACCTTTCGAGTAACCTCTTCCATCTGAATTAACGGCTGCATAATTCGCTTTGAGACCAGATAGCTTAACCATCCGGCGGCTGAGCCACCAACGGCCACTGACCAGAAAGCGCCCCGTCCCCAGGCAAACTCGAACCCCTCAACCAGTTGTTCACGAATAAGTACTAAGTTAAAGCCATTTCCTCCAATTCCTGTAAATGCCGCACAAACAAACGGGGGTAAAAACTTTGCTCACCGTTAATAGTGTGCTTAATCCCACAATCATGACGGTGAGGTGGGAGAGAAAAAGCCGCGATCGCAACCCTGGCCGACGTGTGGGAGAAGAGGCAGGAGAGGGCGACGGGAGGGGGAGAGGGGGAGACATTGAAAGTTGGAATTGAGAGTTTTGAATTAAATAGGGGTTAGGAAGGAATGATATCTTCAATCTAGGATCAAAACTCCAGATTGAGCGTCTTAGGTAGCTACATCTTCGAACTTATAGCCAACGCCTATCACTGTTTTTACAAACGTAGGGTTGGCGGGATCTGGCTCAATTTTCTTACGGAGACGGGCAATATGGGTGTCTACTACTCGTTCATCACCAAAGAAGTTGCTGCCCCAGAGCTTATCAATAAGTTGCGTGCGGTTCCAGACGCGCCCAGGGTAACTCATGAATGTGGCCAGCAGGTCAAATTCCAGTGTGGTCAAGTCTAAAGGCTCCATCTGTTCGGAGTCGAGGCTACGCTGTGCAAGGCGTTGCTCAACATCGATCGAAAAGTGTTGGGTCCGATAGATTTGTCCCTGTCCTCCCTGGCGTAGGGAGCGCCTCAGCAAAGCCCGCACCCGTGCCACCAGCTCTTTGGGACTGAAGGGCTTAACCATGTAATCATCGGCCCCTGTTGACAGACCGATGATGCGATCGATTTCTTCTCCTTTTGCAGTCAGTATCAGGATGTAAGGATCTTTGGAGCCTGGTTTTGGCGAATCCGAGCACAAACTTCTAATCCATCCAGACCGGGGATCATCAAATCAAGGATGATCAAATCGGGTTTTGCTCTAGAAATACCTGAAGGGCGTTGATCCCATCTCGGCAGACTCGGCAGGAAAAGCCTTCTTTTTCTAGATAAAGCTGAATCAGTTGAGCGATTTCAGCCTCATCTTCAACGATTAAAATCTCCATCCATCTGTCCTTACTACATGACTGTGCCGTCTCTAATTTTAGAGAGTAGGATATTGGCGACAGTTTAGCCTCGATCGCCGATGGAACTCGTAACAGATCAGGAAAATTTGCAACTTCAGGAAAAATCGCAGTCCCAGGAGAACCTGCAACTGCTTGCTAGGGAATTGCAGGCGCACCTGTTGTCGCTGTCAAACGAGATTCCGTTTCAGGTGCAGTGTGTGTTGAAGCATGGGAATCTGTTAGTTCTAAGCCAGCATCCACCGGGAAGTTTCCCCGACTCCGATCAGGTGTTTGATGTGCTTCAACGGACCATTCAAACACGATTGCCTGATGTTGTTGAATCGTTCTTTGATTCCACTTCGGTTCCGTCTGGCTCTCAGGCAAAGCTTTATCTGAGAATTCTTGGGCAAAAACAGCCCTACACGTTCCGTTCGTTTAGGCTTCTAGCGATTGACCAAGCTGGACTAGGCGGCTTAAAGCCTGATACGACCGAGACACTGTCAGACTTTCCGAAATCCGTTGCAGAAACCTTCGATCGGGACGATGCATCAAGCGCCCTTTCTGTAACAGAAAGTGGGCTGGTTTTAAGGACTGTTGAACCGGACCTGGAAATTACACTGGAGCAGCCTGTTTCAGTCGTTGAGGAACCACCGCCCGTTAAGGAGGATTGGCGACGATCGCCCTGGCTGATATGGATTGCTGCTGGCGTAGGGGTCAGCATCATTTCTTTTGCGGGTGGCATGTTTCTGATGACTCGTCCATGCATGATCCGAGCCTGTGAACCCCTGGAGAAAGCCCAACTACTGAATCGACAGGCGATCGACACGATTCAGAAGGCAAGATCAGAGCAAGACATTAGACAGGCACAACAGCAGTTGAACGAGGCCAGCCAACTGCTGAAGAACATTCCAGCCTGGACGCAGCGCTCTGGAGATGCGGATGCCCTACTCCAGGCTGACCAGTCTCAAGTGAATCTATTGGAGCAGGTGTTAGCAGCGGAAAGTAAGGCGGATGCGGCTGAGCAAAAACGCAGACAATGCCCCAAACCATTGCGGACTGGCAAGGGGTCCGTTCCATCTGGCAGGAGGCGATCGCTCAACTTAAACGGATTCCGCAGGGAGCGCCCCCTATCTCTTTGCTCAGCAACGGTTAACGGCCTATGAGGACAACCTAGCAACGATTGACCAGTACATTGTTGGCGAACAGCAGGCTCAGAAAAAATTGACGGCGGCTAAATCTGCTGCTAACACGGCAAACGCCCGTCAGGGGCTTGCCCAAACCCCCGAACATTGGCAGCGGGTGCGGATCACCTGGCAAGTTGCTGTGAATAATCTCCGGCAAATTCCCAATACCACAACTAGCTTTGCTGAAGCCCAGCGACTCCTACCGGAGTACGAATCGAAGCTGTCGATCGTGCGCGATCGCCTAACCCACGAGCAACTCTCGAAACAGATGTTTGTTCAGGCAACCACGTTGGCGAGAAAAGCGGTCATGCTTCAGCAGCAAAACCAGTGGACTCAAGCCGTCGTAAGTTGGCGAACGGCCATTAGCCAGATGAAGCAGGTTTCGGAAGGGACCGTGTATTACGAGCAGGCACAGTCGTTGGTTGCCTCCTATTCAGATTCGCTGGAACAAGCAGAATCCCAGCTTAGGGTGGCTGTTGCCCAACAAAAAATTCGTGCTGACTTGAATCAGGTTTGTTCAGGCTCCACCAAAATGTGTGTCTATGTCATCAGCAACGATGTGATTCGGGTTCAGTTCACCCCCTCCTATGAAAAGGCGTTACAGCAAGCCTATGCGATCGGTGAAGCGGGTAACTATTCTGCCTTGGGAGGAGCCGTTAACCACATGGAGAGTTTACAAACAGCGTTTCAAGCCATCAGCACCAACGCAGGCGTTCCTCTGGAGGTCTACAGCGCAAACGGTGCAGACTTGCTTGGCTCCTTTAATCCAGGGGCTAAAAATTGAAGATTCTCTGTATTTACATTCGAATATTCTTCTATAAACATACTTCTCTCACTTTTTAGCGTTAGATTACCCAGTAGCGCGAGGAGAGATTTCCCTATGAAGATTGGCTCAGAAACCCACAAGGAGTTATTTTGCCGGAGTTTTGTTGCAAGTCATATTAAGTACGAGCCTGAGCAGCTACCCTGGCCCGAATTGGATAAGAGCGATCTCGATCGCCTTCAGAAAGTCCCATTCTGGGAGGAAGCCCTTAACACCGAATTAGCAGCAGGCACAAAGGTTAAGGCGTTTACAGATAAGATTAGCGATTCAATGATTCGTGAAGCGGTGGAGCTTCAAGGATACGAGGAAGCCAGGCACGGTCGTTTATTTCAATTTCTGATCGATCGTTACGACATTAAGATCGCTGGTCATCCCTCTGCCGAACTACCTGACAACATTGAACGCGCCTTCATCCGGTTTGGATACGGCGAGTGTCTCGACTCCTTTCTCGGTTTTGGATTGTTCAAAATTGCCCGTCAGGCTGGCTTTCTGCCAGACCAGATGTTTAACATCTTTGACATTCTGCTTCAGGAAGAAGCCCGTCATGTAGTGTTTTTTGTTAACTGGATTGCCTATCTTCAAGTGCAACATGGCCGTGGAGCAAAAGTCTTGAGAGCAGCAACATCCTTCTGGCATTACGTTGGAGCAGTCCAGAGGATGCTGGAAATGGTTGGTCGAAGTACCGACGACGGTGGGCAAGATTTTGCTGCCACTGAAGCCAGCGTTTTTGGATGACTTCAGCGTTGAACGGTTACTCACCAATTGTCTGGAGGAAAATGCCCGTCGAATGAGCCAGTTTGACCCCCAACTGCTTCAGCCGAAACTGTTACCGGGGATTGCTCAAGTGGCGCTGTTCGGCTTAAGACGATTGCCGAAACGCAGCTTAACTCTTGGGAGAAAATCGCTTCTTAGAACCATGAAAGCCGTTGTTTTGGACAAAGTGGGAGGGGTAGATGTCCTAACGGTTCGGCAGGTTCCAACACCAGAACCGGGAGAAAATGATGTACTGGTGCAAATCAAGTTGGCTGGGGTGAACTACGCCGACCTTCTGGCGCGTCAGGGACTATACAACTGGGTCAATAAGCCACCTTACATTCTGGGGTTAGAAAGTAGCGGAGTGGTTGAAGCGATCGGCCAAAATGTTCGCAGGTTTAAGGTGGGCGATCGGGTCGTTGTTGGCTCTAAGAACGGGAACTACGCCGAATGGATCGTTCAGCCTGAAGATTGGCTGTTGCCTGCCCCCGATACCCTCGATTTTGCTGAACTTGCCTGTCTCTGCGGAAACTGGGCAACGGCCTGGACAGCGCTAGCTGAAATGGCGAGAGTGCGATCAGGGAAGTTGCGCTGATTCAATCGGGGGCGGGTGGGGTAGGAACGGCTGCAATTCAGCTTGCCGTATCGCTGGGAATGCGAGTGTATGCAACCAGCAGCACGCCTGAAAAAATGAGCTATATCGAGTCGTTGGGGCTACTCCCTCAGCTACAGAGATTTTGACCGTCAATTGGCAACTAATCCGCCTGATTTTGTGCTGGAAAGTGTTGGGGGTGATGTGCATCGTCGCAGCTTAAAACTCCTTGCACCAATGGGGCGACTGGTGACGATCGGTGCCTCCAGTATTCGCGTCAACAAGCTCAACCCACTCTCCTGGCACAGAGCCTGGAAAGACCTTCCAACGGTCAGTACAGCGGATTTACAGTCTCAAGCCTATGCAACGCTTCACGTCGGTTTTTGCTAGAAGACCACCGAGAACGAATGCGCCCCGTATGGGACCGAATGATTCAATACATGACGGAGCATCATTTGAAGCCGATCGTGCATCCAGAAGCCATCTTCCCCATGTCGGAGGTTTGAGCTGCGCATCAGCTAATCGAATCCCGCAAAAACATTGGCAAAGTGCTGCTCAATCCTTCACTATGATCGATTGGTATGGAAAAGCCTTCTAATCTGTTGCTGAAGCTGAGCCACCGCTTGTTCGAGGATTTACAGGAGCGCGATCGCTTTCTCGATCGGCTAATTCATCCCAAATCGTTTTATTCGTGCATCCTCTGGCGGGATGAAAGACCTGTTCCGTTGCCGTTTGAGCGAGAAGCACCCCTATCTTGGCAACCGGAGTTTGTAGATCGGTTGGCGATCGACCAGAAGCCAGGGCAGCATCCCCTACATCAGCAAGGTGCCTATTACTGCCTGGATTTCTCGTCGGTGTTTGCTATTTCTCCACTACTAACGATTTCAGATCCCACGACTCTAGTTATAGATGTGTGTGCCTCCCCGGCGGCAAAAGTGTTTTTGCCTGGGTTGCCCTACATCCTCAATTGCTTCTGAGCAATGAAGTGATCGGAAAACGATCTGCCCAATTAATTGCAAACCTGAAGCGATGCCGGATCACGCCAGCGATCGTCCTGCGCCTCGACTCTAAGATTTTGGCTGAGGAGATTCCTGCTACTGCATCGGTTGTTCTAGTGGATGCCCCGTGTACAGGCCAATCCCTCATCGCTAAAGGTGGAAAAGCTCCCGGATGTTTCCATCCCGTCACCATTAACACCAACGCCAACCGTCAGAAGCGCATCCTGGCAAACTCTGCCCAACTGGTTGCCCCTCAAGGATACCTGGTCTATATGACCTGCACCTACTCTCCGGAGGAAAACGAACAGGTTGCTGAATGGTTTCTAGAACGCTTTCCCCAGTTTCAAGCGGTTGTCATTCCACATCTAAAGTCCTATCAATCCCACCTGACAAAACAACCCTGCTACCGCATGTTTCCTCAACAGGGATTGGGAGCAGGCGCATTTACCGTTCTGTTTCAGAATAATGAGGAAGGAACAGCACAACCGCTATCCGAGACGTTCCTCAACCGTTCAGGGTTATTACTGATCGGTTGAAGTTTGCCAAGATAAAGACAGAACGATTTGTGTCAACAGCATCTTACTCAAGGCAATAGCGAAGGGCAATGCAAAGACAATCGCCATTTAAACAAAGTCGCCCATTGCCTATTGCCCATTGCCCATTGCCTATTGCCCATTGCCCATTGCCTCCGCCACTTCTTCAAACCCTTACGACTTACCCCTTATTAAGACAGCCGGGCTGATTCGTGTACTGACAAACTTTCTGCCAGAGAAGGGTGCGAGTTCCCGGTGGCCCGACCGAAAACATAACGAGATCGCCTCCAACAGCTTTGATAATCTTGACTTTGCAAATGGGACATACTTGAGCGTTTTCTTCAGACATAATTTCTATCTAAATAATTGATTTGTGTTCTGTTTTACCAGAAAGATGAGCGATCGCAGCAAGGAATCGTACGGGCATGGAAGGGAATGAAACCACTGAAGCGAATGCCTTCCTGGTTTGCGGTCTGGGCAGCCTGGGGCAATATTGTGCTGCACTACTTAAAGAATTTGGGGTAAAAGTCAGCGGGATTGAACAAGTTGAAATTCAGCATTGGGAGATCCCAAACCTTCCCAATCTTCTGGATCAAGTTTTAATCGGGGATTGCCGTCAGATTGAGATTTTGGAGCGCGCACAAATCCGTCAGTGCCGGGCCATTTTATTAGTGACCAGTGACGAACGGGTGAACGTGGCTGCCGCCTTTGCAGCCCGATCGCTCAATCCCAAGGTTCGGCTCATCATTCGGTCAGCCCAGGAAAATCTGAATGAATTACTGGGCAAACATCTCGGTAATTTCGCCGCCTACGAAGCAACCCAACTTCCAGCATCTGCCTTTGCCCTGGCTGCTTTAGGAGATGCGACCCAAGGCCTTTTTAGCTTTGAGGGCTACCTGCTGCGAGTGGTCAAGGAAACGATTCAAACCGACCATCGCTGGTGCGATCGACGTCAACTCTATGAGTTGAATACTTCGTCCCGTCGTCTGTTAAACCATGCGGTTGGAGATGGTTCTTTACCCAACGCCTTTTACCAGTGGGATCCCGATGCCACAGCACAAGAGGGAGATACCATTACCTATATCGAAACGACCGAGAGACTTTCCACAGCTTCGGTTCAGTCTACAGGCGACAGGAAAGCCTTTTGGAGGACGATCGCCCATACCCTGGCCTGGCGTAACCTGAAGCGAACCTTAAAGCGCATCTGGCGGGAGAGTAACCAGACTCAGCGAGCAGGAATTCTCTCAACCGCCATCATGCTTGGCCTGTTTCTGGGCGGTGCCGCACTCTACAAAATGCACTACGCAAATATGAGCCTGCAAGACGCACTCAATGTCGCACTGGTTCTTATCCTTGGAGGGTTTGACAACCTGTTTGGCGGAGGACTGAAGCTGTCCTTTCCTATCCCGCCGTGGCTGTATCTGTTCAGCGTCACTATGACTGTGGCAGGAACCGTTTTTATCGGTATTCTGTACGCCATGCTGACCGAGCGGGTGCTGGCGGCCCGGTTTCAGTTTATGAGACGACGGCCTCCCATTCCAAAATCGGATCATGTCGTGCTCATTGGTTTAGGCAGGGTGGGACAGCAGGTTGCCAGCCTCATGCAAGAGCTGAAGCACCCGATCGTTGGCGTTCATTCAGCACCGTTAAGCTCCGACGTTTTGCCACAAATGCCGATCGTCACCGGGACGATGAAAGAAACGCTCAGTCGCGTGAATTTACCAACGGCTAAAAGCGTCGTGGTTGTAACCGATGATGAAGTAGCTAATTTAGAAATTGGGCTGATGGCGAGAACAGCGAACCCCCAATGTAATTTGGTCATTCGGACCCTCGACCCCCGCTTTGGAGAAAACGTAGCCCGGTTACTGCCCGACGCCCATATCTTACGAGCCTATGCTTTAGCGGCAGAAGCGTTTGTGGGAGTTGCCTTTGGCGAAAATATCTTGAACCTGTTTCGTCTTAGCGATCGCACCGTTATGGTTACGGAATACCAGATCGAAGCGGGTGACACATTAAACGGACGGCTGCTTGCGGAAATTGCGTATGGTTATGGCGTTGTGCCCATTTTCCACCAAAAGGAACACTATCGGTTTGCCCGCATCATGCCGTCCGACGATGTACGTTTGCAAATCGGCGATCGTCTGATTGTCCTTGCAACGATTGAAGGACTTCAGCGGGTAGAGCACGGCAATTTCTTGGAACGCTCCTGGGCTGTGCGGGTTGAAAAAGCGATATCCCAGGAAGCTGCATTTGAAGGAGCTACTGCGATCGCCCGTATTTCTGGCTGCAATATCGGTCTAGCCCGAGACATTATGGATCGTTTACCCGAAACCCTTCCCTTTTCGCTCTACAAACATCAAGCGCTCCGCCTTATTCGCGAACTTAGCAAATCACAGGTGCTGGCCCATTTAGTAGGCAAAATTGAGAATTAAGAATTTTGAATTAGAAATTCCTCAGTTTGGTCGTCTTGGGAATGGCATTTGTGACTAAGTGATGTGTCCAAACGACACCGATTCTCTATAAAGCTGCATTTGATTCTGGGCTAAGGGCATGGCAGTGTGTCAGGCCCTTACAGCCTTTCCATTTAGTGCAAACTCAGCAAGATTTGGTAGACGTTCTTAAAAAGCGATCGCGGTATGTTTCGACATCTTTTGTCTGAAGGAATTCAGAGTAAACCGGGTTTGTTTAGACAATGACTCAACCATCTACCGATTCAACGGCTACCAAACCACCACCGACAAACGTTATTTCGTTGGTTTAATTTTTCTGTCATCCCACTAAAGGTGTAGATACCTCAAAAGCTTGAAATTCCTGACAAAAAGCGTGAAAATTTGTGGCGCAAGATTGACCCTGTATCGAAATCTACAAATCTACGTTACAGAAGCCTCTTCCTTTGGCAGAAGTGAAACAAATAAGGCCCAAATAAGCTTGTAACTATTGTTTCATTGCGTGTCGTTGAACTTCACAACGAGATTTCACCGCATTCGAACATATCTTTTTCGCCCCTAAGTCCTGAATGCCTGCACCGTGAACTGCAACCAAAGGGTAAACCACAAGCAGAAGAACCCTCTAAAGGCGGTCAAAAACGATTTCAAGAAGGAAACGTCGATCAATATTGTTAACCAAACTCATGGAGATTGCGCATGACTGTCAAAAGATTAAGAGCGTCACGAACAAGATTGCTGGACTCGTTGGAGTTGCCAGCGCTGGTGTATTACTTAGCCTGCCTGCCCTAGCAATGAGTAGTCCCCAGTCATCAACATCCAGCCTTTCTGCTCAAAAAGCGTCATCCCTTCTGGCTCAAGGTGGCAGTGGTGGCAGTTCTGGTGGCAGCGGCAGTGGATCAAGCTCTGGTGGCAGTGGCACAACCGCTCCTGGTCCAGGCGGCAGTGGATCGGGTACAGGCACCTATGATCCCGGTGCTAATAATGGCAGCGGTTCCGGTTCGACCTCACCGAACACCGGCGGGACGAGCGGTTCCGGTTCAAGCACCACCAGCCCAGGTTCCAGCGATGGAAGCGGCTCGGGCGCTGGTGGAAGTGGGTCTGGCAGGTATACCACTCCTGGTGCTAACAATGGCAGCGGTTCTGGCTCAACCTCGCCTAACACGGGCGGAACGGGCGGTTCTGGTTCGGGCACCTACACCAGCCCAGGTTCCAGCGATGGAAGTGGCTCAGGAACGGAGGTTCCTCCACAACTCCAAGTACGGAGGATCTTCAGGCAGCGGCTCCTACAACCAACAGAGCAATCCAAGCGGCGACAGCGGCAGTGGCTCTGTAAGGGCGCTTTGGTAGGCCAACCCTGGCTCTTTAGCGTAACTTTCCCTTAGCAATTAGTACTCTGGGTAAGAGGGGCAGAAGGTTAGGAATAACCTTCTGCCTTTCGTGTTACGGTCCACCACCCAAGAAAACTAAGCAAATAGAGAGAGGCATCTTCCACAGCATTTTGGTTCCCTAAAGATCCGACAGTAACCATCGCCCCTGTGAAGACGGTAGGCGTTTGGGTTTAAGAGAACTGTCTGCATAAATGGGTAAGCAACGTCAAACGAAACCAAATCTGCCTCAAATTGCTAAACAACACTTTGGCTATAAGAACCTTCGATCGGGACAGGAAGCAGCCATTCAATCTGTTTTAGACGGTCGCGACACATTGGTTGTAATGCCCACCGGCTCAGGTAAATCAGCCATTTACCAAATAGCAGCTTTCCTAATGTCAAGTTCCTGTGTGGTTGTCTCTCCGTTGATTGCGCTACAGCGAGATCAGGTAAAAGCGATCGAAGATCAGGACGTGGGTGAGGCAGCAGTCGTTAACTCGACGATCGGAGAAACTGAGCGCGAGGAAACCTTTGAACAGTTGCAGGAAGGGGATCTGGAATTTTTATTTCTGGCCCCTGAACAGTTCAACTCATCCGAAACCCTGGATCACCTGCAAACCGCAAAACCGTCGCTGTTTGTTGTGGATGAGGCTCACTGCATCAGTGCCTGGGGACACGATTTTCGCCCCGACTACTTGCGTCTGGGTCAGGTAATTGAAGCACTGGGACACCCTGTATCCTGGCGTTAACTGCAACTGCGGCCCCCGTTCGAACAGAAATCGTCGAACGGTTGGGAATGCGAAAAGCAGCGGTGATTGTACAGGGGTTCGATCGGCCGAATATCTGGCTAGGCGTCAATCGGTTTGAAGACGAGGATGAAAAGCAGGAAAGCCTTGTCAATCAAGTTGTTCAGGCAGACAAACCGGGAATTGTTTATGCGGCGACACGCAAGCGAACAGAGGAACTGGCTCAGCGGTTAGAGGAACGAGGGGTGAGAGCGGGCTTTTACCATGCAGGCATGAAAGCGGCTGATCGAAAACAGGCAGAGTCCGCGTTTATGGATGACGAAATGGATGTTTTAGTGGCAACTACGGCCTTTGGTATGGGGGTAGATAAGCCTAATGTTCACTTCGTTTTCCACGCAGACATCAGCGATTCTCTCGACTCCTATTATCAAGAAATTGGACGGGCAGGCCGGGATGATGAACCTGCGAAAGCGATGCTGTTTTACAACCCGAACGATCTCCATTTGCGTCGGTTCTTCTCCAGTGGCGGAAAAGTAGAATCAGACGACATTAAGCAGGTGATGGCTGTTTTAGAGCAGCAGAAAGGCCCGATCGCGCCGAAAGACTTGCAGGAACACATTGATTTGTCCAAGTCCAAATTAAGGAGTGCCCTAAATCATCTATCAGAAATTGGCGTTATTAAAACCTCACCCATAGGGGAAGTAACCCCTGCAACTGTGCCCGCAGAAATGGGGATGTGGCAGAGGCAGCGGTTCAAATTCAAGAGCGCCAGCAGCAGTTTGAGCGATCGCGGTTGGAAATGATGCGAGGGTATGCAGAAGTACGAGGGTGTCGTCGGGAATTTTGCTCAATTACTTTGGGGAGAAATTTGAAGGCCCCTGCAACAATTGCGACAATTGCAAAGCTGGCATCACGACTGAGAATAGGGAACATCAGCCCTATTCCCTAGACAGCCAGGTAATTCATAAATCCTGGGGAAAGGGAACCGTTATGCGTTACGAGGGCGACAAGATTGTGATTTTGTTTGAAACCGTTGGTTACAAAACGTTGGATATTAAAACTGCTCTGCTGCGCGGATTATTGCATCGAGCAGATTGAGTCTTCACTGGGAAATAAGATTGACGAGTTGTTGGATAACGATAAATGCACCTACGATAGAGCTAAGTAGATGAGCCGCATCAATCCGAGCATGCTAATGGCTAAAAGCTTTTGGTTATTGGCGGTTCATGCTCCTTTATTTATGTATGCGCTCCTATTTAGGAAATATAGGTAGTCGTTGGCGTTAATTGCAGCTAATCCTAAAACAACAATGACTATGAACCATCATCAAACTGACCAAGTATTAAACGGCTTACAGTTACTTGTCATCGAAGAGGAGCATGACGCAAGGACTTCTATGATTTCGATGTTGCAAGCGTATGGAGCCGACGTTGTTGCCGCAGGTTCAGTTGATGAAGGTTTAGCCGCCGTAGAAGCCCACCATCCAGATGTATTGATCAGTGACCTCAAACTTCCCGATGGAGACGGCTACACCCTTATGCGTACTGTGAGAATGCATGAGGCTGTAAACAACATAGAGCAAATTCCAGCGATCGCAGTATCAGCCTCAACGAAAGAAATAGACCTTGATCGTGCCCTATCATCAGGATTTAAGCGTTACTTGGCAAAGCCTGTCCGTCCCGAGCGGTTGATTTCAATGATTATCGGCCTGACAGAGCAAAAGGGATAAGAGAAAGCACCCCTCCTCAGTCCCCTCTTCCAGTTGAAAAGGGGACCGTAGGTAGGGAGTGAGAGCCTCCGGGCTATTTGGTTTGCACCCTACAGCACTCCGAGTGCAGATCCGATCGTTGACTTGACCGAGCTTCCCAAATCTTTGAGAGTTTGCACAAGCGGTTGCTGCGATCGCAGAAATACCCGCGCACAATTGCGTCCCGGCATTCCTGAAATGGAGCCACCGGGGTGGGTTCCAGCCCCTGTGAGATATAGCCCTCAATAGGCGTTTTGTAATTGGCGATTTCAGGCAATGGGCGGAAAAAGATCATCTGATCTAAGGTCATATCGATGTGGTAGTAGTTGCCGTTAAAGGCTCCCAGCCGTTCGCCCAGCTCAGCAGGACTTTCTACCCGACGGGCGATCGTGGCATTTTTTACGTTAGGCGCATACTCCGCCAGTTTTTCGATGCAGCGATCGGCCACCTTGTTTTTCAGTTCATCCGTCCAGCCTGTACCGTGTTGTCCGGTCCCTTCTAGGCCCGCAATTCGGTAAGGTGCAAAAATTCGATCCAAACCGTGTGCTTGTCATCCGGTGCCATTGATGGATCAAGTACAGTTGGCTGCACAACATACATGGATGGATTGTCATCGGGGATAACGCCAATGCTTGGGTCGGTGTGGGCTTTTTCTACCTGTTTAACCGAATCCGCAATTAACACCGAACCAATCAGGTACTCGTCCCGATGGTTGTAGCGCTCAAAACGCAGGGGGTCTGACATAGCCAGGTCGATCTTCATAATCGTTTCGTTGTTATTCACAATGCGGCGATCGAGCCGTTCTCGCAAATCGGGATCGGCACTATCCACATCTGCTGGATCCATCATGTGCAGGAACAATCGTCTTGCATCGATATTGGAAATGACGCCCTTGCTTGCCCGGTATTCTTTGCCGTCTGCTGTACGAACACCAACCGCCTGCCCATTATCAATCAGAATTTTTCAACGTGCTGATCGGTCAGAACTTCGCCACCCAGCGATTTGACCAGATTTAGCAGGGCTTTCACCAGCTCACCTGTGCCGCCTCTCGGCCTTGCCATGCCGGGGTTATGGCGCATTGCCATCATGATCATGCCAACACCCAACGTCTTCTGGGAAGGCGGAGCACCCAGTTCTGAAGCCAATCGCGCCAGTGGAGCTTTGAGAAACTCCGAGTCAAACCACTCATTCACCACATCTTCCGCACTGTTAAGCATGGTGCGGATCAAATCCAGCGTTTTGTTTGGTGAACCAATCACCGAAAATAGATCCTGAATTTTTTGATATCGTAATTTCCAACAATGTCGATGATTGACTTTGGAGGAGCGTTAAACATGGGAATCATTGCCCCAATGACGCGATGCCAGTGCTCAGCAAACTCGGCATATTGCTTCGCATCACGGGGACTGAATTGAGCAATTTCAGCACAGGTTTTTCGACCGATCGGTGTCCCAAAAAGTACTTACCATCGGGATGCGGACAGAATACGACCGGATCGCAAAACAAATATTCAAGACCGTATTTATGCAGCTCTAGCTCCTCGACAACCGGACCGAGATGAATAAACTCATGATCGATTGCACAAAGGTTGAACTTGAATCCAGGTGCTTCTTCGGGTAGCACTTCTTCAGTAGTAGCGGCCCCGCCAGGCACCGATCGCTTTTCTAGCAGGAGAACCTTGAAACCTGCTTTCAGTAGATACGCAGCACAAACCAATCCGTTGTGTCCTGCTCCAATAATTACAACGTCGTATCCTTGCATTTAACGCAGCCTCAGAACTATAGCCTTTTAAAAGAAAGCAAATCCCAATTCTGCGAGCCTCTTTCCAAAAGTAGAAATTATCTTTCTGGAATCTAACCAGAGACCATTCATGGCCATTTGCCCCTACCCAATCTGCCCTAAAAACTGAGGCGACAGCTATACTTTCTCGACAACCCGCTTTCCAAGGAGCCGTTGAGTCAGAGAAAACCGCTGGAGAGGTTGCCGTATTCTTTGGGAGTAGAACGAGGCAGATTGCTTACCCTGCCCACATTCCTGGGCAAAGGTAATCAGATGGTGCGCTACCAGCCCGATGTGGATCAGGTTCTCAATCTTGCCTGCTTTGAGTTTGGGACCTGCCATGTTCCAGAAGGTTTTGCGGTAATTGCTGAGCAGACCCACTCGCAAAATGATGTTCCCTAAAATCAACAGCCCCTTACGAATATTTTTCTTAGATAGCCGAGCCGGACTCAGTGGGGCTTAATCCGGTTTGGGAAGGTGTACTGCATGTTGTATGCAAACCGCTCATAGAGAAAATCTGGTTCGTAGGCTTGCGTGATACAGCGCTGCCACATTTGCACAACCTGGTCGTAGGGCATCAAAAATTCGACGTTCGATTCTCGATTTTCGTCAAAATTGAGCCGCCCTTCTGCTTCCAGCCTGCGCCATAGGGGAGTTTTGGGCAGGGCATGGAGCAGATTAATGGTCAACATGGGAATGTTTGACAGGCGAATGAATTCAGAATACGATCGCCCGTTTCGGGGTGTCGGTATCAATCCCATGATGATGCCCGAAACGACCTCCATTCCATAACTGTTGAGGGTTTTAATGGCATCCAGAATCGACATGCCTCCCATGAGGTTTTGCTGTTTAGAGATGGACTTGAGGGCATCGACCTCCGGCGTTTCGATACCGCAAAAGACGGTGCAAAAATACGCCTCTCGCATCATTGCCAACAATTCTTTGTTTTGCGCCAGGTTAAGCGTTGCTTCGCAAGCAAACTGGATGGGGTACCCGTTGCGCTTTTGCCAGTCAATTAGGTAGGGCAACAGTTTCATGGCAGCGCGACGATCGCCGACAAAATTGTCGTCTACAAAATACACAGCCCGCAGGTTTCCCGACACCAGCATGGCATCCAGTTCTGCAATGATCTGTTCTGGTTCCTTTAGTCGAGGGTTGCGCCCGTACAGTTCAGGGATGTCGCAGAACTCGCAGCGATACGGGCAACCGCTGGAATATTGCACGTTCGCGATGAAGTAGTGATTCAGGTTAATCAGGTGATAGGCCGGGATGGGAAACTCATTTAGGGGAAGCCGTTCCTGGGTCTCGAACCGCACCTGCCTGGTAGGACGCTCGGTATGAAGGTCGATGTATTCGATCATGCGATCGGTTGCATCCCCCAATTCCCCCAGATGCAGTAGATCAAAATCCGGGTAATACTCCGGGCAGCCAGAAACTGATGGACCGCCCAATGCCGTAAGTTTGCCATAGCGGTGAGCCGTTTCGTTAATCCGATTAATTTGCGGACGCTGAATGTGCATCCCGCTCACAATGACGGCATCTGCCCAACGGTAGTCAGCACCTCTTGCTGGTTTGATGTTCTCATCAATAAAGCGAACCTCCCACTCCTTCGGCAGGTAAGCCGCAACAACGAGAATACCCTGCGGTGGCATGAACGCTTTTACCCGACCCAACAGGGCATAGGAATTATCAAAAGTGCCAAACGATCGGCTGTATTTGGGAAACACACATAAAATGCGGCGGCGGTTTCGCGGAGTGTAGCGAGGTTTGCCGGGGTACTTTCGGGGATGGTTCTTTCAAAATCCTTTAAAGCAACCGTCATGCTAGAACGTCCTTCACAAAACAGCATTTATTAAATTTCTTGCAATCGTTTAGCGCTCCGGACAATAGAGCGCACTCCCCGCCCAAATCAGTTAGGGATGCAACAAACAACACATAACGATACTGTAGAAAATTTTAGTTAGAAAATATTGAGAGAGGGGTTAGAAGCGCTAAGAAATCTTCGTTTTAGGAAGGAACGCAAGTCACAGAGGCGGATATGGGGTTTCGATCGTTGCGCCTCATCTTTCCTCAACCGCTGCCAGGGTTTACTCCAGAAACCAAGGCGTTAATCACTGGGGCAACTGCCTGCAATACCGGGGAAAGAATAACCACTGAAGCAGCCGCAATAATAACCGTAGTTGTCAGTCGCACCATTTGGTCTGACGCCTTCTGATAGGTATCGAACTTATAGTCGAGCTTGTCCAAGTTCGTTTCGAGCTTGCCAAAATCAGTCTCCAGCCGATCGAGCCGCTGATTAATTTGCTTCAGCTCTGTCAGTAGCTGCTGCTGTAATGTATCGGGTGAATTGCTCGCCTGCATACCAAATGCGTGTTCCGTGTACTGCTATCTTACTACTCCAATTTACGATCGCCTCTATCCCTACTAATTAGAGACACCTTAAAGGGTTAGAGACGCCTGCTCCGCCAAACGGTTCTGCAACTCGGCCATCAAATCATCCCCGGTTCGGTATGCTTCCCAGGTTCCCGAGCTATAGATGCCCAACTGCCAGCTTCCCTGTATATAGGTTTCATCCTCCGAAACCGTCCCTGTGTAATCTATCGGTGTAGGAGACGTGGTCAAATAGCGCTTCATAAAGCTAACGCTGCGCCCAATAACCTCCCCTGCCACCTGAGCCTCCCCCAAATAACCATCATCCAAAATACTGCCAGTCAGCGTATTCCCGCTTTGAACCAGCGTCGCCTCAAAGCGGGTAGGCATTCCCTCCTGCCAATAGGTTCCGAGCCAGCTACCGCTCAAATTTGCCATGACAAGCTTTGATGTTTGAGGGGGTAATGGGAAATAGGCAACGGGCGAGGGATTAATTAAGAATTGAGAATTAGGAATTGAGAATTCATGGCTTTGCAGGATCTAAATCACTAATTCTTAATTCTTCTACCGCCAGTGCTGGGGTGCCCGACCAAAGAGTTTGGTCAGGTCTCTTAAACGATCGCGGACCTCATCATTTAGTTCATCGGCCCGATAGCGCCATTCCCAGTTCCCTTCTGGCTTGCCGGGAAAGTTCATGCGGGCGTGGGTACCGAGTCCTAAAATGTCCTGCATTGGAATAATGGCCACGTTGGCGATCGAACTTAGCGCCAGTCGAATCAGGTTCCAGTGAATTCCATCCTTGCCAGATCCCCCAGGAAGTTAAGGACGTTATCCCGCTCGTAGTCATTTAGCGCCTCAAACCAACCAACCGTTGTGTCATTATCATGGGTTCCGGTATACACCACGCAATTACGGGGGTAGTTGAAGGGCAAAAAGGGATTGGCTGTATCAGATCCAAAGGCAAAATGGAGCACCTTCATACCGGGAAACTCAAAGCGATCGCGCAGTTCTTCCACTCCCGGCGTAATCACTCCCAGATCCTCAGCCATGATAGGTAACTCGCCTAACTCTTGCCGGAGCGTTTCAAAAAAAGCGTACCCCGGTGCTTTTACCCATCGACCTCGGATTGCGGTAGTTTGTCCTTTCGGAACCGCCCAAAATGCCTCAAATCCTCGAAAATGGTCAATCCGGATGTAGTCCACATAATCCCGCAGGGCTGGAAGCGCTGAATCCACCATTCAAAATTGGTCTCGCGCAGTCGGCCCCAGTTATAGGTTGGATTCCCCCACAGTTGTCCTGTAGCACTGAAGTAATCCGGTGGCACCCCTGCCATCATTGCAGGTTCCCCGTCCGCACATCCAATGAAAAATTCTCTGGGCGTGCCCACACATCGGCACTGTCATGGGCGACATAAATCGGAATATCCCCGACGATAAAAATTCCTGGGAATTGGCGTAGTGCTTCAGGTCAGACCACTGGCGGAAAACTCAAATTGCAGGAATTTCTGGAAAAAATCTCCCCTGGAAGCCGCAGACGACTTTTTCTAGAGCCTCTTGTTTACGATGGGCCAGTTCTGGTTCCCACTGATTCCAGCTTTTTCCGCCCTGGTTATCCTTCAGCGCCATAAAGAGGGCATAGTCTTCCAGCCAGTAAGCTTTACTCTGGCAGAAGGTTGTGAATTCCTCTTTCAGTTCAGACGATGCTCTTTCCCGGAAATTTTCGTAGGCTTTTCTCAGCAGCGCCATCTTGTGCTGAATGACCGGTTCAAAATCAACCCGCTCGTGGGGAAATTCGGGCAGTCCCGAAAATCCTCATCATGCAGCAAGCCCCGATCGCGCAGCAACTCCAGACTAATCAACAGCGGATTACCCGCCATCGCGGAGTAGCACATGTAAGGAGAGTTCCCGAAAGCGGTAGGGCCTAACGGTAAAACCTGCCAAAGCTGCTGCCCACTCTGCGCCAAAAATCCACAAATCGACGCGCACGTGCCCCTAAATCTCCGACTCCAAACCGACTGGGGAAAGACGTAGGATGCAGCAAAACACCGCTAACTCGACAATAGGAAAGTACAGGCTTGGAAGCGGGAAAATTCATAGAGATGAGAGTAGAGTTCAGGGACAGGAGTTAAAAAGGCACCAGAAGATAGGGTACAGGGCACGGGGATCAGAAAATAGCTAAATGGATCACTTTCACATCCAGTGATCGTCCGTTTTTGCCCCTAGGTTTTTGTCCCTAGCTTCCGTTACATTCTTAAACATTGTGCAGCATCCAGACACCCGTTAAACTGACCTGAGGGTAGAAGATGGGGAGAGCAGATTTCAAAGGTAATGGGCTGATGAGGTAAGGGGGCAGTGGGATAAGAGAACATAAATTTCGAATTCAAAAATTTACCGATTATCCATTACCCATCACCCATTACCGATCTCAAAACTCCTATTGCCCATTGCCTATTGCCTATTGCCTATTGCCCATCGCCCATTGCCCATTGCCATCCCCCAACTACCCCCATCCCTTAACAATTTATTCCTAACCCTGTGGCTCATCGAAATCCCGCACCGACCGTTGACATTATTATCGAACTGGTGGACCGTCCTCACCGACCGATCGTGCTAATTGAGCGACTGAACCCACCTGAGGGTTGGGCCATTCCGGGTGGATTTGTGGATTATGGCGAATCAGTGGAAACGGCTGCAAAGCGGGAAGCTAACGAAGAAACAGGCTTACAGGTGGAGTTGGTAGAACAGTTCCATGTTTACTCTGCTCCCGATCGCGACCCTCGCCAGCACACCCTTAGCGTCGTGTTTTTGGCAACTGCACAAGGCGAACCCAACGTTGGAGACGATGCCAAAAATCTAGGATTCTTTGAACCCTGGCGAATTCCGACCAACCTCTGCTTCGATCATGACCAGGTTTTGCGAGACTATTTCCGCTACCGCAACTACGGCATCAGACCTCACGTGTGAAGAGGTGGTAGGTGGTAGGTGGTAGGTGGTAGGGCTAAAACAGGCGCTATGACAGAGTTTGAGTTTCCCTACTTACCTAAAATATCTCTCGTACCACTATAATTCTTAATTCTCAACTCTCAATTCCTAATTGTCCCCTACCACCTACCACCTATCACCTACTACCTAATTTGCTATGACCCGAAAAATCATTCATACCGATCACGCTCCTGCTCCCGTTGGTCCATACAATCAAGCGATCGCCGCCAAGGGTGAGATGGTATTTGTTGCCGGACAAATTCCGCTCGATCCCAAAACTGGCGCGATCGTCGGTGGAGATGATGTGGCAAAGCAAACCGAACAGGCCATTTCTAACTTAAAAGCTATTTTAGAAGCAGCCGGGGCAAGCATTCAGGACGTGGTAAAAACCAGTGTTTTCCTGGCAGATATGAATGACTTTGCCGCAATGAACGCGGTTTATGCCCGCTACTTTGAAGAGGCAACCGCTCCTGCCCGCGCCTGTGTCGAGGTTGCCCGCCTGCCTAAAGACGTCCGAGTAGAAATCGAGTGCATCGCCGTCATTTCCAACTCCTGACCCCTAACCCCTGACCCCTGACCCCTAACCCTACAAGGTATTTCGCCTCTAATCGAACATTGCTTCGCACGGAATGGCAAACGCTGAAAAATAACAGCCGAATCTCATCCGCTCAGACACGGACAAATTTTCTTTAGTCCGGGCTGCCACTTCAGCTACCGAGTGATTGGTCCATGCTGCCGTTTGTTCGATCGCGAACAGCTTCCCTGGCCCTGCTGTCGAATTCAATGGCGCGGTAAGGAACCAAGCTGGCGACGCATTGGCAAGCGATTCATTGCTGATCTGGCGACCAAGAGTCACCCTTCCTACAGCGTGGAGATTTTAGGACAGGGGAACATAGAGCCTGTGATAATTACCCTATACTCCGTTACCCTACCGCAGCCCGTGAGAGATTGGTGGCACTCCGATCGCCTGAAGCAACTCCCGGAAAGCTTAACCGCGATCGATTCTGCATCTCAATCTTCATTGCTCTGCTAACCAGATCTACCAGGTCAGGGGCTGCTGACGACAGCAGTGTCGATGGGTAAACAGAACTTCCCCAATCCGGATGCAGGATCACCGAACATCCAAAACTATCAACCGTTGGATAACCAAGACAGGACCGCACGATTGCCACATCATCCAACCGGAGTTGACCTGCTGAAGAGAGAAGGGGAAGCCCAGTGCGGGGATCAAACACCTCTACCAAATGCCCCAGGTAATTCAATTTTGCAGCAACCTCGTAGCCAAACTGGAGAAAGGATTGCCGTAACTGCTGTTTCTGTTCTTCGGCAACAGGTGTTCGTTCTAATAGATCGCAGCTACAGGGCTGCAAAACGATCAGCACCGACGCAATTGGACGTGACCATGTGGGCAACAACCTGTCCATATGGGTACAGAGAAATTGGCTCGGGGCGTGGGCAGAATACTGCATCGAATAGTGCTGGGTGGCCTATAATTCTCGAATTTATTTGACTCCCCTTCTTAAGGTACAACGCAAACAATTGTTGCGACTAGACTGACTTTTCTTAGCTGCTGTGTGACGATACTCGTCAGCTAACTACGGTATCCCTGTAGATTTTATGTGGTTTTGTTGCACGCTAGCGGTTGGTGTAGTTACTAACTCTTGATTGGTCGTCTCTCAGGAGAACGTTGCGATGAATAGTAATCCTCTACTAGTTCTAACGCTGACCTGCGTAGCCAGCTTTTTTGCTGCCCTGGGACTGGCATTTCTCCCTGCATTTTTGCCTTAACCCTAGGTTGTAAAGGGCTGAGGGCTGAGGAGTGGGGAGAAGGGAGTGGGGAGTGGGAGAAGCGTTTTGAGTCCTAAATTATGAATTCATAATTATTTGACCCCTGACTCCTGACCCCTACCCTCTGACCCACTATCGCGATCGTTCGCCGTTGCGATTGAATCGTCCGTCTTGAAAGGCGTTGCCAATTCCTTTGACAATGCCTCGCCCAACCAAACCAATTCCCCGCCCAATCACATCGGTGAGCAAATAGACGACCCCACTTCCCAGAAACGAGATAGCTGACCGTACACGGGGCGAAATCGCATCCCGCGCTTCTAAAACGAGTGTGACGGCGAGGGGAATGCCAGAAAGCTGATCTAGCTCATCATTACGAGGAGCATAAATGGATGCTTTCGTAATGCCTCCTTCGTTTACCGCATACAGATTAAATCGACTTTCAAAAATGGCCGTTGGTTCAGCGAAGTACCGTTCTAGGCGATAGCGCCAGGAAAGGTTATTTCGAAATCGTTCAATTTCGCGGGTAGAAAGCAATCGCCTGTCGTAGAAGCTGCGCTTAATCTCTTCCACATTTCCAAAGCGGTTCAGCAATGGCTGCATTACGCCATTAGCAATCTGAATAGCCAGATTTTGCAGCAAAATGTCCATACGGGCCATCGCTTCTACTGAACCGACGTTGTAGGAAGCGTCATCAATGGTTAGGGAGACTGAAACAGCAGATGGGCCAGAACTTCGGGCACCAGCGGAATCTTGCTTAAGATTCCCGATCGAACAATTTCAGCATCTTGAAGCAAAACCTCCACCATCTCCACCTGGTTTGACTTATAGGAGGCCACATTGTCCGAGATAGTGACTCGATCGCCCAAACCCAGTTGCAGCGTATAGTATTTTCCAAAAAAGTCTGTCAGTGTTGCCTGCCAGAGATCCTGAAGAATGGCAAATTGCTTTTCAGTCAGTTGCTCTGGCTGCACCTGAGAGAACCGCAGATCATCCAAAATCTCTTCTAGCTTTCGCAGAATGAGGAAAAGCAATTCTCGCTTTTTCTCATCCTTAAGAATGTCAATTTCCAGCGGCGTACTGGTGAGATTCCGCAAGCTGGACTGGAATCGATTTGCCACCGCATCAAATAATGCAGCCCGAATTGACTGAATGCTGACAGACGAAGAATGCTGAATCGAAGAACTGGAAACAGGAGGAGGGGTTTGAGTTCTAAGCTCTAAGTTTTGAGTTGAAGGTGAGGACTGAGGACTGAGGACTGAGGACTGGGTGTACAGCGGTTTCGTGTCCCCCTGCCCCCTGCCTCCTGCCTCCTGCCTCCTGACCCCTGACCCTTGATTATCCCCAGACCCCAGCAGCCAATTCACTAACCGTCGGGCTGCCCGTAATTCTCGTCGTCGTCCTGCTAACAGCAGTTGGTCCGTAAAGGAAATGTCAGGATTTTGTAGCTGGGTATTCAGCAGGGCGATCGCGGAATCAATCTGGTGTAACCCAGAACGGCGCAAATTACGCCGCAAAACAGCAAATGAACCAGGAGGGGAGGAAGCGGGGGAACGGATAATTCCTCGTCAGAAGCTCCACGACGTTGCGATATGTTCGTTTGTGGTGAAATGGATCGTTCTACCCTAACCTGTGGTGAGTTGAGAGCTATTTGGGGTGCAGGATCCGGTTGAGTTGTTGTAAAGGAGTACTTAATGCTTGCGTGATTGCTTGCAGTGCTGGATTCCAGTAGCGCTGCCCTCTGGCAACCAGCCGAATGGCGTTGACAAACTGCCGAATATCGCTTCCTTTTGGACAAAATCCTTCGATTCCAACCTGAAGCGCCATCGCCAGTTCAAGGGGATCTTGTTGGGTACTTGTCAGCAAAATCGGCAGATTTGGGTACCTGGTTTTCAACTGCTGGCACAGGTCAAGCCCAAACCGTTGATTGCTTCTAGACTGGCTTAAGTCCAAACTGACAATCACCAAATCTGGGGTAACTGTGCTGGATGGCTGGGAAGACGAACCCGACGCTCGCGCTCCCATCCAATCCTGTAATACTCTTACAGCCGACGCTGCCGAATCGGCTTCAAAAATAACCCTCAGATTGGGAATTTCCTCCAACGCTGTGATTAGCCCTAAGCGAAACACCGGATCGTCCTCGACAAGCATTAGCCGGATTACACGGCTAGGCTGACGGTTAGTTTCCGGTGTGTTGGTCATGTCAGGCAATGAGAGTCAGGATGCAGGATGTCAACGTCAATACTTGAAACAACCCATAGCCTATAGAGTACAGAAAACGTAACCTATCGCCTACAGCCACTCTGCAAACTCAACCCTTCTATCTCCCAGACCTAGGGTGAGGGTAAATCAGGAGAGGTCGGCGGAGCTGCTTCTGGGTACGGGCCAGAAGATGGTTGAGGCGGTGGAGGGTCTGCGGGTATGGGGTCCGAGTGGGATGGATGGGCGGGGGAGGTGGTTCGGTCGGGGGTTGGGAGTTGTAGACAGGGCGTGGAGCATCGGGGTATGGAGAACGGTAGGGTGGCCCAACGCTCGAATCAGGTGGCCGACGTTCCCTTATCTGATTATCAGGCTCGGCTGGTGGAGGATTCTGGCGAGCGTTTTGCTGAGCTGTCCAGTTGGCAATCGCCCCTCCTGCTTCGTGGGAAAGTGGCCGACCGGGAGCAATTTGGGAAGCGGTATTGATAGCGGCTGTCAGATTGCCTTGCTCTGCCAATGCATTTGCCCGATCCAACAGGGGACGGTCCTCGGCTAGCTGAAGCTGATAGGTCCAATCTTGAATGGCGGTTTGAGCTTCCTGGTACAGCACTCGCCCGGAACGAATCCGGGAAGCGGTGCGGATCGCGTCTGCCAAACGTTGCTGTTTTGCCAAGGTTTGTGCTCGCTCCAGGAACGGCCCATCCTCAATCAGTTGAATTTGCCGATTCCACTGGGCGATCGCGGTTTGGGCTTCGATGCGTAGCGGTCGCCCATTGGAGATTTGTTGGGCATAGGTAATTGCCGCTCTTAAACTTTCAGGCGTTCCCTTCGTCGCTAGCTGCTGTGCCTGATTTAGATAAGGACGGTCCTCTATGCGCTCGATGTCCCGCTGCCACATGGTGATCAGTGTTTGCGCATAAACCCGTCGTGGACGATCGGCAGAAATCCCATGGGCGATGTTGATAGCGAGATGGAAGGTCGGAATCTGCCACAGGTTCGCTAAAGCGCTGGCGACCTGTAGCTGGGTCACGTCCTGAATTTGCGTCTCCAGCTTAGGGACAAGCGCTTTCGCCTGAGCGTGGAGGGGGCTTTCTGGTTTAATCTGCCGTACCTGAGACATCACCATCCATAGATGCCAGAGCTGTTCGTACAGCGGTCCTCGGGTGATTTCATCAGTCACAAGCGGTTGAGCACGACTAAACCAGAGCACATCACGGGCATTAGGCGTAGGAACCCCACGCGGTAAACCCTGCAATGCCACTTTTGCTCCTTTCAAATCCGTATGAGGCGGCAACTTCCCAGCAACGATCGTAAATAAGGATTGCATCCATTTACTGACATCCACTTGAGAATCCGTGTAGGCATAGGTGTCAGGGTTGATTTGCTCTGCCAGCGCGATCGCCCGCCCAAGCACCTGAACATTGTTAGGAGTAGCCTTTACTAACTGGCGAGCCTGCTGAAGCTGATCGGCAGCAATTTGCTCAGCGCTAATTTTTTGTCTTAAACGATCGACATGCTGGATCCAGTAGTCGCTATCCTGCTTGCCAAGTTTACGCAACTGCTGAATAGCCAACCCCCAGTTCCTGGCTTTCATGGCCGCTTGAATGGAATCAACCATGGTCTGCCCGCGAGTTAAGTCCTTTCGCCAGGTTGCGATCGCGGCCTTGGCCTCCTTGTGAACCGCGCTACTGGCAGGAATTTTTTGAGCCAGGGCGATCGCGCCGTTCAGGTCAGGCTCAACTGATTTTGTTCGAGCTAGCTCAAGCACAGACTTAGACCATTCATTCTCCAATTCCTGCGCCCGACTGTGAAGGGGATGATCCGCAGACAACCCCTTACAAGGTCGAGTCCGGCAAGCAACGAATCCTGACTGCCCGATCGGGCAGCTTGTTCAGCACAGAACAACTTTTCGGCATCCAGACCCAGTGTCTGAGGCCGCTTGCAGTTTGGTAAGGGTGGCAGACTGGTCAACCACAGAACGGCAGCCAGCCCGGTTCCCGCACAAAACGCCAGCAGCCAGAGCCATGCCAACGGCCCCGCAACTAACTGAAACCGTCGTCCTGATTTCGCCTTATTTGGATTTGGGGATGAAGTTATCAACTCCTCCTCAACCTGCGCGGGCGTTTCTGCGATCGAATCAGCTCGTGTAGCTGATGGAGGCGCTTCAGGGTTCGCCTTCATCTGACTAACAGTCTCCGCTGATTTACCTGAATCAAACTTTTGGCACCCTTTAACGTTATTTGTTTCATCCCACACCAAACGCCGTTTGTAAGTTCAAAACCCAGCTAAAACCACCAGGGTAGGAATTAAGAATTAGGAATTAGGAATTGAGAATTAAAGATAGTAACCAACGGAATTCGCAACTCGAAACTTAGAACTTTTAATTCCTAATTTTCAATTCCTAATTCTCAATTCTCAATTCCTAATTCCCACTTCCCCATCTCCCATTCTCAATTTCCATCACCAAGGAGGCGGGGTGGGCCAGGAGAAAAAGGCCCAAATCGTCCATATTGGAAAGGGAACCCACGCGATCGCCGACTAAGAGTCGCCACCTGGGACGTCCAACCCTTAATTGCTTCCCGCGCCTCTCTATAAAGGGCACGATCGGGATCAATCTGAGAAGCAACGTCGATCGCGGCTGCAAGATTTCCACTGTCCGCCAACTTTTTCGCCTGATTCAGAATGGGACGATCTTCCGCAATTTGAAGTTGGGCAGTCCAGTTTTTAATCGACACCTGGGCTTCCTTGTAAAGCGATCGGTCCGAGCGTATTTTTCTGCCGTCTGAATGGCCGCCTTCAGTTTTCTCTGCTTTGCCAGCGCTTTTGCCCGATTCAGGATGGGACGGTCTTGAATGGCCTGAATTTGCCCATTCCAACCAGTGATCGATTGCTGTGCCTCCGATCGCAACGCCCGTCCTGGAGCAATCAGCTTTGCCTGGGCGATCGCAGCTTTTAGATCTGGAATTTTGCCAGATGCAGCCAACTGTTCTGCCTTGGTCAATGTAGGACGGTCCTGAACACGCTGAATATCTGTGCGCCAGCGGGCAATCAGGCCTTGGGCAAGGCGTCGTTGGGAATGGTCTGGAGGAATCGTTTGTGCAGTTCGAATCGCAAGCTGGAGCGACGGAATTTGTCCTACACTGGCAAGCGAATTGGCAAATTGGAGTTGAGTCAGGACTTGAATTCGCTGTTCCAACTTGGGTAGAAGTGCTTGCCCTTGCTGATAAAACGGGCTATTGGCATCGATTTGACGCACATGAATCAACCCATTCCACGTTTGCCAGAGCTGTTCGTTTAGGGAACCCTCCGGTAGGGGGTCAGCAGCGAGCGAGCGAGCACGGGTAAACCAGACAAGGTCGCGCACTTGAGGCTTAGGTGGAACGTCAAATGGAACCGCTTTAGCCGCGGCGATCGCCCCATTCAAGTCAGAATGAGTGAGGCGTTCAGATGCAATGTCTAGCAGTGATTGACTCCAGTTTGTCAGGTCTGATTTAGCCTCAACAAAGGCATAGGTACCGGGAGAAACCTTCGTTGCCTGAGTAATTGCTGCTGCCAGTGCTTCAGGGCTGCGAGAACCGTCCTGAACACGCTGACGCGCCTCCTGCAACTGCTTGCGGGCAGTTCGTTCAGCCGCGAGCCGCTGTCGTAAACGGCCAATCGTTGACTCATTCTCGTCACCATTCAGCCTAAACAATGCCCGGGTCTTATCTTCGGCTGTCTGCCAGTCCTGACGCTTAAGCGCAACTTCAAAGGCTTTCTCCAGTGCCGGACCTTGATTTTGAAGCTTCTTCCAGCCTGCGATCGTGGTCTTCACCTCTTTTTGAACAGGGCTATTCGCTGGAATTCGTTGGGCAAGCGCGATCGCGCCTTCCAGATCTCCGCCATTGGCCTTCTTCTGCGCGATCGTCAGAATGCCCTTTGACCACTCCTTCATGGCCCGGCTAACCCGGTTGTGGAGGGGATGATTTGCAGGCCAGTCCTTCACTAAATCAATGCCGCCCAACAGAGAATCAAGCTTGCCTGATTTGGCAGCCCGTTCCGCGCAATACAGCTTGTCAGAATCTGCTGCTATGGGAGGCAGTTTTTGCAGTTAGGTATGGGAGGAATTGACGAAAGCCACAGATAGGCGTTGATGATTAACCCGGTAGACAGTGCTAACAAGCCAAACCACAGTGCAGGAACAGCCACAGGATGCAGCCGTTGACCAATCCAGACAACAACCCGCTTGGCTCGATCGAACCGGGTACGAAACGTTCGCTCAAATTCGCTGTTATTGATCTTGTTATAAATCGGCAGTCTTACCCTATGAATTAGTCTAACAGCCCGCTTCAAGTTGGCCTGAAGCATCTTGAACAACTTGGATAACTCAGAACTTAACTTCTTCGCGCTAATTTTCAATCTCTGATGCACAGTGGTAACGATTGGCACTGATCGCCCATCGGTCCCAGAATTCAATGGCTGAACGTGAGTCTGATGAGCAGACGTCTTTCGAATTCGATTGAACGGTTTTAACCCCATACGCCTGACACGTAGGATAGGAGTCTTAGCAAATAGCCAAAATCCCCTCCTGAGCAACAAATAGGTTTTAATCTATTCCTTTAGCATTGGACCTTCGCAAAAGCCTGACTAGTCACCTTCCTAAGCGGACTGATACTCGAACGCTCCAGCTACCGGATGTTGCCGATATTGTATTCGCTAAACCTAAAATTGGAGCAGTCAGATTGCAATTCTGTTGAACCCTTTAGCAAGGGCCAACGCTCTCAGGACTCACGCACGTCGCTATAGCAGGTGTCAAGTGTCAGGGGTCAGGGGTCAGGGATGAAAGCCTTACATTTAGCTCATTTCAGATAAGCTGACTGTCCTAACAATTGTGGCGACAGCTATAAAACCTCGGAGGTTTCAGGGCCGATGTTAGCCACGAGGTTCTACGGTTGGAAAACCTGCGGGGTTTGCGTGAACAAGGCTTGCGTAAAGAAGCACAAAAAAACTTGCCTGTGTCAGCATCCAGAATTGGAGCTGACACAGGCAGGCTCGATAGTGATAAAACAAAACTAAATAAACTGGTTATCCCACTGATTCATCTACGGGTTTTCGGTACCCGTAAAAGTCAATGTGGTAGTCAGTAATGCGAACTCCCGTTTGCTGCTCGATCTGCTGAAGCAGGAAGTCGGGTAACTCAATGTGAACATCCAAAATTTGGTTAGTATCCAGGCAGTTCACATGACTATGGGAATCACTAACGTTTCCATACAACCGCCCATCAGAACGCTCAATACATTCAATAATTCCCTGACTGGAGAGTGCCTCTAGATTTTGATAGACCGACGTGTGGCCGATTTCCTTGCCCTGCCGATTGAGCCGATCGTAAATCTCCCTTGCAGACAGATGCTCCTTTTCTTGCCAGAGCAGTTCTAAAATAAAGCGACGCTGACGGCTCAAACGCATACCCAGTGTCTGACACCGATCCAAGGCATCATCAAGGGAGCGAATAGGCTTTAAGGTTACTACGTCGTTATACATATTTTTGAAGGAGATTCTCTGAAGCTTTCCCCGTAATGAAATACCAATATTTATATTGAGATTGGTATTCAGATAAAAGCTTTGATACCTAATACAGTTTTACCATACGCTAACACAAACTCGCTACAACTTTGTCTTAGTTAGCAGTCCTAAACCATTTGTGAAATGAACGGGCTTTGTGAAAAAGGTTTCTCCTATCACAATCCAGATAGGATCGCTATATTGCAAAACTCAAAACTCAAAACTCCTCACTAAACTGTCCTCAGTTATGACTAAATTGAGGATAGACCTTAATTCGGGCTATCGACCTTATGACCTTTCTCCAGCCGCGGTTTTTGAAACTGGCCAGCCCCCTCCCAAACGTTCCCGCTCAAGGACGACGGCTCTGGCGATCGCTCGCTGCCCTCCTGATTGTCCTGGTGTGCTTCGTGCTGTTGAATCCATCTCCAGCACTGGCAGGGCTAAACGACGATCGCTATGATGGAGAAATCTTTTCTCTTTACGCTGGAAACGGATCGCTCGTCCCCGCAAAAGTCTCCCTAGAAAATACACTCAAGGCCCATCGACCGGCTCTTTTGGTTTTATATATTGATGACAGTAGCGACTGCAAACAGTACTCTACAGTCATCTCCCAACTGCAAGGATTTTATGGACGGGTTGCAGACATTATTCCAATTCGGGTTGATGCTTTGCCACAAAAAGCGTCCTACGAGTCAACCGAACCTGGGCATTACTACAAGGGAGTCGTTCCCAAACCGTTCTGTTTAATGACGCTGGCAAAATTGTGTTAAACGAGAGTGGGCAACTGCCCTTCGAGCGGCTAGACGACGCATTCCGTGAAGTCTTCAATTTATTGCCCCGCTCAGAATCCATTGAGTTAAAGCGGCGACAGTTGAATGAGGTGACGACTGAACTGACAAGATAAGTAATCGTTGGAGTGGCAGCCAAGATACATCTGTGTAGAAAAAGAAAGGCTAAGCTAAAAGTACCTTGAGCCGTTTAGTGACGGGTTGAAATCACCGTTGCTTGTAGTGATCAGTCATTGATTTACTCCGACCAGGGAATTGCCTGATGTTAAGCGGATACAGCACAGAGGATTTAATCAAAATCTTGGCTGATGAGCGTCGAGCCTGCATCAGCGGCCAGCGGTTGAACTTGAAGGCAAGCCCGTCTGGTTTCAGTCCTTTTATTGACAAATTTTTGAAAACGGACGGCATCCAAAAATTCACGGCCTATAACGATTTCAGAGCAGCGGTTCATCAATACCAGCGTGACCATCACGTTTCAGGCATCATCTGGCAAACTTTGACGATTAAAGGAAAAACCTTGCGTTATCCTAAAGTCGATGACCAGTTGATTGGGTTATCGAGCGATCTTGTCCTTCTACAGGAGGCGAAAAGCTCCATTATTGACTTTTGGAACCAGGTGACGGGGATATGGACCTGTACCTGAGCCTGAATGGGGGAAAGTTTCACAGGCAGATTGAGCTGGCTGATGTAGAGCGAATTGTACAGCGCAGTGAATGGGCTACCCTGTGTAAGTTAGGTAACGAGCGGTGTTTAGAGATTATTTTGCAGTTGGGATGGGGAAAACCAGACCAGGCAGCTTATCGTCGAGGATGGCCTGAATCTGGCAGCGAGTCAATCCACGCGGTGATTCCAGGAAGCCATCCGATCGTTTAAGACGATCCCCTAGGAATGCACGATTTTGAAGTCCTTCAATGTGGGCACGCCTTCCAGATAAGGCCCCATAAGCACCAGGGTGGTTGGAGTATCCAAATAGCCCGTAGATGGAAGCCCAACGGCCCGCTGAAATTGTTTCACGGCTTGTTTGAAATCTAGTGGGGCTGATTCAAAAGCCCGATCGCCTGAGATAGTCAGACGCTTGCTCCTGGGTGATCGCCACCTCCCACGACGAAAGATGGGAACGTACTGCTGACGCCAAATTTCACCGAACTGGCTGCGGGGCAGGATATCGATTTTGCCGCGGGCAGGATCTCCGATCGCGGCTAGGTCGTGGTCCATTGCAAGCAGCGCCACAGCGTGGGGCAGTTTGCGAGGTCCATCAATTAACCAGACTCCCAGCACAGCCGGGCGATTTATCCGTAACATTTGCTCCCAGGTAGGAGACATCTCAATCCCATCCATGCCAGTGTCGCGGGCAGCTTCGATCAACTGGGGCATTGAGGTTCCCAAGCGGCTGGTCCCCGCCAGTTTTGCAACGCTGGACTCGGTGGCATCGATTCCCCACCGGCGCAACACCGTTGCTAGCGCTGAAGGTGCACAACTGCTCATTGAGGTTTGTTTGAACACACCGTTGGGCTGCAAATTGTTGTGCAGTTCTGAATAGATAGGTGCCAAAAAGTAGGCTTCTGCGGCGCTAAATCCACCAATTCCTAATAGCCCTAAGAGAACAACCGCAATTACCTGCGATCGGGCCGTTTTCCAGCTCACCATGAATGCCAGACCGCAAAAACCCAGCAAAACCGACCGCAGGATTGTCCATGTAACCTGCATGCCGTAAATTCGCCATTCCAGCGGCAGTACTTGCATCTGAGGAACATTCAGCGCCAGGATAATGAGCGCGATGTATAGCCCCAGAAACAGCAAGGAAACCGCTGTCTTTCCCTTAAACAGGTCATTTGCAGTGGCTCCTTTACGCAACATGACCCGCCCAAACCGCATACCCCAGCGAAACAGCAGTCCCCCAGCAGCAGCGTGATGATGGCTTCTAGTACCATTTAAGATTGCAGATTGTAAATTGTAGATTTTGGAAGCCTCGAAAGGCAGACGGTTCCATTGTCACGTCGCTATAAAGCAGGACTTTGCACCGTGCAAGTAGAGACTTTATCTCTCAGATGTAGCTGGCAGTAAAGACTCCTATGGAAAATCTGAGAGGCGCTGGAACTCCAAATCCATAAATGTAAAGATGCCATCGGTCCATAACAGGATCATCCGGCCTATGGTGCATAGGACAACCTCAGGGATTGATTGACGAAACGCGTTTGGTCCTAACGGCAACGCAACTTTCGACAGTCTAGCTTCTTGCACACAGTGTTGCGATCCGTTGCCCTACGTAAGCGATCGATGTGTTACAGATAGCAACGCTTGTTTTCCCAAAGCAAAGGCGAATGCCGCAATTGTGCAGGCAAAGCAAACGACTACGACGCTGGCTGAACTGCCAGTTCTATTGCCTGAGTGCCTCGTCCTTAACAGATTCAAATTTTATTGAATTCAGGTTCCCTAACTGGCAATTCCACGCGGAACTCCTTCCAGAGCTTCCTCTTCCGTTTCAAAAATTTCGAAGACGGAGTCCATCATGGTGACTTCAAATACTAACCGGGCTTCAGGATGGACGTTGCAGATTCGAAAACTACCCCTTACCTTATCAGCGTCTCGCATTCCGGCCACGAGCGAGGTTAAGCCAGAGCTATCAATAAAGTTAACCTGTCCCAGATTCACCACCACATGATGACTGAGCTTTGAGATACACTCCTGGAGCTTCAATCGAAATTGCCAGGCAGTTGTGATATCGAGACGCCCGTTGGGAGTCAGCACAATCACAGTTTTACCGTCCTGCGTGGTATGAGTCCGCTGCTCCATGTGAATTGATTTCTGCTCCATAAGGATCGCTTACCCTCTCCTAAGAAATGTGGATAATTGGGGTGTCTTTAAATAAAGATCCGCATGCGCCTCAACCAAGTGAACAACCGATAAGCAGAACTGCTTAGGCTGCCACATACCAGGACGGGGTTCGAAGGCTCCGACCTTATCGACTGAGTAGACCCTGCCCAAGGGCGCGGATCTGATCTCAATCTAGTTTTGACAGAAATTGAAAAATTACAACACGTTCAAACAAACATCTATCCCCAGTAGTCTATCCCAGTCTTCTTAGGATGGTAGACTCCAATTCACCCAATCTTGAGGCTTCAGGAAGGTTTCATACAGTTCAGCTTCACGGCTGTTTGGCTCTGGCCGATAACCATATTCCCAACGAACCAGGGGCGGTAGAGACATCAGAATTGATTCGGTGCGCCCGTTGGTCTGCAAACCAAAAATCGTGCCACGATCGTAAACCAGGTTGAATTCTACATAACGACCGCGCCGATAAAGCTGAAAATCACGCTCCCGATCGCCATATTCCTGAGACTTCCGACGCTCTACGATCGGCAAATATGCAGGCAAAAGGCATTTCCGCAGGCTTGAACGAAGGCAAACAGTTGCTCCCAATTTCGTTCGCCAATCTGACCAACCTGCTGACTGTGTCCTGCTGCAGGGCCGTTAGCATCGGGACCATGGTAAAGAGTGCTGCGGCTATCCTGATAGTCGAAGAAAATTCCCCCAACTCCCCGTGTTTCCTGACGATGCTTCAGGTAGAAATATTCATCGCACCAGAGCTTAAAGGTTGGATAGTATTCCGGGTGATGCTCATCACAGGCTTGCTTCAGGGTACGGTGAAAATGAACAACATCCTCAACGAAGGGATAGTAAGGCGTCAGGTCAATTCCACCACCAAACCACCAGACTGGACCCGCTTCAAAATATCGGTAGTTTAAGTGAACAGTCGGAATATAAGGATTGCGGGGATGCAGCACCATCGAGGTTCCTGTGGCGTAGAATCCATGCCCTGCGGCTTCTGGTCGCTGCACCAGGATGGATGGCGGCAGGTTTTACCCCAAACTTCTGAGAAATTAACGCCTCCCTGCTCGAAAACGTCGCCTTCTCGCAAAACACGCGATCGTCCACCGCCGCCCTCTTCCCGCGTCCAGGAGTCCTCCTGGAACGCCTCTTTGCCGTCTGCCTGTTCCAAGCCCTGACAAATTTGGTCTTGAAGCGTTTGGAGAAACTGGCTAACCCGTTGACGGGAATCGGAAGGAGGAAGGGTATCTGATGCGATCGTCTTGGGAGTAGAAAACGCAGTCATAATGTTCTTTTCTCGAAGGAAAGCTGTTAGCAGCATCGATATTAATGCTTTCTTAGCCTATCGTGAATCGTGGACACAACCAACTCAAAACGGTTTCGTTAACGATTTTAAACTTCTCTGTTGAGCCTTGATTCATTGTTCATTTCACGGTGGGGCTATTCGAGCTGAAGAGAGAACGGTAGTCTAGAGACAGTCTAGAGGTAGATACCTTATCTCCTCATTTTCCAGGTAGGATAGGTGATCCCCGTTGGTTCGGCAAAGTAGAGGTTATGAGATGTTTGGTTTGTCGTCCCGGTTCATTCATCGCAAACGACGCAGGTTCCAATGTTCCCTGGCAAGAACCTACCAGGTATTGAGTTCGGCTTCAGTGGATGACCTGTGGAAAAAAAATCGCGGATCTGGCCGATGTCTCCTGGCATCCCATCCTTGCCAGCACTAACGTGCCCAGAGGCTTAGTTGTCAAACCTGGACTTATTTACCAGGCATTTACCCGCTTAAGCCCAATCCCCATTCAGATTTTTGTTGAGCGGGTTCGCCCTGGTGAGCTACTGAGTGTCCGGGTTTTGGTGCTGCCAGGGCTAGAAGAGCAGGCAATCTATCGTCTTGAATCAACGGTTTGTGGAGCGTGTGTTTCCTATACTGTGACAATGAGGGGATGGCTATCTCCCCTGTTTTGGTCTATCATCCGTCCGTTTGCAGAGCGGGTTGCATCTGATTTAGCGCAGGCGGTCGAACAGGCGGTTGCAGGAAACTTAGAGCCAACAAAGGGAAATTGTTTCGATTTTTAGACATATCCCCGCTAACGGTAAGATCGCTAAAGAAACCTTAACGATTCCTAGCGCCGTAGCCAGGGTGGAGAAATGCCCAAACTTTTAGATACCAGTTCTGTGCTTGAAGTTCTCAAGCCTGTTCAAGATCCTGAACTCCGCAAGAGTTTGGTGGAATTGAACATGATTCGTAATGTCAAGATTGAGGATGGCAACGTTAGTTTTACCCTGGTGCTGACTACGCCTGCCTGTCCCCTGCGTCAGTTCATCGTTGAAGACTGTGAGCGAGCAATAAAAACGTTGCCGGGGTCAAGCAGATAGACGTTGAAGTGACAGCGGAAACGCCTCAACAGAAATCTCTGCCCGATCGCACAGGTGTTCCTGGCATTCGCAATATTGTGGCTGTGTCAAGCGGCAAAGGCGGCGTTGGCAAGAGTACGGTCGCTGCAAACATCGCCGTTGCGCTGGCGAAGGCTGGTGCAAAAGTTGGCCTATTGGATGCAGACATTTACGGTCCCAACGCGCCAACCATGCTGGGGTTAGCCGATGCTCAGGTGACGGTCCAGCAGGGTGCTCAGGGCGAGATTTTGGAACCCGTCTTTAATCATGGTGTCAAGCTTGTTTCAATGGGCTTTTGATTGACAAGGATCAGCCCGTTATTTGGCGCGGACCGATGCTGAACGGGATTATTCGTCAATTTCTCTACCAGGTAAATTGGGGCGACCTGGATTACCTGATCGTAGACATGCCTCCCGGAACAGGCGATGCTCAACTAACGATGGCTCAGGCTGTTCCAATGGCCGGGGCAGTGATTGTAACGACACCACAGACCGTTGCGCTGCTTGATTCGCGCCGGGGTTTAAAGATGTTTCAGCAGCTTGGCGTACCTGTGCTGGGGATTGTGGAGAATATGAGCTACTTTATTCCCCTGATATGCCCGATAAGCAGTACGACATTTTTGGATCTGCTGGTGGAGAGAAACCGCTCAGGAACTCCAGGTTCCGTTGTTAGGCTGTATCCCTCTGGAAATTTCCCTGCGTCAGGGGCGATCGCGGCGTGCCGATCGTCTTAGCAGAACCGGAATCTGCCTCTGCCAAAGCGCTGACTGCGATCGCGCAGCAGGTTGCTGCCAGGGTGTCGATCGCGGCATTGGGGTAGGATTTTAAGTTAGGAATTAAGAATTAAGAGTTGAGAATTAGGAGGCTTTAATTTTGAATTCTTAACTCCTAATTCTTCATTTGCCATTAGCTTTTATCCTTCCCCACTGCTTCCCTATGCTTCTGCAAAAATCCTTTGGTCGAATTCACTGGAAATCGCTTACTCAGCCCTGGCAAAACGTGGACTGGTGGCTGTTTATCCTGCCGATCGGGTTAACGATTCTGGGCGGCATCATGATTCGCAGTGTGGAAATGAACCAGGGATGGACGGACTGGCGACAGCACTGGATCACGGGTGGTGTAGGACTTATCGCTGCTTTAGCCATCGCCCGTTGGCGGTATGACCAACTGATTCAGTGGCGCTGGATCATCTACGGCATCACCATCGCTTCCCTGCTGGCGGTTATGTTTATCGGACGGCAGGAGTTGGGGGCGCAACGGTGGATCAACATTTTTGGTTTTAATCTGCAACCGTCGGAATTCGCCAAACTGGGCATCATCGTCACGATCGCGTCCCTCCTTAGCGATCGTCCTGCTAAAAGCATCCCTATTGTCATTCGAACCCTGGCGATCGCAGCCGTTCCCTGGATCTTTGTGTTCCTAGAGCCTAACCTGGGGACCTCTCTCGTGTTTGGAGCGATTTCTCTGGGAATGCTTTATTGGGGTGGGGCAAACCCTGGCTGGCTGTTGCTTCTGCTGTCGCCGTTCCTGTCCGCAATTCTATTTAATGTTTTTCTGCCAATCTGGTTTGTCTGGATTTTTCTCATCGGATTTGTAGCGTGGCGTACATTGCCCTGGTACCGAATTGGAACGTTTGGAGCAGTTGTCATCAACCTCGTTTCGGGGCACTAGGCTTCTTCCTCTGGAGATTGCTGAAAGATTACCAGAAGCAGCGGTTGATTATTTTCCTAAACCCTGACCAGGACCCATTGGGCGGAGGGTATCACCTGATTCAGTCCCGTATTGCCATTGGAGCGGGCGGACTATTCGGCAGAGGGCTAAATCAGGGTACTCAAACCCAGCTCAACTTCATTCCAGAGCAGCATACGGATTTCATCTTTACAGCCATTGGTGAAGAACTGGGATTTGTTGGCTGTATTCTGGTGCTTTTGGCGTTTTGGCTGGTTTGCTTGCGCCTGATTATCATTGCTCAAAATGCCAGGGATGATTTTGGTTCACTGCTGGCGATCGGGGTTTTGTCGATGGTGGTGTTTCAAGCCGTCGTCAATGTTGGAATGACGATCGGCCTCTCCCCCGTAACCGGAATTCCTTTACCCTGGCTTAGCTACGGTCGATCGGCACTGCTCATGAATTTTCTGGCGATCGGGTTGGTTCAATCTGTAGCAAATTTCCGACAGCGGTTGAGCTTTAAGGATTAGCGAGGTTTTTGTCGGTAATGGGTAATCGGTGATGGGTAATGGCAGTGTTGGCCAATCCCCAATTACCGATTACCCACTACCGATTACCCACTGCAATCCATTTAGCCCGTTTCATCTAACGGATTTTGACAAATCCGGCTCTAGCAACTAAATCTTGGCCTTCCCCAGTTAACAGAAAGTTGGTATAGGCTTCACCTGCCTGTTCTTCCGCACGGCCATTCTGTTTAACCACTACGTACAGGTTGCGGGTGATAGGATACTGCCCACTTTGAAATGCTCCAGCATTTAATTGATTGCGTTTGTTTGGGCACTGGGAGGACGCAATCAGGGGTTCCTTGTAGGGAACAACAAATTCCCCGCTTTCCGCCCCAGTGGTAAAGGCTTCACGGTGCACTGGGGCACGACTTCAGGAGCAGAGGCAAAATAGATACCGCCAGGATTAGTCGCCAATTTACGCAACGCTTCGGTGGTAGTTGAGACCAATTGAACGTTGCCGCCAAACTTTCCACCCTTCAAAATTTCTTCGACAAACAGCTCGATCGTGCCTCCTGCCTCCGTTGGACGGGTGAAGGGTTGAACCGCTAAATCTGGGCCGCCGACCTCCTTCCAATTTCGAATCTGACCGCTATAAATCGCTCTAAGTTGGTCCAGGGTTAAACCAGAAACATTCAAGCTGGGATTCACTGCTACGGCAAGCGCATCGATCGCCACTGGAATTTGCTTCAGCTTAAAGCCTCGCTGCGTCGCCTGCTGAAACTCCTGATCCAAAACGGGGCGAGATGATTGGGAAAACGCCAGTTCGTCCCGAATTAACATCCGAATGCCTGTACCAGAACCAGGAGGGCTTCCAACGGGTTCGACATAACGCAGACGAAACTCTGGGCGGGACTGCTGAACGAGAGGATCAACCGTTGACCGAATCGGTGCCCAGGAGGTGCTGCCTCCGTAGTTGAATAACCCCGAGGGAACAGTTTGAACGCTTGCAAATCCACTAGACGGGTTGGAGGAATTGCCAGAGGGAGTCGTACTTTCAGACGAAGGAGTTGCTTCGGGCTGTAGTTGGCTGAGATCAAACCCTGATCGTCGGGAAAACCACCAAAATCCCCAGCCAAAAGCCCAGCGGTAATCAGAAACGTCAACAGTAAAGCGGGAGTGTCATTTTTCTTAGACATACAGCGAAAAGGAAAGAATGATGAATGGGAACCTCAAAGGGATAAGCCACCGAAATTATTTTTGTTAATAGCTCCCCAACGCCCTCTAGTGATTACTACGCAGAATTGCAGCTACCTTCCGTACCAGCATTGAGCTAAGCCTTGCAGCTCAATCACACCTATCTGCTAAATGCTTCGTCCATACAACCGGAGGGTTTGATGTTATGTAATCCATGATTCTTAAGTAACAGAATCTGCAACATGTAAAAACCACAGCGACAAGCTTTAGTTATACCTTAGGGGTATGAAATGATGAGTTGCTACTTCAAAATCCATATTGACAACCTTAAAGGGCCTTATGTTTCAAAAATATTAGTGGCAGTGGACCGCTCCACTGTAAGTGAACACGTTTATCAAGAAGCGTTTTCTCTAGCGAAGACATTAGATGCGGCAATGTTGCTTCTCCATGTGCTGTCTCCTATGGAAGAAGGGTACCCAATGCCGGTTTATCCAGCACCCGATAGTGTCTATCCGGGCAATGACGAAGCCATTCGAATTTTTGCCCAGCAGTGGAAGGATTTTGAACAGAAGGGACTGGACGTGCTGCAAGCCTATAATGCTCGTGCTCTAGAAGCGGGTTTAATCAGTGAGTTTAGCCAAAGATCGGGAGATCCGGGCCATGTGATTTGCAAAACTGCTAGGGAATGGGGGCTGACCTGATTGTGGTGGGACGGCGCGGACGTTCTGGTTTAAGTGAGCTAATTTTAGGAAGTGCCAGCAACTATGTGCTGCATCATGCCCCATGTTCTGTTCTAACGTTACAGGGGAAGATTATTGAGTGATGAGAGTCCATCTGAAAGCGTGAGCCGTCGATCGGGATGAAAGTAGCGCTGGTCCATGACTACCTTTATGAGTACGGGGATGCGGAACGCGTGCTACAGGTGCTGCACCGAATGTATCCGGATGCTCCTCTGTATACCGCATTTGTTGACCACAGCCGATTAGGCGATACGGCGGCTCGGTTCGCAGATTGGGATGTTCGCCCAACGATCGCCCAGCGATTACCCGCCATCACCCACTACTTTCATACGCTTCGTCCACTCCTACCCTACTTCTGGGAATCCCTTGATTTATCGGGCTTTGACCTGGTTATTTCCTCTTCTGGCGGTTATTTAAGCAAATCGGTACTGACCCGCCCAAACACTTTACATGTCTGCTACTGCCATACCCCGCCACGCTACCTGTGGGACCCCATTAGCCATTCACCTCGATCGCCTAATATATATGCGACATGGGCAGATACCCAATTAAGGCAGTACGACTACTATGCAGCGCAACGAGTCGATCGCTTTTTTACCAGTTCGGAAACGGTTGCGCGACGCATCAGAAAGTTTTATCGACGTCCCGTTGATATTATTCCACCGCCAGTCAAAATCCACGGAGAAGGGCAGGCCGGAAGCAAATACTACCTTTATGTAGGGCCATTAAATCAGGTTGAGCAAGTGGATTTAGTGGTAGAAGCCTGTACTCGGCCTCGATCGTCCTCTCTGGGTAGTTGGTGCTGGAGACGATAGCGAACGGCTCAAGAAGCTTGCTGGCCCAACCATTCACTTCGTAGGGGCGGTTCCAGAGGACGAAATGGCAGCACTGTATGCCGATGCTAAAGCACTTATTTTCCCGCGTGCAGATGTAGACTTCGCATTTCCTCCTGTGGAAGCAATGGGATACGGTGTTCCGGTCATTGCTTCAGATCAAACTGACCTACGAGAGATTGTTTTGAACTATCGAACGGGGCTGCTGTTCTCAGAATCAACCGTAGAAACTCTCTGTCAGGCAATCACTCAATTTGAAAGCTTACGGTTCTTTTCCCATGCCTGTATTCAACGGGCAGAAGAGTTTGCTGAACCAGTTTTTATCTCCAAGTTGAAGTGGCTGATTGCTCAAGCATTGGATGAGCACATGCTGAAAGAAGTAACTGTAGAGTAAGGGACAGACTATAATGAGAAGCTTATCGAGGAATCGGGATGCGATCGTCACCGTTTGGAAATCCTTTCCATAAAGTGGGGATAGCCGACCAGCAGGGGCATGGTTACCAGATGGGCAGCGGAGAATTTTCTCATTAGGATGGAAGTATTTCAACCGTTTGCGTGCCGGAGACTATCGTGAATCAGGACAGCTTCAAAACTTTCAGATTGGGCTTGCTGAGATTAGTCGTCTAATCCTTCCCTTCGCCGTTATCTGGTTGCTGGGGGCGATCGGACTGGGATGGTTGGTTAAGTCCTTCTTCATCCTGCTTGCACTCATCCTGGTTACGCCGGTTATTGCCTTTTTCGGCTTCCGCTGGTGGCTCAAGCGCAACTTAGTTGAGTCTGCCTGTCCGGTTTGCCATTATCAGTTCATTGGTTTGAACAAAACAGAGTTTCAATGTCCCAACTGTAATGAACCTCTCATCGTGGAGAATGGGCATTTCAACCGTCTTACCCCTCCTGGAACGATCGATGTCAGTGCCGTTGAAGTCCCCGCAAGGAAAATTGAGGATTAATGGGACTAACAATCAATTTACGCCTGGCGTGCTGTAATGCATAGACCACTGTACGGGTTCGGCATTCGGCTGATACATGTTGCTGCTTAACCACGAACTATTGCCCGAATGCCAAACTCCTACGGTTCAATTCGCATTAGGGGCAATTTAATTTACAGATGATTGATTTACTGTTGTCCTGCTTGAGCCTTCTGTAGCTGCTGATCGGCCTTTTGTGCCCATTGTTTATTGCCCTGCTTAGTGTAAAGGTCTCTAGCGTATTTCAAGACCTGTTGGGCATCGGCATATTTTTCCTGACGAATAAAGACTAGTCCGGCTCCGTAGTACGCATTCGCGTAGTTTGAGTTGGCCTCTGCCGATTTGCGGAAGGACTTGAGCGCTCCCTCCAAATCTCCCTGTCTGAAGAGGATGGAGCCAATGTTGTAGTGTGCTTCTGGATAGTTGGGCGTGATTTTAATTGCTTGCTCAAACGCAGCGCGGGCCTCTTTTAGTTTGTTCTGCTGCAAGTACACAAGCCCAGTGTGGTAAGCAGGTTCAGGCGCATTGGGAGTCAACTGCATCGCCTTTCGGTACTGAGCGATCGCCTTGTCGTAGGCCCGTTGATTCTCATATACCAATCCCAAATTGTAGTGGGCAAGGCCCATGCTGGGGTCTAGCTCAACAGCCCGCTGCAAATAATCCTGAGCCTGTTTCAGGTTATTGCCTTCTAGCAGTGCGGCTCCCAAGTTGGCGTAGGCTAGCGCAAATTTAGGATCCGCTTGAGTCGCCTTATAAAAAGCAGTGGCCGATGCCTGAAGCTGCCCCTTCTGACGCAAGGCCAAACCGAGATTATAGTGGGCGGCAGCCAGACGAGGATTAATTTGAATCGCTCGCTGAAAGGACGCGATCGCCTGATCTATTTTTCCTTGCTGGATGTATTGCAGTCCTTCATTTACGGCTGCTTCAGCGGAGGGAGGGGATTGGGCTAGTTCAGTAGGTTGGGCTGAGAGGGATTGGGTTGGAAGCGCTAAACCCACTAATGGAGTCATCCACCCGCCTATCCCCAAAAGCATCAAACCGACAAAGCTCCCAATCTGCCAATGCTGCATTGAGGTTCGCATAGATCTACTGCCTGACTGCCCGTTTCGCGTTACCATCCACCTACCAAATATCTCGACTGAAATAGCGTGATTGCTTGAGACGCAATGACTTTTGAGCTGTTAGCGAAGGCAACTGGCGTTGCCCACCACCTTTAGATTCCCTGAAATGGGAATTTCGCCCGTCATTTTAGCAAGAGTTCTCATCATAACTTGCCAATTTGAATCAAAACGCACACCTGACGGCAGCCCCTGACATAATCAGTCACCGTACTTAATGATTGTTTAACTCTTTCTTAAGACAAACAGCACTTTTTCAGACCCTGCTCGTTAGCGATTACACAATCAATCTATAAATTCTGGTCATCTGGAATACAAAACGAATTTCGCTTGGCCGGAATGCAAAAATGACTGGCTGGAACTGAGATTCAGCTGGAACTGATGTGTGGTGGACACGCCGCTTAAGTTTTAGTCAGCCATACGTGCCATATGTCGTTTAGGCTTTATGCTGGCGAGGAATCTATGAGCGAAAAAGCAATATCGGCCGAAACGTGGCGATCGTGGGTCCTTATCTGAGTGGCAAAACTACCTTATTGGAAAGTATCTTGTCGGTTACGGGTGCCATTACCCGCAAGGGCAGAATTCAGGACAAGAATACGGTTGGAGATAGTTCCTCAGAAGCCCGCGATCGCCAAATGAGTGTAGAAGTAAACGCCGCCTGTACTGAGTACGACGGCGTTCGTTTTACGTTTTTAGATTGTCCTGGTTCGGTTGAGTTTGCTCAGGAAACTTATAATGCATTAATTGGGGTAGATGCGGTTGTCGTGGTCTGCGAACCCGTGGCCGATCGGGTGTTGACCCTGTCCCCATGTTTAAGTTTTTAGATGACTGGCAAATCCCCACCTGGTTTTCATTAATAAGATGGACCGGGCGGATATGGATTTTATGGATGTATTAAACGCCCTGAAAACTGTCTCCAGTCGCCCTCTGGTTGCCCACCAGTATCCGATCGGCAAGGGCGAAAACTGGTTGGATTTATTGACCTGGTGACGGAACAGGCTTATCACTACCATCCCGGAGCACCTGCTGACCCCGTACCCCTGCCAGAATCCCTACGTGAGCAGGAAAAGGCAGCACGCACCGAGATGTTGGAAACCCTGGCAGAGTTTGATGACCATCTGCTAGAAGAGCTATTAGAAGATATCGAACCGCCGCAAGAGGAAATTTTCCAGGACTTGAAGATGGAATTGGGGCAGACCAGATTGTTCCCGTTTTTGTTGGAGTCGCTGACCAAGACTTTGGCGTACGGCCATTATTACAGGCTCTCCTGCGGGAAGCTCCCGAACCTCAAACAACCGCCGAAAATCGCGGTATTACCCTCAGCGGCAGTGCACCGCTGGCCCAAGTGCTGAAGACCTATTGCACCCCTCAAAGCGGCAAACTGTCGTTGGTGCGGGTATGGCAGGGAAGCCTGACGGATGGCATGACCTTAAATGGAGTGCGCGTCGGTGGCATGTATCGCCTCATGGGGCAACAGCAGCAAAGCGTGAATGGTGCTCAGGCAGGAGATCTTGTCGCACTGGGTCGCATGGAGGGAATCAAGACGGGAGATACCTTAACAACCAACGCATCTTCCACCAACGAATTGCCCAAGGCGGAGCAACTGGCTCCCGTATTTGCGCTGGCGATCGCCGCCGAGTCTCGCAGCGATGAAGTAAAACTCAGCAGCGCCCTGACTAAACTCCTCGAAGAAGACCCGTCCCTTGCCTGGGAGCAGCATGGTGATACCCATGAAGTCATTCTTTGGGGCCAGGGTGATATTCACCTGCAAGTAGCGCTCGATCGGCTGCGGCGCAAATACAACCTACCCATGAGCACCCATCTGCCGCAAATTCCCTACAAGGAAACGATCCGTAAGGTGGCAACCTCAATTCACGGTCGTTATAAGCGGCAAACCGGAGGACACGGGCAGTTCGGCGACGTTTATCTGGATATTCAACCGCTGCCCAGAGGTGAGGGATTTAATTTCGGCGAGAAAATTGTGGGTGGAGTCGTCCCCAGACAGTACATTCCTGCCGTTGAAACCGGGGTACGGGAATTTTGACGCATGGTCCGCTTGGGTTTCCGGTGGTGGATGTGGCGGTGACGCTCACGAACGGTTCCTATCACACCGTCGATAGTTCGGAACAGGCCTTCAAACAGGCAGCCCGAATTGCCATGCAGGAAGGCATGGTGAAGTGCCAACCGATCCTGCTGGAGCCGATCCTGAATGTTTCTGTTTCCGTTCCTTCGGAGTTCACTTCCAAGGTGCTGCGTCTGGTCAGCGGACGGCGGGGACAGATTCTCGGCTACGATGCAAAAGCCGATTGGGCAGGTTGGGACCAGGTAGCCGCCCAGATTCCCCAAGCAGAAATGCACGACCTGATTGTGGAGTTGCGATCGCTCACAATGGGCTGCGGTTTCTTCAACTGGGAATACGACCACCTGCAAGAAGTTCCCGACAAACTGGCCGAACGAGTGCTTGCAACGACCAGTAATGGGAACGGCAACCACAAGTAGTCAGGACTGAGGACTGAGGACTGAGGACTGAGATTCAATTCTTAGCCCTCAGTCCTCAGCACTGCCAATCAATTGACCATAACCACCCCAAACCCTACTAACACTCCCGTCCTGATGCCCACATGTCGCGCCATTTGACGGTGCCTTCGCTAGCAACAAACCAGCGACGGGGAACGAGGTTTTCGCGCAGGGGCGATTGATTTTCGCGCCATATGGCGTAACGGTAGGTAATCAGTTTTCCGGCGCTTTCATCAAAGGGAATTTCGCCGAACCAGGTGCTGTCGTTGATGTACTCCAGCGGAAAGGCTTTGGCAATATCCCAGTTGCCCAGTTCCGGGCAGTCGCCTGTTACGACGATTCGTTCTCCCGGTTGGGTATGGACGCCGTTTAACTGCGCCCGGATGATCGTTTGTCCCTTGACCCGTTCGCCAACATGGCTGATAACGATCGCGTCTCGCTCCTCTAGCTGCAAGTCGTGAATTTTTCCATCCATCACCTCAAATTTGCGATGGGTTAGAACGCAGGTATGCTCGCCATCGGGAAGGTCGGTTGCCACCTCTGGAATAGTCGTAGCGGCTCCACGGTTGAGCGTAACGAAGCAGAAGGAATCTCGATACTTGCGGGTGTAAGCATAGACATCGGGGTGACATATTGCTGCTGATGCCGACCCATCGCGACTGCAGGATTCAAGCGTCGCAAACCGGACAGCAATCGAGTAACCCGGTAGAGTTCCGATTCCGTATCCCATTTGTCCATCATTGGGCGGTTGTAGGGGTCGTCGCCGCCATTTGTGTCGTTGTGGAGATACTGCTCTGTACCGTAGTAGATGCAGGGAATACCGCGACAGGTCATAATCAACACGATCGCAACCCTCAGCATTTCCGGGTCAGGATTCAGGCTCTGGAAGCGTGGCATGTCATGGTTATCGATAAACGTGATTAACTCGGTTGCACTCTTGTACCGAAAATCCATATCGAATATTTTTGAATTTCATTGAAGCCTTCCTCGGCTCCCTGCGCCAGCGCTTCCCGAATGGCAACACACAGGCCAAAATCGAGAATGGACATGCCCGATTCATTGGCGAACTCGACGGAACGATCGTTAAACGGACTGCTGTAAATCCATTCGCCGAAGATAAACACGTCTGGTCTGTGCTTATACATGTCTCCGTTGAATTCTTGCCAGAACCAGATCGGCATGTGCTTCACGGTATCCACCGGAGCGCATCAACGCCTCGATCGAGCCATTGCTTGATTGCCGCCTTGATGTAGTCGCGATACTCGTTGTTGTTTTCGTTGAAGGTTGCCAGACCCGATAATTCACCGTTTTGAACCTGCCACTCATCTTCCCAGTTGGTGACTTCGCCGTAGTGGTGATACCAGTTGTTTTTGTCGTTGTTGAAGTCAGCAATCTTCACGCCGTCATCGTACAGTTCACCTTTTTTACCGTTGAAGTCCGGGTTGCTGTGGTTGCACACAATATCCAGAACCAGCTTCATTTTGCGCTTATGCAGTTCCTCAATCAGGCGATCGAAGACAGTATCTCTCGTTTCCTGCGTTTTGTTGAGCGAGCAATTTTCGTGTTTACCAATGAAGCGAGGATTGATGCGCTTAAAGTCCTTCGCCCAATAGCCGTGAATAGCTGCACTCTCCACAAACAACGCCTCTACCTGTTCAAACAGGGGAGTCAGCCAGACAGCGGTTACTCCCATATTTTTCAGGTAATCCAGTTTGTCAATAATTCCTTGCAGATCGCCGCCCCAGTACTTTCCCCAATCTTGCCGTTCCGGGTCAAAAAGTTCTGGATTTGGACCTTCACTGTTTTCAGGATCGCCGTCATAAAAGCGATCGACGACGATGAAATAAATGGTTTCCTGGCGAAATTCAATATCTCTGGTGTAGAGAAAGTCCAGATCAATCTCCGTGTCCTGCTTTGGTTCATGGACTAACGCTTCAATCTCGGACTTTTCATCCTTTACCTCATATTGAGCAGAGGTCGTTTGAGACGGTGGAGTAGTAACCATAAGCGTTTGGAAGTTTATCTAGCGTTAAAACTTAAACAGTATTGAGCAGTGAGCAGTCTTTGATTCACATTTTGATCCAAATCCTGAAATCACACGATTGAAATCTTACAAGTTATTTGTTTAATCCAGGATCTAGCCGCAGGCAGATTTCCCTTTCAGAGAGCTTTCTAGCCGAACTGCTACTACTTCCACATCTACTGAATAATTGCAACTTTGTTTATTGTGGCAGCGAAGTAGTGGGCTGTTTGTACAGCCGTAACAAATTCTGTATGCAATGTTATTGGGGTCGAAATACTAGTGATAAATGGCGGCAAGTGCAAGAACGACTAACAGCGGGAGCACGATCGGAATTGCTACGACAAGTCCTCATTTACCAAAACGAATCGGTTGACCATCCGCCTTTAGAAGGGCAATCCACGCAGCACCACCCATCAATGCCCACAGACAGCCAAAGGCAATAAAGATTACAAACGGGGATTCTCCATAGTTATCGCTCCAAGTAATTGAAGGGGTTGCCTGCTATTACTGTCTTAATTACTGTCTAGGGAATGATGATTTCATCCAGTAGCATCTTCAGCATAAGAGTACAAATCGGGTAATCGTTGGTCTTGTTGATTCTCGAGTGAGCGTGAGGTGAATGAAATCAAACAATGGGTTGCTTTATCCTGCCACTCAGCAACATTTAAGCGAAACCTGAAAAGCAGGTAAAGAGCAAATTGGTATGAATTCCGTAAACAACTATCAATATTTCCAAGGAAATTCCTTTTCCGATTTATTCACTCAAGATATACAAGATGAAATCTATGCACTCCTTTTGAATTACCCGGCCACGGCAAGTTGGGCGGCTTATCCCAATACGCAGAAGTATTTTCTTCAGGATGGCAGCAGTGAGGCCACCAAAACCTCATTCGACAAGATTTGTCAGAAGGAACCCTGGAAGAATTTGGCGGTGCTGGGAGATAAGCTTTCAGGGATTGTGATCAGTCCACCTCCCAAAAGTTTGATGAGTTACTGGCAGGAGCACTTGAGTTTTCGTCCCGCTGCGATCGAATTCATCCACTGCTCGGTCTACTTAGATCACCTCAATCAAAGCGATCGCCTCAAGCAAATCATTACGCTGTTTCCGTTTGATCACTTGCAACCTAAAAAACATGCGGTAAATCCAACGGCTCATTATCGATTGCTGAGTAAGGCAACGCTTTCGGAGTTGGGAGTACAGCATCCAAACTATCAAAGCTACAGTTTGCGCCAGGTAAAGCTAGACGATATCCCATTACCCTCGCAATTTCCATACCTGATCAAAACATCCCATGGACTCTCAGGTGAGGGGACTTACATCATTAGAAGTATTAGCGACCTTAACTACTGCCTAGAAGAGCTGAAGAAATATTTGGAGATCAATCTGCTGGATACGATCGTTCTTTCAGAGTTTATCGAGAATGTTGTACAGAATTATTGTGTGCAGTTTTACATCAACAAACGTGGAGACATCCAGCTAATCGGCACCACAAGGCAGCTTGTAACTCCAGAAGGCAACTATCTGGGGGATACATTGACTACGGTAAAAATGACATGGGCCGCTTCTTTGAAATGATTTCAGCGATCGGTCAATATGCCCACAAGCAAGGCTACTTTGGCATTATTGGATTTGACGTGCTGGAAAACAACGATGGTGAGCTTTACGCGATCGATGCCAACTTCCGAATTAATGGCTCTACACCGCTCTGCTTGCAGCGTTATATGTTACTGAGTTCAGGAAAGAGGACGGCTAAATATTCAACGGACTACCGCATAACTGGAACGTTGGAATCCGTTTTACTAACGTTAAAACCAGAACTGGAACGTAGAGATTTTACAATCCTATCAGCATTAGAAAGAAATAAATACGGAAAAATATATACCGAAATCTATGGAATTGTTGCAGGAGAAACCGTCGAGGACATGCAACAAGTTGAAAAAACGTTGCAACGTAAAGGCTTGCATCTATTGATCTAAATTCATCTAATCCAATACGTTTCTTTACACAATTAGAGGATGTCTGAAAAGTGGCAAATCAGTTAGCAACGGATAGAAACCGGATGAAGCAGATGTTAATGTCAAGCTAAAACTATCAACTATCCGTTCCATCCGTTACTAATCTGGTGCTAGTCATACGTCTCAGACATCCTCTTATATTTGGTTCAAACATAGCAATACGAGAATGGGTTAGGACAGTTGGCAAACCATAAAGCCTTGCTCTTTAAGGTTTTGTTTCATCCCTCATCCCTTATTCTTACCGCTATATCTGTAGTTTTAATCACAAAACAGTTTAACTACAGTCGTGCCTTTGGTAGGAAGGCGATTATTCCTTTGGTGGAAGTTGGGGAATATTGTTGAAGCTATTCTGAAGCAGGTTAAAGAAGCTTTCGAGGCAGGAAGGCTTATCGTTTGCTGGTAATCGCAGCTCCATAGTCGCAATGCAGTAACAGTGACGAACCAAGTGTTTTCATTGCTGTTACTTCCTCGTCTCTGGCAGCAACGATCAATCTTAGTCGTCAACCTAAGACAGACGTCGCTTGAAGCCTATTTGTCTCCGCTTACCGACAAAACGTTTACGCACAAGATTCAAATAAAAACGGGTCAATCCACCAAACGAACAAGATCAGAACTGACAATGAATAGTGTAAGGAACAACAACATGAAATTTTTTGCTTCACCCAAAACCATCTGGACGGTTGCCTTTGCCGCTACACTCGCCAGCCTTCCTTTGACACTGCCCGCATCTGCACAGGGTGCCGCAGGGACAACAAATCCGCCAAATACGAATGCTCCCAGCAGTTCTTCAAGCACTAACACATCACCTGGTAGTGGCTCAAGCGGGACGACATCTTCAGGCACCTCCAGTTCTTCAGGTACCACCACTTCACCCGACGGTGGCACTTCAAGTGGTGCGCTAAGTTCTCCCGGTAGCACGACGGGCACAGGCACAACAATGTCTCCAAGCGGCTCGGCAGGTACAACAACGGCCCCTGGCAGCGGCACGACTAGCGGTACCACGGGCACAGGCACAACAACCGACCCTAACAGCGGCACGACCAACGGCAGGACGGGCACAGGCACAACAACGTCTCCCGGCACCACGGCATCCCCTTACAGCTCCACTGGGGCTGCTACAGATATCGATCGTGGACCTGATTGGGGTTGGCTGGGCTTGGTAGGGTTAGTCGGTCTAGCCGGTTTACTGCGTAGACCTGAACAGTCTCGAACAACCTACTCTGATCCCAATAATGTAGAGACTCGTTCTGGCACCCGGTATTAATCTTTTGCTTAGACGCTGCAACGGAGCGTTTAAGGCCATTTTATCGAGGGGATGGCAATCTCAAATTTCCATCCCTTTCGCTTAATCACTCAACAGGAGATATCCTATGCAAGACCGTCTTTCCGGTTCGATCCAACGCATCAGTATGGACGAACGCGCTGTTGCTCTGCTGCTTGGAGTTCTCTTCCTTGTAGTTGGTATTGCGGGATTCATCCCTGGTTTGGTTTCGGTACCTGGAACCGGAGCTGATGCACCGCTTCACGCACCTGACATTGTTTATACCAACGGTTACGGTAACGTGTTGGGACTGTTTCCCACCAACTTTCTGCATAATGCAGTTCACATCACGGTTGGCATTCTAGGCATTGCTGCTGCCACTAGCTCTAGCGGCGCTTTAACGTATAACCGTGGCTTTGCCATTGCCTATGTTACGATCGCGCTGATGGGGTTGCTTCCGTGGACGAATACAACCTTTGGCACAATGCCCATTTTTGGAAATAACGTCTGGTTTAATGCTTTAACCGGATTAGTCGCAGGCTATTTTGGCTTCATCAAACCAGAGAAGGTGAAGGGAGAAGTTGGCACATCCTCTCAGGTTTAAGAGAACCACTTAAATTTCAGTCTTCTCAAGCACGCTCCAGTATTAGAATCGATCGGCTAGTCTGTCAATATCCTTTGGCAGGCTTTTTCGTTTGAGGGGTAACCGTATTAAAGTTTTCTGTGAATTCACCTGGGAATTTTATGATGGGTTTGACCAAAAATGCCCCAAATTCCAGGAAGTGCCTTAAAGCCCCCAAACTCTAATTGGGTGCAGTGCTGAGTGCTGAGGACTGAGTATTCGCCTTTTCTCAGCACTCAGTCCTCAGTCCTCAGCACTTTTAAAGCACACCCTAGCCCTAACCGTTGTGAGAGAGCTGTAATGAAGATCCTGCCCACTGAGATTCCCGACGTATTAGTAATTGAGCCTCGCGTGTTTGGAGATGAGCGTGGCTTTTTCTTCGAGAGCTATAACGAAGCTGTTTTCACGGAGAAAACTGGGATCGCGGCTCGGTTTGTACAAGATAACCATTCCCGCTCTGCCCAGAATGTTTTACGTGGGCTGCACTACCAGATACAACAACCTCAAGGCAAACTTGTGCGGGCAGTAGTGGGCACTATATTTGATGTGGCAGTTGATATCCGAAAAGGTTCACCGACCTTTGGCCAATGGGTCAGTTGCGTTCTCAGTGCTGAAAATAAACGCATGCTTTGGGTTCCGGTGGGGTTTGCCCACGGATTTCTGGTTGTTTCGGATATGGCAGAAGTCTTGTATAAGACAACCGATTATTATGCACCGCAGCACGAGCGGTGTATTCTCTGGAACGATCCTGATTTAGCGATCGACTGGGGTTAACAACCAATCCCATTCTGTCGGCGAAGGATCAAGCGGGGCAACCTTTTAGAAGCGCTGAAGTCTATCCGTAATGTCACACTCTCCCAAATCCCATTGACTATCCCCTTGTCTATGAAAGCAATTATTCTCAGCGGCGGAAAAGGTACGCGACTTCGGCCCTTAACCTACACGGGCGCAAAGCAACTGGTTCCAGTCGCGAACAAACCCATTCTTTGGTACGGCATTGAAGCGATCGTCGCTGCTGGAATTACGGACATTGGTATCATCATCAGCCCTGAAACCGGGGATGAAGTGCAGACAAAAACTGGAAATGGGGACAACTTCGGTGCAAATATCACCTATATCCTTCAGGAAAAACCGGCAGGGCTGGCTCATGCCGTAAAGGTTGCGCGCCCTTTTCTGGGAGATTCTCCCTTTGTGATGTATCTGGGGGATAACCTGATCCAGAGTGATTTAAGCCCCTTTTGAATAGCTTCAAAGAGCAACAGATGGATGCGCTAATCCTGTTGCGTCCGGTGCCTAACCCAACAGCATTTGGGGTTGCTCAGGTGGATGCTCAGGGACGGGTATTGCACTTGGTGGAAAAGCCCAAAATTCCACCATCTAACCTGGCGTTAGTGGGTATCTACTTTTTCGCAAATAGCATCCACAACGCGATCGATCGGATTCAGCCGTCGAACAGAGGTGAACTGGAAATTACCGACGCGATTCAGGATTTGATTAATCATCAGGAGCAGGTAGAGGCCCGCCAGATTGAAGGCTGGTGGTTAGATACCGGGAAGAAAGATGATCTACTTGAGGCCAATCAAATCATTTTAGACACCTGCTTGAAACTGGACCTGTGCGGCGAGGTGGACGACCAGAGCCAAATTTTTGGACGGGTACAGATCGGACAAGGCTCCCAATTGATTAACTGCACCATTCGAGGCCCCGTCACGATCGGAAAAAATTGCTATCTAGAAAACTGCTTCATTGGTCCTTACAGCAGCATTGCCGATCGGGTAACGCTGGTTGATGTTGATCTGGAACATAGCGTGATTTTGCAGGGGGCAACGGTAACCGGAATTCACCAACGTATTGTAGACAGCGTCATTGGGCAACGGGCACACCTCAGAGTTGCACCGCAACGGCCCAAAGCCCTACGGTTCATGATTGGGGATGATTCTCAAATCGAACTGACGTAATCACTGGCTGACAACATCACTGACTGAAAACCAATAATTGAGCAAACTATGACCGTTGTAAAACAAAGCCAGACGCCATTAAGGGAACCGCAAACAATCCTGGTTACGGGCGGGGCGGGATTTATCGGCTCCAATTTTGTCCATTACTGGTGCGATCGCTATCCAACCGATCGTGTTGTTGTGTTAGATGCCCTCACTTACGCAGGCAATCGCAACAATTTGGTAGAGCTAGAGGAACGGGCAAACCTCCGCTTTGTTCAAGGGAACATTTGCGATCGGCCACTGATTGACGCTCTGCTTCAAGAAGAGGCGGTTGATAGTCTGGTCCATTTTGCGGCAGAGTCCCATGTTGATCGTTCCATTTTGGGACCCGATGCCTTCGTTCGCACCAATGTGGTTGGCACATTCACCTTACTGGAAGCCTTCCGGCACTACTGGCTTGCCAGTGATCAACCCAGTCATTATCGCTTTCACCATGTTTCAACGGATGAAGTCTACGGCAGTCTGGAACCGACTGACCCAGGATTTTCGGAAACGACCCCTATGCGCCCAACAGTCCCTACTCCGCGTCTAAAGCGGGAAGTGATCATTTCGTTCGCGCGTATCACCACACCTATAGTCTGCCAACCTTAATTACAAACTGCTCCAACAACTATGGGCCGTACCACTTCCCTGAGAAGTTAATTCCGCTGATGTGCATCAACATTCTGATGGGCAAGCCTTTACCAGTGTATGGAGATGGGCAGAACGTGCGGGATTGGCTGTACGTTGGCGACCATTGCAGCGCGATCGATGCCGTTCTGCATCGCGCGAAACCGGGCGAAACTTACAATATCGGCGGCAATAACGAGGTCAGGAATATCGATCTGGTCCATCAACTTTGTGAACTGATGGATGAACTGGCCCCCAACCTTCCAGTACGTCCAGCCCGTAACCTGATTACCTTTGTCAAAGATCGTCCAGGCCACGATCGACGCTATGCGATCGACGCAACCAAGCTAAAGACTGAAATTGGTTGGACTCCTGCCGAAACGGTCGAAAGCGGTCTGCGCAAAACGGTGGAATGGTACCTGACCCATCGGGAATGGTGGGAGCCAATCCTTTCACCGGAATATCAGGCGTATTACAAGCAGGTTTACACGAATGTGTGAGGCGGTAGGGAGTAGGTGGTAGCAAGAGAGCGGGGGAGGGAAAGGGAATAAAGATAGGGAATTTTCTTTTAGCCTTTAGCCTTCATCCTTTAGCCTTTCCCTAACCCCTACCACCTGCCACCTATCACCTACTTTCCTGACGGTCTTCCACCAACGACATTAAGCCGTTGAGTCACCAGAGTCATGCCGTCTTGCCGCACTAGAACAGCAGAAAGCCAGCGATTTTCGGGGTTGCTGGAGCACGTCCAACTTTGTAAATGCCGCCAGCGGACAGAACCTCTAAATCTGCGGTGGTTGGATTAAGGAATCCCTCTGGTTTAACGGGTTCTTCTAGCGCTGACCCTAGCAGCAGATCGTTGCCTAAAGGCTCCTGGACGATCGCGTCAAAGCTGTACTGCTGACCAGGTTTAACCTGCTCTGGGAGATTTAATGCCACGGTTGGCGGATTTTTGCCTGCTGTAATCTGGCTTTTCTCCGCTAAAACGTCCTGCCGAACAATCTTCTGATTCTCAAAAAGCTGCCGCGATCGCACGGTTGAGTCCAGCTTCCATTCACGATCGCCAATCTTCTGAGTACCCGTTATCCGAGTAATGGTTTCGGCTGAGATGCCACCTCTTTCAGGCTTCCACGATTTTATCTCCGTCTGATATTTCAAATCGGGAAAGCGTTTCCAGAGTTCAGTCAGGGATTGTTCCAGCGTTTGACGGGTCAACCCATCAGATTGACTGAAGTTTGGACTGAAATATTGCAAAACGCCCTGAAGGTTGTGACTGCTTGCAGCCGTGTCGATCTGGGTAATCGTATTTTTAACTCAGGCGGGGAACAGCCTGTGTGCTTTGTGCCTTAACCACTCTTGAATGGAACGGACTCCCAAGAGAAGCCACCAACCCCAGCGTAATAAAGAAAATCTTCCAATGCTTTGGTTGAAATTGATGAACAGAAGCGCTTAGCTGAGAGGGCTTCGGTGGAAAGGCCAGAAACTTACGCATGGATCGTTGTGATTAGGTGGACAGATTACCGGAGGTTGCGTGTACAATTTGCCATCGATTACCGATTCGATCAAGACTAGATATTTCCGGTTGCAGTTGATCTCAGTTCAATTCCTTACTCTGAATTCAATAGTTTCAATCAACGATTAACGGACCTGCAAATGATTCATTCGATTCTACTCTGCCAGCACTCTTTGGAGCAGCGATCGTGAAGACTCCACTGACCCAATTACTGATCGCGGCTAGCGGCACGGGAGGCCATGTGTTTCCGGCGATCGCTGTAGCTGAGCAGTTAACAGACTATCAGATCGAGTGGCTGGGTGTCCCCGATCGCCTGGAAACTCAGCTTGTTCCCTCCCAATATCCCCTTCATACGATTTCTGCTGAAGGCTTTCAGAAGCGAGGACTGGATTCTATAAGGGTTTTGTTTAAGTTGGTCCGGTCCATCTGGCAAGTCCGACAACTGCTCCAGAAAGGAAACTTTCAAGGTGTTTTACAACCGGGGATACATTGCTGCTCCAGCGACGATTGCTGCCCGCTCTCTGGGGCTACCGGTGATTCTGCATGAATCCAATGCCCTCCCTGGAAAAGTCACCCGCTTGCTGGGTCCGTTCTGTACGACGGTTGCGCTGGGTTTTGAGGCAGCAGCTCACTATTTGCCTCGGACTAAAACAACCTACGTTGGCACGCCTGTCCGCTCTCAGTTTTGACGGATGCAGGAAAAAAATCGCCCCTCCAAGATCTGCCAATTCCAAAAATGTGCCTCTCATTGCGATCGTGGGCGGAAGCCAGGGAGCCGTCGCCGTGAATAAGCTTGTACGGCAGTGCGCTCCTGCGTGGTTGGAGGAGGGCATCTGGATTGTCCATCAGACGGGGACAGCGACCCGGATGCCAAAAGCCTCCAGCATCCCCATTACTTCCCGGTTCCCTTCTACAAAGACATGGCAGGATTACTTCAACGGGCGGATCTGGCTATTAGTCGTGCAGGAGCCGGAACCCTGACCGAACTGGCCATTACTCATACGCCCTCAATCCTGATTCCCTACCCGTTTGCGGCGGAGGATCATCAAACCCATAACGCAACTGTGTTTGTCAAAGCAGGCGCAGCCCTGCTGTTTCGGCAGGCTGAGCTAACCCCGAAATCCTAAAAGAACAGGTTCTACGGCTACTGAACGATCGACATTCTGACCCGGAGAAACCAGGGCAATTGAAGCAGATGGCCCAACAAGCCGCCAATCTGGCTGTTCCTGATAGCGCCGATCGACTCGCCGCTTTAATTCAGAAACTCCTGTAATGTCCCTAACTTAGGAGTAGGAATTAAACATAGCAATTTTCTTCGTACGGGCGAAGCATTCGGAAAGTGGCCTACTTCCATGACACTGATTCCTGCCCGAATGCTTCGCCCCTACCAAATCTCTAACTTATTTAATTCCCATTCCTAAGCCGCATCAACCGTTTCATCCCTGATCCCTGACCCCTGACTTCTGACCCCTCTCTATCTCCGTCTCCACCAAAGGGCAAACGCTGTTCCGAACCCAAGCAACGGCAGGATGACCAGCGACGTCCAGGCGGCGATATTTGCCTGTTGGTTAGACAGTGTAATCCGACGATTTTGGCCTCTTTGGGACGAATTGACAGGGATTGTTGGTCTTCTTGACTGAGCCAACGGACGGAGTTGAGGAAAACATCCCCATTCACGACCTGATTAAAGTAACCGTCTGCCGCAAAGCTGGAATTGCCAATCACAACCAGCCGAGATTCCGGTTTTTGCCAGATTCCTTCTTCGCTTCAGCCATCAGGGACGGGCTGGGTGATGGGCTAGCAGAGGCCGACGGAGACGCGCTGGGTGATGGGCTGGGGCTGGCAGAGGCCGACGGAGACGGACTGGGAGTGGCCGTTGGACTGGCAGAAGCAGATGGAGATGGGCTGGGTGACGCCGATGGATTCGCGGGAGCCGATTTCTCCGGGGACTTCACCGGACGGGTAAGGGCAAATCCGAGGACAAGTGGCCCCTGCCGATCGCTTTGCGGGTCAAACTTCAGCGGTTGTTCTTTAACATTGCTTTCTGCCCAGGTGCGATCGCTGGTAAATAGTAGTGGGGTTGATTCCACACCTGGCAACTTCTTCACGTCTACGGCCTGTGCCCCTGTAAAGTAGGAGAGCTTGTTATAGAAATCCTTTGTAATCGGGTGATCGCCGTACTGTGTCACGGTCACATCCGCTGGGGTTAATCCCGCAACCCGATTGGAGGCATCGATTACAATCCGCTTATCTAGGGTTACACCCCAGGGAGACAGCAGACTATCCAAACCGGGATTGGTGTTGGGATCTATTAGTAACATCACATTCCCGCCCTGGTTGAGGTAGTTGCTCAAAGCATCAACCTCCGGCTTCAGTAACGCTTTTTGGGGACCTGCGACGATAATCACATTCGCATCGGTGGGGAGCTTACCACTCTCAGCCAGGTTCAGCGGCTTGACAACATCGTTTTTATCCTGCAACCCCTTCACCGCCAAAGACATGGCTTCCTGACTGGCCTCTGTGGATCGTTCACCATGACCTTGAAGGAAATAGATATGAGCCTGTCCAGTGCTGGTTGCCTGGGCGATCGCGTTCGTCAGCTTGGCTTCTGACAGTCGTTCTTGATCGCTGGCATTCTGAACAAACTGCTTACGCTGCGTACTGGGTACCTGGACGTAAACATCGCCTACCTTCTTTACTTCAAACTGCTGAGCTAACGTCGGTTGGGCATTTGGGTTGACAAACTCGTACGTCAATTGATTATTCAACCGATGAAAGCTCTCCAGCAATTCCCGGTCCTGGCTATTCTGCTGCGGGTCAAACACCCAAACTTTTGTGGGCTGTTTTAACCCTCGTACAGTTTGCTGAGTTTCTGGAGCCAGTGTAAACGCTTTGTTATCGGTCAGGTCAAATCGCCCAACATACTGCGTTCCCAAAAAGTTGGCCAGTGCCAGAATTGCCACCACTGCCAGCGTTGCAATAAACGCATTTGTTCCGGCCTGGGTCGATCGCCTTCCCCAAAATCCTGGCTGAAACCCCGCTGGCTCAAACCGGGAGAGGAGGAGAAACCACAGCCCGATGATGACAACGCCCGCAATCATCAGACCAAGCGGTGCTGCTCCCCAAGTGCCTGACACAACGCCCGCTGTTAGCCCTGCCAAGATCAGCATCGGACCGAGCCAGAAGAAATGCTTGAGGTATTTCCAGTTCAGCTTGAGTGTCTTCATGAAAACGATGGGGGAAAGGGACGGGGATGAGGGATGAATGGATAATTGAAAATTAAGAATTGAGAGTTGAGAATGATGAGGGTTTAATTCTTAATTCTTAATTCTTAATTCTCAATTCCGCCCTACCACTTAGGATCTCTGAAACTTAAATGCTTCGATGGATTGGGCGGTCAGAAATAGCCCCAAAATAATGTAGCTAGCAAACAGGATGAGACTGCTGGTATCCAAAATGCCTTGGGTCAGGTTCTCGTAATGCTTTAGTAGGGAAATATGTCCCAAAGCGGCTCCGAGCGGTCCGCTGATGCCCTTTGAGAGACTGTCAACCATCCACAAAACCAGAACCAGCGCAAAGGTAAAGATTGCGGCCAGGATGGTGCTGTCGGTTAAGGATGAGATAAACATTCCCAGGGAGAGAACCGAGGCAGCTAGCAGCAACAGTCCGACGTGACCCAAAATCACAACAAGTGGGCTAAAAGGAGGATTGGCCGCGCTGAGGGCGATCGCTTCATACACCAGCAGGGGCAACACCATCGTGGCAAAGAACGTGACAACGGCCAGCAGCTTACCGAGTGCCACGGCCCAGTTTGTAATCGGCGAAGTCGCCAGAAGTTCCAGCGTGCCGCGCTTGCGTTCCTCTGCGTATAGCCCCATTGACAGCACTGGCAGGACAAACAATGAGATAAATCCGACGGCTTCCAGAAAAAATCGCAGCAGAATGGACGGTGCATCGATCGGAGGAGCCGGAACCCCAAGCTGCTGGCTTTGAAGATCGGCACGGGCGGCTCCCTGAATGACTCCATCCGGGCCCAGCAAAATTGCCACAAAAAGATGCCTGCAAGCAACCAGAAGACTGCCGCAACAATATATGCCAAGGGCGAGGCAAAGTAGCTCTGTAGCTCTCTCCGGTAAATCGCCAGGATATTTGCCAGAATGATACGCATTTACGCCGCTTCTCCCGTTAATTCAGCATCCTCCGATTCGGTAGCGGAATCGGGGCGGCTTCTTCGGTCGTTAATTGCAGGAAAACCTCCTCCAGGCTGGCCTGGGTTCGCCGCATCTCGTACAGCCCAATGCCCGCCCCTACAACCGTAGCCGCAATGTCTCGCCCGACAAGGTTTGCTCCTTGCTCGGCAACCACCCGCAGCTTCTGGTGACGCTCCGGTAAATCCGTTGCAATTTGTTCCACGAGTTTGACCCCGGGCAATCCTTTGAGAAACGTCGTGAGCCGTGTCTCAATATCCTCAGCCTCTCCCTCCACTTCCAGCTCGTAACCGGAGCCGATCGTGAGTTGAGTCGTTAAATTTTCAGGCGTGTTGGTAGCAACCACCCGACCCTTGTTAATAATGGCAACCCGATTACAGGTCATGCTGACCTCCGGGAGAATGTGCGTTGAGAGGATAACCGTGTGGCTGCCCGCCAAATTTTTGATCAAATTGCGGACTTCAATGATTTGGCGCGGATCCAATCCAACGGTCGGCTCATCCAGAATGATGGCAGGCGGATCGTGAACGATCGCTTGAGCAATGCCAACCCGCTGACGATATCCCTTCGATAATTTGCGGATCAGGGTATGGCGTTTGTCTAACAGGCCACAACGCTCAATCGCCGATTCGACCTGTTGAGGGCGGTCGCCCACATCAACCCCTTTAATACGAGCCACAAAATTCAAAAGCTTTCGACGGTCATCTCTGAATAGAGTGGCGGCGTTTCCGGCAGATACCCAATCTGCTTGCGAACTGCCATCGAATTCTCATGCACCTCGTATCCAGCAACTTTCGCTGTTCCAGATGATGCAGGCAGGTAGCCCGCCAAAATCCGCATTGTGGTTGTCTTTCCGGCTCCATTCGGCCCCAGAAATCCTAGAATTTCCCCCGGCTCCACTGAGAACGTGACATCCTCGATCGCACGGGTTGAACCATACAGCTTACTTAAATGCTCAACTTCAATCATGTTGACCCTCACAAACCGATGCTTTGGATCTCGCCCATATTAGACCTAAACCAGGTGGTAAGGGATAGGTGGTAGGGCTGAATTGAGAATTAGGAATTAAGAATTAGGAATTAAAACTTAGCTCCCATCATTCTTAATTCTTAATTCTTAATTACCAATTCCTCCTACCCCTCCTCACCGCATAGACTACGCTCCAACATTGCAAATTAATAAAACACTTGCAGGAATTAATTGTTTTCGCAAAAATAACCTTCTTCTCCTGATTTCAACATATTGCAGTCATCCAGCATTTACGCAAAAGGTCTAATGTGGGATGTAGAGATGTTTAGAAGAAGAAGAAGCCGTGGAACAAGGGAACCAGGTGGAATGAGCGCGCAGTTAGAGCATACCCAGGGAACCATTTTAATCGTGGATGACACGCCCGACAATCTTCACCTCTTGTCCCGGATGCTAAACCGCCGTGGTTACGAAGTGCAGGCTGTTAACAGCGGTGAGATCGCGATGCAATTGGTCAAATTGACACCGCCCGATCTAATTCTGCTCGACATTTGTATGCCTGAGATGGACGGATATGAAGTGTGTTTGGCCCTGAAGGCAAATCCTCGTACAAAGGATATTCCGGTTATCTTTATTAGCGCACTAGACGAGGTGCTAGACAAACTTCGAGCCTTTGATGTGGGTGCAGTAGATTACATCACCAAACCATTCCGTATTCCCGAAGTAATGGCACGGGTAACGATTCACCTGACGCTACGACGGCTACAGCTCCAACTGCGAGAACAGAACGAGCTGCTGAAGCAGGAGGTGCGCGATCGTCTGGCCGCAGAGGCTGCCCTTCAAGCTGCTAATCAGGAACTCCAACGCCTCGCCAACCTGGATGGCTTGACTCAGGTAGCCAACCGCCGCCGCTTTGATGAATATCTGGAGCAGGAGTGGCGTAGACTCAACCGGGAACAGCTTCCCTATCTCTGATCCTGTGTGATGTAGACTTCTTCAAGTCCTTCAACGATACCTATGGCCATCAGGCTGGAGATGACTGCCTGCGAAGTATTGCCCGTGTGCTTCAGCTAGCAGCAACCCGTCCGGCAGATGTGGTCGCCCGCTATGGCGGCGAAGAATTTGCCATTGTGCTGCCCAATACGTCCATTGAAGGCGCTATGCAGGTTGCCAGGGAAATTCAAATGGGAATCAAAGAACTTAAATTAGAACATCGAGACTCCCAAATCAGGCAGTACGTAACCCTTAGTCTGGTGTCTCGATGATCATTCCCACATTGGGTATTTCACCCGCAGCGCTGATTTCTTCAGCAGACCAGGCACTTTATCGAGCAAAAGCCAATGGCCGCGATCGCATTGTCGAAGGGAGTATTGTGATTGAAACCGAACTGCGTCAGGTGTAAAAGCATTAGCAACCACCCAAGCGCCCACGATAGCCCCCATTTAGGTTGGGTTCTACCGAGAAATCACGCGCAATTCCGATAGTCAGCCAGGCATCTTGACTACTGTGAGGGATGCTTTGACTTCGAGTTGGAACAGGGGTGGAATAATCGAGCTTTTGACCTGGGAACAGATTACCCGACTGGCTATCTTCGCCGGTAATGTGCTTAAGATGCTCCGGGTCAACATTGTGAAATCGCTGATCAGTCGTAGCGGCAGTCTCCTGCCTTAGAGATACGGTTAAAGTGGTAGCTACCACTTTAACGATCTCCATTTCGGATGCCTTCTTTCTTGCCGAGTAGGATGCGATCGACAAATTTTTCGATGAGCTGATTGGCGATCGTTGTGTCGTGCAAATCTTTTAGAATGTCGGACAGCAAATCTGGGCTATCCAGGTAACGACTTTGATAGCGAGTGATGCGGGCTGTCAAATCGGGAGGGTCTACTTCAGGGTGAAACTGAAAACCGTAAAATGGCTTGCCTTCAATTCGAAACGCATGGTAAGGACAGCGTTCCGAAGAAGCCAGCAAAACCGCATTTTCGGGTAAGCGAATAGCCCGCTCTTTGTGACCCGAAACCGCCCAAAATCCATCTGGCACATCGTGTAGAAGGAGGTCATCTGCTGCCGCTTCTGTAAGCGTTAGTGGAAAGGTTCCTATCTCCATGTTTGCCTTATCCACAATAACTTTGCCTCCCAACGCTTCTACCGCCGCTTGAAAGCCAAAACAAGACGCAAATACCGGAATTTCTTTTTCAAGCAATAAACAAGCAGTCGCTTAGCATCCTCTACAAACGGGTATTTCTCTGGTTGAGTCACAGAGGCATCGCTAGAGCCACCCACAAATAGGGCGTCATATCCTTCAATACGGGTAGGTTCAAATTCAGGTGTCTCAAAGGTGTTCAGAATTCCGAATTGGTCTACATCCAGACGACTAAAGCGAACAAATTCATTCAATTCTTCCTGACAGGTGAATTGATCGTCCCTAATTTGCAGCAAGAGGATTTTGAGCTGCGATCGCTGTTTTGTCATGAACACTTCCACCCCCGCTTTAAACTCGATAGAAGATAGGTTACAGGTGTGGGTAGGACTTTTGAATTCTTAGTTCTCAGGGCCAAAGGATACGAAGATAAAGGATAAAGGCTGAAGGATAAAGGATAAATATCCTTAACCCCTGACCCCTGATCTCTACCACCTATCACCTATCACCCACCCCTGACCCCTGACCCCTACCCCCTACCCCCTAATTACCCGCTAATGAAACACATCTCCCTAGCGTCCCTACCCGAAGAGTCAGTTTCTCATAATCCTGCTATTAAGAAAAAGGTCATGCTGCGCCTAGGGTTTGCCCCATCTGACCAATTTTTCTCAAGCGCGGTTTGCTCCCGGACAGGTTGCCGCTGCCCATAGCCACCAGGATATGTGCGAGGTTTTCTTTGTTGAAGCGGGGAAGGAATCATAGTGGTTGACGGCAACCCCGACCGCTCCAGCCCGGAGTCTGCATTGCCGTGGAACCCGGAGAGGAGCATGAAGTGTGTAATACCGGGACATCAGATTTGGTTCTCACCTACTTTGGGCTGAGAGTGGAAAGAGGGGAGGGGGAAAACTAAGAATTAAGAGTGTTGAATTAAGAATTTTGAGGCTTGAAATTGGCAATTAAGAATTGAGAATGATGAGAGTTAATTTTTAATTCTTAATTCCTAATTCTTAATTCCGCCCTACCACCTACCGCTTATCACCTTATGGATCGCTTGGTCGGTAGCGTGAAGTAAAACAGCTTCCTTGGCTGTGTTTGGACTCAAACCAAAGCTTTCCACCCTGGTTTTCAACCAGCAATTTACAGAGGATAACCCTAAACCAGTCCCTTCAATGTTTTGACGATCGGCATGTTTAACCCGGTAGAACCGTTCAAATAAATAGGGTTGATCGGCTGCCGGAATGCCAAGGCCATGATCCTGCACCCACACCTTTACATAGTCCTGGGTCTTGAAGGATGCCCCAATCTCAACTGGACTACCGTCAGGAGAATATTTAACGGCATTTGAAATCAGGTTCACAATGACCTGGGAAACTTGCCAGCGATCGCCATATATCGGAGGGATCTCGGAATCAAAGTGATAGATTACTGGATAAGGACGAAATCCAGCGACGACCTCCTCCACAAGGTCTGGCAGATGAAATTGACCAACACGAGTCTCAAGGGCACCGGTTTCCAGGTCACGAATTGCCATCAAGTCCTGCAATAAATGCTCCAACCGCTGCACCTGATGCTGCACGACCGCTAGAAACTCCTGTCGCTGCTCTGGGTCTAAGGGATACTCTGCCAGCAAATGAATGGAACCGCTTAGAGAGGTTAGGGAGTTGCTAACTGGTGAGTCAGCAAATGCATAAATTGGGTTTGCATGGCAATCTGCTCTTTGAGCGACTGATTCTCAAGCAAAGCCTGTATCAGTTCAGCATCTGTAGAGTCATTTGAATGAGATTCCATGCAACCTAACCAGGGAAAGGACAATGTTTTGTTAGCAGGAGAGGTCATGGGGGCGAGCCACGTCAATACTAAGAATATTTACATAATTTTACAAATTTCGCCGCTTTTTCTGGACCGGAAATCACAGATGATGGACTGGGGAATCTACCTGTAAACCCTTCAGGGTCTCCAAGGAAAGGTAGAAGTCAACAGCTTAAGGTTAAGCAAGGATCTCACCTTGCAAGCAAGATGGTCGGCACAATTCCTAAACTAGAAACTAAATTATTGAACATTCCTCCCATGTCTGCGGAGAACGATCGGATTTTAGCGGCAATCGACGTGGGGACAAACTCAATCCACATGGTCGTTGTCCGCATTCAACCGTCGTTGCCAGCGTTTACGATTATTGCGAAAGAAAAACAACGGTTCGTTTAGGCGATCGCGACAAGCAAACCGGAAATTTGACTGAAGAGGCAATGGCACGAGCTACAGACGCCCTCAAACGGTGTCAGGACGTTTCCAAAAGCCAGAATGCCGAACAAATTATTGCCGTTGCGACCAGTGCAGTGCGAGAAGCTCCCAATGGAAGGAGCTTCTTACAACAGGTCGAAAAGGACTTAGGGCTATCAATTAACCTCATTTCCGGTCCAGAGGAGGCCCGTCGAATCTATCTGGGCGTGCTGTCGGGGATGGAGTTTAACCAACAACCGCACATCATTATTGACATCGGTGGGGGTTCCACCGAACTGATTTTAGGAGATGGACACGAACCCCGCACCCTTAGCAGCACTAAGGTTGGCGCGGTTCGGCTAACTGCCGAATACGTCACCACCGATCCCATCAGCAGCGGGGAATTTCATACGCTTCAAGCCTACATTCGAGGAATGTTGGAGCGTCCAGTCGAAGAACTCCAGGCGCATCTGAAGTCGGGAGAAGTGCCTTGCCTGGTTGGCACCTCTGGCACGATCGAAACCCTGGCAACCATCCATGCGCGTGAGACTCAAGGCACAGTACCCAGCCCCTTAAACGGCTACACCTTTACCCTGCGAGATTTGCGCGATATCATCAGTCGTCTACGCAAGCTCAACTACGATGAGCGATCCCAAATTTCGGGCATGAACGATCGCCGTGCCGAAATTATTCTGGCAGGGGCGTTGATTTTGCAGGAAGCGATGACGCTGCTTGGCACGGAGTCGATCGTGATTTGTGAACGATCGCTCAGAGAAGGGGTCATCGTTGATTGGATGCTCACCCACGGTCTGATTGAGGACCGTTTGCGTTATCAAAGCTCCGTCCGCCAGCGCAGCGTTCTCAACACCGCACAGAAATACCAGGTCAACCTGCCCTATAGTGAGCGGGTGGCAGCGTTTTCGGTTAGCCTATTTGATCAAACCCAGGGAACTCTGCATACCTGGGGTGAGGAGGAGCGGAGTTGCTGTGGGCCGCCGCTTTTTGCACAACTGCGGACACCATGTTAGTCACGATTCCCACCACAAACATTCCTACTATTTGATTCGTAACGGAGATTTGTTGGGCTACACGGAAATGGAGGTGGAGACCATTGCAAACCTTGCTCGCTACCACCGCAAAAGCGTTCCGAAGAAGAAACACGAGAGTTATCGCAATCTCACCAGCAAAAAACATCGTCGCGTCGTGGATCAGCTCAGTCCTCTGTTGCGGATTGCCGTTGCCCTCGATCGCCGCCAAATTGGTGCCATCCAGCAAATCACCTGCAAACCTTACCCAGACAAAGGCGAGTTGCATCTGCTCCTGCGACCTACTCACTCTGATGATGACTGCGCTCTAGAACTGTGGAGCCTGAACCTCAAGAAGGAAGCCTTTGAGAATGAGTTTGGCTTGAAACTAATACCGATTCTGGAGACAGCAACGATCGCCACTCGTTAGCGGGCGCTTCAGCGAGTGTAGGCCTAGGTTTACCAAAACCTCGGAGGTTTGAGCGCCGAGGTTGGTTATGAGGTGCAAATTTAAGTTGAAACCTCCGAGGTTTGCATTAGTCTGAGAAAATCCAATTAAAAAGGGAACGCTAGCAAGCGTAGCTGACTGGATTTAGCATTATGACCGATGGTGGCAGCATTCCCCTGCAAGGACAAGCCTTGATCGATAAAGTGCTGGAACTAAAGGAAATTCCCTGAGTGAAAGAGTTATTCTTTGTGGTTACTCTTGTAACGAGACCCTTAAGAATGGGCAGCAGATTAAACAAGCAAATTTGAAAGATTTCCTTAATGCTCTTGTCGAGGTAACTTTTACCACAGAGGAATTGAATCGGATAAAAGGGCATGATGCAATCTATGACAATGACGAATAAACCTGTCTGAACTTTTAATACTCAACAGTACTCGGTTTATTAGAGCACCAACTAAATTCAAGCTTGAACGGCTAAATCATTAGACGTTTTAGAGCGTGGTGTCGGGAATGGTAAGGGTGCGGTGTTACCAGGTGAAAAGCGATCGTTTCGTTTCTAGCCTCCACCATTGCCGCTGAAACGGTTTTGCAACGCTTCAACCAGGGAGCTAACTGAAGCAACTAAAGCAACCCTGTCTTGTTCCGCCTGAGCTGCATAAGTGCCAAGCGTAGAAGTTAGATCCTCAATGTTGGCACGAAGGTCTTGATTGGTCGCCTGAATTGCTCTAGCGTTGGATTCAACTCGATCGCCCAGTTGGTCAAGCTTCTGCCCTAGCTGATTCAGTTGGGACTGACCTTGGTCAACTCGATCGCCCAGTTGGTCAAGCTTCTGCCCTAGCTGATTCAGTTGGGACTGACCTTGGTCAACTCGATCGCCCAGTTGGTCAAGCTTCTGCCCTAGCTGATTCAGTTGGGACTGACCTTGGTCAACTCGATCGGTCAATTGGTCAAGCTTTTGCCCAAGCTGATTCAGTTGGGACTGGCCTTGAACCTGCAAATGACTCAACCTAACCAACGTTGCTTGAATCACTTCCATGGTTTCCTCCAGCCGTTCTACACGGTTTTCTGGACTTTCTGGAGTGGTCATTGGTTTTCTCTACTATCACATTTGGCAAGCGCTTATTATCCGTCTTAAAGGAAATCACCTCACTAAATCATCAGACGTTCCAAAGCGTGAGTATCGGGGATGGTGAGGGTGTCCCGATCTCGCTCGATCAGTCCTTTCTTCTCCAGCTTGCTCAGTACCCGCGTGACCGTTTCCCGCGCCAAGCCGCTTAAACTGCTCAATTCTCGATGGGGCAGGTTGGGGATTTCTGTCCCCTTTGTGCTTTTCTTGCCCTGGCCATCTGCCAGAAACAGGAGGATGTCGGCCACGCGCGAGGTGCTGTCGGACTCTCGCAGCCGCAACCGTCGGTTTACCTGGCGCAGTCGCCGTGCCATCAACTGTGCCAACCGAATGCCGGACTGAAACCCGTGTGTAGCAGATTGACAAAATCTTGGGCTGGCATGTTGCCAATGACTGTTGGAGCCAGGGTAATTACATCCGTCGATCGAGGAACTTCATCCAGGGGAGCCATTTCCCCAAACAGCTCACCCTTTCCCAAAATGTTGAGCGTGACTTCCTTACCGTCCAGGTTATAGGTTCGAATTTTGACCCAGCCATTCAGGATGAAATAGACCGAACTGCCCCAGTCATTCTCTAGCAAAATCACCTGGTTTGCCGGATGGCTCCGCATCACGACATGGGCAGTTGCTTTCTCCACAGCAGATTCTGGCAACCCCTGGAAAAATGGAGCAGAACGAATCGATATATTAGCCGTAATGTCTCGTGGATTATACCGATCTTCCATGGGGCTTTCGCATCGAAAATTCTCAGACCAGGGTTAAATGATAATTCAATCGGTTAAAGTCGGCTGATCAATCTGAAATTTGAACATATCAGGCAGCCTATAGACATCAGCCAAAACTCTGTGAATTTGCAGATTGCCCCAAAATCGTTCCATTCTCAGGAATTGAGCATATCACAGGCAACATCACTGTTTTGCGATCGCGATCGGCGGAACCACCAAACCCTACAAATAGCAACCCTCTTTAGGGTGCACAGGAGACATGAGCAAGAATAATAGTAATAATAACCTAAAGCCTCTTCCAACTCTGATTCAAAGCTGGGAGTTGTTTCAAGCTGCCCTGCTGTAGCGTTAATTTCTGAGATTTTGCAACTTTTCAGTGTTCCTGACGTAAACTTTGTGCAACGGGACATCATCCGTTTAGAGTTTCCTGAGTACCTCTACGATCTGGAGATTTTCAAGCGTTGCTTCGAAGTGATATAGCCGTTATCTCTGGGAAACCTGATTATATAAATGGGGGTGCAGTCATGGCCCACCCTTTTTGCCGCCCTCCTCAGCCGAATTTTAAAGACAGAGGTTACAGCGTGACTTCTCAGAAGGACCAAATTCAAGCCCTAATTGCAGATATTGATGCCGTTCTCCAACGGACAACAGCCCGGTTGCCCTGGGTGATGTCTGGTGAAGTGACCCAACAGCGCCAGATGTTGGAGCGAGTTCGCAACTATCTGGTTGCCCTTCAGCGACGGTTAGCAGTTCAAGAGGTGCCCAGTCAGACTGGAGCAAGGTCCGACTTGTTAGCTCACGATATTCACTATCAGCAACCCGCCCACGTTCCCTATTCCGCAGGTTTTCAGGAATCGAACGTGCAGCCAGCAGATGCCCAACAGATGCTTGAAACAGTGATGCAGGAAATGGGCTATCTGCGGGCAAATTTGATGCAGCCACTCCAAACAGATGTTGAATCACTCCGCCAACAGCGGGAATCGCTGCGACAAGAGATTCAGCAGCTAGAAGCCCAGAGGCAGGGATATGGATTGCATCAGCATCAGGCAACTCAGCAGCAAATCATTGCGGGTTTTTGCAGGTATTGATGGCCCGGCTTCAAGAAACCCTTTCTCAACAGGTTTCGCAAACTCTGAAGACCATGAGCAACCAGCCGCTTCCTCAAGGCGAGAATGCTTTGCTGTCTGGTTCTGGCTCCGCCATGGTGCCTGTTCCTAATTCCTCTCAACAGTCGTTAGGGCAACCTCGACCATTTCAGCCTGATTCTGACCAATTGGTGGTCAACCTCGACGCCACATTGAAATTGGTATTTGAGTCCCTTGAACGAAATGTTCAGGCATACCAGGAGTCCCTGGCGCAGGGTCTAGAGAGAATGCACAGCTTGGGGCAGCAGGGTGAACTAATGGTTGCGGCGATCGTTGAGCAACTCGCTCAGCAACTGAAGCAGAAAACCTCTGCCCACCTCCAGTCTGCTGCAGTTCCTGACTTGAAAACGGAGTCAGAAATTAACAAACCGGAGGCAACCCAGGATTCTGATCTATCTAATCCATTAGTAACTGCCCCAACGTCACCCAAGCCACCAGAACCCTCCACGGTTGAAACCCTGTCAGATCTGAAGCTCCCTATCCAGGAGCGGAGCTGCCTCCCTTGTTACTTCAGTAAAAGATACAGCCGAACTTAATCCTGCATCTGTTGACGCGGCGATCGATGCCTGGTTGCGGTCGGCGGGCACAGGTGACGTTGGCAACTTTGAATCCTTGAAGCTAGAGAATCTGGATATGCCAGATCTGAATCTGACTGATTTAGAACTCAGTCAGGTTGAAGCTGAAGACATTGATGCGCTGCTAAACCTCAATCCAGATGCTGAAATAGGTACAGGTTCTTCGCCAGAACCCTCTCCAACAGCACCGTCTCAGATTTCCTTTGAGCAACCCTCCACAGACGCCAATCCATTTCCCTCTCTGGAAGGAGAGGATACCGCTGATATCGATGCTGCACTGAAGCTGCTGGAACAGCTAAGCCTGGATCTACCCGATGAATCCACGAACACGTCCGTAGAAGATACAGACGCAGAGATCGATCGAATGCTCAACAGTGTCCATCCAACTACTGTCGATGGGGAGCCTGGCCAAATAACGGGAGATGGGCAAGATGAGCTAGATGAGTTCTATGAACTATTCGGCGCAGATGCTATTCCAGATGATCTAGTAGACGATGATCTGGTAAACGATACCGAACAGAACAACGTTTGGCCGCAAATGGGTGCGGTTGACCTGCATGAGCCTTCATTTCAGGGTTCTTCACTACCAGAAGTAACCGATCTGGCTGTAACGGATGCTGTAGCCGATGACGTTGATCTGTCCCCACAGCCTGCGGTTGAAACGAAGCATGCGATCGCCTCAGATCCAACCTTAGGTTGGGATGTTCTGGAACATCATCATCCTGTTCCCTCCGAACCCCTGTTCCCTCTGTAGAAGATGAGATTAGCTCTCTCACAGATTTATTCGCGGACGCTTCCCCATCGGATGAAGTCTCCCCGAAGTAGCTGAACCCAATCCAACGCCTGTTGAATCCGCCTCCCCCGTCAAATAGTAACCGAACCAGCGACAGGGTTCCTCCTGCAACCGATGCGACTACCCAGGAACTATTCGACCAGGCTCTCGGTTGGAGTATGCTCCAGCCCCAGCCATCCAGCCCGGGTTCTGAACAGGCCGACATTCCTTTTATTCCATCGGAAGATACCTTCATTCCTGCGTCTCTAGAAGAAGACTTGCTTCCGGCAGAAGAACCCTTTGACAAGGCAAACTCAGGATTGTGGCTGGATGAGGACACGTTGAGCCATTTGAATGAAGATCTTTCTAGCCTGGAGCAGGGAACAGAACGCCAGGGGCCTAGTCTGGGTGAGGAACCCATTCTTGAACCAGAAGCAACCCTGGCAGACTGGGGAACGGAAGCACCTCATGCTCCCAGTTCTGTAGAACAGCCTTCAGCTATTTCCGAGGAACTTACGGTAGAAGAATTGGCATCGTCCCTCTCAGAACCGACTTCCGCCCAGACCACTTCTCCAACGGCATCTTCAATACCTCCTCAAACTGAACATCGATCGCCCCGGTTACGCGAGGAGCCTGCGTTTTCACTGGAAGGGATCGATGACCTGTTTGCAGATGTACCGCCAGTAGTGCCCTCGGTGAACCCTGTTCCACCTCCTGAGCAATCTGCCTTCACGTTAGAGGGTATCAGTGGTTTGTTCGCCGATCTTTCCCTGGCTCCGTCGGTGAACCCCGTTCCGCCTCCAGTTAACGCTGAGGTAGAGGTGATTCCTGAAGAAGCATCTTCAAACCCGCCCTCGTCCTATACTCCGTCATCCCCTACTAACTCAACCGTAGAAACGGCTGCATTTACTCTAGAGGGGATGGATGACCTGTTTGCCGATATTCCTTCGACAAAAACACCCCCGATCGAAAACTCCCAAACCTCTTCAGGCAACCCTCCAGTCCCATTTACGCTGGAAGGTATGGGAGATTTATTTTCAGAAGCCCCTTCCACGATCGCTCCAACTCCCTCGGCTGAACCGGCTCCTGCCCCACCACCTCAGCCAGATGCTTCCCACGCTGACGCGTTCACGTTGGAGGATGCTAGTAGGTTATTCGCAGATGCGCCTCCCGTTGATTCGGCTGATTCCTTTGAGGTACCCGAAAACCCTGTCGAGGACAGCCTATCAAATCCAACAGCTCCTTCAGAAACTGCTTCTGTACCAGAGCCTCCTGTTCAAAAGAGCCTTGAGGATTTGACCTTAGAGCAGGCGATCGAGAACCTGATGGGGTTACTTGACACGCCCCCTCCGGCATCCGATTTGCCCAACTCTGAGCCTCCGGCTGCCCCTGTTGAGTCTCCGGGTTTAGGCACCGAGAGCGTTGAAAAAAAAGCGAATCAACCGCGAACCTCCTAAAGGGTTTGGGCGACGCGACAATCCCTAAAGCAGACTCAATTGGCTCGTCAACAACGGGAACACACGATCGTAAACCCAGCCCTAACCGAGTCTGGTATCTGGGCATCGATCTTGGAACAACCGGAGTCTCTGCCTGTCTGCTGAATCGAGCAACCGCTCAACGTTATCCCATTGGTTGGTCAGGAGCAGGTCAAGCTAATGCCCCTTCAATGATTTTGCGATGGCCTGCCGTTGCTTTTCTGACTACTGAACAATTGAGTAGGATGCCAGAAACACCAATGGCTGTGGGCGATCGCGCCTTAAAAGCTGCGATCGCCTTACGCGATCAATCAAAGGGTCCCTCCTCAGGCCTGTTGGTGGGTAACTTCCGGCATTACCTGAACGTCACCATCCCCTGTCACTCTAACCAGGTACAGACGTGGGAACCCGTCTTGCAATGGTCCCAGCACCAGCCAATTTCTCTGGAGTGGATACAGCAAGCGGTGACAGCAATGCTCAAAACGCTGCGAGAAACGGAACCAGACGGTTCACCAACTTGTGTTGCAGAATCACTGGACTCTACCGCGTTTCAAACAGCACTGTCTCAACTGGTAGGAGTCGTAATCGGCTGTCCATTTGGTTGGTCCGATGCTTATCGGTTCAATCTGCGGGAGGCAGTACTCGCTGCCAGATTGCTGACAACGCCTGACCAGATCTTTTTCATTGAAGACACGATCGCGGCTTTGCTGGCGGAACTTCCTGCTGAAACCACTACAGAACCGCAAACGTCACGGCGAACGTATTCCATCAGCTCTGGTAAACGTCCGTCCTGGCGGGGTGGCACGTTTGTAATCAGTGCTGGGGCGACGATGACCGAATTTCTGCTGGTGGATTTGCCGCAGGACATTCATCAGTTGAATCGAAGCCAGCTTCATCTTCGCAATATTGCCTATGGTGGGATGGCGATCGACCAGGACATCATCAGTCAAATGCTTTACCCATCGGTTTGGGGATGGCGAAATCTGGGCGAACCCAGTCTGGATTTGCCCTACCTGGCGAACCCGATTTGCAGGCCCGCTATCGCTTGCAGCAACGCCTCCAGAGCCACGATTTAGGACGTATTCTACTGGCGATCGCCCGACAGCTAAAAATTGGGCTACAACAGCAATCCTCCGCTACGTTTAGTTTGAATAACCGCCAATGGACGATGAGCCAGCAGGATTTTCACAGCCGAGTGGTGATTCCTTATATTCAACTGCTGAATCGGGGTTAAACACCCTGCTAGCGGAGACGGGGTTAGGCGTACAGGCCATTCAAAGAGTCATTTGCACAGGGGACGGCCTCCTTTCCGGCGATCGGCCACTGGCTCCAGCAAAAACTTCCAAATGCCAATCTCATCTGGGACGTAAGCACCTCTCCAGAAACCTGTAGTAGGGTTGCGCGTGGTCTGGCAAATCTCCTTTTTATCCACACGTGCTTGATGCTTCCCGCCATCAGTGTAGCGACTATTTTCTGCTTCGAGAAATCTTGCGGCTGTTTCCCAATCAACCCCTTTCCCTCGGGCATGTACTGCAACTTCTGAGAAATCAACCCATTAATGCTCAAGCCTACCAAAGCCCCATTCTCAATCTTCTAGAGGAGAAATCCCAGCAGGACTTGTGCCCTCTAAACTACACACCGCCCTACTGACACCGGAATCAAAGCAAAATCCAGACTACCAAACGCTTTTGGCCGAGCCTCTGTTCTCCCCACAGAGTAATCAAATCTACAGCCTCAACCCAAAACAGCGTGAACACGTGTGGATTTACCTGGCCAAGATCCTTGAGAATACTCACCAAACGCTAGAAAGACCACTTGCTGTTGATCTAGGCATTCAAGTAACCACTTAACTATGCCAACCCTTCCGCTTCCCCCTGGCAGTAAAGGATTGCCCTTCATTGGCGAAACCCTACAAATGCTGTTTGATCCCAACTTTGCGGTCAAGCGGTTCAGAAAGTATGGTCCTATCTTCAAGACCCACATTTTAGGACGATCGACCGTGTTCCTGGCGGGGCCAGAAGCGGCTGAGTTTTTGCTCTCCAGCCACTATGACCACTTTTCATGGCGGGATGGCTGGCCCGAAAGCTTCAAGCTGCTGCTGGGGCAATCCCTGTTTTTACAGGAGGGGACGAGCATCGACGCAATCGACGGTTAATGATGCCAGCCTTTCATGGTCCTGCTTTAGCCAGATATGTGACCACGATCGATACCATTACCCAGAGTTACCTGCAACGGTGGGAAGCAAAACGGGAATTCGTCTGGTTTGACGAGTTCAAACAACTGACCTTTGACATTGCCAGCCAGATTTTTTGGGCACGCCTCCTGGTGAAGATACTGCCCGCCTCAGCAAATTATTTACTGACCTGACCAATGGCTTGTTTGGTTTAGGCATGCGACGAGCAATCGCCGCCCGCAACCAAATTCTCGACCATATCACGGAGGTAATTCAGCAACGCCAGCAGAACCCCACCGACGATGCCCTCAGCCTGCTAATTCAGGCACAGGACGAAAACGGCGATCGACTTTCGCTAGAAGAAATCCGCGCCCAGGCAATGCTCCTCCTCTTCGCCGGACACGAAACCACCACCGCCCTGCTCACCTGGGTCTGCCTCGAACTCGCCCGCCATCCCGATGTTTTAGAAACAGCCAGAGCTGAACAATTAGCGCTTCGCTCTCATCCCTCATCCCCATCCCTCATTCCTCCAGACCCTCACCCCTCACCCCTCACTCCTCACTCCTCACCCTCGACTACCTCTCCAAAATGCCTTACCTGGAGCAGATTCTCAACGAAACCGAACGGCTTCATCCTCCAGTAGGAGGCGGGTTCCGGGGTGTGGTGAAACCGTTTGATTTCAAAGGGTTTCATGTTCCAGAGGGGTGGCTAGCGCAGTACTCGATTCTGGTTACGCACCGATCGCCCGATGTGTTTCCCGACCCGGAGCGCTTTGACCCCGATCGGTTTAGTCCAGAACGCCAAGAGTCCAAACAAAAGCCGTTTAGCTTAATTGGATTCGGCGGAGGTCCACGCATCTGTCTGGGAATCGCCTTCGCCAAACTGGAAATGAAAATTGTGATGGCGCACCTATTGCGAGATTACGAGTGGGAATTATTGCCCAATCAACATTTAGAACCGGTTGTTATTCCTATCCGCCGACCTAAAGATAGGTTGAAAGTGAGGTTTAGAAGAATGGACAAGAGATAGAGCAGAAGGCTTTACGATGTAGGGTGCAGCGCTAGGATATGCACGAACATTGAGTTACTCAAATCATCCTCTGTCCGATCCTATTTCCGAAGAAATCGTCCGCCTCCGGAAACCTAACACAAATCAGTGTTCAGACGGGGTGGCGGTTTTGGGATGGCGATCGTTCTGTAGAGAAAGTCTCTCAACTGGAAACCTGGCGGAATGGATCGATCGCCCCACTCAACGTCAAAGGACATCTCCCCTGGGCCAAAGGGCGAAACGTGCGCTGGTTTTGTCAGACCATTACCGTTCCCTCTGACCTTCACGGTTATCCCCTGGAAGGTCTAAGCTTGCGGGTGGCACTAACCTGGTGGGCAGAACTGGCGCAAATTTTCGTCAACGGTGAGTTAGTGCAGGAAGGAGACTTGTTCGATCACTCCACCCGCTTACTGCTGAGTGATGCCGTGAAACCGGGAGATGAATTTACGATCGCCCTTCGCCTGATCAGCCCCGGTCACGATGATGGTGCCCTCGTCCGCTCCCTCTGCCTCTACGAAGCCCCCAATTTTAACAGTCGGGTTTCTTTCAGTTCGGATGACGAGATACCAACAGTCTCAGAGCAGAAACCCAATTCCTTAACCGCTGAACCCGGCTTCATCGCCGACGAACTCGCCATCCTCCACCTTTATCTACAAACCTTCGCCCCCGACCAACTAGAAGATCTGGCAAACGCAGTCACCCAAATCGATTGGTCAACCCTTGAGGCTCAAAACTCAAAACTCTTATTTGATCGCTCCCTCACCACCCTCCGCGATCGCCTCCTCCCACTCTCCAACTTCATCAAGCAACGAACCATTAAACTCCTGGGACATGCCCATCTGGATATGGCGTGGCTCTGGCCGATTAGCGAAACCTGGGAAGCCGCCGAACGCACCTTTGAATCAGTCCTAAAACTCCAGCGAGATTTTCCCGAACTGATCTTTTGCCATTCCACCCCGGCTCTGTATGATTGGATCGAACAAAATCGCCCCGAACTCTTTCAAAGCATCCAGCAGCAGGTGAAAGCCGGTGTGTGGGAACCCATTGGCGGACTGTGGGTGGAACCGGAGCTAAATCTTATTAGCGGCGAGTCGATCGCCCGTCACATCCTCTACGGTCAGCGCTATTTTCAGGAAAAGTTTGGCAGCATTAGCCCGATCGCCTGGTTGCCCGATAGTTTTGGCTTCACCTGGCAACTGCCCCAACTTTTGAGGCAGGGAGGGATTGATTACTTCGTCACCCAAAAACTGCGCTGGAACGACACGACAAAGTTTCCCTACGAAGTCTTTCAGTGGCAGGCTCCCGATGGGACGGCAATTTTCAGTCTGATGTCGGCTCCGATCGGTGAAGGCATTGACCCCGTCAAAATGGCGACCTACGCCTGTGAATGGGAATCAAAACGGGCATTCCCACATCCCTCTGGCTTCCCGGTGTGGGCGATCATGGCGGCGGTCCCACCCGCGACATGCTGGAAGTGGCAAGACGTTGGCAACAATCCCCTTCTTTCCCCGCCTGGAATTCTCCACTGCCCTGGATTATTTGCATGACCTTGAAGCCCTCTACCAAAAGGAGACAACTCAAGGCTTGCCCGTTGAAGTGGAAAATATAGCGCCTGAACTTCAGAACATCAACGCTGAACCTCAAACTATCAACGACAAAGCTCAGAGCATCACCGCTGAATCCCAAACATTAAAGCGTGAACCTCTGAGCATTAACGCTGAATCCCCAAGTATTAGGGATGAGGCTCAGAACATCAACGCCGAATCTCTAAGTATCAACGCTGAAGCTCAAACATTAAAGCGCGAACCTCTGACTATCAACGCTGAAGCTCAGACTATCGCGAATGATGCTCAGACCATCAGCCTTCCTCCTCCCCACTCCCTCCTCCCCACTCCCCACTCCCTCCCCCACTGGAATTCCGACCTCTACCTCGAATTCCATCGCGGTTGCTATACCACTCATGCCGATCAGAAATGGTGGAATCGACGGTGTGAACAATGGCTCTTTTAGCTGAGCTGTATGCTTCCCTGGCAACAATTACGGCTAATACTCCCTACCCAAAAGCAGAGCTAGAAGCTGCCTGGAAGAAAGTTCTGTTCAACCAGTTTCACGATATCCTCCCTGGTTCATCTGTTGCGGAAGTATTCAAAGACGCTAACAACGCTTGGGGGCAAACTATGCAAGTTAGTCAGGCTATCTTGCAGCGATCGCTTGATACGATCGCTCAGCAAATCACCCTTCCACCACTACCCCACCCAGAAGCACAAGCCATCGTAGTCTTTAATCCACTAAATTGGGAGCGCTCTGCGATCGTTGACACAAGCCTTGATTTAGAGCATATAGCGGTTGAAACACTTACTAAGCTTCAGGAAAATGAGCGAGGTCACTTTCACGAATGGCAGCTGTGTGATGTTGATGGTCGAGACGTTGAATCCCCTTCTGCTATTTCATTGATAATCCCAACCCTCACTACGGTTTAGGTCTGACCTTTCTAGCTGAACATATGCCTGCACTGGGCTATCGTTGCTTCTGGGCATACCCTCGACTTGAGCAACTGATTAGAAAATCAGAGGAAGAAAAGCCTGTTTTAGAAAATAATTTTCTGCGCGTTGTTGTTGATCAAGTAACAGGTGAACTAGCTAGCATTTTCGACAAAGTAAATCAGCGCGAAGTCCTTAGCGCTCCAGGAAATCAGCTACAGGCGTTTAGGGATGAGGGACAATATTGGGATGCCTGGAATATTGATCCCAACTATGAAGAGAAACCTTTGCCACCCGCTGAAGTGCTGGAAGTGTATTGTCGAAGAGGCAGTTTGAGGCAGAACAATTTGCTCACAGACAGCGTTATTGTTAAGCGTAAAATTGGTCAATCTGTTTTTACCCAAGCCTATGTTCTTGATAGAGACTCTCCCATTTTGAAGGTTCAAACCTTTGTTAGGGATTGGCAAGAGCGCCATACATTGGTCAAAGTTGCTTTTCCATTGAATCTGGAAGCGGATTATGCAACTTACGAAATTCCTTGTGGGGTGATTGAGCGATCGACGAAACCAGAGAGCGAGGCTGAAAAAGCCCAATGGGAAGTCCCCGCAATGCACTGGGCAAACCTCAATGATGGCAACTATGGCATGAGCCTACTCAACGACTGCAAATACGGCTATGATGCGAAACCTAATCAACTACGACTCACTCTGCTGCGGGGCACTGAGTTTCCCGATCCTGAAGCTGACAAGGGGCATCATTCATTCACCTATGCAATTTATCCCCATGCAGGCGACTGGAAAGCAGCCCAAACTGTGCAAAAGGGATATGAGTTAAACATGCCGCTGCAAGCGATCGTTATTCCTGCCAGTGCATCCTCCGATTCCAAAACCCTACCACCAACAGGTTCTTTGCTCAATTTAGGAGCCGATAACCTCGTATTGATGGCCTTCAAACAATCCGAAGATGCGCCCGATGAGTGGATTTTGCGCTGCTACGAGTGTCACGGCGAGGAAGCTCAACTAAATCTTCAAAGTGACCTGAACTTGAAATTAGGCGATCAGGTCGATTTGCTGGAGCGATCAATCCACTCAGATACAAGTCACGGGCAGACCGCTACAGTCCACCCCTGGAAAATCGCAAGCTTTAAGGTTTCGGTTAATGCTGAGCAGCAGAGTAGTTGAACCAGGAGACATTTGTAGCTACAACTCTACAATTCTCTACGCCTGACCCCTGACCCTGAAACGTGATTTTACTAATCTTCATGGTCCTCAAACGGATCATCCAAACTCTTCCCTGGAGGCCCAAACGCAGTATAGATAGCGTATCCAGTCAACGCCACTAAAACGACACCGATAGAAATATTAAGAGCTATTGCGGGTTCCATACTTGAGATAAATTATGAGTGCGTTGCCTTATAATGTTACAAACAATAACAAGTTCTGTCGAGATAATCATAGGTGACTCATGGCACAGCGGACTCGGTTGGGAGATGCTCTAAGACCCTTGAACTCTGAATACGGTAAGGTTGTTCCCGGTTGGGGCACTACGCCAGTAATGGCAGTCTTCATGGGGCTTTTTTCGTTTTTCTGCTGATTATTCTGCAAATCTACAACTCCTCGATCGTGCTGAATGACTTCACTGTCGGCTGGTAAAGCTAGACAGTACGGCTGCTTTATTCATTGTTTTGGATGAAATTGGAATCTCCCCGGCGTGTCCGGGGTTTTTTGCTCTAAGAGCTACAGAATTGCAGACTGCAGATTGCAGATTGTAGATTGAGGAAGTAGGCGGTAGAGAATAGCTAGGAGGCATCGTTGTGAATATCTTTGGAATTGGCCTTCCAGAAATGGCAGTCATTCTGGTCCTCGCCCTGCTTATCTTTGGACCTAAGAAACTGCCGGAAATTGGTCGTAGCCTGGGAAAAGCAATTCGAGGGTTCCAAGAGGCGTCTAAGGAGTTTGAAGCGGAGTTCAAACGGGAAGCTGAGCAACTGGAGCAGGCGATGAAAGAACCCATGGAAGCGACCCTGGAAACTCCTTCTCAGCCAGCGCTGTCTCCGTCTACCGCTGAACCAACAACTGAGCCAACCCATGAAGTCGCTTCAGTCCAGGAAAATGGAGCGGCTTCTAATGAAACGACCACTACCGCAACGGCAGAAGAAGGTAAAGCATCCAGTGAAGTTAGCAGCTAAGTAGCCACAACGAATTATTCGCACTGGGTTCGCATTGTTAACACTGAAGGGGATGGAGGATAGTTGGTAAGACTGTTCCATCGCCTCTTGCCTATTGCCCTTTCTCACTTTAATGACTGATAGCGCCACTGCCTCTCCCGTAATTCCTCACTTGATCGTTGGCCTGGGTAATCCTGGCTCCAAATACGATCGCACCCGTCATAATATTGGCTTTGAAGCAGTGGATGCCCTGGCTCACACCTGGCAAATTGGGCTTTCAGAAAATCGAAAGTTTCAGGGAGTTTTTGGGGAGGGGATGGGACCTGGAGCAGCGAAAATGCGGCTGCTAAAACCTCTGACCTATATGAACAACTCCGGTCAGGCAATTCGAGCAGTCACAGATTGGTACAAGATTTCCCCAGAATCAGTGCTGGTTGTTTATGACGAAATGGATTTGCCCGTTGGTAGGGTGAGGCTGCGGTTGTCTGGCTCAGCGGGGGCACAACGGCATGAAATCAGCGATCGCCCACTTGGGGACTCAGGCATTTCCCCGCCTGCGAATTGGCATCGGTAGTGCCAAAAGTGCTAACCCCGATCGGGATGCGGTTTCCCATGTGTTGGGTCACTTTTCCACGAAGGAGGCTGAAATTATGTCAGATGTCCTTCGATTAGTGGTGGACATGGTGGAATGTAGCATTAAGCAGGGTGTCGAAAAGGCCATGAGCCTCTACAATAGCCGCGTTGTTGCGGAGATTAAGGAGTAGCTTTTTCGCTTAATGCTACAAATTCTGTAGTTTATCGGTGGGTAAATCCGCTGCAATTTGCTTAGATCGAGGGGCATTCTACAGCATTCTCACCCCGTTCCTCTAGATAAACTTATGGTAGGTAACCTGAATACGGTTCTGAAAAATTATAGTCCTGCTTTCTCCCCCTGATTCTAAATCGCAAATCCGTTAGGACTTGCCACATTACCCTGCCAGACACACCCAAGCCCATAGGCGCGATCGCTTACAATAGTCAGCTCTACAGCTATGTCAAGTTCTATTCCACATTTGAAACCGCTCAGCGAGCATTTGAGCGAATGGAAAATCACGGCCACACGGTTGTCTTGACGCAGGTGCCTAAAGGTTTGGTATTGTGGGTGCTTGAGCCAGATGCTCAATTAGCAAAGTAATCATTTTTATCGTGGGTTCCCGTCGTTTACCTCAAACCACCGCCTATGTTCGAATCACCCGCCAATCCTGGAAACAGGGAAAGATTGAGGGTGAAGTTCGAGCGAACCAGTTTGAATGGCAGTTTGAATGGTGCTTCCAGAGAGGGAGCTATCCGTTGCGCCTTCATTGGGGCGAGCGCTAATCAAAGAACCCCTTGGGCGTTTTTTGGAACAAAAGGATTATCAACTGGAACCGGGTGGAGATTACTCCTTCACCATTCGCGGGGAAGTTTGAACGCTACAAGTGCTAGTTACAGCTCTTACGGTACTCCCTAGGACTGATTGGCGATCGAATTTTGAGAATCTAAATGCCAAAATTAAAGACCCAAAACTAGGATGGAATCATGAGACATCTTATTTTGGGTCTGTTAACTTTATTGTTTGTGGAGGCAGGCAGCACAGCGGCGGGTGCTCAAACCGCGCCCAGTAGCACCTCAGCATCCCAACCCTCCAGAGGCGTTGGCAATCAGATCAACTATCCGCCCGGAACGCAAATCTATCCAAATGGAACAATTCAAACTCCAACCGGCACGGTGATTTACCCAAGTGTGGCGGTGCCTGGAGAGGATGGTTCCACTACCTACTACTACCGGGACGGCACGCGCATTAATGCTGGCAGAGGCGCTTTTAGCTCCAGTGGTACTTACCTCATTCCAGGAACGATAAACGGGGGAGTGGGAAATCAACTCAACACCAATTCAACCAGAAGCTTTTTTATTCCAGGTGGACTCGGTAAACCACCAGTGAGACGTTAGCAATGCGATTGCAGATTGTGAGGGTTAAGACCTCCGAGGTTTGTGTAGGTTCTAGTACCAATTTGAATTGAGAACGTGACAGATGTACGAAGAGGGCGATGGGCAATATAGCAAAGTGCTGAGGACTGAGTGTCAAGTGTGAAAACCAGTTATTGCAAAGCTCTTAGTAGTTTGATTGTCCTAAGATGTAGCAGTACTGCCGCAACACATTCTGTAACCCATTGCCTATTGCCCATTGCCTTTTTCCCATCTGCCACTTTGTTTCTTTAAGTCGGTATAAATAGGTTTAATTGACCAACCGTTCTAAATAGCGCTCAATCAGCAAAATTGCCACAATATCGTCTACAGGGCGTGGGATTGGGCGCAGTGATTGGGGAATTAGATGGTAGAGACCTTTTGGAGGATACATTTTCCAATAGCGATCGCGCGCTTCTAACGTGCTGTAGCGCTCGTCTACCATCATGATGCGTAGGGGTCTGGCAAGCCGTTATCCAGCTTTTGTTTCCAATCCTTTGCGGTTGTTTGGTCCCCCATAACCAGTAGGGAAATGGGAAACTGCTGCCGTAGCGATTGAATCGTAGCGATCGCCGTCTCTGTGCTAACAACCTGATGATAACGGAGCGTTCGATCGACTCCCATGACCGCCAAGCCGCATTTTTGGCGACCAGGATCAAATCCCAGAATGACCGGTTGATCAGAATCAGAAGAGCTTGATTGCATACGGTTGAGGATTATTGTCTAAGAGCATCCGGAAAAGGCTTCTTTGTTCGAAACAGAATCGCTCCGTTCTGTGATGCTACTAACTCTAGCTTGAGTGGTCCAGCTGTGTAGGTAACATCTGCTGCAACGGCTCTTAACTCAATCATCTGGTTGTACTGCTTGAGCTGATTGATAAACGTGATGAGATCCTGAACGCGACCAATACTAACGGAATCAGACAAAATGCCAAGGCTACGGGCACGGAAGTTTGCAGCGGCAATCAGCAAGTTAATTCGCTGCTGGATTTGGTCCTCCGACATCCTTGAAGGATCGAGGGTCGTTGCTGCGATCGAATCCCCGCCAAAAACACGACCTGGTTGCGTACAGCATCGGTAAAGACCTGAATGCGCTTCTCTCCAATCAGGTAGTTAGCAGCCGAAAAACCCTCACCACATAGTCCTGTCCATCACTGATGCGATCGATGAGTTGTTCTACCTCCGCTTTCGTAACCTGCACAACCTGTCCATTGGTTCCCGGTCGAGCCAGTTGAATGGCATTTCGGTTTGCCTCGTTCAACAGTTGGTCAATGGCTTGTCGTGCAGCAGGAGGATTAACAATCCGAAGCACTGCGGAGGCTAAAATTTGCCCTCTAAGAATCGCCACATTCCCCTGCCGAAGCCCCTGAGCTTCTTGTTCTAGTTCCTGAACTTCCCTGGCTAGATAATCTTGCTGGGCTTCTAATTCTTTAAGCTGGGCTTCCTTCGCTCTAATTTCCCTGTCTTTTGAGCGTTCAGTTGATTCTTGTCAGCTTGAAGCTTCCTGATCTCTGCGTTCAGCTCATTAATTTTGGAGCGAACTTGACGTTGAATTCGGTTCAGTTCTGCGGCTGTCCTAGCTTTTGCGGCCTGAGCTTGAGCCTGGCCTTCGATCGCCGTTTGCAGTGATCGGTTGGTGTCCTTAAGTTGGTCCCTGGTTTGAGTTAGCTGTTTCTGAACCGACTTGCGATCGGACTGGGCTTTCTTCAATTCCCCTTCGACCTGCTCTTTCTGACCCGTCGCTTGCTGGAGCTGGGTACGAAACTCTTCTAAGCTGCCTCTGAATGCTGTCAAGTTGAAAGACACCAGTTCGCAAATACTCGCTGGCCGCAAACAAAATGCCTAATGTAGATGCGGCAATAATGGTGCCGGTCATGATGGTCACCAGCGTAGCCGTTTTGCGAGGACGCAGATTGAACAGGCTGAGGCGAGCCTTGCCAACGCGGGTCCCAATACGATCGCCAACGGTGGCAATGACTCCACCCAGCAACAGCACCGCCAAAATCAGGATATACCCGGTGGACATTCACTCTCCAAAGCGCCCTTCTTTGCTTAACGATGCGATTACCAGAACAAAGGCTCTGAAAAGGGGCCAGGAAGGAGAGATTCCCTCACGGAGATGAGGCCCAACTTCCCGTAGTGCAAAAAATTGTTTTGCATATCCGATTCGCGATCGCTTAGGGCAAATTCAACTACAGCCTACCCTATGTTTCTACAAGTTGTATCGCCTAAAGGAAAAGGAGGCGTGAGAGGAGAGAAGGTGAGAGATGAGGGGTGAGAGCGGAGGGTAGTGGCAGAGGTGAAAATTGAGAATTAGGAATTAGGCATTTTAAATTCAAAACTCAACCCTAAAACTCCTTCCCCTTAATCTCTGATCACCGCTTATGTAAATTGTTGGCTCAGCGTTACAGGATTGTGGACTGTAATCTTTTTCTTGTGAATAGAGATCATCTTGTCCTGGCGTAGGTCACCCAGTAACCGTGTTACTGTTACGCGAGTAGAACCAATCGCTTCCGCGATCGCTTGGTGCGACAGCTTCAGGTCGATCGTGATCCCATCGCTGCTGGGAACACCAAAATCCCGGCACAGTATCAGCAGAAAACTGACCAATCGAGAACCCATATCCCGGTGAGCCAGTGTTTCAATCATCATCTCAGTCTGCAAGATCCTGGACGACAAACCGCGCAACAGTATCATCGATAGTTCAGGATTGTCTTTAAGGGACTTCTCCATCTGTTCAATAGGAACCGAAAGCAGTTCCACCGGAGTGAATGCAACCGCATGATAGAAGCGGTCGGATTTGTGCCCCGTAATCAGTGAAAGAACCCCAAAAACGCTGTTCTCCCGTAGCAATGCGACGGTGATCTCCTCCCTGCTTCGTAAACTCGTGAGAGTTTAACAGCCCCTTTGAGTAAAAAGTAAACCCGTTCTGCCGGATCGCCGGGAAAGAAAATGGTCTTGCCCCGTTCAAACGTTTCTACAACAGGCGGAAACGCTCCTCCGCCTATTTGACGGAATACAGCCGCTAGTGGTCTATCTTGCGTCACTACCATATCCCCTACCTGATGCCCAAAGAAATTCCCAGCTAATTACAAACCAGTTAATTACAAGTGGTTTCCAATAACAAGACAACTCCATTAAAAGATCTGTAACTTAGAACACTTAAACTTACTCTAGGATGCTTTTTTGTACGCTTTGTTACATAACGGCTTCTTGCTGTCCCTTGTACCCCATCTTTGAGTATTCTCGTAGTTGCCCTTAATTGTAGAGAGTTATGTTAGATTTGACCGGAAAAAATGCCCTTGTTACTGGCATTGCCAACAATCGATCGATCGCCTGGGGTATCGCTCAACAACTCCACAAGGCCGGGGCAACCATTGGGGTAACCTACTTGCCAGATGATAAAGGTCGGCTTGAAAAAAAGTCGCAGAATTAGTAGAACCTCTCAATCCATCGCTTTTTGTTCCTTGCAATGTTCAGGATGATGCTCAGGTTCAAACCACGTTTGAAGCAGTAGGAAATCAGTGGGGCAAGCTAGACATTTTGATCCATTGCCTTGCATTTGCCAACAAAGATGATTTGACAGGGAGTTTTGTAAATACCTCACGAGATGGCTTTTCAACCGCGTTAGACATTAGCGCTTACTCGCTCATAAAGCTGTGTTCTGAAGCCAAACCCTTAATGACTGAAGGCGGCAGTATCGTAACGCTCACCTATCTTGGCGGCGTGAAAGTAATTCCTAACTACAACGTTATGGGTATTGCGAAGGCTGCCCTAGAAATGAACGTTCGCTATCTGGCATCAGAGCTAGGACCTCAAAACATACGCGTCAACGCCATCTCGGCAGGCCCCATTCGGACCCTTGCTTCCTCAGCCGTGGGTGGCATTTTGGACATGATCCACCACGTGGAAGCATCGGCCCCGCTACGTCGGACCGTAACGCAAACCGAAGTCGGGAATGCTGCTGCCTTTCTCTGTAGCGACCTAGCAAGCGGAATTACTGGCCAGATTCTCTATGTAGATGCCGGATACGAAATTATGGGGATGGCGTAGCAGGAAAGGATAAAGGCTGAAGGATGAGTTTAGAGAAAGGATAAAGGCTGAAGGATAAAGGATAAAACCTCATACGCCTATTTTTGTTACCCCTCCATTTTCATCCCCATCCCTACATCCTCATCCCTCTCTTTGAGCCTTCAGCCCTTAATCCTTTATCCTTTCCGCTTCTCCTTGCCCTAAAACCCCATCGCTGTAGCAACGGATTCAAGGTCTGGTTCAATGCCTTGCTTAAACTGACTGCTGCTGTGTTTAATGGCACAGTCGGGGTCTTTTAGACCATTTCCCGTCAAAACACAAACGACAGTGGCACCGGAAGGAACCTGGTCTTTAACCTTCAATAGTCCAGCAACAGAGGCGGCGCTTGCGGGTTCGCAAAAATTCCTTCGCGGGATGCGAGAAATCGATAAGCATCTAGAATTTCGGCATCGGTGACCGGAGCAAATTCACCTTGACTGGCCTGTTGCACCGCGATCGCCCGCTCCCAGTTGGCCGGGTTTCCAATTCTAATGGCGGTGGCTAACGTTTCCGGGTGCTCAACGGCTTTTCCAGTAATTAACGGGGCTGCTCCGCTGCCTGAAACCCCATCATCCGGGGAAGCTTTGTACTGAGCTGCTCTTGATGGTACTGACAAAACCCCATCCAGTAGGCAGTAATGTTCCCGGCATTACCAACCGGAATACACAGCCAGTCAGGGCATCGCCCAACTCGTCCACAATCTCAAACGCGGCAGTTTTCTGGCCCTCTAAGCGGTACGGGTTCACGGAGTTAACCAGTGTTACGGGATAGCTGGCGGACATTTCACGAACGATTTCGAGCGCCCGATCGAAGTTACCCCGAATTGCCAAAACCTCCGCTCCATAAAGCAACGCTTGAGCCAATTTGCCAAGGGCGACATAGCCATCGGGGATCAGCACAAACGCCCGCATTCCACCTCGTCCGGCATAAGCAGCCGCAGCGGCAGAGGTGTTACCGGTACTGGCACAGATGACTGCTTTTGCTCCGGCTTCTTTGGCTTTTGAGATCGCCATCGTCATCCCCGGTCTTTAAAACTTCCGGTGGGATTCAACCCGTCATACTTCACGTAAACCTGGACCTGTCTACCAATCAGCTCCGCGATCGCTAGAACGGGAATTAGTGGCGTATTCCCTTCATGCAGCGTGATAACTGGCGTTTGCTCAGTCACAGGCAGATATTGCCGATATGCCTCAATCAAACCACTCCACTTGCGTTGGAAAGAGGAATTCGACCGAGCAGAGGACTCAGATGGGGAAAATGGGAGCCAGCGGGCAAAGATACAGTCACAGGAATTTACAGAAATTGATCTAGAAGGAAATTTTATTTCATCATCCGACGATTTCAGTCGTTAACTCTTGAATCCGTTATTCGAATGGCAACAACAAATTTGTGGATGAAGGGTTCACGTTAGGCATAACGCGAGTATTGGAGCATTTTATGAAATTCGGGTAAACTCTAGTCTACCCCGATTTCTTGAACAAGCCTAATATCAGCGCGGTGACAGTTACAAAAGTGTCCAGTTACAAAAGTGACTACTGCCAGTAGAATGTTTTGTAACAAGAGATTACATTTTTGTGAAGTTTAGGTTAAGATACCGTTGTGGTGTAAGTGAGTAGAAATGACTAGTCAAACTTTAATAACCAACCCTTCGACAAAAGAGGCTGATACTGCCGGAACAGACGTTGACTCTACAAAAGCAGTCTTTTCGGACGATGCTCGTCAATCCCGATTGTTGGAATCGATGAAGGCTCAGTATCCCCTTGACCAGCAAGTGAAATTTCTTCATCTTCAAGCAGAAACAGAATCATTGCTTCAGCAGTTGAGAGCAATCAAGCAGAAGCGCGACGTTTCTCCAATGTAGTTTTTGGCTGTTCAACAATCCATCAGGTAGTCAGCCGAGTTCATCGATCGCTACCAACTGGCGTTGAGTCTTTTGTGGTGGTCAAGCCCTATACTTGGCATTGGGTTTCAACTAAACGCCTCTTCTGGGATTAGCTATCAGTGTGCAGAAGGTCGCTTTAAGGAACCCGACGTTGATGCAAGAGCTTTGCTGATTCTATGCGTTCCTTTGGTCCGACCCGTACTTATGGATTCATCTCGCTGGTCTGGCGGCGCTCCCTTGTTTCTGGAGCTTTGTCTGATTGGTTTTTCGATCGGGGATCCCTTTCTCCCTGCATGGTTAGAGCTGCTGCTTGTTGCTGCTGTTGGGATTGCGCCGATTCTATGGATGCAGTGGCAAAAACCGTTCTACATCTTCAGTCTGATTGCCGTTGCCCTTAAGCCGGAGCAACTAACGGAGGATCAGCGGCGCTTGCTAACACTGTTTAAGTCACAGAGAAATCGGCTTTTGGCTGTCTTAGTGCCAATCGTGCTTGCGTTCGCCCTCTCAAAGATTTATGGAGTTGCGCCGATCGCAACGGCGGTAATCCAATTCCCAATTGAGTGGAGAGGAGCGGGGTTGTTATTAGCGGCGATCGCGTTTCTTGGCAGTAATCTTTTCGCTCAAGTGCCTGCAAGCGTCCTTAGCGTCATGTTGACGGGGGAACCCACATTCGCATCGACGAGTCCCTATCCAGAAAAACTCATTGGGCAAGATTTCTCGCTTCTGGGCCTAAAGATAAATCAGATTTTGCCACCGATGGTTCCCGATGATAAGCTCGCTTCGGTTGTTGCACCTTCTATAGCATCCATTGAAACAGCCTTTGATGAAACAGCCTTTGATAAAACAGCCTCTGATGAACCAGTCTCTGATAAGGAGCGAAGCCCCAGCGCATCTGCCGAATCGGAACCATCGGAGACTGTTGAATCAATTGAATCAATTACTGAATCAAGCCAAACGACGACCCCCGTTAGTAATCCACCAGCAGCCTTCGAAGCAGTAATCGTCGAACCTTCTGAACCCTCTTCCCAACCTGACGAAGAATCGATTCCCTCAGAAAAATCGGGGAATCCTGAAGACGATGTTTGGAGCGGATAGGCTCTCAGACCCGACGTCGCTATTTCCTAGACATCAAACCAAAAATATTTGCTCAAGCAAACCATCGTGTGAAATAATGGATGTTTGCGTCTATGCTGTCCCGTTTTGATTTTCCCAGGCTTATGGCAAAGAATAAAGGCGTTCGCATTATTATTACGTTGGAATGTACCGAGTGTCGCACCAATCCCGACAAACGATCGCCAGGTGTTTCTCGTTACACCACCATGAAGAACCGTCGAAACACAACTGCACGGTTAGAGCTAAATAAGTTCTGCCCTCACTGCAACAAGCATACGGTTCATAAAGAAATTAAGTAGGTAATGGGGGTTCGGTGATAGGTGGTAGGCATCGATAGAACGCCACCATTAAAGTGCCACCCATCACGCGACCCTAATTGCTCCCCTATTGCCTACTAACTACTACCTAGTACTTACCATCTAGCTGCTAATCATGACTTACTTTCGTCGCCGCGTTTCTCCAATCAAGCCTGAAGATCCCATTGATTACAAGGACGTCGATCTCCTGCGCAAATTTATCACTGAGCGGGGTAAAATTTTGCCTCGTCGGATAACAGGTCTGACCGCCAAACAGCAGCGGGATTTGACCCAAGCGATTAAACGGGCACGAATTCTTGCCCTGTTGCCCTTCATTAACCAAGAGGGCTAGAATTTTTTGGTGAACCTAACAGGTAATGATGCCTAGTGTTAGCCGCCACCGTTATAGGTTCCAAAATCGTTGCGATTTGGGCCTTATCAATTTTTAGGGTTTAGGTGCAGGGTCAAAGGTGTAGGGTAAATAGATGAAAGGGTGAGGGATAGTTTTAAGCCTTCAACAGTGCTTTTCTCCCAACTCTTTTCTATTTTGCTAGCTCTCCTTCCCCCTCTCTACCCTGTTCCTTATACCTCTTAGCCCTGCACGCCCACCTCAATGGAGAAGGGAACCCTTGTTGAATTTCGCTTAAATAGCGATCGCCGCCTCGCTGTTGTTGACCGTCCAGAAGGCAAGAAGCACTGGATTGTTGTAGACGAGCGAGGGCAGTCCCATACCCTCCATCCACGGCAGATAACGTATGAGGTTGGTGGAGGTTATAAGCCTTCAGGAATTTCTCCATTTCTTAAAGACGCTGAATCTCATCTGGACCCGTCCAGCCTCGAAGTAGCTTGGGAGTTGCTGGTTGAGGAAGGAGAGCCTGTTGATCCGGCAGAAATGGCACTTCTGCTATTTTCTGAGCAGACTCCCCTCTACTGTTACATTGCTTACTGGCTTCTTTCAGAAGACAGGCTTTATTTTAAGCAGAAAGGAGATCGGTACGAACCCCGATCGAAAGCTCAAGTATCAGAGCTTAAGCACCAGCAGGATATGGAGGTGCAGCGGCAGCGAGAGTGGCAAGGGTTTTTATCGCGGGTAGAGCAAGCACTCGTCGGGGAATCTGTAGAATGGCAGAGCGGCGATCGTCCCCGTTTAGATGCCCTAGAGCGGTTTGCAACCTTTGGAGAAGAAGCCACCCATCGAGCACCAGCTCTAGAAACCTTGCTACACTTGAAGCGACCTGAGACATCCGAGGCTGCCTTTCAACTGCTGGTGAACTTGGGGCTATGGAGTCCCCACGAAAACCTGTTTTTGCGGCGCAGTCAGATCCCAGTTCACTTTCCTTCAAAGGTATTGGAATTGGCACATCACCGCCTAAACTCTCCGCCCCTGATTTACACTCAGACCGTCTGGATCTGACTCATTTGAAGGTTTACACCATTGACGATGAAAGTACCCGTGAAATTGATGACGGATTAAGTCTGGAGTATCTTTCTGATGGGCAACAGCGTCTGTGGATACACATTGCAGACCCAAGCCGATGGCTAGAGCCGGGAGATGAGCTAGATTTAGAAGCTCGTCGCCGCAGTACAACGCTTTACCTGCCAACAGGGATGGTTCCGATGTTCCCGTCGGAGCTGGCAACCGGACCGATGAGTCTAGTTCAAGGGCAAGTCTGCTGTGCCCTTAGTTTTGGGGTCATTCTGGATCCATCGGGTGCCGTTCAGGATTACAACATCTACACCAGCCTGATTAAATCCACCTACCGTCTCACCTACGAGGATGTGGATGAGATGTTGGAACTGGTGTCCAGGCAGAGTCGGAGTTGGAAGCGATCGCTCAGTGGGCAAAGCGTAGACACACCTGGAGACAATCCCAGGGAGCCATCAGCATCCACATGCCAGAGTCGTCGATTAAGGTGTCGGGAGATGAAATTACGATCGAGGTTCTACACGAGTCTCTGTCACGAAAATTAGTTGCTGAAATGATGATTTTGGCAGGGGAAGTGGCTGCCCGCTATGGTCAGGCGCACAACCTTCCGATTCCCTTTCGTAACCAGCCCCAGCCTGAATTACCTCCCGATGAAGAGCTGTTGCAGCTTCCTCCCGGACCTGTACGTGCCTGTGCAATTCGGCGTTGTATGCCGCGCAGTGAATTAAGCATTACCCCAGCGCGCCATGCCAGCTTGGGGTTAGATACCTATACTCAGGTAACATCGCCCATTCGACGGTATAGCGACTTGTTGGCGCACTTTCAAATTAAGGCACACCTGCGAGGGGAGCCTTTGCCCTTCTCAACCGAGGAAATGAAAGAATTAGCCCAGAGCCTGAGCACGGCAGTTCAGGAAGCAACCCTGGTAGAACGGCAAACTAATCGCTATTGGGGACTGGAGTTTTTGCGGCGTAACTCCAATGAAGTTTGGCATGCGTTAATGCTGCGCTGGTTGAGGGAACACGAGAATTTAGGGCTGATTTTGTTAGAAGATCTGGGAATTGAGCTACCGATGCGCTTTACGCGTCCAGTTTCACCTGGCGATCGTTTAGAGCTGAAGGTCAGCCATTCCGATCCTCGTCAGGATATTATTCATTTCCAGGAAATGGTTTATCAGGAAAACTAAGTCGAGAAACTTTAAATCTGCCCAGTGGGTTTCGCAACCTGGCAGGATGGGGAGTGCTTAGCATCGTTATAGGATGCGCTGATGAAAATACTCCAGAGATTATTCCGATCTACCTACACGCTTATTGCGGTCCTTTTCCTCGTTTGCGGCATCTCCCTCGTCGTGGTCGCGTGTTTCGAGCTATGGCACGGTGTCAATCCTGCCTCAAATATTGCACGCCCTGACCGGTTTGATTCAATCCTGGAATGTGGGGATTACTTACGATTGCTGTCGCGTCGTTAGAACTTGGTCAAACAATCCTTGAAGAGGAGGTTGTGCGTAATGCGCATATGAGTGCACCGACTCGCGTGCGTAGGTTTCTGTCGCGCTTTCTCGTCGTGATTGTGGTCTCGTTGGCGATCGAATGCCTTGTCGCAGTGTTTCAACTTACGCATAAAGATCCAGAACGTCTCCCACAAGCAGCATTCGTAGGAATTGCGGCAGGAGTGATTTTGGTGGCGTGGGGTGCCTTCTTGCAGCTTAATCGAAGCGTGGAAGAACTTGAACCTGAAGCAATGAACGAAGCCAAGCGCGAGGACCGTAAGGTGGGGTAGCGCTCAAACGTCACGCATCGAATCCTACAGCTTCAGTTCTGCTAAACCGAGGTATCGAATTCCTGAGGGCGAAATTTCAAAGCGGCAGGGTAAGATTTTGACGCCAAGGGCGATCGCCTCTCGAAACAACTGTCCATAAACGGGATCAGCACTGTCTCCCGGCGCAAAATAGGGACAATCTCCCCGATTGATGAAATAGAGCATAACTGTAGACGCCTCCGGAACCAACGCCATCAACTCCCGCAGATGTTTCTGTCCACGCGTTGTAACCGTATCGGGAAAGAGCGCTAGATTTCCCTGAACCCAGGTAGTATTCTTCACCTCAACATAAATGGGCTTTTCAGACTCATCGCCCGTTAATAAAAAATCAATCCGGCTCTTGCGGTCCTTTCCATAAGGAACTTCAAATCTAATCTGGCTATAGTTGCCCAGTTCTGGAATCAGTTTCTGCATCAATGCCAGGTTTGTGACGCGATTGGGCAAGCTCGTATTCACGCCAGCCCAGGTTGGTCCATTATCATGAACTTCGATCATTTCCAGAGTATAGGCAAGTTTGCGATTCGGGTTATCGCTGGAGGACAGATACACTGCACTCCCCGGCGTGCAAACACCTGTCATTGGTCCTGTATTTGGGCAATGAGCAGTCACCATCTCTCCGTTGCCAGTTCAACATCCACAAAAATCGCTTGTACCGCTTAACGAGAATTCCGGGATAAAGCGTTGGATACTGATAAAGAAAGTCGATCATTTGTTTAATCACAGATTTGTTGAAGATTACGAATGATTGGCAACGCGAAAATACAATAGAAATAAGGTCAAGATTCTATAACTTACTGTGATTGTGTGGTCTGTGGTGGGTAAGTCTTTGTCATACAATAGACGATTGGCTTTTCGGGTTTGTTTACTGCTTTAGCGTCACACTTACTGGGGTTCACCTATGACTTCCTCAATTCGCTTTCTCATGTGTTCGCCAGACCACTACGATGTGGATTATGTGATCAATCCCTGGATGGAGGGGAACGTTCACAAGTCGTCGCGCGATCGTGCGGTTGACCAGTGGCAGCAGCTTTTCCACATCATCAAAGAACACGCGATCGTGGATTTGGTGCAACCTCAGCGGGGTGTACCCGACATGGTGTTCACCGCAAATGCAGGTCTGGTTTTGGGTGAGGACGTGGTTCTCAGCCGCTTCTTCCATAAGGAGCGTCAGGGCGAAGAACCCTTCTTCAAGCAGTGGTTTGAGGAACAGGGATATACCGTTCATGAACTACCGAAGGATCTCCCATTTGAAGGGGCAGGCGATGCCCTTTTGGACCGGGAAGGACGCTGGCTGTGGGCAGGTTACGGCTTTCGATCTGAACTCGATTCCCATCCCTATATCGCCAAGTGGTTAGACATTGAGGTGTTGTCGCTCAGGCTAATGGATGAGCGATTCTATCATTTGGATACCTGCTTCTGCCCGTTGACAGGTGGGTATTTGCTTTACTACCCCGGTGCATTTGATGCCTACTCCAATCGCTTGATTGAACTGCGCGTACCAGAAGCTAAGCGGATCGCGATCGCTGAAAAGGATGCAGTCAATTTTGCGTGCAATGCAGTCAACATTGAACACACCATCATTTTGAACAAGGCCAGTGATGACCTTAAACAACGGTTGCACGCCGCAGAATTTCAGGTGATCGAAACTCCCTTAACTGAGTTTCTGAAAGCAGGAGGTGCAGCTAAATGTCTGACGCTGCGGGTAACTGAACCCGTTCGGGCTGAACTTCACGCTAGCGCAGCCGTTGAAAGCCGAGTTGTCCGAATGGAAGGTCACTTGCTAGATGCGGGTCTGATCAATCAGGCGCTTGACTTGATCGTGGAAGGGGTGGCAGCTTCCAGGTTCTCAACTTCAATTTGGGAGAGCAACGCCAAAGCACCTCATCGGCAGAGGTGAAGGTAACAGCGCCTTCCCATGAAGTCATGGAAACCCTCATGACCCAGTTAATTGACCTGGGTGCGGTGCCGCCACCTCAAGAGCAGTGCGATACGATTCTTGAAACCGTTACCCAAAAGGGGTTGCGCCCGATGACTTCTACGTCACCACCATTTACCCCACAGAAGTGCGAGTGCGGTGCGAGTGGGTGAAAGTGCAGAATCAGCGCATGGATGGGGCGATCGTGGTAGACGAAGAAACTATGACTGCCCGTTGCAAGATCCTGCGGGATTTGCAGGTGGGCGATCAGGTGATTGTCGGGGTTGACGGCATCCGCACCATTCGTAAGACCGAATCCCGTGAGCAGCGCAATACTCAGAATTCAGCTTCATGGGTGCGGGAGTATCCAGCGAACGCCGGGTTGAACTGGTGGTTGAGCAAATTGCCTGGGAACTTCGCCAAATTCGTGATCAGGGCGGCAAGGTGGTTGTGACGGCTGGTCCCGTGGTGATTCACACCGGCGGCGGAGAACACCTAGCCCGATTGATCCGAGAAGGCTATGTGCAAGCGTTGCTGGGTGGTAACGCGATCGCCGTTCACGACATTGAACAGTCCTTAATGGGAACCTCGCTGGGTGTGGACATGAAGCGGGGTGTTTCCGTCCGGGGTGGGCACCGCCATCACCTGAAGGTAATTAACACCATCCGTCGCTGTGGCAGCATCGCCAAGGCGGTGGAGCAAGGGTGCTAACCAGCGGCATCTTCTACGAATGCGTGCGTAGCCATGTACCGTTTTCCCTGGCTGGCTCCATTCGGGATGATGGTCCACTGCCCGATACCCAAATGGATTTAATCAAAGCGCAGGAAGACTATGCCCGTCTAATTGAGGGTGCCGACTTGATTCTGATGCTGTCGTCCATGCTGCACTCGATCGGTGTTGGCAACATGACGCCAGCAGGTGTAAGGATGGTCTGCGTCGATATTAATCCGGCCGTTGTGACGAAGCTCAGCGATCGAGGTTCGGTTGAATCAGTTGGTGTGGTTACAGATGTTGGCCTGTTCTTGAGCCTGTTAGTGCAGCAGCTCACGAAGCTAACCACCCAATATCGTGTCGCTTAGTTGAGGGGAGGAGGGGAAGGGATAAGGGATGAAGGATAAAGAGAGTTCTTCTAAATTTTCATCCCCATCCCTCATCCCTCATCCCTTCCTTCTGCTTTCTCCTGAATGCGTTTCTGTAGCGCTTTGATTTTGCCCGATCGCCCTGAAATCGTTGCAGAATCCTTCTCAATCTGCACAGATAGCTTCCCAGAAAATGAATTGCTCCAACCTGGACGATCGTAGGTTGTTACTCCATCTACAGTTGATTTCTCTTTGTAACCGAATTGGCTAAGTGCATCATTCAACCGCTGGATAAAGGTCTCCAGGTTCTTAAATGGCACTGTAACAGTAATATTTCGATTGAAGTAGGCACCCGTAAGTCCTGCTAATAGACCGGCCAGAAGAGCCGTTTGATATGGTTCAGCGGTTGTCAAATTGGTGCCTGTTTGTTGTGAAGCGATCGCTGCTCCAATCAGCGTAGTGCCCACAAAGTAATAAAGAAATGTTGGCAGAAATCCAGGACCTTTTGCATACCGTTTCCTAAAAGGACTGAACAAACCGACGATAGACGAGGGATCAGGGGCAGGAAATTAAGTGCTGAGAATTAGGAGTTAAGAATTAGACGCGTGCAATCCAAAACTTAGAACTTACAGCGGTTTTCGTTTGTCTTAACCACATCCCACACGCAGATTCACAATACTGTGGCTAACTTAGTCTGAACATGGCTGTAAAACTGAAAACTCCTAATTCTTAATTTCTAATTTTTCATTGTCACCTGAATTGTCTCTTTCCCCTTGTTCTCCCCAATAAAATCAAGCAAATAATGAGCCATCTGTAGCTTACTGCAGGGGCCGATCGGTTTCGATTTCCATGCACATCAAGAATTATTGCCTGATTAGAATCGCTGCCAAAGCCGCTATTGGGTTGGTCGATGGGATTGGCGACGATCACATCCAGCTTTTTCCGTTTCAACTTCTCAAGCGCTGGCGGCACGATATCTCCGCTCTGTGCGGCAAAGCCAATTAATCGTTGGTGGGGCTGTTTCAGCCTTGCTAGCTCCGCTACGATGTCAGGCACCGACTCCAGGGGAAGCTGAGTTGGTAGCGCAGATTTAGGCAGTTTTTCAGGGCTGTAATCGGCAGGTTTTACATCGGCTACCGCTGCTGCCATTACAGTCCAGTCGGCATCGGGGAAATATTCCAACAATGCCCTCTGCATCTCTTCAGCACTGACGACTGGGATAGACCTTACCCCTTGCAGTGACGCAATTAGCGGGGTTTCAATGGGAGCATGCACCAGCGTCACTATTGCGCCTCGATGGGCAGCTGCCTGAGCTAGCGCAATGCCCATTTTTCCGGTCGAAGGATTTCCAATGAAGCGAACCGGATCCAGATATTCTCGCGTTCCACCCGCGCTGATGAGTATCTGCTTGTCGGTCAGGTCACGCATCCCGTGGGTGTGCAGTAACGAATGGAGGTGGGGCAGAATCGTTTCGGGTTCTGCCATGCGACCCATTCCAACACGATCGCACGCCAAAATTCCTGCTCCCGGTCCTACTGCATGAAAGCGCGGATCGGTCTGAATCTGCTGCCAGTTGCGCTGAACCGCCCGCTGTTCCCACATATCTGTATTCATTGCAGGTGCCAGCAGAATCGGGCAGGTAGAAGCTAGAACGGTGTTTGTCAGCAGATTGTCTGCCATGCCATAAACTAGCTTAGCCAAGGTGTTAGCCGTCAGCGGCGCAATCATAAAAACGTCCGCCCACTCCCCAGTTCAATGTGTAACGGTCGATCGTGGATGGGTTGCCAGAAAGACTGATCCGTGTAAGCAGGATGGCGACATAAGGTTGAAACGGTTAGAGGCGTAATAAATTCTTGAGCAGAATCGGTCAGAATTGCCCGCACCTCTGCACCCGCCTTTGCCAGCGATGAAATCACCTCGCATACTTTATAAGCAGCGATCCCACCACCAATGCCAACTAAAACGCGTTTGCCGTGCATGAGAATTAAAAATTAAGAATGCAGAACTAAAAATGCTTCTCTCTCAAATTCTGAACGATATTTTGGTTATGCTATTTGGCCCGTAGATGGGTTGCATATGCACCTTACGGACAAGCCAGCAAAGATTAAGAATGTCACTTAATTCTGCATTCTTAATTCTCAATTTTTAATTCTCGATTCTCTTATGCTTCATCAAACGCTTCCATATCTAGCAGGTAAAAATACGGTTCTGCCAATTCGGGTCGCTGGAAGGCGATCGCGCGTAGAAGATGCCAATCCCTCAGTTCTTCAAAAGTATCCGTATACTCGTCAGCTTCTAGACGGACCGCGATCGCAGCCACGTCTGCTTCAGTCAAGTTAGAGATGTTCAGATTGATTACGCTTGCTGTTGGCATAGTTCGCCCCCTTAACCTGACTTTACGGCATGCCCGAAGGAACGTTCGGTGAATTCACCTAATATTTTATCCTGCTTGGTTTAGTTAAGCCTGCAACTTGTTAGTTCATTGACTATTAGGGAACACATCTTTAACAAAATTTTGCATCTGTTCCAAAACAACAGGCTGAATTTCGTGCCCCATATCGTATTCATGGTACTGGGGTTCTATCCCCAAAGACTGCAAGCTGTCCTTCGTTTGGTGCGCGGCTGCAATTGGTACAACTGCATCCTGTCTTCCGTGTACCATCAGTACGGGGGAATGTGGGACAACTCAGTCTGGAGAGGAGCGTGCAAATACCCGCTTAACACCATCAGACCTGCCAACGGAAAGCGAAATCCCACATCCAACGTCATTGCACCCCCTGGGAAAAGCCACCCAAAATGGTACGCGAGAAAGGAATTTTAGTCTCATCTATCAGCGACTTGAGAAAATCGGTCAGAAGCTCACGGCTGTTAGAAAGGTCGGGGCGATCGCGAAATTCCGGTTTTCCCAAGAAGCTGTAGTCATCCGGGAAGTTGTACCACATCTTGCCAGTGGGATTATAGGGTGGGGCAAGGGCGCATCCGGAAACACAAACTGGTAATCCGGTAAATCTAAATAAGGAGCTAACCCCAACAAATCCTGATAGTTCGCACCCCAACCATGCAGCAGCACAATTAACCCTTTCGCTGGTTGACCCGAAGCAGGCGGAACAGCGATCGATCGTAGAGACAATAGCCCTCTCCCAGACTAACGACATCGACCATCATATAGCGGCTTTCATCCTCATATTCCTTCGTATTCAAACATTGCAGAGGGAACAGTTTAGACAACTGAATAATGGGTAACGGGTTATTGGTAATCGTTAATCGTTATTTACATCACCACCACTCCTTACCCCTCACCCCTATCCCCTGCCCCATCCTTCGCTAAACTGATTTAGGGTTTACCGGAGTTGAGTAACATGGCACGTCTGGCATTGCTGAGCGTATCAGACAAAACAGGATTGATTGAACTGGCACGGAGCTTAGTGGATGAATTTGGCTTTGATTTAATTAGCAGCGGCGGAACTGCCCAGGCGCTGAAAGATGCCGGATTGCCTGTGACAAAGGTTTCGGATTACACCGGTTCTCCTGAAATTTTGGGAGGTCGGGTGAAAACACTGCATCCCCAAATTCATGGCGGCATCCTGGCTCGACGAGATGTGGCTCAAGATTTATCGGATTTGGACGCTCAACAAATTCGTCCTATTGATCTGGTGGTCGTCAATCTTTATCCTTTTGAGCAAACGATCGCAAAACCAAATGTGACGTTAGCAGAGGCTATTGAACAGATTGATATCGGTGGTCCTGCAATGCTACGGGCTTCTGCAAAGAATTATGCCCATCTCACCGTACTGTGCAGTCCTTCTCAATACGAGGGCTATTTGCAAGAACTCCGAAATAATAATGGAGAGCCGTCCCCAGCATTTCGGCAAGCCGCAGCATTACGAGCGTTCCAGCATACAGGCAGTTACGACCGGGCGATCGCGACGTACTTGGAGGAGCAGGGGCCAGGGGCTAGGGGTCACGGGTCAGGGCAAAGTAGCGAGCTTCCTGAGACATTTACGGTGTCAGGGCAAAAACTACAATCTCTACGATATGGAGAGAATCCGCATCAGCCTGCTGCCTGGTATCAGTCAGGAGTTACAGCATCGGGTTGGGCAGCGGCAACAAAACTGCAAGGGAAAGAGTTGAGCTACAACAATTTGGTGGACCTGGAAGCAGCCCGTCGAATCATTGCCGAGTTTACCAATCCGCAAAGCTTACCGGCAGCGGCGATTCTCAAGCATACAAATCCCTGTGGAGCCGCGTTAGGAAGCACCCTGGCAGGCCTACAGCAAAGCCTACAATGCAGACCCCGTGTCAGCCTTTGGAGGCATTGTGGCCTTGAACCGCCCGATCGACGCAGAAACCGCGAAAGAACTCACCCAAATCTTTCTGGAATGTGTCGTTGCACCAGGGTGCGAGCCGGACGCAAAAGACATTCTGGGAGCAAAGTCAAAGGTGAGGGTGCTGTTGCTACCGGATCTGGCAAAGGGTCCTAAACAGACTGTGAAAGCGATCGCGGGTGGTTTTCTCGTTCAAACTTCTGATGATATTGCTGCGGATCCAGCCCAATGGAACTGCGTTACAGAAAAGCAGCCAACCCCAAACCAGCTAGAGGAATTATTGTTTGCCTGGAATGTTTGCAAGCATGTGAAATCGAACGCGATCGTTGTGACCCGCGATCGCACAACGCTGGGAGTGGGTGCGGGACAAATGAACCGGGTCGGTTCTATCAAAATTGCTCTGGAGCAAGCGGGTGAAAAAGCGAAGGGAGCCGTTCTTGCCAGTGATGGATTTTTCCCGTTTGATGATTCAGTAAGAACTGCTGCCGCTGCTGGAATTACAGCGATCGTTCAGCCCGGAGGCAGTATGCGAGACCAGGATTCAATCAATGCTGCAAATGAGCTTGGCATCATTATGGTGTGTACGGGTGTCCGACATTTCCTCCACTAACGGTTAACACTGACCCAAACCTGAGCAACAAGCTATCAGCCGTCAGTCCTCACCATTTAGAAAATAGCTGATAACTGACGGCTGAACGCTAATGGCTAATCTAAATTACAGGTACTGTTTGCCCTCTAGGAAACCGAAAGAGACGACGAGCGGGAATCAAAGCACAGTTTTAAAAGAATTCCTCCAGCAATCAGCTTAAGCCCTTCTAATAGCCAATAACTGATATGTAGCGAGTTCATCAGAACCGGAGCTTCAAAGGATGCGTTGAACAGATCAAGGTGAAGCCCCAGAGCGCTCATTTGAGGGGACAGGGCATAGGTATAAACCAGGGCAACAACCAGCAGCAAAGAGGAGAGTGTAATAAATTTCCAAGTGAAACTATCAGCATCATCTTGCTTATAGCAAAGACTCAAAGCGCCCGTTAACACCAGAGCCGCACATAATAATTCAACGCGATTAAATATCCAAAAATAGCGTATCCTGCGGTTGCAAAATCTGGCGCAGACATCATGCCAGATGTATAAAGAACAGGCATAATCAACGTGTCTAAAATCAAACTGCCACTGAGCCAAAATGCCAGGGGCAACAGTATCAACATTTGCCACGTAGGTCTTTTGACATTACTCCGGGAACCATCCCCATGTGATTTGCCTCTTGAAAGCGCCATCCTCAGCTTATCGGATGAATGACAGGTCAATCATGAAATAAATAAAAAGAATTACTGTGATTCAGTTGAAAAATGATCACCTTTTATCTATACAAATAAACCAAAAACCTGGTAGTCTTCTACCAGGTTATATAGAGTGAATTAAGAAACAAAACAATAGAAGTTGATTGACTTTACGAACCCTACATTTGTCAGCACGAGGCGAATAACTTTCCTCCTTCTTTTGTGGAGAACATTTGTGCCAACTGGCTAAGACCAGCTAAGATGCGTTACGTAGAGTACGCAGAAAATTGCGAAACACAATCAGGCAGACAACTAACTCGCTAACGAACAAACTGACTCTTGTAGAGAGCTTTGGGAAGGAGACACAGTCCCTAAAGCTGCAATTTGAAGAGGAATAACTAGCTCTTTGTGTCTTGAATAAACCATAGCATTGAGAATGTTGTGTAGCCTACATCGTTTAATAGAAGTTTATTTCTGAATAAGTCAGGAAATAATTAGTTTAAACAAAGACAAAATTGCAGGAATTTCTTAATAATTGACCGGACGATCGCTGAGTAATTCTAACGGTCTTTTGCCCTTGATTTGTTAGAACTAGAGTATAGACATCGAATACAAGGGCAGCACATGAAACTCCATCAGTTCTGTTTGGGGGCATTGTTGGCTGTGTCGGCAAGTTCCTTTACCGTCAATCTACCTGTACGGGCAGTGCAGCTAGCGGACGGAACCATTGCCTTTGCCCAGCCACCTCGCTTAGTGGGTGCAACAGCGACTCAAAAGCGCCCTACATCAATTCAACTTATTACTTCACTCTCAACCTTTTGCCAGATTCTGGAGAACCCTTAGGGAAAATTGTGATTTCTCCAGAACCAAATGTGGATTACGCCTGGTTTGATCCGAGAGGTACAGTGGCCTTCGAAGGAACCCGCGATCGTTCCGAATCAAGACTGCCCATCCAGGACATAACCGTCGATCCCAAAACGAAAGCGATTACTGTTCGACTTGATCCCCCATACCTCCTGGAAGAACCGTCACCCTTGGGCTTTACGCAAATCGTAACCCCGATACGGGTGGGGTTTATCTCTATGGAGTAACAGCCTTTCCTCCAGGTGACAAGGCATACGGTCAATTCCTGGGATTTGGCCGCATCCAAATTTACGAACGATCGCGTTTCTTCTGGTAAAGAAGGAGGGAAAGGGATGAGGTAGGAAGAACGTGCGTTTAGGAAAATTCTTTTTAGCCTTTATCCTTCATCCCTTATCCTTTCTCTCCGCCTCCTTCTGGCATAAGGTATCCCGCTGCAACGCAGTTCTCAATTAGCTCCTGAACAAAGGGCCAGAGAGTTGGTGCCCCTGTTTCAATCGGGGCCATACGATGGAGCACACGATCGCGGGTAATGCCGTGAATCCGCCAAGTGCCGCCCTGAGTCTGCTGGTTGTGCAGAATAGGTTGCAGTCGGTCAAGGGAAGCGGCGAATTTAGCGTTGGGAGTTTCCTGCGTTTCAAACTCGTCCCAAATCAATCGAAGTTCTATTGCCTGATCAGAAGGTAGGAGGCCAAACAGGCGATCGGCGGCCTGAAGTTCTCGTTCTGCCTTGCTCTGGTTGCCCTGAACGTCGTAACAGAACGTATCTCCAGCATCAATTTCAACCAGGTCATGAATCAGCAGCATTTTGATGACGTGCAGCACATCGATCGGAACCGGAGCATACTCTGCCAGAACGATCGCCATCAATGCAATATGCCAGGAGTGTTCCGCACTGTTCTCCTGTCTGGAACCGTCCGTTAGTAGCGTTTGTCGCAAAATCCGCTTGAGCTTATCAATTTCCAGCACAAACTGAATTTGCTGGGCTAGGCGATTCTTGTGAACCTGCGGGTGATTGGGTTCTTCCATAACGGACGTGCTATACCCCGTCCCCACCGGGATAGGGAGTCAGGATTTCTACTCCATCGTCTGTTACAGCAAGCGTGTGTTCGCACTGAGCGGAGAGCTTGCGATCGAGGGTAACAGCAGTCCATTTATCGTCCAACACTTCCACTTCCCAGGTGCCTTCGTTGATCATCGGTTCGATCGTAAAAACCATTCCCGGTCGCAGTCGTCTACCTTTACCGCGATCGCCATAGTGAGGAATTTGGGGAGCGGTATGGAAGATGTTGCTGATCCCGTGCCCCACAAAATCTCGCACAACCGAGAAGCCTTGAGATTCCGCGTATTCTTGAATTGCGGCACCAATGTCACCAATTTTGGCACCGGGCTTGACCGCCTCAATTCCTCTACGGCGACATTCTTCAGTCACTTCCACCAGTTTTTGGCAACCGGAGAAGGCTCACCAACCAGGAATGTTTTGGATGTATCTCCGTGATAACCATCCACAATCAGCGTTACATCGATATTGATGATGTCTCCATCTTTGAGAATTTGCCTGGCATTGGGAATGCCATGACAAACAACCTCATTGACGCTGGTGCAGATGGATTTGGGGTAGCCCTTGTACCCAAGGGGAGCACTCTTCGCCCCATGGGCCTGAGTCCACCGTTCAGCTTCATCATTCAATTCCAGGGTGCTCACTCCCGGCTTCACCATTGAAGAAAGATGGTATAGCAATTTCGCCGCCAGCAAACCCGCCTGGCGCATCTTCTCAATTTCTCGGTTAGACAATAACGTTATAACTTCGCGTTCCATAGGTTTCTATTCTACTGCTATCAGGTATCAGGTATCAGGGGTCGGGGGCAGGGGGCAGGAGTCGGATAATTCAAAATTTAGAATTTAGAATTCAAAATTCAAAACTTCTCTCACCCTACTCCCCACTTCCCATTTTCCTCTCACTTCGTCCCACTCCTAACCCCGGTAGGTCATTGGGTAAAACCCGCCCATCGTGGAATGTTGCGCCAGTAAACGGGTCATCTAACAGGTTCAGGTGGCTATCCAAATCCAGGTGGTCTGCTAGGGGAGATAGGTGGGCCAGGGCTGTATTCAAAAGGGAACTGTCGGAGTAGCAGCCGAACATCACTTTCAGTCCGCAAGCGCGAGCCGTATGGATCATACGCAGTGCTTCGGTTAAGCCGCCTGATTTCATCAGCTTGATGTTGATGCCGTGTACCCGATCGGCTAAGGGAAGAATGTCGTAGCTTGTAAAACAACTTTCATCCACAAAGATGGGTAGTGGCGATTTCCGATATAGCTCTGACAAATCACCTTCCTGGCCTTTTGCGAGAGGTTGTTCGATGTAGGTAATCCCTTGCTCTGCCAGCCAATCGGCCATTGCCAATGCCGTTTCCAGTGACCAGCCTCCATTGGCATCAATGCTGATCTTAGTGATGTTTTGAGCAACCTCTTTAACGGCTAGAAGCATCGCTTTATCAGCTTCAACTCCCTCCGGACTGCCCAGCTTTACTTTCAATGCCTGAATGCCATGCAGAGGCATGGAAACGGTACCACGACCTAGCCAGGCTAGTACCCGTTGTTGAGCAATTTCCGGTGGGCTAATGCCGATGGTGATAGAGGTGGGAACGATACGATCGCGGTCTAATCCCCATAGCTGCCAGAGGGGCATCCCCACCTTTTCCCAGCCCAATCGTGAAGGGCAATATCCAATGCCGCCCGTGCTGCCGAAGGAAGGCGAGTCTCTACTATTAGCTGATTGATTCGCTGTCGCTCTAAAGGCCTGAGCGCTTTTAAGAGCGGCGCAATTTTTTGCAGGGAACGGGCGATCGCCTCTGTGGTTTGGGGTTGCTCCCCTGCCGAAAATGGGGAAGCTTCTCCCCAACCGTGAATCCCATCCTGCTCCACTTCAACCAGGATATTGGTTGTTTGTGCCGTAGTACCCCGGCTAATGGTGAGCGCAAACCGTTTGTGAACTGTGAAGGTTGCAATCCGAAGTTGCATAGGGAACCAGTTTTAGACCGTGATTGAGTTATAGCAACTCTCTCTGATTAGAGCATGGTAAGTCGGATGTGAGGAGAGTGAGATGAGTGGGCAAACTGGTAACGGAAGTTTTGAATTGTGAATTGTGAATTCTGAATTATTCGACCCCTGACCCCTAACCCCTGTTTAGGATTGCTGTATTTTCACAATGACTTAAACCTGTGGAACAATGTTCTAATTTGCTATGTCGAATGATAGTTCAGATATCCCTTTTTTATTGAGTGGAGATGTCGAGGTGAAGAAGCAACTGCTTAATTTGGGGCTTTGTTTGGGCTTCCTCCTGAGCGCTACATCGGAGGTCTTTGCAGTGGAACCCGCGCCAGTTAAGGATAGTGACAGCGTTCAATGGTCTAAAATCATTGATAGTCCATTTGATGGAAGGATTGTTTACGACAAAAACTTTAACGACGATCTCATTTTTGTCAGCAGTTGGGCAAAGAGCGGTATTCGGGCAACTTACACCCGAATTGAATCAAAATTGTTGGTTATCAAACCGTTTGGCGCACTCGAACTGTAGGTCGCGGCGATCGTAAGCGCGATGAGCAATACCCGGAGCAAGAGCCTATCTATAAAAAGTACCGGATCGATCGTCCCATTCAGGCGCTGAAATTTGCCATCAACGGACAAATTTACACCTACGAAACTGGTGCGGTTTCACCAGAACTTGCATCAGCGCTTGCCAATGCCCCATCCGGAAATATGACCATTCGCCTCGTCTGGCCAGATGGCGGAACAAAGGATATAGAAATTGGTAGAGGTACTGTAGACGCCTGGAAAACGATTTTTGCACCATCAAGCGTGGTAGTTCCATCCAGGAAATTTTGAAAAGAGGCAAGGGGCAAGGGGCAATAGGCAATGAGAAATTAGAAATTGAGAATTAAGAGTTTTGAGTTGTACGCACTCACTTAATTCTTAATTCTCAATTCTCAACTCTTAATTCCCCACCCCATTGCCCATTACCTATTGCCTATTACTTAATGGCCGTTGAGATAGTAATCCCGCGTCCCTTTAGCGCTAATAGCTTCACCTAGCCGACTAAGAGCATGGACATAGGCAGCAGTTCGCATGGGGACAGAGAGGTCGCGGGCGATCGCCCAGATGCGTTCTGCTTCTTCAACGATGCGATACTGCAAGCGCTGGTTGATTTCTTCTAACGTCCAGTACAAACCGCTGCGATTTTGCACCCACTCAAAGTAGCTGACCGTTACGCCTCCCGCATTAACGAGGATATCGGGAAAACATAAACGCCTTTTGCATCCAAGATCGCATCTGCAGCTGAGGTGATCGGCCCATTAGCAACTTCAAAGATCATCTTCGCTCGGACGTTTGCCGCATTTACTTCTGTGATTTGGTTTTCCAACGCCGCAGGCACTAAAATGTCCACGTCTAGCGTCAGCAAATCTTCGTTGCTAATAACTTCATCGGCAGCAGTATGGCAAACGGTATTGTCGCAATAGAGCGCTTGAATCCGGCGGCAGGAATTCTTGAATTGGCGAATGCTGGGAATATCAAGCCCGCCTTTTGAGTAAATTCCACCCTGAGAATCACTCACGGCAACTACCTTATAGCCAACCTTAAAGAGAAGCTCCGCTACTATTGCCCCGGCATTGCCAAATCCCTGAACGGCAACAGTAGTGGCTTCAGGAGCCTGATCAAATTTCGGCATCATGGATTGAATGACGAAAAAGCACCCATTGCGGTTGCAGCGTCTCTTCCCAAACTTCCACCCATGCTGATGGGTTTACCTGTGACAACCGCAGGGCTAATTTGCCGTCGGATAATGCTGTATTGGTCCATCATCCAGCCCATAATCATGGCATTGGTATAAACATCTGGAGCCAGGATGTCTACATCTGGGCCGATAAAGTCAGCGATCGCATCAATGTATCCCCGGCTTAACCGCTCCAACTCCATTCGGGAAAGCTCTTTGGGATTAACCGTAATCCCGCCTTTGCACCACCAAAGGGAAGGCTCAGTGCTGCACACTTAAAGGTCATCCAAAAGCGAGAGACTGCACCTCATCCAACGTCACACCAGGATGATAGCGAACGCCGCCCTTGCCGGGACCTCTGGTATCGTCGTAGCGCACCCGGTAGCCCTGAAAAACCTTCAAAGAACCGTCATCCATTCGCACAGGTATGGAAACCGTGAGACTGGTTTGGGGATATTTCAGGGATTCGATCGCATCCTCTGAAATTGAGGTGTACTTCAACGCCTGGTCCAACCGCTGACCGGCATCAGATAATAACGAACCTACCATACTCGTACCTTTCCTCTCAGTAAGTTGCTTAAAAGCTGTTAGCCATCAGCTTTTAGCTATCAGGTATCAGGTGCCAGGAGGTAGGGTATTGATAGTTCAATAATCTGTAATCAGCGATCAGTAATCAGTAATCTTTATCTAATAAATCCCGTTCCTACTCCTGATACCTGATATCTGATATCTGACACCTGCTCCCTACCACCTACCACCTACCACCCACCGCCTTTCTCTATCGTGCCCGAATAATCAGGGGTTTGGGCTAAATGCTCCCTATTGAGATGAAAAGAATTGTGTATTTCGCTACAAAATAGCGAATCGGGTTCCTTTTGAGAACTATCCCTGGCAGTACCCATGCTTGGGGCTGGCCCCAAACCCCTAATTGGTGGACGGCTGCGTCCACCAAACCCCTCCATATCAGGTTGACGGGAGGTAGCAGAACGCGCTTCGCATTGCATAGGGATCGTAGTTGGTAGGTGGTAGGTGTCAGGAAGAACCAGCAATTTAGCCATGTAAAATGTCCTAACGTTGACGGCTATTGGCTATAGCTGTGCCCTATGGTGTCTTAGCAAGTGAAAAGCGCAAGTTACCTCAGAACTCTTATTCGGGGGTGGGGGAGTTAGGACCCCACATAGCGGGGGTCCAGGGGAAGTCCTCCGGCATTGCTTCTACAACGAAGCCATAAATTCTTAGCCTTCCTCTTTCCCAGGGAAACTCTTTTACTCCACCTAATGTTGCAGAGTAAAAATGTCGCATCATTAGCGAATTGGAATAAAGGGAAGGAACGTCTTAATAAACTTGCGTAGTTTCAGCAGACGAATTTGCTTTCGGATGACTGGCGCAAGCTTAACCTGTTGCGGCGGCGGTGCGGAAAGCTCTGCTTGAAGTTGGACATACTCGCTGGCACTAATGGGTTTGCCATCCAGGGGCGATCGCGCTCCTGTAATAATCTCCGTCCGCAGGACTTCTTCCGGCGTATCCTCTGGGGCAGGAAGAGCCAACGTAGACTCAGTTGCCATAAGGCTAAATCCAAGGGCAAGAATCAGAAGCCTCAACTGGTAGACCGGAGATGGATGATTCATTCTTCTATTTTGACCTCATCACCAACGACTAAAATTTTTCCTGCTTGCGATCGCGGAATGCGCGTATTAACTGCAAGTCGGTAGAAGTGGTTAAAGCGCGATCGCTCTACCCATTCTGGCAGTGTCTCTTTGCGGCGATTAGCGAAGGTTTTCTGAAAACCTGTCATTGCTTCACCCGTTATGGCATCCCGCGTCGGAACGACACACCGCTGACAGGGATTGACCCCGCTTATCTGGACATCACCAATCTGAAATCGAACAACGCTGTCCGCTTCACCATACAGACAATCCTCCCAGAATGCGTCTACTCCATTAATTTCAAGGTTGGTGCGAAAGCGCAATCGGGCTGCATTCAAACTCATGTTGGGGAACCAGGTGGCGATCGCTTGCAGGGTTGCGAGGCTGACAATGGTTGGACCGGGAGACTCCGTATCATCGGGAAAGCCAACCTCAACGTTTTGAATCAGTCGGACGGGGAAGCCAAAATAATCGCTCAACCAGGCGTCTAGCAAAGAACGATCGCCCTCTAAATGAAACGCTTCTGTTTGAGTTGTTCCCTGAATTTGCAAATTAATTTTGCGGTTCTCTAGATCAAAGTCGGAGCGTAATCCATGCACTTTTGCTGTTCGTTTGCCGTTTACAACCTTCCCTTCAGAATCAACAATGGCAAATTCGCGATCGCCCTTAAGTGCCCCACTCGCCAAAACAGTTACTCGATTGAGCGCAACCCCATCTAGAGATTTGATTGGGTAGATGAAAACACGTTCTAAATGCGGCATAGATTGTTATTGGGTCAACATTTAAGTAGGTGTCGGGCAGTTATAAACGTTCTACACATAAGTCTTATGCAGAGCATTACATATATTGAGGACAACAACGATCACAGCTTAGCCGCTTATTTTTCGGGTAGGTACAATCAGTAGCAGGACTTACGCATCTAAGTGGTAATGGGTACAGCAAAGTGCTGAGTGCTGAGGACTGAGTGCTGAGTGTGAAAGCTAGTCATTGCAATGTTCGCAGTAGTTTGATTGTTCTAACATGTAGCAGTACTGCTATAATGTCGCGTTCAACCGATTACCAATTACCAATTACCGATTACCGATTTCAAAGCATCTTCGCACCTCTGCGTAAGTTCTGAGTGAAAGACATTTCCCATTTCAACCCGGAACAGTTTTGCTTCAAGTGGCAGTAATTCTGTTTGAACTGCAAGCGTTTCCGTTTCAAATGAGGGTACTCTTGCTCTGAACGAGGCTATTCTTATTTTGAATGAGACGTTTCCTGTTTTAAGTGAGAACGTTTCTAGTTCAAACGAGACTGTTTCTGCTTTAAGCAACAATTTCCTTGTTTTAAGCGGGACGTTTTGAGGTTAGAGCACGATCGTCCAAGTCCAGATGTCCAAATTCCAAGTTCAGAAGTTCACCGTTCGAGTTCAGGGTGCGTTCGTTTAGGTTTAGAGGGTCAATCAATGAGTTCAGAAACTCGACGATTGAGTTCCAGGGATAAATAGTTCAGAAATTCCGTTTATGGATTCACCCGATTGGACGAATCGTTGTTTGAAATCAGGTTGTAGTCTCGTGTAGTACATCAAGTAAGTTTGTTCTATTATCGTTTACAGCGTTTCGTAGCCTAAGGCCCACTTTCAACCTCGAAAGACTCGCGTTTCTGAACTGTTTTTTCTCAGAGAAGAAATTCAAATCTCAAAAATCTAGACTGGTTCCTGTAAGCTGAACGGTAATTTGAATTAGATAAGTAAATTCTGCGTTTTCGGCTGACCGCTCAAAAGTGGTTTGACCGTTTTTGGTTTTTATTAGCACAAGACCCTTTGATAGTGACCATTCACCTATGAGCGGCAACGAAACCCAACAAAACCCTACCCTTCAACCCCTATCTGAGGACGAGGTTAACCCGCATCAGGATCTCGAAAGCGAGGGCGTTACCCCTCAAAAGTCTCGCTTTCGTCGGTTTCTAGTGCCTGCCATCATTGGTTTAGTGCTTCTTGGAGGGGTCGGTTGGATTGTTTTTAGCCGCATCCTCATGCCGCTAATGATGTTCAGCCAGATGAAGCCGCAGGCAACCAGAGTGCAGCTTGGCAACCCGAAGACCTCCACTATTGAAGATAGTTCAGACTACCCTGCTAACCTTGATTCCCGTCAATCGATTACATTGCAGCCTCGCGTTGCAGGTCAGGTTTCAGCCATTTATGTAAAAGCGGGCGATCGGGTAGAGGCAGGCCAACCCATTCTTCAAATTGATGCCGCCGAACAGCGTGCCCAGGTTGCCAGCCGAACAGCGGCAGTCGAAACAGCAGCGGCTGAAATTGACTCCGCGCAAGCCGATGTAGACAACGCGATCGACAATCTCAAATCCCTCCAGGCACGGCGCGCTTCAGCCCAGGCCAACGTGCAGCTAAATCAACGCGAGTACGAACGCTATCAGAGGCTCTACAAAGAGGGAGCAGAGAGCCAACAAATTCTTGACCAAAAACTCAATGCGATTCAAACTGCCCAGGCAACGCTGCAACAAGTTGACGCCGACATTCGTGCCCAACAGTCAGCAATTGCTCGGGCTAAATCTCAGGTTGTTCGGAATCGGCGTGTCCTCCAGCAAGCGCAGGCAAACGTTTCCGAAGGACAGGCACAGCTTGGGTATTACACCATCAATGCCCCATTTACAGGAACTGTTGGCGATATTCCCGTAAAGGAAGGGGATTTTGTGAACACGTCTACCCAAATGCTAACCCTGACTCAAAATCGACAGTTCGAAGTTCAAATCGCCATCCCCTAGAGCGGGCATCTAGCTTACGTAAAGGCTTACCCGTTAAACTTCTAAGCGATCGCGATCAGGTGGTGCAAACGGGGCAGATCTCCTTTATTGCTCCAAACGTTGACCCCTCAAACCAACTCGTTCAGGTCAAAGCCCTATTTCCCAATGTGGGCAACAAACTGCGAACATCCCAGTTTGTCAAGGCTAGAGTCGTTTGGGATTCGCGACCCGGCGTGCTAGTACCCACAACCGTTATTTCTCGATTGGGAGGGAAAGACTTCATTTTTGTTGCGGCTCCCTTCAAAGAGTCGGGATGCAAGGAGCCAGCCAAGTCTGACTTTGGTGGAGCAATGAAAGTTGAACCCGATCAGCTCGTCGCCGTTCAAAAGCCGATCGCTTTAGGAAAGATTGTTGGCAACAATCAGGAAGTGCTTGAAGGCCTAAGCAGCCGCGATCGCATCGTCACCTCTGGTATCCTGCAACTGCAAAACTGCACGCCCATTGCTGAGGATAAGTAACTAGGTGGTAGGGGTCAGAGTGAATTAATAATTGAAAATTGAGAATTGAGAATTAAGAATGCATAGAATGCATAATTCAAAACTCATAATTCTCCATTCATCATTGCCCGTTGCTTATTGCCCATTGCCTATCACCCACCACCTACCACTCCCCATCGACGGTCCGCCACTTACCACCTGTTCCCCGTCCCATGATTCTTTCCATTTCCAACTTTTTCATCAAACGTCCCGTATTTGCGACAGTGTGTTCGATCATCGTGACGCTGTTGGGACTTGCCTGTATTCCAACCCTGCCCATTGCCCAATACCCAAACATCACGCCGCCCCAAGTCAGCGTTACGTCAAATTACATTGGCGCGAATGCTGAGGTGGTCGAATCCACGGTGACAAACATCCTGGAGCGGGAACTGAACGGTGTTGAGGGAGTGAGATATATTAAATCCACCAGCGCCAACGATGGCAGCAGCAGCATTAACCTGACGTTTGACCTAGAGCGGGACCAGGATCTAGCAGCGGTGGATGTGCAGAATCGGGTATCGACCGTTCTGTCTCGTCTGCCGGGGCCAGTGACGCAAACTGGGGTGCAGGTCAGGAAAACAAACAATAATTTCCTGCTGGCGATCGGTCTTTATTCCGAACGGGACGAAAAAAAGGACAGGATTTATACGACGACACTTACCTCAGCAACTATGCCGACCTTTATGTGGTTGACGCAATAAAGCGGGTTAAGGGCGTTGGCGGCGTTGAAGTGTTCGGTGAGCGAAAATATGCGATGCGGGTCTGGCTCGACCCTGAACGGCTCGCTGCTCGCAATTTAACCCCACAAGATGTAGTTAGTGCGCTGCAACAGCAAAACCTGCAAGTAGGAGCCGGACAAATTGGCCAACCTCCAACTCTACCAGGGCAACAGTATCAGTACGCGGTGACGGCTCAGGGACGGCTCAAGGATGCCAAAGAGTTTGAAGATCTGGTGCTTAAAATAGCGGAAAACGGAGCACTGGTCAGGCTGAAAGATGTTGGACGCGCAGAGTTAGGAGCGGAAAATTATGGTTCTGTGCTGCGGTTTACACCAGACGATCGAGTGACACATCGGGGTATCGGATTGGGGATTAACCAGCAGTTTGGCAGTAATGCCTTGGATGTAGCGCGTGCCGTTAAGGAAGAAATCAAGCGGCTTTCGGGCAGTTTCCCACCCGGTATCCGCTACGAAATTGCGTTTGATACAACGACCTTCATTGAGGCGGGTGCTGAGGAAGTGGTGATCTCGCTGATTCAGGCGATCGTGCTGGTCATCGTCGTTATTTTCCTGTTTCTGCAAAACTGGCGTTCTGCACTAGTGGTGTCCATTGCGATTCCGGTAGCATTCATCGGAACGTTTATCTTTGTCAAAGCGCTAGGTTTTTCAATCAATACTCTGACGTTGTTTGGCTTGACCCTGGCAACCGGTCTGGTGGTAGACGACGCGATCGTGATTGTGGAAGACATCACTCGCCGGATTCAGGATGAGGGGATGAAACCTCGAGAAGCTGCAATAGCCTCGATGGATACCCTTTTCGGTGCTGTGATCGCCACCTCGCTGGTACTCGTCACCGTATTCGTGCCCATTGCCTTTTCCCCGGCACAACCGGGCAGCTCTATAAACAATTTGCACTGACGATCGCCTTTTCCATTGCTGTTTCAACCTTCAACGCTATTACATTTACCCCTGTACTATCAGCCCTGTTGCTCAGGCGGGGCAAACACCCAATAACTGGTTCTTCAACGGCATCAATCGGTTCATTGATCGAACCCGTCAGAGCTACAGTCGCACACTCTCAAAGGTAATCCGGCGAAAGGGCATTGTTCTCGGCCTATTTGCCCTGGCGCTGGTGCTTACCTATGGAGCTTACCGAATGGTACCGGGAGCGTTTGTGCCTGATGAGGACCAGGGATACTTCATTACGGTCATTCAGGGTCCAGAAGGGGTTTCGCTAGACTACACGGAGAAGGTTCTGGTCAAGGCGGAGGAGATCCTGAAACAGCGGCCCGAAACGAAGAACGTTTTTGCCGTGGGTGGATTCAGTTTTAGTGGTGCAACACCCAACAACGGCATCATTTTCACGACGCTGAAGCCGTGGGATCAACGTCGGGGCGAGGAACACTCAGTTAAAGGAATTATTGGTGGATTCTTTCCAAAACCGTCCGGGTTATTCCCTCAGCTTGTGAGCATCAAAGAGGCAACAGTGATTCCCTTTCCGCCACCACCCATTCAAGGTTTGGGGAACTTTGGTGGATTTGAGTTTCACTTGCAGGATCAGACAGGGTTTGGGTTTGGCACGATCGGAGAAGTGCTCGGAAAGTTTTGGGCCAAGCAAGTGCTTACCCCTCCGCAACGAATCCCCAGTTAACGGGGCTTAGACCCACCTTTAACGCGAATACACCGCAAATCTCAGTGGAGGTCGATCGTACCCGCACAAATCAACTTCAGGTTTCGCCAGAGGATGTCTTCAACACCCTGCAAATTTTCCTGGGGTCAAGGTATGTCAACGACTTTAACCAGTTTGAGCGAACCTATCGGGTGTACGTCCAGGCCGATAGCAAATTCCGCTCTAATCCTGACGACATTAAGCGGCTTTACGTGCGATCGCAGACCGGACGAATGATCCCCCTGGCTAGTCTTGTCACAATCAAGCAAACGATCGGACCGTCCATCATCAACCACTACAATTTGTTCCGATCGGTTGAAATTAACGGGTCAGCTTCCCCAGGCGTTAGTTCTGGTCAGGCCATCAAGGCGATGGAAGCTGTGGCAAAGGAAACCCTGCCAAAGGGATTTGGCTATGAATGGTCTGGCCTTTCCTTAGAAGAAATCCGGGCGGGCGGTTCAGCATTTTTCATCTTTGCGTTGGGGATTGTCTTTGTATTCTTGACGCTGGCAGCCCAGTACGAAAGCTACATTGATCCGTTCATCATCATGCTGACGGTGCCCCTCGCGATTCTGGGGCTGATCGCCATTCTTTTGAGGGGAACCGCGAATGATGTTTATACCCAGATTGGCTTCGTCATGCTGATTGGGATGGCCAGCAAGAATGCCATTCTGATCGTAGAATTTGCTAACCAGATGTATGAGCAGGGCTTGAGCGTCACGAAAGCCGTTCTGGAAGCCAGTCGAGAACGGTTGCGCCCCATTCTAATGACCGCGATCGCCACGATCGTCGGTGCTGTGCCCCTGGTGATTGCAACGGGGCCGGGAGCTGCCGCTCGGCAATCCTTGGGAACCGCCGTTGTAGGTGGAATGTGCGTAGCAACCGTGCTCAGTCTGTTTGTCATTCCAGTGCTGTATATCGTTATTAAGACCCTGGAAGGTCGGCTTACAGCGTCTCGCAAACCCGCTCTTGCAGAAGGCTCACCCGATAGCCCAAACGGCGATGGCGGTGCTGCTCATTCCCGTGAAGGGATGGTCGTCCATAAAGGGATGTTAGGCAGTCGGCGATCGTCGGATGGAAATTAGGTCACTTAACTGAATGAATCAGTGGTAAGAATTATCTTCAGCAGCATTGTTATGATTTTCTCCTCTCAGAAAATCGTCCCTGCGATCGTTGAACACCCTACTGATTCTCAGCGGAAATGGACTGGACCCTAATTTCGAGCTTTGCAGGTGCCTTGTTTGCAATCATCAACCCCTTCGGTAACCTGCCGATTTTTGTTAGCTATACGGCTGGTGAATCAAAGGAGGTGCAGCGCTGGTTAGCTCTGTTTGTCTCCTTGACCGTGCTGGTATTTCTGCTCATATTTCTGCTGTTTGGGTCCACAATCCTAAAGTTTTTGGTATCAGTCTGGCGGCATTTCGGATTGCTGGCGGAATTTTGCTGCTGCTCACCGGAATTGGTATGGTCAGGGGCAGCATAACGAGAAAGCCCGCGAACTTGCAGCCGAAGCTTACACCAGCAGCCTTCAGGAAGCAGAACTGATGTATCGCAGAATTCTGATTCCCTTGGGCATCCCTCTCTTTGTTGGCCCTGGCTCAATCAGTACCGTGATTCTCTATGCGAATGAGGCCAAAAGCTTGGCGACATTTTGGGGGCTAGCCGTTGTCGTTCTGCTGATCTCCACTGTTGTACTCATTGTCCTTCTAATTGGCAATGTGATTAAACGACTCCTGGGTCAAACAGGGCTGGACATCGCTACTCGTATTCTGGGACTTCTGTTAGCCGCGATCGGGGTTCAGTTCATTCTGGGTGGTTTATCGGACGCAACCCTAAACTTCATCAATCCCAAAATGACTTAGAAGCAAGAATTTCTAATACAAAATTCTTCAGTACGGGTGGAGGCTGTGCAGCTTCTAAAAATTTGGAAGTCTAAGATGATCCGTGTACCTACGCTCTTTCATTCAAGAAGTTTGCACAATTCAGTAGTTCACACTTTGACAAGCTTCCCGGCATCGTGTCAGAAAGGATAGGAGGACTTCCCAGGCGCTTAGGAACCTGGCCAGAGTTTGATGAGGAGCAACATGCTTGTCGAGACTCATTTTTATACAGAAAAATGATGAGGAGATTGTAGGTCAATCTCTGCAAGCAGCGATGTGTGCGGTGTCCGGGCAAGCAATTGAAACTACTATGGGAGAGACAACGTGAAGAAAGACTCATTTCGGCTACTCGCGATCGCGGGATTCGCTTTCCTGGCAGTTGCACCAGCGACGTTTGTATTAACTCAAGGTGCGAAAGCAGGCGCTCAAGATAGCTGCTTTATGGTCACTCCTCGGGAAGAAGAATAAGCCTAGACAAGCTGTGCGGCAACGGCAACACAAAGGGACCCAAAACGGCACCTACGGCTCCGGCGTATCCCCTGATACGACGGTTGCTAGCGTCTACCAGGCCAAAATTAAGTACCGCCTGGGCAAAACCCCGGTCATTGATGTGACATTTAACGGCAGAAAAAGCTTCGAGATGATTGTTGATACCGGAGCCGATGGCACCTTAGTCACGCGGGAAATGGCAAGCGCGTTGCGGTTGCCGATAACGGGGTAGGGCAATTTGAGATGGCAGATGGTAGAACCGTTGCGTTGCCGCTTGCAAAAGTTGCATCGATGTCGGTAAATGGGGCTGAGGTTAAAAATGTAGAAGTCGCGATCGCAGACAAAACCGATATTGGCTTGCTCGGTCACGACTTCTTCGATAACTACGACGTGAAGATCAAACAGCAGGTGGTGGAATTTTATCGGCGGTAAGCAAACAGCAGCAAGCGGCTCTGGTAAGGGCATTCTACTTCAATGCCCCTACTTGCCAAATTTTATACTACTTGTTCGCCGAACCAGGTTCAGTGAGTTTGCGATGTTGTTCGGCATTCACCGTATCTGGCAAGACCTTGCTGACGTTCCCCAAAATTTTTGTTTTAAGTGAACCTGCAACCAGGCCATCTTTACCAGCCATCAGCGCTTCAAATCCCTGTTTCGCGACCTCAGTCGGGTCATCTTTCTCGCCTGCTCCCGCACTTGTGTCATCCATCCCGGCGCGGTGGAAGAAATTGGTATCTGTTGGTCCCGGCATAAGGGCAGTAACCGTTACGCCAGTATCTTTTAATTCGTTGCGGATTCCTTCAGCGAATGAGTGAACGAATGCTTTTGATGCAGCATACACTGCTTCAAAGGGACCGGGTTGCAGAGCAGCGATCGAGGACGTGAACAAAACCTTTCCAGTACCACGATCGACCATATCCTTCACAACCCGTTTAGCAAGATGCACCGTTGATACAACGTTCAGGTTAATCAGCTTAATCTCATCATCCAAATTGGTTTCACGGGCAAAATCACCACCAACCCCAACGCCAGCGTTGATTGCGATCGCCTCCACAGGCCGTCCAGCGTTTTGAATTTGGTGATAGAGGTTTTCAACGCCATCATAGGTAGTGAGATCGGCTTGGACCGTCTCAACGTTGGCACCCAAGCCTTTAAACGTTTGGGCAGCCTCATTAATGCTGGGACCCATGGCTGTAACAACAAGATCAAACCCATTCTGGGCAAACTGCTTCGCGAGTTCGTAACCAATACCGTTTGAGGCCCCTGTTACAACAGCCAGAGGACGAGTTGCAGAACTAGTCGTCATTATCAAAACTCCTGTTTGAATGCTCGTTGCTCACTTACAGCGATTCTTAGACGAGTAAGCCACGACCTTACTATTTGGGCACAGGGTACGGGGTATGGGGTGTGGCTGATTCAGCAAAGACGGCTGTAATGAGCGATTTTTTGTGGGCAGTTTTACTTTTTCAATGCCAGATATCTCGTTGTTAAATTCTTTGGTAGTAGACGTTTTACTGTCAAACAATTTCTGCCGATGATCTATATAAGTTATGAACTTGTAACCCCTACCAATTTAGGAAAGCAGCTCTGGCATTTCGTCCCTCTTGTGAAAGAAGCCCAATCGTGCATTCAAACGTTATCGATAAAACATTTAACTTCTGACTCTAACTTCGTTTACCCCAAAAGACAGGTTCTCATTTAACACGCTTATTTCTACTCCCGACGGAACAGTCGGATTTCTAGTAGGCTGCCAAAAATCCCAGACAGGTGTGGTAGAGAAAAATAATAGGCCTCAACAGGAAGATACCGATGATGTGTAGCTGGCTACAGGCCGACGAGTCAATTCCGACAGCACAGGAAGCCCCCATCCCGTTAGAGAAGAATATGGCGGTCCAGAACGCTCCCCAAGCAACAGCTTTGAAAGGAACACGATCGGGGGCTGCCCAAGAATTTTCTTTATAAAGAATGATCAGCATCTGATAGGCGAGGCTTGCAAAGCCTGCTAAGCGAACCGTACTTAAAACACTGGACATCATTAAAGGGTGATTTCCAGTGTTAAACGTAGCTCAAATAAAGCAAAAACTAACAGCGGAAAATAAATTCCCGCGAACCAAAAGCCCATCCAATAAACGATGCTGGGCACGTGTATATATTCTAATGGGCCTTTTCCGGGGTTACGGGCCATAAACATTTCCCTACACGAGATACCCATAAAATACCCACTTGGGTATTCCGGCAACAGGTCGAAAGATTCCTGCTAACCCTATAAGCCTGCAAACCACTCATAGCCCTGGTCTTCCCAATAGCCTTTCATTGGCATCAGGTCTTTCAAAAATGTTATCTGCGTGACCCATTTACTTTGTTTGTAACCCAGCTTAATGGGAGATGCGAGACGCAATGGTGCGCCATTATCGATCGATAGCGGTTGTCCATTTTTTTGATAGGCCATTAGCGTTTGCGGATGTAGTCCTGAAGCAATGTCCCAGCTTTCATAGTAACCGTCCGCTGATTGGAAGTAGACATAACGCACGCCATTCTTGAGCTGCACGAGTTTTGCCAGGTCTTGCAAACGTATGCCACCCCACTGCACGATTGCGGCCCAACCCTCTACACATACGTGACGAATTACCATCGACGTGAATGGCAGCTTCTTGACATCAGCCATGCTAAGCTGCGTTGGGTGATTCACTTCACCGTTAATTATTAGACGATACTCAGATGGATTTATTTGCGGCGTAATATCAAAGGTATTGATTAATAGTTTGTCTGGTTCGATCGCACTGATCGGAAATTCTGGCACTGGTTTCTGAGAGAGCATGAGTGCCTCAATTTTCTGATTCAGTGGCTCAAAGGTTTGCCCTACTGTCTCCGAAAACCGATTTGTTCCACAGCCACTCAATATTGAACCTGCAACTGATAAGCCCGACCATTGCAGCAATCGACGGCGAGACAAGGTTCGTTTGGGAAGAACTAGGTTCATAAATTAGAATTCACAAAAATGGTTGGTAAATGGATTGGTAATCGGTAATCGGTAATCGGTAATCGGATCTAGCTCCTATGTTCCACTACCTTCTGCAATGGATTTAAAGGGTAATGGTGAGTGGCACGAGTCACCATCGCTAACAGCTCCAAAATCATTACAGTTTGGGCACTACTAAAACAGAACTATAGGAACATGGATTTGATTAATCGGATACTGCCAACGTTGAGCGCAAGTAGGGAGTGAATCAGGGTAAACAGAATGACGATAGGAACGGTAATGAAATGAATTGTGCGGAGCGTTTGCCAATTGCCGAACAGCGCAGCTAGCCAATGCAGTTGAACCGGTTTGTACATCGCTAAGCCAGTGGCGATCGCTAGCAGCAGGATTGGCACGATCGCAGTATAAACTAACCGATGCCAGGCATAATGCTTACGCTTTTCATTCTGGCTCACTCGTACAGCTTTCAAGTCATTACTGCTTGCAAACCGATGTTTCCAGCGGCGGGTAATCAACACAAATAGTCCATACCCAAGCAGATTTAGGGAATAGATCCACATGATGCCAAAATGCCAATCCCGCCCACCGGCCAACCATCCTCCCAACAATAGGAAATTGGGGAAATGCCAGCCTTCCCTTCCACCAAATACCGGGTTTGCATTGTAAATTTGCAGCCCACTGCTAATCATCAAAATCAGGCTGATGATATTAATCCAATGGAAGGCTTTGGCGAGAACAGCCTGACTGGGTAATTTTGTTCTTGGGTTAATCGCGGTGGGTGCCATATCGGGTTTGCCAGCGTTAATTCTTGTAAAGGGCTGCGAATTGTTGCTTGAGTTGATTCAGCTTTGGCAGATCGTTGATTACCACATACGGGTAATTGGGATGATGGGCAATAAAGTTTTGGTGGTAATCCTCTGCCGCATAGAACTTCTGTAGAGGAACAACTTGAGTCACGATCGGCTGGGAGAAAACATGCGCGTGGTTGAGCTGTTTGACATACGCCTCAGCAATTTGCTGTTCGGTTGGATTGGAGAAGAAAATAGCTGAACGGTACTGAGTGCCCTCGTCTGGCCCCTGCCGATTCAACTGGGTTGGATCGTGCGCTACCGAAAAGAAAACCTTGAGCAGTTGGCCGTAGGAGATTTGAGAGGGATCGTAGTTAATTTTTACGGACTCTGCATGTCCCGTCTGTCCAGTGCTGACAGTTTCATAATGGGCGGTATCAGCGCTGCCACCTGAAAACCCAGACACAACATTGGAAACCCCTTTGATATGTTCAAACACGGCTTCCATTCCCCAGAAGCATCCTCCAGCCAGGACTAGGGTTTGCTCCCCTTTACTGCAGATGCTGGTATGTCAGCCTGTGGACCTGGAAATGTTCCCTCCTTTAATATAGCGGGGGTTTGGACGCAGGGCTAGAAAACACGATATAGGAGAGGCTGCCCATCAGGGCGATCGCCAGTAGCGAAACGAGGGATACTTTACGCATAAGACGAATGATGAGAGAAGCACGAAAAGACGACATCGGGTTAGGTTCCTTGCTTAATAGGTTGGCTTAAAGAGAAAAATTTGGAAAGAACGGAGCTAGCCACAATTGAATTTGCACATCCCAACCGAGCAAGATTGCGATCGCAGTGCCCACAATCAACACACCGCCGACTCGCTGCAAAAGTACACTATGGGACCGAAGCGTGAGCAATCGCTGACTTACACTCCTGCCGCCATAGGCGATCGCCAGGAGCGGGATAGCGGCTCCCACACCATAAACAACGAGAAGAGCAAACGCACTGAAAATGTGATGATTGACCGCTGCCAGAACTAAGATTCCACCCAATACGGGTCCGGCACAGGGAGTCCAGAGTAAGCCTAACTGGGTTCCCAGCCAAAACTCACCCCACAATTTAGGTTGCACAGGATCTTTTACCCACTTGCCAAACGGAAGGAAGCTGAATAATCGGTAGCTCCAACCTGGCAAGAGCGCTAATAACCCCAGAACGAACAGCAGGGCGATCGCTCCGTAGCGTAGTCCATTGGCTAATCCGGTCAACCAGCTTGCAGTAATTCCCAGTAAACTTCCGGCAACCGCAAATCCGCCAATTAAACCAGCAACCAATGCAACCGGGCCGTAGATATGAGATTGCAGCGATCGTCCGACCAAAATGGGCAAAATGGGCAATACACACGGTGAAAGAACCGTCACAACGCCACCTAAAAATGCTAGACCGATCGATAGCGTTGAAGCTGCCATTGCCCTATCCCAGTAACGTCCGAATAGTTTGCTCTGTGGTATCGTAAGCGCCTTCCCCAATGTGGTCGTATTGCAGCAATCCTTGACGGTTGGCTAAGAACAAGTGGGGCCAGTACTGGTTGCTGTAGGCATTCCAGGTTTTGTAATCGTTATCGAGTGGTACCGGGTAGGTGATTTGATGGTGCTGAAGCGCTCGCTTAATGTTGTTTACATCGCGTTCAAAGGCAAACTCTGGCGTGTGAATACCAATGACCTTCAGCCCGTGTTTTGCGTACTTTTGGTGCCATTGAACGATGTAGGGCAGCGTGCGTTGGCAGTTAATACAGGCAAATGTCCAAAATTGAATTAAGACAACGCTGCCCTTAAGATTAGCGATCGATAATGGTGAGGAATTCAACCACTGACTGATCCCCTGAAATTCAGGTAGCGCTTTACTACCAGGATTCAGAGAAGCGATCGTTGTTGAATGTTCATTTGATGTCGAATTTGTAGTTGACGGATTACTAGCATCCGTCATACCAAACTCTTTTCTCCTAATGTTGGCTCCAAATATTGTTGCTGCACCAACTCCAGCAATTCCTATTCCAAAATATAGGAGTTGCCGCCTCCGCCATGAAAGCTTATCCATATCACTCCGTCCTCACCACTGCTATGGTTTAGTTGTGGCGTCCTTCTTCATCGCGTCACCCTGTTTCATCGAGTCACTCTTCATGGCATCACCTCCTTTCTTCATGGCGTCACCCTGTTTCATCGAATCATTCTTCATGGCGTCGCCCTGTTTCATCGAATCATTCTTCATCGCATCACCCTGCTTCATTGAATCCTCTTTTTCATTGAATCAGCGGCGGGTGAAGCACTGGGAGCGGGCTGATTGGTCCCGGCGGTATTGCCAGAACAGGAAGCAAGACTTGCTGTTAGAGACAGCCCAACGATTAAACCCAAAATTTTCCAGTTCATTATTTGGTTCCTCCTGGTTGAATTAGAATTCTGAAACGAAGTAAATCCCTTTAAGGAACAGTTGGAATTCTGTTCTGAATTATCAAGACTCTCCCTGCATAACCGTTTGAGATACAGGTGTTGCATGACATTGTTCTTTAACTGTAACTCGGTGGTTCCTCTGATTGAAGCATCTCAAGCAACCATGAAATCCCTCTAAAGCCAAACCAGGTAATCCCTGAATTTATTTCGACAAAAGTCTCATATTAAATTCAGCAGTTTCTCAGATTGGTTTTATAGAGAGGCAGATGGGTTTTGATATTTTTTGACATCTTGCACATTGCGGGCAGTGTCTCCAAACTGATTTTGGATCACTTCAAACCGCACGATCGTACCCGCTTGAAGAGTGCGGTAGCCTTCCCCAGGAATGGCTGTAAAGTTGAAAAACACATCGTCTCCACCGTTATCCCTGGCGATCATGCCATTCCCTGTTTTGAGGTCAAACCAGCGCACAACACCTTGCTCTACCGGCAAATCGTTGGCTCCCAATGTCGGTATTCCGTTTGCCCATTCTTGTTGCGGGATGCGGATTTGTTTAACGGCGGGTGTATTGTATGCGTCATAACTGTAATCCAATCGGGTTTGCATAATGGCCCGCAAATCCTGGCGTAATTCTTCAATCGTCGGTCGTCCAACAAAAAACCACCCGTTGTAAATACGATGGATTGTTAGATCAGGACGCAACACAAAGGTATAAGGTTGAGGACGATAAGCATATTCACCCTCCGTTTCATCGAGGATATTGATCTGCTTAACGAGCGATCGTGCTTCATCGCACAAAAACGGCCACTGTGCTCCCAATCCAGCCCTAAATGCCGCTTGCACGATAGGCGGATCAACGCTAATCGTCACCAATTTGCAGTAGTTAACAGCTAACTCACTCTGGAACTGCACCAATTGAGGCAGTTGCTGACGATCTCTTGGGCAGAAAAACCCCGGTAGAAAACCAAAATTAACGGATAGCCATCGGTGAAGCCCAAATAGTGATCGACCAAACCAGGTTGGGTGAAACTGGAGAGCTTGACGCGATCGCTCTCATGATTGGGTAGTTCCACGTCGGGAAATTTATCACCAATATTGAGGGTTGTTGTCATCAGCAGTTTTTCCTACGTGTGGTCATAGAGTACAGGCCGATGTCCGTTGGGATCTTTGAGTAGAATTCGAGTCAACCGCTGAGACAGTTCCGCTACAACTTTCCACAGCGATCGCATTTGGCCAGAATTAATTGAGCACTCGATTTTAGGGCAATATTCAGGACTTAGAATTTGGCAGTTTAGGTTTTGTAGGGGCATCGCAGGCGATGCCCCTGGTTGATGCGTTATGAATTGCATCGGACGATCGCGTCCAGTTGTTCTCGGACATTAGTTCCCGATGAAGACGAACTCAGAATCGACTGACAGGCAGAAGCCTTAGTACGCTCATTCGTATTCTGTACAGTTGGCAAAACAGCTTTCGGTTGTTCCATAGACACGATCGATGGCTGTCTTGAGGAATTGCATCGTGCAATCGTTTCTAATTGATCTCGAATTGCTCCACCTGAAGCGGTGCTTCCAGAATTGCTTGATGGGCAAGAGTTTTCAGCCGCGAACGCCGCAGAGTTGATTGATGAACTCAACAGAGAGGCGGGAACTGAAGAGAGGCATGCAAGCGTCAATGTTACTGCATAAAGTAATTTTTTCATTGTATTTCTCCTTGAAGATTCGTTATCAGCTCTGTTCCGCTTAAAATCAGAACGACGTCCAAGTAACAAGCTGATTTTGCTTGAAGGCTGGTTTTAGACCTGCTATTTGCTTTCACAGAGGCGTTGCAGTGCAATGTCCTCATAAGATATTAGGTAATAAAAAGCTAGAATCAAACCCGTTGTGGACTGGAGCTTTTGTGTGCTTGATAATTAGTGTGAGCGATGATCTTGAATCGCCTGTGATAATCCGATTAGAATTTTCTAAGATGATTTTTAGAAGGGTTTGCTTATTTCTGTTGTGCTTTATCTGAATAACGCAGAGTAGCAATTCCCTTAGGCTTAAAGGCTGTTTGGCTACTCGTTTCTCAGATTGACTAACGGAAGTTGAACATAAACAGTCGTTCCTGTACCGGCTTCAGACTGAATCGTAAATTCGCCGCCATGAGCGTCTATTATGCGCCGAACGATCGCCAGCCCTAACCCATTACCCTCTGGCTTGGTTGTGCAGAAAGGTGTCCCAAGCTTTTTAATAGTTCCAATGGAATCGGATTACCTTCATTATGACAACGGATACAGACATGACTGGCTGTTGTACCAGGCGTGATACTCCAGGTAACGGTAGATCCTTCATCAACTGCTTCACAAGCATTTTTAGTCAGGTTGATAAACACCTGCCTCAGCTTATCCCGATCGGCCAGGACCCAGGCTTTAGTAACGGTGGAGGTAAACTCAACGAGTCGTCCTGATGTAGCCGGAATGTCCTTAATTAAATTTTCCATGTCTGCCATCCAGCGATTGATCTCTAACTCACTGGATGATAAAGATTGCCGTTTCGTATAAAGCAAAATTTCATTTAGTAATCGCTGCAAACGATCGGCTTCTTCTAACGCGAGGCTTAGCCGCAATTGAACCGCCTCCGTCAGATTATTCTTCTTTAATGTCATTAATCCTAGAAGAATGGTGGTAAGTGGATTTCGCACCTCGTGCACAATCATGGCTGCCAGTTCACCAACCTCAGCCAGACGCCTTACTTCTTGTTCAATCTGTTGCCGTTCTTGAATCTCAATTTGTAATTGTTGGTTGGCCTGCGTCAGTTCAGCTAAAAGCTGTTGTTGATTTTGATAGAGCTGGTAGTTATCGAGGGCAGTCGCGGCCCTTTCTGCAAAAATTCCCACCAGTCGAACAGCGTCTTCTGAAAATGTTTGAGGCTGCTCAAATAATGAACAAATGGTACCGATACTGCTTCCAAAGGGCGATCGCAGCGGAACCCCCAGATAAGCTCGATAGCATTCTGGCAATTTGCATTCATCATGCAGGTGTATGGCATCTTCAATCAGAATAGGTTGACCTGTTTGAGCAACTTTTCCTGCCAAGGTGTCATGCACGGAAAAACCATAATCTCGATCGCCTAAATCAAGGCTACTAGCAGCAATAGTTCCCGTTTCTCCCTGGCAAACCGTAACAATGGTCCAATCGGATTGGAGTAATCGACTAACACTAGAGGCAATCTCACGCAGATAATGATCAAGGTTGTTCGATCGATAGCTTAACGTTGTTAGAAAATCTAAAACATGATGCTCTTGTCTCATGCAGTGCTTGGTAATCCAGAACACATTAAATCTTTGTGAGACATAAGTCCATTTAAAAAAGACTTATGAGTCTTCATTAATGCTGATTTATATTAGGAGAGAAACTCCAAAAATGAAGTTCAGATGGCTACCAAAGCTCCTTGATTTGAGACAAGTTATACCAACAGAATGTGAGATACAGGCTGCTTTAACTCACATTCCATTGTTAATGAAAATCGTAAAATTAAGCGGCTGATGAATCATGTAATGTAACGGATTTTTGTTGGCGAGAAATGAGGCCTTCCTGCTCCAAGCGAGCTAAGGCACGAGACAGCGTCGCTGGAGTCAAACCCAGTTCATTCGCAATTTCCTTCAATGGGCGATCGAACTGAACAACCTTGTGCTCTCTCGGTTCAGCCATGTACCGCAAATACTGAAGTACCCGTGTATGGGCCGCCCGAATGTCTCTTAGTTCTAATTGAACCATGAGCGTTTCGTTCTTCCTTATAAGCAGACGCATAAAATCTTCTGCTAGTTCAGCGTCCTGTCGTAATGCAGATAATAGCGGCTGTTTTGGATAGGCTATTACCTGAGAGGGAATAGCCGCAACTGCTGAATAGGAATGTGCTTCGGAAAGCAAACTGCTCTCCCAAAACAATCCCTGGCTTCACAATTTGGAGCGTAATGGTGCGTTGCTCAGGGATATGACGAACCAACTTGAGTCGCCCAGTTTTCACCATAAAAACGTAAAAGCAGCATCTCCCTGACGAAAAAGGATCTGGTCTGAGACAAGAAGACGTATATCGATCGCCTCATGCAGGGATGGAGGCAGACTATCAAGCGTGAGAAAGTCCATTGAGAGGAAACGTAAAAAGGATTTAATCGTTGATTCAATGCGTGATGAAGAGGCTAGATGATAGAAATACCGTTGCTATCTATCCTGCCCAACAACTCAACTTAGAATTGATAAAGCCGCATAGGCATCCGAAAGCTCAGACTCCGGAGATTGGGGTTGATTCTGCCGATTAGCGGGTAACACAGTAAAAGCAGCTTCTAGAGTCTCAAGTTGCCAAATTATTTGCTGAAGGCGATCAATAAGTTGATCAAGAGAGGTTTCCATTATGGTTTTTCTAGCAACTTCAATTGTGGTTAGGGATTGTTGCCTGCCTGGTATCTAGAATCCTCGTTACGTTTGAATATCCTGTGATTAAATCCTTAAAATTCTTTAAGATCTTGCTGAATGGTTGTAGAGAGCGCAACAATGCAGCATCAGTCTGTAAACTTGAATCAGCAGACCAACGTCACAAAATCTGAAATTTGAAAAGCTATTTCATAGAAACGGTGTCGGTAGCTAATTTACGCCGATAGCTGTACTGACCATAAACGTTAACTAGATAAGGCATCACATAAGTCACAATTGCAGAAATCCAACGCTCACGAGTCATCTCTTTTCGAAGAAGAGCCGGACCATGATTAATTAAGAAGAGAAGCGATCCAACAAAAATGGCTGTTTTTAAGCCTGTAGGGATAAACTCTGGATCCAATAGACTACCAACATATTCTTTTAGAACCCTCATTAGTTCAATTCCTAAATCCTTATCTTGCTTCCATTTTTGCTCCTATCAAAAATAAAGCAGAGAATAGGATTTCATGTTGCTGTATAGCTTACAGAACTCACCAAATTAAGCTCTAGCCTCTTCTTTATTGGGATGCATTATTCAGGTGCAATGGCTTTAACGGAGGGTTGGGGACGATCGCTTAACGGAGCAATGCTGTAATCATGGGAGTGCTTGCGCCATTCACATGCAGTTCCCGCTCAAAGACGAACTCGCTGTAGTCAGCCAGATTATCCAATCCCACCAGATTGAGGAGAATTTCAGCGGCCAGCCAAACGGTCACTTTTGCAAATCCAGATTTCCAGTAACTCCTCATGGCTATGACCTCCTGCTGTAAGCAAGTCCTCGCTTGTGGTCTGAGTGAAGTTGTAAGTCAAACTCTAAGAATCTTTCGGGAAGGAATCGGGAGATTGCGCCAGCTTTTACAAGTGTTTACAAATAAGAAAGGCTGAAGGCTGAAGGCTAAAACAAGTTCTTTAGCCTTCAGCCTTCAGCCTTTATCCTTCTCTACGCTACAGTTGGAGAGCTTGCTGTTATTTGTGGTTGGTTGATTAATGCAGACAGAGGTGCAATCGAATCGCCCCTTCGAGAAACCGATTGGCGACTTTTTTACGGCTAATTCCTACGGTCTGCGAAACAGTCGCTTGCTGGGTTTCTCCATGCTGTTGTTAATTCCTTCCTCGATCGCCGTTGCAGTGCGCCCAATGTTGATTGGGGAAGCGATTTCTCTGATCAAGCATGAACCAACTAACAGCCAGTGGGCACTTTTTTTGCGGCAACTGCCACTTCATACGGGAATTAATATTCTGGCAGGGTTGCTGCTCCTGGTGCTGCTGGTGCGGGCGGTGCTTGATGCTTGGCAGGGGTACTTAGTGCAGAAAGTGGGTCAGCATATCACTGCCGATATTCGGAATGATTTGTTCCACCATGTTCTGTCGCTGGCAATGCGCTATTTTGATCGCACACCCGTCGGACGCCTGATTACTCGTCTAACCAGCGATGTGGAAGCACTGGGGGATGTGTTTTCGACTGGGGCGATCGGCATTCTGGGGATTTGTTCCTGCTGTTGGTGCTGGCGATCGCGATGTTTTTGCGGCAGTGGCAGCTGGCCTTGATGCTGGTGATCATGCTAATTCCCGTTACGGTGCTGATTGTGTACTTTCAGCAGCAGTACCGCAAGGCAAACTACCGTGCCAGAGAGGAACTGTCTGCCCTCAACTCCATGCTGCAAGAGAATATTGTAGGCATCAATGTGGTGCAGCTTTTTCGGCGGGAAGGATTCAATGCCGAGCTTTTCCGCAAGGTCAACCGTCGCTACATCAAGGAAGTAGACCGCACGATTTTCCATGATTCAGCCATTTCATCGACGCTGGAGTGGATCTCGCTGGTGGCGATCGCGGGGGTACTTTGGCTGGGTGGTTTACTTGTTTTAGGAAAAAGCCTGACGTTTGGGAAACTCTCCGAATTTATTCTCTTTGCTCAACTATTGTTCGATCCGCTCAGGCAATTTGCCGAGAAATTTACGGCCATTCAGGCAGGCTTTACCGCTGTCGAACGGGTGAGCGACATCTTGAATGAGCCGATCGAGATCCGCGACTCGGAAACACCCAAAACCCTCCATGCGGACCCAAGCGCTCCCACTGGAGAAATTCGCTTTGAGCATGTCTGGTTCGGCTACAAACCCAATGAATACGTTCTGCACGATTTGGACTTTGTTATCCATCCGGGTGAAAAAGTTGCGCTTGTTGGTCCCACAGGTGCGGGTAAAAGCTCGATCATTCGCCTGTTGAGCCGTCTCTATGAGGCCAACAAAGGGCGGATTCTGGTTGATGGATTGGACATCCGCGATTTACCCCAAACTGAACTCCGTCGCCATATTGGAGTGATTCTTCAGGATGGCTTTGTGTTCGCAGGGGACGTTAAAAGCAATATCACTCTGGGTGAAAATTACTCGTTTGATGAAATTCAGGCAGCGGCTCAGCGCACGAATGTTGCCAGTTTGATTGAACAACTGCCAGACGGCTACGATACGCCATTGCGGGAGCGCGGCACAAACCTGTCGGGTGGCCAAAAACAGCTACTAGCCTTTGCTCGTGCAGCGGTACGCAATCCCCGCATTCTGGTATTAGATGAAGCAACCGCCAGTCTAGATGTAGGTACCGAAGCCCTGATTCAAGAAGCACTCGATCACTTGCTAGAAGGGCGAACGGCCATTATCATTGCTCACCGATTGTCTACGATTCGAAACTGCGATCGAATTCTCGTTCTCAAACGGGGGCAACTGATTGAGTCCGGTAGTCACGAAGAACTCCTCGCGCAGGGTGGACTTTACGCTAGCCTGTATCAACTGCAAATGCTGGAGGCGGAAGGATAGAACTAGGAATTAAGAATTGAGAGTTTTGAATTGGCAAGAGTCAAGGGGCGATGGGCAATGATGAATTGAGGATTAAGAGTTGAGAATTAGGAGACTTTAATTTTTAATTCTTAATTCTGCCTTTAGCCTTTTCCTCCCTAATCCCTTCTCAACCGATCGGGAACTCCAACAGGAGAGAGTCCTGCCATTGATCGCAAATTCTGGCTTCGCATTAGTTCGATAAAGTTGAGGCTGGTTCGGCCTTCGATCTCTGCAACGGCTTCGATCGCAGAAAGTAAATGGCGGGCAGCGTCCGATTCGCTATAGCCGCGCCGTTGTGCAACCCGAATTGCAGCATCGTCGGCATCTAATTCTCGTTCAGTACTCCGATTATTCCGCCAGATTTGAGTGCCTGCGATCGCGCTCAACCCCCAGCAACAACGACCCCAACGGGGTCGGCCTGTATCAGCTCAACCACTGCTCCCAGAGCGCCAACCAAGGCAATTCCTTGATACAAATCGGGGCGAAACCACTTTACTCCTGTCAGCCAGCTAACTGCCCGCAAAATTAGCAAATCCCGCTGGGGGCGAGATAAACGGCTCCACAGGTCAAAATTAATCCAGACGGGGCGTTCCCGCATCCACGGCATGGGAAAGGGATTATCCAGAACTACACGTTGCTCTGGCTTGCTGACCAGTTTTGTCGTCATCCGGCCAGAAGCAGGCATGATGTCCAGAAGCCGACGGATTTCTAGTTCTGAGTCCATTTCAAAACGTAGACCTTCATTTAATACTTATTACCTTACCGTTCCCGGCCATTCATCAGCCACTTAAGCACTATAACAGTCCTAAATCAGTTGTGAGATTGAGAGGCTTTGTGAGAAAGGATTCCAATGGAATCCTTTCTCACAATCCATTTAGGATCGCTAAATCTCTAAAGGATTTGCAGGCTACTGGCCAGCGCAGACAGTGCGGCGGGGACTTTTCCTGAACCGTCTTGAGTGGCAGCAATCAACAGCAATCCAATGGTTTTGGAGGATGGGCGAACCAGGATTACACCGCCCATCGGCTGCGCGTTGCCTCCGATCGTCAAGCTGCCTGTCCAATTAACGACCACGCCGCCCCCTGCCTCAAGTTGGGGAGAACCGGGCTGAAATCCCTCACCCCGCTGAAACACCGTTGTTGCCACTTTTGCTAAACCTTCGCCGCCATCTGCCGCACTTAATCCGATCGGTACGGATGGTTGGGATTGAATGACAACCGAATAGGCCAAGTTGCCATCCGTAGACTCTATTAACACTGAACCAGCCAGTGGACTCACCTTGAAATCTTTTAGAATGCCAATCCTAAATCGTCCAGATGGGTCGCGATAGTCACTACTGAGGGGTAACGGAGGGGCCGTAGAAGCAGGCGGCAAGACCGGAGCGGGTGGAATGGGGGATGCAGAGGACGTGGGAGACGGTGCGGGAGATTTTTCTGCCTGGGGACTGGCAGAGTTAGTCGGGGACTGCGCCAGAACGATCGAGGCGGAATCAGCATGGAAACGAGCCAGAAAATGCGACGGAAACCCATTGATCGCCATCCCGATCGCCGCCAATAGTCCCAACCCTACCCACAGAATTTTTTTCATTGCACCTCTCCCCTTACCCAACTTAAAACTCAAAACGCCCATTGCCCATCGCCCTATATTCAACTCAAAATTCTCAATTCCCAATTCTCAATTCTTAATCCTTAACTCTCACCCTATTTCCCAATAATCGCTGGACTGCCAAAATCAAACACCCCTGCCACAGCACCTAACATCATCGTGGCCAATGTTGCGGCCCACAGTGCTTTCCAGCCAAGATCGGTAATATCTCGACGACGGGAAGGGACAAGACCAATCAAACCACCGACAAAGATACCAACCGAGGGAATATGGGCAAACCCAGATAGGGCATAGCTGATAACCACCACAGCGCGATTGCTGATAACCCCTTGATTGGTCAGCGTTGCCAGTTGGGCAAATGAGGATACTTCGGTTTCCAGAAGGCGGCGACCGATCAGGGATGATGCCTGCCAGAGTTCCTGCGGATTGAGCGATACCCCCGTCAGAATGGTGAGGGGCAGGTAAAGAACCGCCAGAATGTTTTGGACGGTAACAACCTGAAATATCCTGCCAATACCCTGAAGCAACGGATTCTGGCTGAGTGCCAGAGACGCCAAATTGTTAAAGAACAGATTCAAAATCGCAACCAGACCCAAAACCGCAATCAGCAGGGCTGCGATCGCAATTGCTAATTTCACGCCATCGATCGCTCCAACCGCCAAACTCTCCATTGGGCTGAGACGAGTCAGATCTGAAGCAGTTTCATCGCTGCCGGGTTCTTCTACGACTGCATTCGGCGTTTCTTCCAATACCTGTCCCATGGTTTTGGGCACCTCTGTTTCGGGCACCAAAATCTTGGACATCACAAAGCAGGCGGGAATCGACATGATCGACGCGGCTATCAGATTCCCCGTGATATTGGGAAAGACCGGACGCATCAGTTGGGTATAAAGCCCCAGAACGTTGGAGGCGAGACTCCCAAAACAGCACGTCAGAATTGCACAGAGTTCACTCCGAGTCATGTCTGCCAGATAGGGACGCACCACCAGCGTTGCCTCAATTCCTAGAAAAATATTAGCTGCCCCGCTCAGAGCTTCTGCCCCGCTCAAATTCATGGTTCGCCGAAACAGATGCGCAAACCAATTGACGATCGGCTGGATCAACCGCAGCGTGTAGCCAAGCGACATGAGGGCTGAGAAGAAAATGATCGTCGGAAACGCTCGGAACGCAAAGATATAGCCCAGGTTGATGTTATCAGGACTGAGACGATCGCCCGGAACGGGTACATAAGGAGGGGTAATTGCCCTGGCGATCCATCGTCCAGCCAAGACAGGACCGGGAACATGGGCTGAGTCAGGCACCAGCACTGGCCCAAAGACAAACCGGGAACCCGCCTCGATCGCATCCAGCACCGAGTTCACCCCATCGTTTAGCAACACAACGGCGCTGCGAGTGAACGGCACCAGAAAAATTAGGTTTCAACAAAAATTGCAGCCCAATGCCCCAAAAATCACCTTCCAGGGAATGATGCGACGGTCCTCAGAACCTAACCAGGCAATTCCACAAAGACCAGCAATTCCCACCAGCGATACTAAATTTAACCAGGGCATAGAAATTTTGAATGATGAATTGTGAGTTTTGAATGATGAGGTTTGAGTGTGGTAATCGGTAGTCGGTAATTAGTAATTGAGAATGATGAATCGAGAAGGATGAGGTTTAGATTTCCAACGTTTAATTCCTAATTCTTAATTGCTAATTCTCAATTCTCCTCTTCTCCTCACTCCTCACCTCTCACCCCTATCCCATCTACCCCTAAACTCCGAAAAAGTCACAAATTTAGCCTGCGGCTTGAGCCATTTCAGATACGCTTCGAGACGTTGGAGCATGGGCTGACCGGAGTGGCGCTTGACGTAATCGGGTAGCTGAAATTCACTGATGTCAGTAAACTCCCAGGGATGAAAGTATAGATTCAAGTAGCGATCGGTGTTGAGGGTCAACTGGCTAACAAATTGATAAAGGGAAAGGGGCAAGTTTTGAAACTCAACCAGAATAACGGAAACCGGAGCAACGGCGTAACTGAAACGGGAATGTTTAAAAGCTGATTGCTGTAATACGGGGTCCGGGGTTGAAAGAAATTGTTGTACCTCCCAGGTAGATAGGTCGGATTCATTGAAGAATTATAGGTGTATCCTGCCGCTTCAATTTCCCGATCGGGCACCTTCTGCAAGCGTGCCATGCGAAATCCGGCGATGGGCTTCTCAATAATTGCTTCCAGGGCGTGCTTAGATTTGCTTAAGTCGGCGAGTTCAAAGCAGAAATGGTAGAAGCCGTGGGATGCGACTTCGTGAGTTTGGGCGATCGTGCGAATCAGGTCAGAATGGTGCTGTGCAAAATGAGCGGTGACAAAAACGTGGCCCGAATGTTCAACCGTTCTAGCAGCAGTAGCACAGCCTTTAAGCCGTCGAGCGACACAGAAAACTTGGTGCTGTCTTCAAGCGCTTGCCCAAAGTCTTCTGGTGCATCAAACTCCTCAACGTCGAAGCTCAAGAGAATGGCTTTGCTCATATACCAGGCGGTAAGTGTGAATGGTAGGTCGGGCGGGTCAATTGTACCGACCTATCATGTCATTCAGCCGAATGGTTAGCAAATCCCAGAGCATGTGTAAGGAATCCTGCACGAGATTAACCTTGGAAATTTTTTTCTTATGACTGCTGGCAACAACGGCTGGAATTTCTCCTATCCGATAGTTCAGTTTCTTTGCCAGGTAAATTAACTCAGCATCAAAGGAAAACCCCGTTAACTTCTGCTTATCAAAAATTTCTCTAGCAGCCTGTTTTCTAAAGCCTTTCAGCCCTGCCTGCATGTCATTAAATCTCAAACCAAGTAGCCATTGAGACAGGATATTGAAGGTTTTTCCAGCAATTTTCGGTTAAAATTGACCCCTTCACGCCTCCAGGAACCAGGTTACGACAGCCAATGACCATATCAAATTCTGCTAATTGATCAAAAAGCTGATCAAGGTGCTCCAGCGAATAGGCCAGGTCACCGTCTAAAAAGCAAATGTAATCACCGTCCGCAGCTTCAATGCCTTGCTTGACGGCATATCCTTTGCCACACCGTTCACTGTAGGAGATTAGTTTAATTTGAAAGGTCTGGGAAGCTGCAATTTTACGTTCTAAAATCGCTGCGGTTTCGTCGGTTGAGCCATCATTGACGAAGATGAAGCAGTAGAAGGGATGGCATTCAGCGTAGTCAAGAACGGCATTAAACGTTTCGTTGATGCAGGACCGCTCGTTGTAGACGGGCAAAATAACCGAGACGTGGCGGGCTTCTCGCGATCGCTCAAATCTCAAATATTGCTTCGATTCCGACTCGCTCGAACCGCTTAAGACAGATCGATCGGATAGGGGAGAGTAATCCTCATGCTGCAAGGAACTTTCCAAGCGATAGGCACGACTGAAATGTATCCAGCGCGAGTTAGAGCTTAAGGGTTTTCCCAATAACCACCCCATCTTTTTCCCCAGCACCACGAAATTTCGTAACAAGCACAAAAATACTACACAAAATACAGGATCGGACTATTATTTACCTTTTTTGCCAGCGCCAGGCAACTTCTTGCCGTGTATGTGTCCAAATCTTTAAAGCGTCTGGTTGGGATGGAGCGCCCTTACGCATTAAAACAACCCCGTCCTGCACAGCCACAACGCCATAAGTAGCGTTTGCCAAGACCTGATCCAACACGGGAATTGCCGCCTGAAGCCGGACCATATCAAATCTGAAAATGTGGTGGCCCTGGAGGAGTTGCCATACGTCCGCTGCAATATAGTCCACGCGTTCAATCTGCCCCTGGTCGTTTTGCAGCTTTAAGGCAGGCAACCGAAAAATTTCTCGACGACTGGAAAGGCTGGGAATCAAATAAGTGGTTGCAGACACGCTGGCATCAGCGGGAATTTGTCCAATCACTTGACGAATCTGGCGGACATGTTCCCACTGTTGCGGCAACGAAACCAGCGACCAGGGTGTAAACGATTCCGGGATTAAAAAGTAAAACGCCCGATTGGGGTTCGACACGATCGAGAACACGATCGAAAGCGCAATGCACAATGCCCAGAAACGACGGCATCGCGGTTTGAATTGGCGCTTGTGAGCAGACCACCACAGAACCGCGCCATAGAACAGGCCAGGAACCACCGAAAGCGCATACCGCACCGAAATCATGAAAGCCGTATCGCCGCTTTGGAGAAGAATCACCAGCAGCGGAACTCCTGCTGTAATCCAGGCAGCAGGAGAAATGGCAGGAATGAATGCAAGTGGCAGCCAGTGTTCGATCAAGTAAAAAAATCGCTTGTCAAACGGGGTCAAGAGGCTGACTACAACCTCTCTAGGGTGGGTCAGCATGGCCCAGAGAATCTGTAACGTACTGGGATTGGGATTTCCCTCAACCAGGCGATCGAAGCGACTTGCCAGGTACAGCCGGGAATTGTCGTCAGAAAAGTGGGGCATGATAACATTCGTCACAGCCGTCACATAGACGAAGCTCAGCAGACACAGGACGATTCCCACATAGAAATACCGCCGACTGCACAGAAGATACAGCCCGATGCTGAACGTAATAAATCCGGCATCTTCCCGAATCCCCAGAACAAGAACCACCAGAATCCAAAAGATCCACCAACGCTGCTTTTCCAGCGCCAGCAACAGCCCAAAAGCAAATAGCGGAATCTGGCACTGCTCATAGAAGTTTGCAAACGTCGGCCCAAGGACCGCACAGGCTCCATAATAGCTAGCCGTGATCATCAAAGACAGGTTTGGTTGCAGGTAATGCCGCGCCAAAGCGTAAAGAACCAGACCTCCAGCAGTAATCAAGCCAACTTGCAGCACCACCAGCGTAGCCGGGAAGGGAAACAGCGCATAAATGGGCAACCACAGCAGAAAATCTAGAACAAAGTGCTGACCCAGATGCAAAAAGGACACGGTGGGAACCTTATCCTGCAGCAGTGCTCCCGCCGAGTTACCTCCGGTCAACGAACTCTGAAAGAAGTGCCCATGCAGGTTGTTCCAGAAAAGCTGATTGAACAGTCCGTGATCGTAGGTTGCATAGAAACTGAAGTAACGATTTAGCGACAACGCTAGTACAGGTACCAGAAAAATGCCTGCTGTGAGAAATAGGTTTCGTATTTCGGGCTGATTATTCCCTAGCGGAAGTCGAAGCATTTTTGTAAGGTTGCCTCCCTTCATAGTCCATCCCCTACTTCTTGATGGAGTTGGATTGCTGCTCTACGAACGTCAACCATTTAGCAGTGGCATCCGGATTGGCGTTGCCATTACGCAGCAACAGCAACACCCCATCCTGAAAATCCTGTACTTCAAACTGGCGGGTTTGAACCATTTGGGTGAGCTTTGTCAGACTCCCTTGAAGTATATTTCGTTCAACTTTGAATGCAGGCTGATACTGCTGAAGCTGCCACAAATCGGCTACCACGTAATCGACGGTCTCTACCTGCTGTGAAGCATTCCGAAATTGGATTGACTCTGGAAAACGGACGATCGCCCGACGACCAGAAAGTGGGGAATCAAATAGGTGGTTGCAGAAACGCTGCTTTGAGGAGGGATTTGAGAAATAACCCTACGGACCTGTTCCGCGTGAGGTATCTGCTCAGTCAACGGAACATACACCCAGGGTCTTATCGAATCGGGGATAACAAACGAGAGTGTCCGATTTGGATTAGACGTAATCGTAAAATGAGCGAGAGAACGATGCAAGCTACCCAGATCTTCCTAACTCTGGCTTGAAACGCCTCTGGGTGACTGGACCACCAAAGAATTGCTCCATAAAATAACCCTGGTACAGCTAGCGTCGCATAGCGAATGTTGATTGCCAGAGCTGATTCACCTTTCATCAGAAGCAGCTCTAACAAAGGAGCGCTCGCAATCATCCAAGCACTTAGAGACATGGCAGGTACAAATGCTAGCGGAAGCCAATGCTGTATAAGGTAATGGATTTTTTTGAGAAGCGAGAGAAAATTTCTTGAAGAATTCGCTGAGGCTGAGTCAGAATTGCCCAAATGGCATCTAATGATGAGGCAGGTTTTCCGTTTGTGTATTGGCCAAACCGTTCCACAATGAGCCGCTGGGAAACATCTGGTGAAAACTGGGGCATTACCACGTTTGTCAGGGCGAGTATGTAAGCTCCGCTCAGCAGGGCAACGGCAAGTCCCAACCGCCAATTTCGCCTGCTCAAAATCAGGTAGATTCCCACACCAAACAAAGCAACACCCGCATCTTCCCGAACCATCAGAATTAGGACGGCTGTTATCCAAAAATCTTCCACCAGCCCTTCTCCAGTGCCAGGAGTAACCCAAACATGAATAGTGGGAGTGGGCTATAGTCATGGAAATTGCCCAGGGTTGGCCCGATGATGGCATTGGCTGCGTAAAAACTGAACACGATCGTGGCGGACTGTTTTGGCGGCAGCCGATGTCGAGCCAGCGCATATAAAACCAGTCCAGCAGCGGTAATCAGGATTACCTGTAGAACACTCAGTGTGACGGGAAAGGGAAAAAGAATGTAAAGAGGCAACCAGACCAAAAAGATTGGATTGAAGTGTTGCCCAAGGTGACGGTACACCACCGAAGGAATGCTGCCTTGATGGACTACTTCAGCGGATAACACGGATGATAAAGAGCTTTCAAATAAATTTCCGTGTTGGCTATTCCAAAAATCTGATTAAAAATGCCCTGGTCGTAGGAACTGTAGAAACTATAGTGTCGATATAGCAGCAACAGTAAACAACACGAGAAAAAAACGACTGCCGCTTTAATAACGGCTCGTTCTTTAGCTGATGAGATCCCACGAAGACTATTGTGTTGAAGGATAATTTTCATTCAGAATGGGGCATCGTCGCAAAGGGCAGGTTTAAGAACCAATTAATGACGATACTCCAAGCGTCGCAGTCCGTAAAGCATGCTTGATTGCTATATCAACTTCAGCGTTCTACTGAGGCGCTTTCTTCGGGGTGGGCTATGGATTAGTGCGGGGTGGGTTTGGCGCTGTACTGGCCTTGGGAGAGGGAGATGCAGTGGGTGTAGCGGTTGTTGTGGGAACTGGGGATGCACTAGGGAAACGGCGGGGCTGGCAGATGAGGAGACTGGAGACGGCGACAGCGTTGGAGTTGCTGATGGGCTGACTACCGGAGCAGGCTGTTTCTCCCCCAAAATGCTGGCATTGCCGTTGCCATAGAATCCGGCGACACAAGCGATCATCAGCGTTGCCAAGGTGCCGACAAACAGGGCTTTCCAACCTAACTGGGAAATATCCTTACGGCGAGAGGGAGCCAGCGCGATCGTGCCCCCACAAAAATACCAACCGATGCAATATGGGCAAACCCCGACAGAGCATAGCTAACAATCAGAACTGTGCGATCGCTAATCAAGTTTGCTTCGCGGGCCTGGGCCAGTGCCTGATAGGGAGGAATAGCCGTTTCAGTCAACCGCCGCCCAATAATGACAGCCGCTTGCCACGAATCATCCGGTACACAGGTCTGACCACTGCCAAAGACTGACTCAATGCAGGTCAGTAGTTTGCCTGGATCAACGGATACGCCCGTCAAAAGGGTCAGCGGATAGAACAACACCCCTCGATGTTTTGCAGCGAAACCACGCTAAAGAATTGCCCGATTGCCCGAAACAGCCCAAAGTCTGACGCTTTGAGGCTTGCCAACCCCCAAAAATTTGGTTGATGAGGGACACCAGCCCCACAATCAGGATCAGCACAGCGGCGATCGACACCGCCATGCGAACCCCATCCAATGCTCCCAAAATTGCCGCATCCATGGGGCTAACCCGCTCGATCGGCTCCCCGCCAACGGTTTCTTTTGGTGCCTCGTCCTGCCTATCATCCAGAATCTCCCCATCCTCATCCTGAATTCTGGTGCGGGGGAAGTCATCATCACTGTTGGCTAAGTTTTTATTAGCCGACCCTTTCTTGGTCTGTTCCTCGATGGGAATACCACTTGCCGTCAGAGGAATTTCCGTTTCCGGCACCAAGATTTTGGACAGGACAAAACAGGCCGGAATAGCAATGATCGAAGCAGATACCAGGTGACCCAAAATATTGGGGAAGACAGGCCGCAAAAAGCTGACGTAAATTGCCAACGTGGAGGAAGCCGCAGTCCCAAAACAACAGGCCAGAATAGCGCACAGTTCGCTGCGGGTCATCTTGGCAATGAACGGTTTGACCGCGATCGCCGCCTCAATTCCAACAAAAATATTGGCGGACCCACTCAATGCCTCTGCCCCGCTCAACCGCATTGTTTTGTAAAACACATTGGCAAACAAGGCGGTAATCCGCCGGATTACTCCTAAATTGTCTAGCAATGACATCAGGCCAGAGAAAAAGATAACGGCTGGAAGTGCCCGAAATGCGAGGATGTACCCTAAATTGACAGCCGAGGGCTTATCGGGGAATGGAACGATATTGGGTCCAAACACAAACCGCGCTCCAGCATCCGCAGCCGTAAAAACGCTATCCAGCAGGCCACTGAAAATCCGGAGAAGCTCTCGTGTTGTAGGGAATTGGAAAACGAAAAACCCCAATATGAGCTGCAAGCCAATTCCACCAATAATGACTCGCCAGGGAATAACTCTACGTTCCTCTGAGAACGCCCATGCAACCAGACACAGAATGAAGATGCCAATGAAGGAAACTGCGTTGAGGTAACTCATGGGCTGCAATCCTTTGCTTAAGAGGGCGATCGCTACAGCTAGTATCTACTGGCGAACACCCAAATGAATGACAATATGACTAAGACAATACCCAAAATGGATTCTTCAGCACCCACAATTCTCCTAAGACAGTTTAGCCTGCGCTTTTGCTAAGTTCATCAACACAACCCCCACCGTCACAATCGCGATCGCGGCCCACTGATTGATATTCAAGTTATCGCTTAAGATGATAACCCCAAGAGTGCTGTGACAGCAGGTCCACTGGAGCCAATGATGGCCGTTGTAGCCGCTCCGATTTCCCGAATACCGAAGTTATTGAACAGATAGCCGGAAAGGGTTGCGAAACAAAGCAGCAAGCCCATCACGACAAGTCCACCGTTGAGACTGACATGAATCAGAAAGAGAGCAAAGGCTGTCAGAACAAGCCATTCGACGGTAAACGCCATCCCCGTAAAGGTAGCCGGATTCATCTTTTTGAAACAGGACTGGGCAATCACTCCCTCCATTGCAAAGATCACGCCAGATCCCATGGCTGCCAATAGGCCAATCGGATCGGCTGTAGTGAGTGAAGAAATAGCCTTCATAAAGTCGGTGAAAAAGTTCCCAGATTGAAGTTGAAGGCTAGCCAAGTACAACCCAGATAAATCAGAATAATGGCCAACCATTGCTTCCACGAAGGACGTTCCCCAAACAGCCACCAAGCAAGTAGTGTGGTCACCGTGGGATAAATGAAAAATAGTGTAACGGCTGTGGCAGGACCAACCTTGGCGATCGAAAAGTAGATAAGCGTCTGTGACATAAACAGAAACACGCCCGCTGCCAATACGCGTAGCTTCAGCAGTCGGTCATTCCCAGTGATTACTTGCCGTGCTTCGATCCATGCGTCAGGCTTCAATCGGGGAAGAATCGCCCACAGAATTGGCAGCAAGAACGTTATTCTAATTAACAGCACCAATAACGGTACCTGAAACGGATTGTAGGGATCGGGAGTGACATATCCCCGACATGAAGCCATCTAAGCACAGGCAGGGATTTAGGAGACTGGGCAATTTTAACCAGATTGTTTTGAAGGGACAAGAAAAAGGTTGCCAGGAGGACGAGAATCAGCCCCGTCCCCACTGTTTTGGAGATTCAGCGGGTGCCTTTACTGAGGAATCAGAGGATGAAGTTGGAGCCATATTTTTCATCACGCGTGATAGCAGCTATCATCCCGCTGAATTGAAAAATCTGGCGCAACCTTAAGATTTTGCTAGAGATTGTCTTCTACATCCGCTCAGCGATTACCGCATAGAACGGGTCGCCTCCAGAAACTCCCAGCCACTGCAACACATTGGGCGTTTGGGACTGGCGAATAACCACTTCTGGTGAGCTAAACCCTGGCACCAACTGAAAGTATTGCTTCACCAATTCCACACGACTGGCCTCCGTACCGTCCCGCCAAGCCTGAATCGCCTTCTGAAAAAACATTCGATTGGAGAAGCTGACGATCGCGATTCCACCAGGCTTAAGAATGCGATGAATCTCGCTGAAGACGGCCTCCGGATACTGCAAATATTGCACAGAAACCGTATTGAGAACTGCATCGAACGACTGGTCATCCAGTGGCAGTTTAGGATTCAGGTTCAGGTTCTGAACGAAATAATGATCCAAACGAGGGTTCCTTGCCAACTCTTCTGCATTCAGGCCGTGCCCTTCTACATGGGCAAACTCCATTTCATCCGGCAGATGGGATACCCAACTGCTCATCATGTCAAAGATGCGGGTATTCGCTTTAAGCCGTTCCCGATAAAGATCTGTCAGTTGCTGAATAAACCCGTCGTCCACATGGGTAACGAAGCGGGGGTAGTCGTAAAACAACCGATCGTCGGTGTCATCAAGCTTCATCCGCTGGTCAGGGCTTAAAGGCATGGCTCGCTGTGCAGTTAATAGTCCACAATGGTGTCACAGCAAAAGTTTACATTGAACTCAAAGCCAAATGTCTATGCAGCAAGGCAGAATTGCAACCCATTTCTGAAAGCACCTTTCCCCATGTAATTTCTTAGGGGAGAACAGAATTCTTTGTTTAAGTAGCTTTCTCTTGATAATCGAGCTTCCAAATCCGCTCCAGTGTTTCCCTTTGCTGCCGTCGCTTCATGATTTGATGGCGTTTGTAAAGCAACTTACTAATAGCCAACACAATGGGTAGAGCCAAAATAAGAATACCGATGGAAATATCAGGGGTTCCACCCTTCGACGCGTGTTGAGGAGACGCAGGCTGCGGTTGAATACTGGAAACATTTTTCATGGCGGCTTCTGGAAATAGGGGGTTAGAAATGGACTACACAAAGCGACACCAAGTTTCCTGAGCACACCAAGTGATCGTCGTCGCACCAGGATGTGAGCTAAATCAGAAACAGAGCATTCAAGGGTTCGCGACCTGGCAGTACTGTAGCGTTGGTTCCGCCTGTTTAACAGCATAGGTAGCTCCGGGGACGAGAATAAATTCACTCGCTCCCACATGATTAATGGGGCTGCCCCAATCGTAGGTATACCCAAGCCCCGTCCAGGGTTGGAGGGCCGATCGAATGCTCTTAAAGTACAACCTCTGGTAGAAGGACAGATAATCTTGAATGCCAGTACCCGGAGTTAGTCCTGTTACTTTTCGTGGAACCCCTGCAAAGTTGAGCGAACAATATCGCTGCGTAATGTCCGGATTTACGCAGGGCCGAAACAAGTCCTGAGGGGCCACCCAAAGCTCAACAAATTGATCGTACTCCCAAGTCGGATTTAGACCCAGATACTGTTTTAAGCGAAGCGTTAAGTCGGCTTCTGTGGCAGTTAGATGCTGCTTTAGATAGTGCTGACAGAAGGCTTTAACCTGGGGCGCAACCGTGACCCAGAGAAGTCGATCGTCTTGATTAGACGTTTGAGTGTTGGGTTTGATGAACTGCTCATAAACACCCTGGCTCTTCCAGGTAACAACGAGAACTTGAGTCTTGGATTGATTCCACACTAGCAGGGGATTGTCTGGTGTGATAGGAATCAACGTATCGACTGCTTTCTCAGGTTCGACCAGTGCTGCATCTTGAATGGCAGCACGATAATTTGCCTGCAACGGGTCAGTTTGGGGTTGGGCAAATCCAGGTTGAATCAGAACACCTGGCGCAAATAAAGCAGCCAGCAGTAATTTCAATGGATTCTTAGCACGCTTCCAATATTTCATACAATCCTGAATCGCTGCGACAGAGGTTTGAACGATCGCTTCTGATTAGGATTCCCTGATTGATTGCCCTTTTCACTTCTTGCGTTTGCTTAATTCACGCAAGTTAAAGAACGGTGGTCGTTACGCATGCGATTGTGATTGACAAAACTTGGAGGAAAGTTAAGTTGGCTGCATCTCTGAAACTCCCTACCTTTTCTGCATCGACTGTCGTTGGTGCAAGCCGTATAAATAAATCATTGAAACAAACGAAGTCACGCAGGAAACAAATTATGCAACTCACAACCACTCTTCCTAACACCGCTGCCCTACCACAACATAAACCCCTGAAGAGATTGGGTACGTTGTTACAGGTCATCAAACAACGCATTATTAGAGCGATGATTGTTGATAACTACGATCTACAAGTAAAGGAACTCAAGAACGGCAGCACCCATGTATAATATGCCTTTGATCCTTACACTGGACAAACTGTTTACGCAGATTCAGAAGCAGAGTTACGAATTTGGATCGAGAAGAAATATTACGGCTGATAGCGAAACGAAGCGTTTCAACATCACTTCAAGACAACTCCACAACGTTGAATACTCAACTCGCATCAATTGATCTTTAACAACCAGGCACCTTCAAGAAGAACAACCAATGCAACTGCAATATCTTGGCCAAACCTACAACGTTCAATCAGTCTCTTCACGCTTCAAACCTTTGGCAGGTCCGCTTTCTCGAAATCTTCAATATCGCGGCAATTCATATATTGCAAGCATGGCACAACCTCAAGATGCCCCTTCTCCTCAGGCAGTTAACTGGCGCTATCAAGTCCACTAATGCTTCCTTGGAAAACACCTCCACTTCTAATCTGTATGGTCAGCCTGGTACTCTCCCCATCAGGCTTTTTGAGTAGAAGGACAAGGGAATGCTTGACGCATCAGAATAACCAGCGCCAGAGCATTGATTCCATCTGTTACCGTAGTTGCTCTGCCAGGAGTTGTAGCTGAACTGACTCATTCTGTAGAAATGCAATGTTGAAATTGGCAACCGTACCCTGGCTGTTGGTTGGACTGCGGTTTCTGATCGCACCCTTACTGTTGCTCGATGCCCTCGATGGTACGACAGGTGTTGGCTTTATTATTGGCTACACGATCGCTGTTCTGTCTGACATTTTGATGGCATTATTGCCCGTAAATTGGGAAGCAGCACCGTCAAACTACGACAGGCAGATAGCTGGGCAGATATTAGCCTGTATCTTTGCATTGCAGTTTGTACCTGATTTGTCTACCCCACGGTTTTGATCCAATTTCAATTTCCCCTACTATCAGCGATCGCTGCACAAGTCACATTGTTTGCGGTTAGTTTAATTAAATTTGGTAAATTCCCCAGTTTCCATACATATACGGCTAAAGCTTGGGGCATCGCTCTATTTATTGCGGTCATCGGATTGTTTGGGTTTGCTGAAACAACGCCAATTTGGGGCGCGATCGTCCTCTGCTGGATCAACAGCCTGGAAGAGATTGCGATAACGATTAATTCGCAGCGCTAAAGTGCAAGAAGGAGAACAACCACCCGAGAATCCACAAGCATTGTTGACAGATTTAGAGACGATGACTGTGGAATTAACTCGGTTAATTCAGCGGATTAATCGCACCAATTCGGCGACAAGTTTTCGAGATAGGCCACTATCTGATGCGTTGGCAGAACGGGATATACTTCGTCTCAAGCGGTCTGCCTATGATAGCTTGATTCATGCTGCCTCAACGCATCAGGATCGGTATATGCGATCGAAACTGCGGTTGATTAGCACCATTAACGTCGCTGAATTACAACAGCACGTCGATCGTCTGTCGCGGGATTATCGAGAGCTGGATGCTCAGATTCAGGCAATGAATTGGGCAACAGATTTAATCGAAAACTGAATGAGATTTGAGTACTGAATGAATAGTTCAGACTCAAATCTCAGCGTTCATGCAGATGGTAGTCCATCAGCAAAGGCGAGTACAAATCCGCCAACTGGACAAGTTGGATTCTATCGGCAGCAAACCGATCTATTTAGTTGCACTAGGGCAGTGCGAATGGGTTCGAATCCTTTCACAACTTATGCCCAGTATTGTGACAAGCGCATCGGGTATTGTTACCACTTACAACCGTGTACTGATTTGTTGAATGGATGAGGGTGGGTTTGGGGAATTACTGCGATGATCGCGTTAATTTTTACTTCGTTTGTGAACCCCTCCTAGAAGCGAACTGCACGCTACAGTCAAGATAAGCGTTGGAAAGGGGAGTTGTGTTACAAAGCATTCTTATTGCCCAGATGATTATCGGGCAACCCAATCAACGGTTTACCAGAAAAGACTTGCTGCAAGAGGGAGGCAAGATTGCGGCAGTTCTCACGATCGCCCGGGTAGCTTCAGAAATAAGGCGGCGTTGAAGGTCTTTGCAGTGATGTCTTTTAACCTAATTTCGCTTGGCAGGATTTTTAAGAGTGCATCAGGTGTCACGGTCGCCTAGAACATGGACGTTACTTAATTTTGGCTGAAACAGGCGTAATCTCTCATTAGAGTGACGCGCCTTGAAGATCGTCTCCTTAAAATAACCAAAGTTCGTTGGCTGCGCTGGCACTTCAAGGCAAACTCAACAGGGACTTCTCTTCATGAATGTTCAGGTTGGATGATTGCAGTGATTGCTTGTTCAGGCTCAGGCTGCTGTTTTTATCAAGAGATACTTAATGGCTCTGAATATCAAGGCTCTTCGAATTTCTAGTCCCGAATTTGCTTCCCTGAATACTATTCCCAAACGTTACACTGACGATGGTGAAAACATCTCACCTCCGTTGCAGTGGAGTGGACTACCCACTGGAACTCAGCAATTGGTACTTATTTGCTTCGATCCAGATGCACCGCTACCCCGCGGATATACCCATTGGTTGCTCTACAACATTCCAGCAACGGTTAATGAAATTAGTGAGGGAGGTGGCAGCAAATTCACCGAAGGGACCAACAGTTCTAATCAATCAGGGTATACCGGACCTGCTCCACCAAAGGGACATGGGCCTCACCACTATTATTTCTGGCTATATGCTTTGGACACCGAACTTGATTTGAAACCAAGCATCAACCATGAGCAACTGCTTGATGCGATCGCCAATCACGTGATTGAACAGGCGCGTACCGTAGGTATTTACGAGCGTTAGCAGTAGTTATTCATTTTATCCAGGGCTATTACATTTAGAGCGATTAGTTTGGCAATTCGTTAGTTTAGTAATTTGACATTGGAAGATTAAGTTATTCCTGAAAGACTTTCAACCTACTTAACGAATTCACAGTAAAACACCATTTCATTAGGAAAAACGATGACAGGCAATCGATCAAATTCAGAAATGCTATACCGAGAGTTGGGCAGTACTGGGGAGCAGGTTTCAGCGATCGGATTGGGCGGGTGGCACCTCAGCTTAAAGCATGTGGATGAACAGCAGGCCATTCGGATTGTTCACACCGCTATCGATCGCGGCATCACCTTTATGGACAACTGTTGGGATTACAACAACGGAGTCAGCGAAATCCGTATGGGGAAAGCCCTTCGTGATGGGTACCGTGACAAAGTATTTCTGATGACAAAAATCGATGGTCGGTCCAAGGAAGAAGCGGCCAAACAGATTGATGAATCACTAAAGCGTTTGCAGGTTGACCACATTGATTTGGTGCAGTATCACGAAATTCTGCGCTTTGAAGATCCCCACCGTATTTTTGATCCAGAAGGTGCTCACGCTGCCGTACTAGAGGCGAAGGAAGCAGGCAAGCTTCGGTATATTGGCTTCACTGGACATAAAGATCCTGCTATTCATCTACACATGCTGGAAGTGGCAGCGCAAAATGGCTTTAAGTTTGACACCGCTCAAATGCCATTAAACGTAATGGATGCTCATTACCGTAGTTTTGCCAAGTTAGTTGTACCAGAACTGGTTAAGCAGAAGATTGGCATTCTGGGAATGAAAAGTATGGCAAACGGAATTTTGCTTCAGTCAAATACAGCCACGCCGATCGAGTGTCTCCACTATGCGCTAAATCTGCCTACTTCCGTTGTAATTACCGGAATGGACACAATGGAAATTCTTGATCAAGCCTTTGAAGCTGTGAAAACGTTTCAGCCAATGACCGATGAGCAGGTGCAGGCCCTACTAGCCAAAACAGCAGAAGCGGGAGCGAGAGGCAAGTTTGAACCGTTCAAAACATCATCCATTTTTGACGGCACAGCTCAAAACCCAGATTGGTTGGGCAAAGAACCCCAGCGTCTTCAGCAGTTGATGTCAGCCTCAGCATAGGTTGGGATACAAGGGCGGAGTTTAAGCTGTGTTTTGAAGGACTGAGGACTGAGGACTGAGTGCTGAGGGAGGGTTAATACTCGGTTCCCAGCACTCATAGTTCTTGAAAGAAGGTATTTCCCAACTACAGAAAAATAATTAGAACCAGCTTAGAAAGCGATTCACACAAATTATGCAGTGTAATATCTTTTGCAGTGAAAAAGGCACAATGGATTGGTTTCTTCCATTCAAAAGAACCGATATAATACATTTGTCCTAAGTGGCGTGAGACCCTAAGTTGAACCCGGACCACTCAAAACCAGGGAAATATCAGGCTCCTCCCACAGAGTCTCTGCAAGGAGTGGTTGAACGGCTCACGTACCATTCTGAGGAATCCGGTTATACTGTTGCCCGGTTCAAAGCCCCTCGAACCAGTGAACTGATCACGATTACCGGTAATTTTGCCAACATTCAAGCAGGCCAAACCTTACAGCTTCAGGGAACTTGGAAAGACCATCCAAAGTATGGCGCCCAGTTTCAAGTGACCCAGTACCGGGAAGCGAAACCTGCCACCCTTACGGGAATTGAGAAGTACCTGGGGAGTGGATTGATTAAAGGAGTTGGACCAGTTACCGCAAAACGCATTGTGGCTCACTTTGGTCTAGAGACGCTGGAAATTATTGAACAGCAGATTGAGCGTTTGGCCGAAGTTCCCGGTATTGCCCAGAAGCGGGTGAAGCTGATCCAGGCAGCGTGGATGACTCAAAAGGCTATCAAAGAAGTGATGCTGTTTCTGCAAGGTCATGGCGTTTCTACCACCTATGCCGTCAAAATCTATAAGCAATATGGGGATGCCGCCATTGAGACGGTTACCCACAATCCTTATCAATTAGCAACCGATGTTTACGGAATCGGGTTTGTAACCGCCGACGCGATCGCCCGCAATCTGGGAATTGCTCCCGGTTCCGAATTTCGTTACCGCAGCGGTATTCTGCACGTTCTAACAGAAGCCTCGGAAGAAGGGCACTGCTTCCTGCCTCAAGATGAATTGGTGCAGCGGGTTGTGAAACGACTGGAAGTTGCGGATCATCAGCCGAATCCGGAGCAGGTGCTGCATCTCATTCAACAGATGGTGCGGGATGGAGAACTGGTTAAAACCGATGCTCCGATCGATGAACTGGGACAATTCGCTTACTACGCTCCTCCCTTCTACGGGGCAGAACAAAAACTAGCAGAACGCATTCACAACCTTTTGGGACATCCCTTAGAGGTAGACATCGAGCGGGTTCAGCGCTGGATCGATCGCTTCGTTGAAAAACCGGAACTCAGCTTTCAACCCAACAGCGTCAGGCTGTCGAAACAGCAGCAAGCCAACGCGTGCTGATCCTTACAGGTGGACCGGGCTGCGGGAAAACCTTCACCACCCGCACCATTGTTGCCCTCTGGAAAGCAATGGGCAAGTCGATCGCCCTTGCCTCACCAACGGGACGAGCCGCCCAACGGTTGAGTGAACTGTCAGGACAGGACGCTAAAACCGTCCATCGTTTGCTGGAGTTCGACCCCAGAAATATGGCGTTTAAGCGTGACCCAGACAATCCGATTCCAGCCCAGGCGATCGTTGTGGATGAAGCCTCCATGCTGGATCTGTTCCTGGCAAATTCCCTGGTCAAAGCGATCGCGCCTGAAACCCAACTCCTGCTGGTGGGCGATACTGATCAACTTCCCAGCGTTGGTCCCGGAGCCGTGCTGCACGATTTGATTGCGTCCGGGCAGATTCCTGTGGTGCGGTTAACTCAGGTCTTTCGACAAGCACAGGCCAGCCAAATTGTTAGCAACGCTCACCGTATCAATCAGGGGCAGCTACCAAGGTTGGAAACCGTTTCCAGTACACCCCAGTCGGATTGTTTGTGGTTGGGAGCACCTGAACCAGAAAATGGCGTTCAGGCGATTCAGGAGTTGATTAGTGACCTGATACCGCAATTGGGATTTGATGCAGCAAAAGATGTGCAGGTGCTTTGCCCCATGACGCGGGGAGAGGTTGGCACGCGCAATCTCAACATGGTTTTACAACATCTGATTAACCCACCTGGGTTGGGCAAGACCGAAATTAACCGGGGAGGGATGACGCTACGGGTGGGCGATCGGGTTATTCAGAAAGTCAATGATTACAACCGGGAAGTATTTAATGGCGATCTGGGTGTTATCGAGGTGATCGATTCAGAAGAGCAGGAAGTAACGGTACAGTTCGCAGAACGATCCGTCCACTACGACTATGCCGATATTAATGAAATTACTCTGGCCTGGTCGGTCACAATTCACAAGTCACAGGGGAGTGAATATCCTGTCGTCATTCTGCCGCTTTACATGCAGCATTACTTGATGTTGTCCAGAAATTTGCTGTATACGGGCCTGACCAGAGCAAGAAAATTAGCCATTTTGGTAGGGCCGCAAAGGTGATCGGGATGGCTGTTCGTCAGGTTAAAGACCAACAGCGCTATACCCTGCTCGATCGTCGTCTCGCCAAAACACTTTTGTAATAACAGGGGTGCAGTTATAGTTTAGGTGAGAGGTAGTGCTGAGCACTGAGTATTGAGTGCTGAGTATTACCCCTCTCTTAGCACTCAGTCCTCAGTCCTCAGTCCTCAGTCCTTTTAAGACACATCATAAATGTCTACATTTCCTTCTGCCTACAGCGTTAATAAAAACGCTACATCTACTGCATACAGCTAACTCTAGCTGGGCTGCAATAACACTTTGATACAGTTCTCTTTCTTGTGCTTGAACAGCTCAAAGCCATGCTTCGTCTCACTCAACGGCAGGCGATGGGTAAACACGATCGATGGGTCAACATCGCCTCTAACAACATGCTCCACCAGGCGAGGAATATACTTCGGACCGAACATTTGCCCCATCCTGAAGATCAACCCTTTGTTCATAGCCGCGCCCATCGGCAATTTGTCTACAAAGCCACCATACACCCCCATGATTGATAGGGTTCCACCCTTGCGACAGGCCAAGATCATTTGTCGCAGCACGTGGATACGATCGGTCTCTAACCGCACAGCCTGTTTCGCTTTGTCATACAGCCCCTCCGGACCTTTGCCGTGGGCTTCCATGCCTACCGCGTCAATGTAGGCATCGGGACCGCGTCCACCTGTCATTTCCTTGAGCGCTTCGCCCGCATCCACTTCTTCGTAGTTGATAACCTCCGCCTTCGCAAAATCCTTCGCTAGCTGAAGCCGTTCAGGAAAACGATCGATCCCAATGACGCGCTCTGCCCCCAACAGATAAGCACTGCGCATGGCGAATTGTCCAACCGGGCCACATCCCCAGACAGCCACAATATCGCCTGGTTGAATATTGCATAAATCTGCCCCCATGAAGCCGGTTGGGAAGGCATCGGAAACGGGCAGCAGTTTCTCATCGGAAATGCCTTCAGGAACTTTGATAGCCGTGTTGTCGGCAAAGGGAATGCGGACATACTCAGCAAAGGAACCAGCAAAGCCACCAAAAGCATGGGAGTAACCGAAAATACCCGCAGTGCCATGACCATAAACCTTCTCCTGAATCCACGCGTTGGGGTTAGAGTTGTCGCACAGAGACCACTGCTGTTGTTGGCAGTACCAACAATGACCACAACCAATCACGGACGAGATTACAGCGCGATCGCCTTTCTGCAAACGCTTTACTTCAGGGCCAACATCCACAATTTCTCCCATGAACTCGTGGCCGATAATATCGCCGGGCTGCATTGTAGGAATGAAGCCATCGTAGATATGCAGATCGGAACCGCAAATAGTCGTAGATGTTATTTTGAGGATGGCATCTCTTGGATTAAGAATTTTGGGATCAGGTACGGTTTCTAACCGTACGTCCTCAGTACCGTGCCAACAAATTGCTTTCATGTAAAACTCCTAAATCAGTTGTGAAATTTGAAATATTTACGAGAAAAATTTCCGTAAACATTTTTTCCCACGCTCAAATAAAACCGCTGGGCGATCAACTTTCTGAGCTGTGCTGCCGTCCCGATGATTGGCCTTCATTTGTCGCAATTTCACCCGTCTCCATTAACATCTTGAAGCGGGCGAGATCATCTCCAATCTGCTGTTTGGGTGATTCACCAAAAGTTTAGAAATAGCGTCTCCAACTGCACCAGCAGGTGGGTTATAAGCGATGACAACTTTTACTTCCGTGCCACGATCTCCGGGTGCTGGTTTGAATTGCACAGAACCTGCATTCTCAACATCTGCGTTTTCAACTGATTTCCAGGCAATTAATTCATTTGGACGATCGTCAACAACTTCTGCATCCCACTCAATCGTTACATCTGCAGGACCACTGCTGACCCAGTGTGATTGCTTCTCATCGTATACTTTCACGGCTTTAAGATGGCGTGTCTGATTGACTGACAAAACAGGGGCAGTCTGAAGGACAAGCTAGGAGGGAAGCAGAGCTTGATTTAAGCTGGAAAGCTACCACACCTCACAGCAAAATCAATGACTCCTACTTCCCGTCTTTATGATGCGTTGTCGCGTTATTTGAGTCAATGTGACATTCAATGGCAAGATGCGCGTCACTTACAAACACTCTGCTGGATGATGATTGGCATGATCCAAAGCCAGAACGTGCATCTCAATAGATTTGGCGTGTATGTGATTAGTCGCGCTCAGGTCGCGCAGTCGCATCAGAGACGATTTCGCCGATGGTTGTCGAATCGACGAATTGATGTCGTTGCCGCTTATCAAGCTCTGCTTAAACAAGCCCTGTCCGAGTGGCAAAGCGAACGCCTCTATCTGAGCCTGGATACAACTGTGGTTTGGAATTGTTTCTGTATCGTTTGGGTAGGCGTGGTCTATCGGGGTAGAACAGTCCCGGTCGCATGGCGGGTCGTGGCACAATCGAGCAGCACAGTGAGATTATGGACGATTCAAAGGGTACTACGGCAAGCGCAAAGACTCCTGCCCGATGCGGTGACAATTGTCCTGTTGGCAGATCGGGGCTTTGCCGATGGCAAACTCATGAAGTATCTCAGGGAGAATCTGGGTTGGCATTTTCGCATCCGCATCAAGCGCTCCTTCCAGTTTCAACTTGAGGGGCAGTGGCACCAGGTGTCGTCGGTGCAATTGCAACCTGGACAGGCCTACTTCACGAGTGCGGTTTCGGTCGGTAAAACCAAGCCCTACCCTAACGTTTACCTTGCCTTTGCCCATGACAAGCCAAGTGGTGAAGACTGGACGATTGTGAGCGATGAGCCGACGAACTTGCAAACCTTTGCTCAATACCGACTCAGGTTTCAGGTGGAGGAATCCTTTTTGGACATGAAGTCGAATGGCTTCAATCTCGAAGCATCCAGACTACGGGACAAGTTTGCGCTGTCTCAATTGTGCAGCGTTATTGCCCTGACCATGCTATTTCTGATCTTGCAAGGGGTACAAGTGGTCGCATTGGGCAAGCGTCACCACGTGGATGCCCATTGGCATCGCGGCATGAGTTATCTCAAATTGGGGTGGAATTGGATTCGCCTTGCTATCACCCACCAATGGAAAATTCAAGTTTTTCAGTTCCTCTCAAGTCTGCCTGACCCTCATCCTGCACTTGCTTCCAAACGACAGCAGGATGCTTCCTTCAAGCGCGAATTTACCGTTATCAGCCGTTTCCCAGCTTCTTAGTTTTGTCAGTCAAGCAGGATGGCGTGTAAAGCTGGGCAAGTTCTCAAAATTATGCCAATAGCGATAGAGTTCCTCCACAGGCTTAGCGATCGTGACCGTTCTTTCAGTTTTGATGGGTTTACTCATGTTTGTTACCTCTTGTGTTTAGCAAAACATTCAATTTTTACGCTATTTCCCACTTTAAGTAGAGGAAATAATTCACCATTCAGAATTAATTGCTTACAACTTCCGGCAAATTCTTAAAAGAACGCTAGAGCAGGTTTATCACAGCATTCTTAGTAATTGCCCTGTTGATATTTTAGAATGAAAAAGAAACCAACCGGAGAAACGCGAGGTAGGAGAATAGTTATTCCTTTCGTTTCTCTCCAAAATTTTCAACCCGTCCCAGCCAAATCAACCACCACTATTTTAGTTTGACGATAATACTAAAAACCTGAATTAGGATAGATAAAAATATTGAATTGACACTTAATTCTGCTTATTTGTCACCTTCGATAGATGACCTTTAAGCTAACCTGAATAAGGCAATTCCATCTAAATTACAAAGAAGGTCTCTAGGAAAAACCTTTTCATAAAGCCCCTTTATTTCCAAGGAACCATTTAGGACTTCTACAACAGATTATCTCCACTGTTTAGGCAAATAAGGATCCCAAAAGATGGCAAAGGGCCGTTAAAAATACCTTTTAGGGGCACTGGTCTTTTAACGGATGAGGAGGCGAAGCCTCGCCGTGCCAGCAATTCAAGCATCAAGGTCGGGCGATTACAGTATCCCGTGCGCCTCATTGTGATTGGCATGAACTTCATGCTCAGGGCTAATCGCGGTAAACGGATGCTCAACTTTCACCCACTCAACCCGCTTTTGACCTTACGACCCTTAATCTTCATCGCGACCTCCAACCCCTCACGCCACACTTTGCGTCGCCCATAATCAGGATGAGCTTCACCAGAAGCAAGCGTTACACTGGCAAGTTGCCATAACATGATGCCGTAGCGCCGTTCTCCATCGCTAAACCAACGAATAAACGCAGCAGCAGATGCCCATGCCCATGCCGCCTTGGTCCCTTGTCGAAATAATTCATCCCGTTTTTGTCCCGCTTGTGCGGCGATCCAGTAGCGCGTTTCTCGTTCGATGAAGTGGATCGTCCATCCTTCGCAATCACTGGGGGAAGGTTCTCGCCCACCCGAGTGTAAACGTCATCCCCCTCGACTGTAAGGTCTGCTGTCTCTAGCGCAGCAGGCGACCATTGACTAAGCTGGTTGGCTAACCGATTTTCCAGCGCAAGATCGTAGAGTGAGATTTACCAAAACACCACCCAGTTGCTTGTACCCCCATTCCTTCAGTGCAGACATTCACTGCCAATGTCACAATCGTTGAGGCGGTCTGCACTCGCGTCATCGGGGTGCCAGTACGGTCGTTGAATTGCTTGCGATAAACTTTGCACACATACTTCTGCACAACAGCACCGTCTTGCAGGGTAACCTTGCCGTTTCTGACAATCTGCTGACTTTCACGTTCTGGGCTGTGCATCGGCTCTCATCCACTCGATGCAACCATTTTACACACCGCTCCTTAACAGACCAGTGCCAACTCTGCATCAAGTTATTGCACTCGTTTTTCAGGGGTGTTGATGCAACCGAAAGCGATCGCTGGATCCGTGACTCAACTGATTCTGCGATTCCAAACGGTAAGGCAAAGTTGGGGTCAAATTGGTGCTGCCCCAAGTTTAAACCAGGCAACTTTGGAAAGGATAAACATAATCAGCGAGTACAATTCTGAGAGCTTGAGTTTGTGATACTAATGTCATTCCTCTGATAAAAGTCAGTGCTATGCCAACAACACCGCCTTTAGTTGTTAATTTCACCCAGGAAGATGAGACTTTACAGGTTTTGCCGCGTCCAGTGTTGCAATCGAGCGCAAATTTGGGCTGGAATGACATTTATTCCAACAGCATCAGCAGCCCGCGTGGGAAACCCCGGAATATTCTCAGGACAGGCATATGATTTTGGTGCATAGTCCCAATCGGGTCAAGGACCGTTTGACTTTTGATCGGAGCGCTGGTTTGATGGGCGCAGGTATCAAGAGCAAATTGGAGACAGTAATAGCATTGTGATTGCGCCAGCAGGTAGTGGACTAGACCTGTGGATCGGGTTCAGACATCTACCCCAAACTCATAACGGTTGATGAACAAACCAATGACAATATCGTGCAACCAGATCGACTTAGAAAAACAAATCGTTTTGCGAGCTAAGCGTTTGATTCTTGTGCGTAACGTTAAATGCTTGCGCTCAATCGTCTGAGTATGACATTTACCAACGGTGTGAAAAGCCGGAGCGATATGCCGTTCATAAGCTCCCCAGGCATCAGTGTAGAACTGCATAATGCCAACTGGTTCTAACAGTGCTTTGAGTTGGAGAAAGGCACTATCTCGGTGGGTAGAAAGCACATACGCTAACACTTCGCCTGTGTCATGGCCAATCGCGTGCCATAACCATCGTTGCTGTTGCTTGGAACCCACAAAACTCCACATTTCGTCTGCCTCCGCCTCCAAATCCTGCCACTGGCATTGGTCAACGATGGTTTGAGTCGCTTCAAGTGCTGCCAGACGTTGCTCATTGACGGGTCTGAGATGACGATCTTTTTTAACGTTTCCGTCACTGTAGTGCGACTAATTTTGACTACCCGCGCGGTGTCACAACTTCTCCTGCCGTTGATGGCCATATCCGCAATCTGTTGCTTAACTTCGGGCAGATACCCACGGTAGGCATACTCTCGAATAAACGTGCAACGAGAGCACTCGGAGTTATGACATCTATAGCGTTGCTTGCCCTCGCCCGATTGTCCATGTTTGACCACGTCATTACTCCCACAACTTGGGCAAAGAACCGATTCAAGTACCATCTCACAATCGCTAGACAAAAGACTCTTTAAGTTTCCTCCATTTCCACAGGTCTAGTCCACTACCAGGATAGCGTTCCTTGCATCAAATCGTTCGCTTAATTCTCGAAGTGCTCGAGGGTTAGCACTTTGAATAGCTCGGTCTCCGATGAAACACTCAAAGTGTTCCTTGTAAAATTGTCTCATTGTGAGATTGATCGGGTTTAGTGGACATTTGAGTAAGAGTACACTAGAACTAGGAGGGTCAAATGAGTCAGAAAGTCCGCAAGGAATATACGGTGCAGCAAAAAGCGGAAGCGGTCGAAATTGTTGTAAGTACAAAGCAATCAGTTCGGCAAGTAGCCCGTAATCTAGGGATTGCTGAGAGTAGCCTCTGTCGATGGGTACGGGAGAACCAGAGAAATGCTGTACCGAAAGTGTCAGATGCTTTGAGCACCGATGAGCATCAGGGGTTGGTGCAACTGCGACGGCAGGTGAAGCAGTTAGAAATGGAGCGAGATTTTCTAAGAAAAGCAGCGGCCTTCTTTGCTCGGGAACTGTCGTAGAACGATATGCATTCCTCGCAGCAGAGAAGGCAAATTACTCAGTACGTTGGATGTGTCAGATGCTCAAGGTGAGCCGCCGTGGGTTCTACCGCTGGTTACAGGTCAAACCCAGTCAGCGCCAATTGCAGGATCGGGTCTTAGCCCAGCAAGTGGCGGATATTTTTGAGCAGTCGCATCAGAGCTATGGGTCTCCTCGCATCACCGTCCAATTAGCTCAGCAGGGGTGGGCAGTGAGTCGCAAACGGGTGATTCGACTGATGCAGCAACAGGGTCTAGTGGCGAGGCGACGAATCAAACCGAGCAGGGACACTCCCGCACCGGAAACGAGCGCTGCGCCCAATCATCTAAATCGTCAGTTTCGCTGTGACCATCCAGACCAAGTACAGCGGTTTGCAGTCAGATAGGGGACAACAAGGCATTACAAAAGTAGGTTAGGAATGCAACCCTATTCGATAGACTTAGGCGAGAAGGTTGTGAGTGCCATAGCGAAGGGTGACAGTTCGTTCAGGAAAGTAGCTGAGCGCTTCTGTGGCAGCAAAAACTGTGTCGAGCGCTGGGTGACACAGAAGCGCACAGAAGGACACGTCGTCCCATCCAAACAGGGTGGCTCAGTCAGTGGTGGGATGGCCCATCAAGACCAGTTGATCGCAATTCATGAAAAACAACCGGAGGCGACCTTAGCCGAATAGTGTGAGTTGCTTGCCGATGCGACAGGGTTATGGGTCAGCCAAAGCACGAGGTGCCGAGCCTTCCAGAGGCTGAACTTACCGCCTAAAACCCCCACTGCGCTCCAGCCAAGCTAGGAGTGAGCGCGTCCAACGCTTGAGAGCAGCCTATTGGACGCAAGTAAAGGAGATAGCCCTCAACGACTTGGTAGTTCTCGATGAGATGGGTGTGCTACTGGGGTTGATGCGAACCCCTGCCCGTGCTGCACCGGGAGCGAGAGCTTACGACTTCAAACCCTTTTATCGAGGCAGCAAGGTGAGTGTCATTGGCGCGATTAGCGTCTCGACGGTGCTGGCTGTGATGACGAGGGATGAGTCGATGGACGCTGCTGCCTTTGAGGTTTATGTTTCCAAGTGCCGTGTGCCGCAGCTATGGAAAGGGGCAGTGGTCGTGATGGATAACCTACCTGCCCATCAGATAGACCTCATGGCACCGTTGATTGAAGCCGTGGGGGCAAAAGTGCTGTATCTGTCTCCTTACTCTCCAGATTTCAATCCAATAGAGCACTGGTGGTCTCAGTTGAAAGCTTTTCTGCGACAGTTCTCGCCGACTACCTCGAAAATGATAGATACACTGATTGCAACAGCCATGGATTTAATCAATCCTAACCATTTGCGGAACTGGGTTGCTCACTGCTGTTACTGTCCCTCTTGAAGCTGCAAACCGCTGTAACTGTAATGGCATTGGAAGTAAAGATGAATCAGATTGTAAAAAAGCAACATTTTGTACCTCAGGGTTATTTGAGAAACTTTGCTGTTCAGGATCAACTATTTGTACTAGATAAAGGCTTTGTTGCATGATTAAAAGAAGGACAGATTAGTCTTGAATCAGGCTTGGTATTAGACCTCAACCTCATAACTATTGGGCTTCGCGATCTGGATCATCCGGTTGAGCGCAGCACATTTGATGAACAACTCCACCGCTTGATTGTCAAATTTGCGCGCCCTCAGATTGCCGCCAAAGATTGTTTTGAAACGAAACATGGTCGTCTCCGCAATCGAGCGACGATGATACCCAGAATTCCGTTTCCAACGCTTGCGTCCATACTTGCGGATCTGGCGCAAGTTCTCATCGCGTGGATGCGGCTTGCCTTTGCGATTGCCATGCTGCCAAATCACTGCATCCTGGCGTGGAGGAATCACCGCTTTAGCGCCTTTGGCGGCAATCTCGTCATAGCAGTGGCGATGGTCGTATGCACCATCGGTTGAGACTTGTTCTATTGGCTCATCAATGGCTTGCAGCACATCGTTTAGCACTTCTCCATCATGGCAATCATTGGTTGTCGCCACTGCTGCCAAGATTTCGCCGGTTGCCTCATCGACTCCCAAATGCAGCTTGCGCCAAGTGCGTCGTTTACTCACGCCGTGTTGACGGGTTTTCCATTCTCCTTCCCCATACACTTTCACCCCCGTCGAATCTACCACCCCATGGCGAACACCCTCTTTTGGCAAAACAGGCAGTTCAACCGATAGTTGACCCAATCGCCGAGACAGGGTGCTGTGGTCTGGAACCGGTAGGTCGATTCCCATCAACTCGAAAATTGATTCGAGAAAGCCTTGGCACTGCCGTCCAGCCAGACGATAGATGGCTTTGATTGTCGCCATCGTTTGAATGGCAAGGTCACTGTAGAGGACAGACGCACCGGGTTTGCCGCTCAACGCTTTGATTATCCACTGTTCAAGAACGGAGTCTTCGATCCACAAGGTGAGGCTTCCCCTCTGCTTGAGTCCAGCGTTATACTCAGACCAGTTGCGGATGCGGTATTGAGGTTTCATGGCATGTTGCGGTGTGGTAACTACAACCTACCATCCCTCTGCCCTCCGCAACCCCTCTTTATGCAACAACGCCCTAGATAAAATACAAAAGTCTGTCTATCCAGCAAAAGTCAAAGACGTTGCTCAGGATAGGTATTTCAATGACTTTCCTGATGTCTTCCTTCCTGAAGAATATAGGGAGAAAGAAAAACTCAATTCATTGAAAAAGACCTTGCTAAAGTGGAATCAAATTTTAGCAAGTTTCTAGAACTAATAATAGATTGTCTTGAGGACATAGAAAAAGGGACTTATTTGATTCAGTTGGTGTTCTGATGAAGAAGCAAAAATAAATTTTTCCGCTTTTTTAACGCTTCAGTTAGTTAGCAGGGTAAACGCATCAAAATCGCTTCATCCAGCGCTCGGAGCGGGGTGAGAATTTGCAGCATAAATTGGTCGTCGAGTCCGGCTTTGTAGCGTTTCATCGTTAAGCTTCCGTTTGAGGCATCCTGGCGCAACAGGTTGAGGGCAAACCGCCGCAGGAGACTGAAGTTGCGGGGTGCATGATCCTTACGAATGCGAGAAGCATCTTCGTTGAAGACGACATCAAGACACCAATGCAGTTGGTTTTCAATGCCCCAATGAGCGCGAATATAGCGAGCAAAGGTGGCGGCATCAACGGCAAGGGAACTGAGGAAATAGCGGGGTTCTAAGGTGTCCTTGTTGCAGAGCCGACGTTGAGATTGCACAACTACCAGACTTTGTACCCCTGCCCAATCTTTGCATTGCGTGGGGGTAAACACTTGGGCAATCGGGAATTGAAACACATGCCTCGACTCAATGCGATGATGTCCTGCCTCACACTGCTGGTGCTGCGTGTAATCGACTCCTTCACCGGAACCTGTGTGAAACTGCTCAAACCACTGCTGCGCCTGTTTTGACAACGTGGGCTGATTGTCTTTGAGGGCAAGAATATAGTCGGCTTGCTGTTGGTGAATCTGCTGGGCAATCGGACTATGGGTGCCCATCGCGTCAATACTGACGATACAGCCCGTTAAGGCAAGTTGCTCCAGCAACACAGGAATCGCTGTAATTTCATTTGACTTAGAGTCTACCGCACACTGTCCCAGCACGAATTGATGCTCACTTGCCCAAGCACTCACCAGTTGTAGGGCTTTGACCCCGCCTTCTCGGTCGTAGGAGCCTTTCGCCGTTTTGCCATCAATCGCCACCACTTCTGCTGCAAGCGAAGACACGAATGCTTTGACCCACTGCTGGAAACTTGCCTCGAACGCTTCAGGGTCAACCCGCGCAAACACACGAGCGAAGGTATCGTGGGAGGGAATCCCATTCGGCAAAGCCAGGAAGGTTTCGAGCCAGGCGCGTTTGGCATTGCCGTAGGTTTCGATGGCGACCCAACTATCTGCCCCTGCCAGCACCGCCAACAAGGCAATCGCTATGATGTCGAGCAATTGATGGGCGCGGGTGCGTTCGACTCTAGGGTCAGCAATGTCACCAAAGTATTGCTTCAGGCAGGCAGACAAATTCTCTCGGCTAACAATCGGAGGCATAAAGGAGGGAAACCCCCATCTTACACCCTTGTCCCCTCTCTTTTAGATGCGTTTACCCTGAGTTAGTTAGGACAAATATGCTTAGGCAACAAACCAGAGGGATGTTCCAAGCTTTGATTAATCTTAAAGCAATCCCTGTCCAATAATAATGGCTTTCAAGAGTTTAATCTTCCTGCTCCAAGAAACCCAACTCAATCAATTGATTTCAATGATTTAATTAAAGTAGGTGTTGAAGAAGATGCAATTGCTCAACACTTGCTTGTTATATCTGACACTCTTGATAAAGGTATTAACGCGGAAATTTCAAAAAACCTTGCAAGCCATATATGGCTGTTTGGCATTAATGCTACTTCCATTCCGTTATGGACTTCGGACAATCCAATAGTAATTAAACCTTATAAAGACTTTGGAGCAGGTATTACTTCACACGGTGTTCAAGTTATTTATCCAATAAGTCCTAAACATCTGCTAATCATGTTTGAATCGAACTTTTGGAGCAACCTCAACAGTTTTGATGGTATGAGTGCAACTTTAACAGAAGAAGAAGTGAAATCATATAATAAGTTGCAAGCACAGCAGTGTTATAGGCAAACATACTCTAGCAAGAAGAATTTTGAGCTTTTACTAACCTGAATCCTAGTGCAACAGCCAGCGATTTAACATAGTTCCTGAAGCAGGCAGAGGTACAATGGAAAGACTTCAAGTCTGTTCCAGATGAGTGAAACTATCTACATCGAAACCAGTATCTTGGGATATCTCACAGCCAGATCAACCAAAGATCTGATTCTGGCTGCAAATATTGAGATCACAAGAGACTGGTGGGAATCCCGTCGAAACATCTTCACTCTTTACACTTCGGAGGCTGTTCTAGACGAAGTGTCCCAGGGAGATGCGGAGATCGCTGCTCAACGACTGGAGATCCTGCGTGATTTTCCCCTGCTAGCACTGAACCAAGCGGTGCAGGAATTAGCTGCACAATTTCTTGCTCGAAGTAGCCTTCCTCCAAAGGCGAAGGTGGACGCGATTCACATCGCTGCCGCTACCGTTCACGGCATGGACTATCTGCTAACGTGGAACTGTAAACATATTGCTAACGCTCAAATCCAGGGAAGTTGGCGGACATTAGTCTCGATTTTGGCTATGTGCTGCCCATTCTTTGCACACCCAACGAACTAATGGGAGATTAGGTCATGTGGACAGATGAGATTGTTGAAGAGATCCACCGAATCCGTGAAGAGTATGCCAAGTCCTTCAACTATGATTTGGACGCAATATTTGCAGACCTACGCAAAAGGAAGCAGAAAGCGGCAGAGAAGTTGTAACCTTGTCGCGAAAGCCCGGTCTAACAACACGTTGGAGCGGACGAGCGAAGAATCTTGGTGAGGATGCAAAGGATGCTAGCCGCCGCTCAACTTAGCCGTTGGGCTAGCAACCCTGATCGTCTTTTGCGAACCAGGAGGAGGATAGACGAATCCGATTCGCATTTGCCGCTTCCATATTAAAATCAACATTAGCAGCATCGCCATTCAATGAACGAATTCTTTCTTGCCGCTCTGTCTTTTGGGCTAGCCGCGGGGCTAAAGCCTGGACCGCTTGGCATCATTGTTATTCAGCAAACACTGTCCAAAGGTCTGCGAGCCGGGGTACATGCAAGTCTTGCTCCGTTGATTACCGACGGTCCAATTATCATTGCCGCACTAGCCCTTACTCAGTTTAAGGGCATCGATCTGCTTGCTGCCGTACTTGGATTTCTTGGTGGACTATATTTAGTTTGGCTTGCCATCAAAATTCTAAAAGTAAGAAAAATATCGCTGGCGGGAAAACTAAACTCTCAAGATTCTCTCTTTACAGCCGTAAAAGTTAATCTGCTAAACCCCGGTCCATACCTATTTTGGTTTACGGTTGGTGGAAGTTACATCATTAGAGGTTCGTCGCTCGAAAGTATTATCTTTGTGGTCACTGCCATCGGAACGCTAATCGCCTCAAAATTGTGGTTGCTCTCCTTGCGGCACGATTTTCTCTTCCCTGGAGGGTCGTGGCTATGTGCTAGCCATGAAGTTGCTTGCAGGCACCTTAATTTGGTTTGGTCTCATGTCCATGATAAAGGCTGCCGAACTTGGTTTTCACTATGCAGGTTATTTCTAACCTTACAATAACGAAGACGGCGACGAAACCATGTACATAAACAGTTGAGAGCCGATCAGCCCTCCTTCATTTGGTCGTTTCCGATAGTATGCAACCACGTCTGGTGAAGGAGTAGCCCAACAACGCGCTGGAGCGGACGGGCTAAGTCGAGACGATTTTGGGAGCTGTCTGGTGTGTCGCCCGCTGCTCAGCACTGGCCGTTAGACCGCTCATTTTGCAGTAGTGATACACTCTATCAAATGTCAAGCTCCTTTCCAAAAGTGACAACTACTTGGCGGGTTTCATAGGATCGCAAAAATCCTGCCGAGCATCATAAGCAGATAAGGATGATAATCATTGTTCGATTGAATCTGTATCAAGTCCTGCTTGACTGACAAAACGGGAGGAGGGTGAAAGGAAAGCTAGGAGGGAAGCAGAGCCTGATTTAAGCTGATGAGTAACCACACAAATCAACTAAATCAATGTCTCCGACTTCCCGTCTTTATGATGCGCTGTCGCGCTGTTTGAGTCAATGTGAGATTCAGTGGCAAGATGTCCGTCATCTACAAACCCTATGTTGGATGATCATCGGGATGATCCAGAGTCAGAGCGTTTGTCTCAATGGGTTTGGCGTGTATGTCAAAAGCCGTGCCCAAGTTGCTCAGTCGCACCAAAGACGGTTTCGCCGATGGTTGTCGAATCGACGGATTGATGTCGTTGCGGCTCATCATGTTCTGATCCGGCAAGCCTTGTCCCAGTGGAGCCGTGAACGGTTGTATCTCAGCCTCGACACAACCGTCGTATGGAATTGTTTTTGCATCGTGTGGGTGGGCGTGGTGTATCGGGGCAGAACTATTCCCGTGGCTTGGCGAGTGGTGGCACAATCAAGCAGCACCGTCAGGCTGTGGACGATTCAGAGAGTGCTCAGGCAAGCCCAAAGAATCCTGCCCGTTGGTGTAGCGATTGTTCTGTTGGCAGACCGAGGCTTTGCCGATGGCAAGTTGATGAAATATCTCCGAGACAATCTGGGCTGGCATTTTCGGATTCGGATTAAACGTTCGTTTCAGTTTCAACACCAGGGACAATGGCGCAGAGTATCGTCGGTGCAGTTACAGCCTGGACAGGCTTATTTTACAGATGCGGTATCTGTCGGCAAAACTAAACCCTATCCCAATGTTTATCTGGCGTTCGCCCACGACAAGCAAAGTGGTGAGCACTGGACGATTGTGAGCGACGAGCCGACGAACTTGCAAACCTTTGCTCAGTATCGACTCCGGTTTTGTGTGGAGGAATCGTTTTTGGATTTGAAGTCTAACGGATTCAATCTCGAAGCCTCTAGATTGCGGGACAAGTTTGCCCTTTCTCAGTTGTGCGGAGTGATTGCTTTAACAATGCTGTTTCTGGTACTCCAGGGAGTGCAGGTTGTCGCCTCAGGCAAACGTCGCCAAGTCGATACCCACTGGAATCGGGGAATGAGTTATCTCAAGCTCGGTTGGAATTGGATTCGCCTTGCCATCACCCAGCAATGGAAAATTCAGGTTTACCTGTTTCTCCCAAGTCTGCCTGACCCTCAACCTGCTATTGCCTCCAAGCGACAACAGAATGCTTTTTCGAGCGTGAATTTACTGTCCTCAGCCGTTTTTCAGCTTCTTAGTTTTGTCAGTCAATCAGGTATCAAGTCATGAATACAGAGATAAGCAAGCAAAACCAATCGCCTTCAGACGACAACTGAGATCGAAGTGACAACTAAGATCGCGCCATTACTGAGGCTTGGCAACTGACGTTGGAGCTTTAGCTTTCTTTGCCACCGCCGACTGCTTGCGATAACTTTCGGCTTGAATGTCTACAATCAAAGCATGATGTACTAATCGGTCAACGGCGGCAACGGTCATCATTGAATCGGTAAAGATAGCATCCCACTGACTGAACGGTTGATTGGCAGTAATCAAAAGACTTTTGCGTTCATAGCGGTGAGCAATGAGTTCAAACAAGACTGACGTTTCGGCTTCTGATTTTTGACATAGCCCAAGTCATCCAGGATCAGCAGGTCAAAGCGGTCTAGTTTTTGAGTGCCCCTTGCAGTTGCAGTTGCAACTTTGCCTGCTGCAACTGTTGCACCAGGGCAAGGGCAGAGCAACACTGGACTCGCTTACCCAACTCCACCATCCGCCGCGCGAGTGCGGCGGCAAAACTCATCTTGCTGGCTTGTTTGCCGTTCAGCTTCTCTTCAATTAGAGCAGCAGCCCGATTTAGTGGCTCTTCAAAATCAGTTCCACCGTTGGAGAAATAGGAAACTGATTCGAGTAACTTACCTGGATCTTGCTTATCGGCGGGAAACTGGTCAACCCGTTTCACTGAGCTATCGAAGTGGATGATTGCGAACGCACGCTTTTGTTTACGTGTTTGTTTACGTGCTGGACGCAACCCCAACGGAGATAGAGCAGGATGGGCCTGAAGCGTTGGACCCTAAACAGATTTACGTTGTTTGGCGGAATTTCGGAGGGTATGGCGATTGATTGGGCAGATGGCTTATGGGCACAGAATCACCCTTAGACCTGGCGATCGTGCTTGCCTGCCAATGGTTGACCCTAACCATGAGTCAGGCAGCAGGCAGCAGGTGACAGAAGCCAGTCAGCCAGAGCCGGACCCGTTTGAATCGCTCCATAGGGTCACAGCTTTAGCGAGTGAACGGCTGGAGCAGGTAGCAACAATCAGGTTTCAGCTTGATTTCCTCCAGGCAAATATCGATTTCCAGGAGCAGTTGTTTAGTCGCTTCTCATTCTTGGCAGAAACTGAAGACGCCTCGCCAGATTTTACGCTCATGTGCGAAACGGAGATGTCTCGCTCCTACGATGCTCTCAGAATTTCAGGCATCGGTTTGCAGTTTTAAGTCAGGAATGGAGTGCTTTATCTGAAGCACGAATGGTAAACGTTAATGAAGAGGCTGCATGATCGACAAACACCTTTTCAAGCGCGAGATGTTGATTACCGCTAGGAGTTTGGGCAAGAACCTGGAAGACCTCGGGAATCAGAGCAGCAAGTTTTGCGTGAGTACCACGAATTCCTGAACGATCGCATGGACGATTCCCTGTTTCAATGGGCGATTAAGTTTTGCAGGCAGACATGCCGATTTTTCCCCAGGCCAATCGAAATCGCTGAAGCCGTTTTGATGAAGGCAGAGCAGAAGGCTTTGCAGGACTGGCTCATGCTGGTGCAAGCGAGTACCCGGTACAGCGCCCAAAGTAATGAACGGGTTGACCCGGTTGCGTTGGGGCTTGGCGATGGAACCAGGCTTGACGGGGATGGCAATGGAACGAATTACGGCATCCGAGCATTGCAGGCAGTGGGTGGCCTGCGTGCGATTGGGATGCAGGATGAGCGTGGATTGGAAGCGCTCAAAAGACTTTTCTTAAAGTTTATTGTGCTGGTTGTGTGGACGGCTTGACGCCAGAAGTCAGGCCAGAGGTGAAGGCAATGATCGCCAGCCAGCAGCAACAGTTGTTAACCCCTGCAAACCCCAAAGGAGAGTTAAATGCAGCAAACTAGCCAGCAGGCGCTTAATCTAGCGCAATCATCCGGCAATGTTACCGTCAAATTTTATGACTCGGAGGATTTGATAGAAAATTCCACGAAGTTGAGAATGAACGTACTTTCGGATACCTCAAACGAGGTAATTGCCGAATTCAGAAGGAACGTCAGTGGGCAGGTTTTGTACTGGAGGCGTGACCCAGTTGTGCTGAACGCTCCAACAGCCTTCTGGCAGAAAACCCAGTTGGGTTACACCCTGACCGCGCATTCTGACTTACTTACCTACGTGATAGAGCTTACCCACTACTCAAACCCTTTCCACGAAACCAAGGGAAACTGGGTAGCTAACTTGTCTATTAACGGCAATCAGGTTGCAACCGGGCAGGAGGGTTTCCCTAGAAGGTATTTTAATTTGAAGATAGCAGCCCTTGAGTTGGAGGAGTATCTGAAGCGCAACGGTGGCACCTTCGACTGCATCAATCCCGATGGCTGGCAAGACTCCTGACTACTCAACTGCAAACCCCTACAATTCTGCTGAAGCACAATGCTAGAACGACCAACAGCCTTACAAGCTATGACCAACAGCCTTACAAGCTATGGGCAAAGATGGATACTCTTTGCCCAGACTGCTTCCTGTTGCCCTAACACCTCCTAGGCATCAGGAGCAAATAATCACCACAGAGGAATTCCAGAGGAAGCATCGTTGCTGGTGCTGCATGGACACCGGAATTATCCCTGCCTATGTTTTGAACCTACTGGCTATCGTCCAAAGCTATAGCCACGATGTTCCGATACTGTGCAGGAGATTGACCTGCGATGCGATTATGGGTGATCCTGGCTCTGATGGGTCAACCAGGACCAAGATGCCCCTGAATTACATGGATCAGCGCCTGGAGCCTGAAGTTTGCGATTGGATTCATCGAGCGCATCTTGAATATGTGAAAGCCCAAGCAGCGCTACAGCAAACCCAGGCAGCGCCAATCTCAATGGAGGACATCGCCAACCTAGTAAGCTCACGCGACATGAATCAGCGGATTCAGGGCACTCCAGAGCCACCAGAGTTAAATGACCTGGCACGCATTGACCAGGCATCCAAAGCAGCGATGCGGGAGTTAGATAGGCAGCAGGCAGCAGCAGAATTAGCAGCAGACCTAATTCCTGATACCCCTAGTAGCGCTATTGCAGCGATCGATGCAGATATAGCAGCAAACCCCGAATACCAGATAGAGGAAGGGGAGGATATTCCGTTTTGAGCAAAACTAGAGCAGTCGATAAATCCTACGAACTCAGTAACCCGCAATATCTAGTCAACTCTCACAGCCGGATTGACCTGTCAGACCTCAGAGCTAGTGTTGAGGTGAAAGCTGTGGCGCTCGGTTGGCTTGAGATACAAGTTTCGAGGCAAGAGTCAAAGAAAAACCAGCCAAAGAACTTAAGGATTGGTTGGTACTTTTGGCTATCGCTAGCCTGCAAAGAGCGCAAGTGGTTGACCCAGATGGCTTTCTGTCCAGAATTCTGAAGTCAAGAGAACAGGATGCCCGTTTTGTGACCTGCTGCTCTTTTATTGACGAAAAAGGCTGGAGGCAACTTGACGCAGAGCTAGTAAGGCTTTGCCAGGAAAGGGGGATTCCATTAACCCCAGAACTAGATGGGGTTGACACAGCCAATCAGGGTGTGTAGCTTGAAGGGCAAAGGTAAACGTTAATAAGCGGAGGATTATGCAAAACAGTCAGAACGCTGATGGTGTGCTTATGGGAAATCCATACAGTTTGTCCTTCCAAAGCCAGTTTGTTCACCAAGTAGCAGCTATAGCTATGAACCTGGTAATGGAAAAGTCAGAGCCACCATTGACAGGCGATGAGCTTCTTCGGCTACAAACCAGTGTCAGCATGAATCAGTCTGGGAATGGCCCGGTGAACTGGCTGGTGATAGTCGGCTTTAAGCAGGATGAGGAATTCGGGATAGAAGCGAAGCAGGCCATTCTCACCAGGGATATTGCCGACAACTTCCGATCAGGAGCGCTCAACGGCTATCGAGATTGGCTGGCAGAGCAAATCGGCAGTGGTTTGATGGCGATGAGGAGTTTTTCCAAAGATTTAGAAGCCAGTTGTGAACAACCAGAGTAAACAGGACACCAATCAACAGTTAAGCATTCCTGCTCTGATTGAGGCGATGGCACGCCTCAAGGCAGATGCGAGACTTGATCAGATCCTGAAGGATTATGAGTCAGGGAGTGTTGGGCTGATAGAGACGCTGGCACAGGCGCTTTTGGTCGTTACTGAGCCAGTGGCCCCAAAGCAAACTTACCTGCATCTACCACTGAAGCCTACTTCAAAGAAGCGCCCAAGGTTCGACGGTCGCACTGGGAGGGCGTACAACGAACCGGAATATGAGGCTTAGCTGCAACAAGCAGCCATATTGCTGAACAATGCGTGGGGAAACACCCCACCCCTGGAGAAAACTGTCAAGCTTACTATGCAGATGTACGGAAATGACGCCAGTAACGATATTGACAATTTAGCTGGAGCGCCTATGGATGCTTTGGTTCAGGCGGAAGTACTCAAGAAAGATAACGTCAACACAGTTGACTGGATAGAGGTTGCGTGGACCCGAAGCAAGAACCCCAGGATAGACATCTGGATTGACCACTAAGGAAGTTTTGGAAGGGATAGTATTATCACGCAAATCAGGGAACAAAGCAATGTATAAACTACTTGATTCTAGTCTTAGATCTTTAACTAAACTGGCTCATGCTCCCTTGCGAACGTACTTCGGCAGAAGCATAATGGCAAGCGATACAGCATACGCCAGCCAAGGTTACGGATCTATGAGTAGGTTTAAGAACCAGCGTCAGGTAGACGCCTGGATAATTGAGTTTTTCTCGGATGAAGAGAAGAAAACTCTGGATGATTGCATTTCAGCGCTCGATGAAGACTTCAACCCTCAGATCGTAGAAATTATGGTGGGGAGTTGCTTGACAAAAAGCAGCTTAGTAAGCTACCCGATGGCAGGATAGTAGCTGCCAGAAAGGAGCGGAAGTAGGTAGGGATTAAGCTGGCCTGGTGCTAGCTTTTTGGTGCTCAGGAAAGGTAAACGTTAATCAGTGAGGTATTTATGGCTGGCAATCAGACAGGTATTCAATGGTTTGTAGACACCAAAAAGGCGAAAAGGGCAACGTTGAGGAGATCAGGGGTAAGACGGTCAACCCGCAAAAGGGATGCTCTCCCAAGGGTCCAGAATGTTTGAACTGCTATGCAGAGAAAATGGCGAAGAGGCTGAAGGCGATGGGCCAGCCAGAGTACTAGCGAGTGATCGGCGAAAACGGTCGCTGGACTGGCAAGGTTGAGATTTCGCCTGGAGCGATGGTAAGCTGGCTCAATCCACAAAGCCAACGCCATATTTCATCGGAAGCATGACTGACCTGTTCCATGAGAACTCACCTCCAGAATGGAGAGAATATTGGTTAGGGTTAATGGCAATGACACCCTGGAATTTCTATTACTGCTTGACCAAACGACCGGAGTTAATGCTGGATGCTGTGGAATTGCAAAATTTCGCGATAGGTGGGCACCGGATTCTCCGGACGCTTCGGCACCTGAATGACCGTTCTTTCAGCACCGGATTCTCCGGATACCTCGGCAGGTAATTCACGTTCAACTTCGGCACCCCTGACTACACTGCCCTGGTTTATCTAGTGCGAGTGTGGGAAATGGTGAAACGGAAGCAACAAGGAGGATTACTGCCAATGGCAAAGTTTCGGGAAATGATCCGGCTGCACGAGTTGGGGTACAGCCAGTGTGCGATTGCCCCGAGTTGTGCTGTGGCCCGTTCAACCGTACAAGATTACGTGCGGCGAGCGACGGCGAAAGGCCTTAGCTATGGGCAACTGAGTCAGATGAGCGATAGCGAAGCGCTGGAATTGCCAGGCAAAGGCAAACGCAAAGTATTGCCCAAAGCCGAGACTATCGACTTTGCTCAGGTGGCTATGGAGTTGCAGCGCAAAGGCGTAACGCTAGCCCTAGTGTGGCAGGAAGGGCTAGACAAAGGGCAAGGGCAATTGAGCTAGGGCGGCTTTTGTCGGCGCTACAACCGCTGGCGTGCCCAGCAGCAGTTATCCATGCGGCAGGTGTACAAAGGAGGAGACAAGCTGTTTGTGGACTACTGCGGACTGACGGTACCAGTGGTCCATCCCGAAACGGGAGCAGTGACGAGTGCTCAGGTCTTTGTGGGGTGTCTGGGTGCAAGTAACTACACCTATGCCGAAGCCACGCCCAGCCAGGAGTTGCACCATTGGATTGGGTCGCATCAACGCATGCTAGCGTTTTTCGGTGGGGTGCCGAGCTGTATTGTGCCCGATAACCTCAAGTCAGGCGTCAGCGCCCCCTGCCGCTACGAACCCGGTATCAATCGGACGTACCAGGAATTCACATTGAGGTCGAGGGGCACTACTACTCGGTGCCCTACTGGTTTGTCGGGCGACCTGTGCAGGTCAAAGTTGCAGAGCAATTGAGTGAGGTCTTTCATGAGCATCAGCGGATAGCCTGCCATGAACGCTCGCGGGTACGCTATCGGCATACGACCTTGCCAGAGCATATGCCACCAGAGCACTGGGCTTACAAGCAACAGTCGAAAGACCGCTTTGTCGCTTGGGTCGAACAAATCGGGGTGCAAACCACCGCTCAAGTGCACGCCATTTTTCAGGGCAGAGACCATGAAGAGCAAGCCTTTCGCACCCTCAAGGGACTCCAGCGCCTCGCCCAACAATATGGCAAGACACGTCTGGAAGCGGCTTGTCGTCGCGCCAATGTGTTTGGACTTGTTGGCTTACGGCGGATTCGCACCATTCTCGAAACCCACCTGGACGCTTACGGCGGATTCGCACCATTCTCGAAACCCACCTGACGCAATTCCTCAGGAGTCCCCGTCTGTATTGGTAGTTGAGCATGCGAATGTCCGTGGTCCCCAGTACTTTCACTAAACCTCTGCTGATGAGGTTATCCATCACGACCACTGCCCCTTTCCATAGCTGCGGCACACGGCACTTGGAAACATAAACCTCAAAGGCAGCAGCGTCCATCGACTCATCCCTCGTCATCACAGCCAGCACCGTCGAGACGCTAATCGCGCCAATGACACTCACCTTGCTGCCTCGATAAAAGGGTTTGAAGTCGTAAGCTCTCGCTCCCGGTGCAGCACGGGCAGGGGTTCGCATCAACCCCAGTAGCACACCCATCTCATCGAGAACTACCAAGTCGTTGAGGGCTATCTCCTTTACTTGCGTCCAATAGGCTGCTCTCAAGCGTTGGACGCGCTCACTCCTAGCTTGGCTGGAGCGCAGTGGGGGTTTTAGGCGGTAAGTTCAGCCTCTGGAAGGCTCGGCACCTCGTGCTTTGGCTGACCCATAACCCTGTCGCATCGGCAAGCAACTCACACTATTCGGCTAAGGTCGCCTCCGGTTGTTTTTCATGAATTGCGATCAACTGGTCTTGATGGGCCATCCCACCACTGACTGAGCCACCCTGTTTGGATGGGACGACGTGTCCTTCTGTGCGCTTCTGTGTCACCCAGCGCTCGACACAGTTTTTGCTGCCACAGAAGCGCTCAGCTACTTTCCTGAACGAACTGTCACCCTTCGCTATGGCACTCACAACCTTCTCGCCTAAGTCTATCGAATAGGGTTGCATTCCTAACCTACTTTTGTAATGCCTTATTGTCCCCTATCTGACTGCAAACCGCTGTAAAATGGCACAACTCGTCATGGCAACCAAAACTATAAATGCTGCGACTGCGGGCGACAATTCGTTGAGAACCCGAAATGGAGACGGATTAGCGATGATACCAAAGCCACAATTAAGCGGATGTTGCTGGAGAAGACAGCTTTAGCAGGAATTGCTCGCAGCCTCGAAATCAGTGAAAGTTGGTTGCAGCAGTACGTGAATGACTTCTATGCCCGTGTTGGGCAGCAGATAGAAATCCGCTCGCAACCCAAGCGACGACTGACGGTGCAGATGGATGAACTATGGTCATTCGTAGATGATAAAGGGAACGAACAATGGGTGTGGTTAGCTCTAGACACCGAGACACGGGAGATTGTGGGATGCTACATCGGGGATCTTTTTCTTCGCATGCATATACAGTTGGACCTGTTGATATTTTATTGCTGCGGGCACTAGGACGTCTCGAATTACTGTTGGGACGTCTCCTAGTGTCTTTTCTTTGAAACTTTTGGCTGATCACAATTGCTGAACTCAGCGATGCGATCTGATCCGATTTATAAATGAAAAAGTGATCGCTTACTTTGCAACTCTGGCGTGGGCAATGTAATCGTCATTCGGTCAATATAATTGTCGCGCCATAATCCTCGAACCCAAGTCCTCAAAAAAGCATGAACTTATTTATTTACAAGCCCTAAACATTCGAGTACCGTCCAGGCTGCGGTGAAAGGTCGCTGAGAGTAAACTCGGTGAGGTACTGATTGCACGTTCTAATTCAGCGGAGGTTCGCTTGACCATCTCAGGTTGATTTATTGGTATCATGCGAAATTCAGCTAAATGGGTTACGTAATCGCCTGCAACAATTTCCACCTCTGTCGATCGCGCTTGACTGGCAGTGACTTCCAGTAAGAGTGAGTCAGGCGGGAAGAACTCATTAAATGCGCTTGGGCGAGGCAAGCTCCGATGATCAAATTTAGGATTCCACTGACTATATGTAAAAACTCGCACACCATCTAAACTACGATGTACACTGGCTGATGCAAAATAAGGATAGTCAACCCAAAATTTGATCTGCTCTTGAACAATTGCTTCAATCAACGCTGACTGATGGCGTTCTGCAACAGTGTATAAATCTAAGCCAACACTAACAGTATTTGTTTGATCAATAGTTACCATCATGACCTTATAGGCGAAATTGGAGGTATAAGGGTTGATTGAGACTAGATGTTTTAAGTTGTAAAAACAACCTCGTGTAATGTTTTCTGGTATTCGTTATTCGCTAAATCAAGCATTTCTCCAAAAATAGGAGAAAAGGACGATTTGAATCCATTGCTGTGTAGTCTTCTAGCGATCGCCAATGCCCAAAATTCATGCAGCGCCAACCATCGAGGCTGCGGTGAGCATGGGTTGAAATCAATCCTGGCTGACCTGCAACCATGTTTAACGCTTGTTTAAACAACTCAACAAACTGAGGTTGGTTTTCAGGCTGCTTCATTTTGAAAATGCCAAAGTTGATCAGTCCATCCATGTCAGATGAGAGATGCAACTCGCTGCCTTTGGGTTCCTCGTCAAAAATTTCAAACAGATGAACATCCGAGAATCAAACTCTAGGAGCGGTTGTGTTGCCCTATAAGAGGCTTGGTCTACCCATTGAACATAGCTCGTGACCCGCAGTCCGTCGTGGCTACGAAACACAGTTCCAGAGATAAACCCTGGATGCTGCTTCAGAGTAGACTCAATTGATTGAATGATCCGTTCCACCAAATCAGCTTGATTAGCAGGCTCTACCGGAAAGACTGCAAACTCAGCTAGCAATCCATTATTTTGACTAACAATCGGCATTGGAACCTCCAAAGTCTGGTTAGCCAGCTTATAATAAGATTTCTAATTAAAATTGACCACCCCTAATTAAATCTGAATGATCAGCTCTCGTACCCTTCCCGATCGCCAAACTATTCAACGCTTAGCAAATCGCTATCCAGAACTCGATATTCCCTCTGTCGAGACTTGTTTAGCATTTTTAGATACGACAACTGCCTTTTATGAAGCGGTGGATAATTACTTTGCTCAGTTTGGCTTATCAAGAGGAAAATTTACCCTGTTGATGCAGTTAGTAGAAGCCGATGAAGCTGGACTTTTGCCATCTGAGTTTGCCGAACGCGCTGGTGTGACTCGTGCTACTGTAACCAGTTTGCTGGATGGACTAGAACGAGAGCAGTTGGTGAGGCGCCAACCTCATCCCAGCGATCGCAGAATGCTGAGCGTCCACATGACAGAAAAAGGACGAGCACTGATGAACGAGATTCTGCCCGATCATTTTTGCCGCACGAAAGGTTTGATGGCACAGTTGAGCGATCGCGAGAAGAAAACCTTGATCAAGCTACTGAATAAGCTACAAGCAGGCATTCCAGCCCTACGCCCGTAATTCACACTTAGGAAAACTGTAACTTGCTATCCTGGCACTTCTTGATATAGTAGTTAGACATCGAACTATATGCCGGTTAACGATTAATCATGCCAAAACTCAATGTCAAACAGAAAAATTGGCTGCTCTCTGGACATGTTGCCTCTGGAGGAATCTGGTTTGGTACTTCACTGTGCATGGTTCTGATTGCCCTCAGCAGTCGCCAAATTGTCAGTGGAGATGAGCTTTACGCCATCAATGCCATCCTCAAGCGGTTGGATGATTTTGTCATCATTCGTTCAGCAACACTGTCTACTATCACCGGAGGATTGCTTTGTTGGTTAACCATCTGGGGATTTGCCAAACATTACTGGGTCATTGTCAAATGGGTCGCAACGGTTGCGCTGATTGTCATTGGAACAGCTTGGTTGGGTCCTTGGGTGAATGCAATGACAGCGATCGCCGCATCAGAACGCCTGCAAGCCCTGCAAAATCCGCTCTATGTATGGGATCAACAGGTGCTGGTGATTGGGGCGATCGCCCAAACCATTGCACTACTAGCAATTATCAGCGTTTCAGTATTGAAACCCTGGAGACGGCGGAAGCTGAATCCTCAGAGCGAAACCCCTGCCGTTAACAATTAATCCCTATCTGTAGAACACCACTCGATTTGTATTTGGAGATTCCATCGAACCATGACAACCGCTGATTCCCAAACAAACCCGTTGATGCAGATGTTACAGATGATGAATGGTTTGTGGCTGACGCAGTGTATTGGCGTAGCGGCACAACTGGGAATTGCTGACCATCTTGTTGAAGGTGCTCAACCCGTAGAAGCCCTGGCTGAATCTGTGAATGCTGATGCTCAGTCGCTTTATCGATTACTCCGTGCTTTGGCAAGTTCTGGCATTTTCTCTGAAACACAGTCACGCCACTTCCAATTAACGCCAATGGCAGAATGTCTGCGGAGTGATAGCCCTCATTCCATTCGCGGTCTAGCGATTTGGACAGCCATTGAACCTGCTCATTGGGGAGCCTGGGGAAACTTACTCAAACTTCCACAGGAGTGGCGTGATTTACCGACCCCTACAGGAGCAGCTTCCGAATACTGGACTATATTTGGCTTGGCGGCAGCATGATGCTTCACCCGTTATCAGCGCCTTTCTGGACTTGGCACGGAAGATGACACAATGCTTCTCACTCGTTGGCAATAATGATTGAAGAATCGCTTTTGTACAACACGGGTAGCCGTCGAACAACTAAGATTATCAGGGTTGCCTGAAGGGAGTTGGAACATGGAAACCACTAATATCGATATTGATAGAACCACTGAGCCAGTTGATCCAAGCGATCCTTATGTGCGTACCGCTCAAACCTTTCCAGTGCTGACTCAGGAGCAGATTGAACGCGCTCGATCGTGGGGTCGAGAGGAATCGATGTCTAAAGGCACCATCCTGTTTGAACGCGGAGAGCGCAGCGTTGATTTCTTTATTGTGTTGCAGGGTAACATCGAGATCTACGAGCATCGCCAGAATGGGTTGAATGTCTTTACCGTCCACCGAGAGCACCAATTCACTGGAGAGATTGATTTATTCAACAGCCGCCAAATTCTCGTGGGCGGTCGTATGGGTGAAGATGGTAGCGTCTTGCGCTTTGATCGCCAGCAGTTTCGGAAACTGATTGCGGCGGAATCCGACATCGGCGAAATCGTGATGCGAGCGTTTATTCTACGACGGATGGGCTTAATCTCCCATGAGCAAGGCTCAGTGACGCTGATTGCCACGAAGGAGTCAGCGGATAAACTGCGGATTGAGCGATTTCTGCGTCGCAACGGCTATCCGCTAGAAATCCTTAGCTATGATGCCGCTTGTCGGGAAACCATTTTTGTAAAGAATATTGACCTTAAGGAAGAGCAACTTCCGGTCGTGTATATCCACTTGGGTGAACAACTGCTGTATAACCCGTCTAACCTGGAACTAGCCGAACATTTGGGACTGGTAGAAGTTCTGCCTCCGGACCATGTGTATGATGTAGCGATCGTGGGTGGTGGACCGGCGGGACTTTCAGCAGCGGTCTATGCAGCGTCAGAAGCGTTAGATACCGTCTTGATTGAAGCCGAAGCACCCGGTGGGCAGGCAGGCACTAGCTCAAAGATTGAAAACTATCTGGGCTTTCCCACGGGTATTTCCGGAGGAGCGCTAGCGGGCAGGGCGCAGGTGCAGGCGCAGAAATTTGGGGCAACGATCGCGCTCCCCTTTTCAGTGAGTCAACTTGATTGCGAGAGCCATCCCTTTACCCTGACACTGGATAATGGCACGCAAATTCAGACCAAAGCCGTAGTCATTGCGTCGGGAGCGCGGTATCGCAAGCTGAATTTTGAGCATCCGTTTGACAATGCGGGGTGTACTATGCCGCAACCGCTATGGAAGGCAGTTTCTGCCAGAACGAGCCAGTGATTGTGGTGGGCGGCGGCAACTCTGCTGGACAGGCAGCCGTGTTCCTGTCCCGTCATGCCAGCCATGTCCATCTGCTGGTGCGGGGTGACGACCTGAGAGCCACAATGTCGGATTACCTGATTAGCCGCATCGCTGCTTCAGACCGAATTACGCTGCACACTCAGACTGAAGTTACCGATTTGCAGGGTAGTACCCACCTCGAACAAGTGACCTGGCACGATCGCCACACCGACACGCTTGAAACGCACCCGATTCGCCATGTCTTTCTGATGATTGGCGCGGTTCCCAATACCCAGTGGCTACAAGACTGCCTGACGCTAGATGAGAAGGGCTTTATTTGTACGGGCATCCAACTGATTGATGCCCAAGTTTGACGCTAAAGCGACACCCGATGGTGTTAGAAACCAGTGTCCCAGGAATTTTTGCAGCAGGTGATGTGCGATCGGGATCTGTGAAGCGGGTGGCTTCAGCAGTGGGTGAGGGAGCGATTATCATCAGTCAAGTGCATCAGTTTTTGAGTGAGCAAACGGCTGAGTCCTGAATCGGATCTGGTGAATTATTAGCTACTTGATCAAGAAGGCGTACATCATGAATGAACAGACGCAGCCAGAAGACTTGATTCGGCAGTTGCAGCAGCATATTGTGCGCCTAGAACAGGAAAATCAGCAGTGGCGATCGCAGCATTTCTGCGGGTCAACACCAGCCATCGATCGCGACTCGTCTCTAGCACCTCGACTGCTGGAAGCCACCGCCAAGGCTGCCAATGCCCTGTTAACGACCACAACCGTAGAAACGGCAGTCCTTACCGCGTTACAAATTCTAGGTGAAAGTTTAGAAACCGATCGAGTAAAAATTTTAGAGTGCTTTTCGATGATCCATCGGATTCATCCCCTGCCTATTACACGATGAGCTACGAGTGGATCACGGCAGGCACAATTTCACAAATTTCTCACCCCAGCTCATCACGCATCAGCAATCGAGGCGCAGAAGCGTTCATGGAAGAGCATGTCTTTCGGAACGATGGGTTTGGAGGGTTATTGCATGAGTGGCCTCAGGGGTTCTGGAGTGCGTTTGAAGCGATACAAGCCAAGGGCATTTATTGTGTTCCAATCCGAGTTGAAGGGCGGCTTTGGGGCGTTTTAGTCTTTGATGATTGCCATGAGGCAAAGCGTCGAAGTTTATCGGAATTACCAGCATTGAGAATTGCCGCCGATTGTATTGGCAGCACCATTCAGCGTCAACGAACTCAACAAGCTTTACTAGAGGCAGAACAAAATCGTGCCGCAGAATTAGCAAAAGCGAATGATGCACTTCAGCGCAGTCTGAATCGGCTTGCCAGTGATCGCAGCTTAGAGTCTTTTCTTAGACGAATTCTGCAAGAAGCGATCCAAATGCTCGATGGAGCCACTGCTCAGCTTTTTCTCTATGATGCTCAAACTCATACGCTAGCCCCTTCGCTTGGAGTTGATGAAGATAGCATCATCCACCCTGAACCTGGCTTAGTCGCTGGGCTTCCCTGCGGTCAATCTTTTCCAGCAGATGTTACCAACGCATGGCAGCGACTGCTCGATCAGCGCAGCCCGATTTACTTTGATGTTGAGCAAGATGCCGCCGATTTCTGGCCTGGTACGGTCGAGTTTCATCGTAGCCGAGGCGTGCATGTAGTAGTTTGCACTGCGTTGATGTTAGGAGATCAACCGCTGGGGCTGCTAGGACTGACGTTTCGTGATCGCACTGGCTTTAAAGAATCCGAGTCCACTTTCTTTCAAGTATTAGCGCAACAAGCAACCTTAGCAATTCAATTGACGCGATTGGCGGGGAGGCGCAGCAAGCCGCAATCACCCGTGAACAAGAACAAGCAGCACGAGCACAAGCAGCAGAGTTATCTAGAGCAAATACCTTGCTGCGTAATAGCTTAAGTCGCCTTTCAACCGATCCGAATCCTGAGGATGTTTTAGGCCATCTCCTCGTTGAATTGGTGTCTTATGCAGATGCATCGGTGGGACATATTTTTATTTATGATGCGTGTCCAAATACACTCAATTTGAAGGTTCGCTGTCATGATGGGCAAGTATTCTGGACGCCTGCTGAGGATGAACCTATCCTTTTCCAATCGCCAATTCCAATTGAACAAACCGCAATTTTCACCCAACTGAGCGCTCAACCTCGACTGGCGATTCTAAACCAGCATGAGTTTGAAGGAAACCTGTGGCAGGGCGTCCCTGAATGGCTTCAAGCCAAAGGTTATCAGGCAACTAGTTGCTGCATTCTCATTGTTGGTGAGCGCCCCTTCGGTCTATTAGCGATGGCATTTGCTCGGCCCGTCACCTTTCACTTGGTCGAGGAAGAGGTAATTTTGGCATTGGCTCAACAAATCGCGCTGGTCATTCAACTCACCCTACTAAGCGAAGCAGATAAACAAAAGGCAATTGTACGTGAGCAAGAACGGTCTGCCCAAGAACGCACCGCAGAACTGGCTAAAGCGAATGATGCTCTGCGGCGATCGATTGCTCATTTGACAACTACAGAGAGTTTGCAGTTGTTCCTTAGGGCTGTGCTTCAGGAAGTCTTCCAGACCAGCAGTGATATTCATGCAGCAGCGGTATTTAGTTACCAACCTGACACGCACACCATCCAGATGCTGGAGTTAGTCCTGAATGGAGAAGCAATTAACATTGCTACTGATCCGCGTGCAGAAGTATACCGTTTCCCCGTCCCTTCCGAAACAGCCGGGGATTGGCATATGCTTAGACCAGAGCGGCGGATTGTCTGGATTGATATTGACGATCCAGTATTAAATCCAACCCCAGACGCAATTGCCTGGCACAAACACCAGGGGCATCAACTCCTGAATGTCATTCCCTGTTTGCTGGTGAGCAACCCTTGGGATTTTAGGATTAGCCTTCACCACTCACCAGCACTTCAGCGAGGCTCAAATTGAGCAATGGTGGGCACTTGCTCAATACGCAGGATTAGCGCTGCGACTGGCACACTTGTCAGAAGAAGCAAAACAGACTGCGGTAGCGAAGTTTAACGAAGTTATCGCTCGCGAGCAAGAAAAAGCGGCACAAGAGCGAGTAATGGAGCTTACTCAAGCTAATGAAGTGCTCAAGGAAGCACTAAGTGTGCTGGCAACTGAACCAGAGCCGACCATTTTCTAGCTCATGTTCTAACGGCAATGACCGAGCAGATGCAGTCTCCTTCATCAGCTTTGTATCTGTTTGATGATACTGCCCAAACTGCTACCTTGCATCTGGTTTATGAAAACGGTCAAGTCACACTGCCCGTCCAAGGCATTTTGCCCAATCGATCAAAACCTTACAGAGTTAAACTTGACGATCCAGACTGGGCTGCTCACCTGACGCAGCGTCAGCCTTATTTACTCAAAGTATCAGAAAGTCCTGTCTTTACAGCAATGAAGCGCACCTATTTGAGTCAACTTGGGGTGCAAGCTGTTCTTGTAATTCCGCTTTTATTAGGAGATCGGCCGATCGGATCGTTCTCAATCCGACTTACAGAAATTCGGGACGTGCAGCCGATCGAGCTGGAATTAGCTCAAGCATTAGCGCATCAAGTTACCTTAGCCTTGCAGCTCACCCAATTAGTCGAGCAAAGCCGTCAAGCTGCTGTTCTTGATGAACGTAACCGGATGGCGCAAGAAATTCACGACACTTTAGCTCAGGGTTTCACAGGCATCGTGGTTCATTTAGAAGGTGCAAAAATTGTTCTAACTTCCGATCCTCAAAAGCGCAATCACGCTTAGAGCGTGCCGGACAGCTGGCACGAAACAGCCTTACAGAAGCGCGTCGCTCCGTCCAAGCCCTGCGACTTCAGGAACTTGATGGGCAATTGCTTCCACATGCGATTGCTGATGTAGCTGAACGCATATTCGGTGATACTCCGGTTGCTGTAAGCCTGCAGACTATAGGAACTGCCTATCTTTTACCTACCCAGATTGAACATCAGATACTGCGGATTGCTCAAGAGGCACTGACGAATGTGCTGAAACACGCACATGCAAGCCAAGTCGAAATTAAGGTGATGTATAGTCCTGAGTTTTGCCTACAGATACGGGATGATGGTCAAGGATTTGATATCAATCAGATCGGACCTAGAACGACTGACCGATTTGGGGTGCGCGGAATGCAGGAGCGAGCGGATCGTATCGGTGGCTGTTTCAAGATTGCAAGCCAAGTTGGACTGGGTACAACCGTTCAAGTTACAGTTCCATGCAAGCCAGCGCTCGAAGCGCCCTATCATTAGTATTATTGATCATTACACTCGATCTATCACAAGCTTATGAGCCAAGACTCTCGAATTCGTGTCGTCATTGCGGACGACCATCCGATTGTTCGCGAGGGCTTAATCAATCTGATCGAAGATGAAGCGGATATGGTCGTGGTAGGTGAAGCAATAGACGGACGATCAGCAGTAGAGCTATTCCATCAATATCAACCCGATGTGCTGTTGATCGATTTACGAATGCCAAATCTATCGGGATGCGAAGCCACTGCCCAGATTCGGCAAGATTCTCCTAATGCTCGAATTATCATTTTGACAACTTATGACACTGAGGAAGACATTTACAGCAGTCTTAGGGCTGGAGCAATGGCGTATTTACTTAAAGATGCGCCACGTCATGAGCTGATTACAGCAATTCGGACTGTTCACGCAGGACAACAATATATTGCATTTCAGATTGGTACAAAATTAGCGCAATACATCAATGAACCAGTAATTAGCGATCGCGAACGGGATGTACTGCAACTATTAGCTCAAGGAAACAGCAACCGCGAGATTGCTCAAGCTTTAGGTATTACTGAAGGAACTGTGAAACATCACGTTAATAGTATTCTAAGCAAATTTGAAGTAAACGATCGAACTCATGCGGTCGTGGTAGCGCTAAAGCGTGGAATCGTTCAATTTTAATTTAAGTCACAATTTATGAAATGTCCTCCTAAAGTGGTAGATTTAATCACTATAGGGATAGATGTATAAATTGAATTTCTTCAAACCTATCCAAAAGTTATATTGCAACACTGAGCTTTCTATCTAGTTCATCCTCTACATTTCGCTACACTTTAGAACGTAGAAAAAGTTCGATGCTCAAAATCAATAGATTCTGTAAAGTGATGACTGTCGATGCATTCTGCATTAACAGGACACAGTTCTGTAATTTCCAAGCTGAACCTATAGAAGAAAAACGAAATGCAGCTTCATCACTTTGGCATTACAGCCCGCAATCTAACGGAAACAATTCATTGGTATAGCGAGAAACTAGGCTTTGTGTATGACTACACTTATGAAGTTGAAGCTTTGAACATGAAAGCTGCCTTCATGACGCTAGATGACTTTCGACTGGAGATTTTTGAATTGCAATCCTCTGCTCCTATGCCAGAGTATAGGAGTGAAGTAGCAACCAACATTCGAGTTGGAAACCAATCATGTTGCTCTAGGTGTAGAAGACATCGAAGTAACTCTTCATACATTGAAGGAGCGAGGTATTGAATTTGTTACTGAAGTTAGCGAAATTCCAAGTTCATGCGGTGAGCGTTACGTCTTCTTTAAGGATAATAACGGCGTGCTCATTGAATTGTTTCAACCGAATCCTCAAAACAACAAAAACTCCATGAGTGAAGAAAGGTTCTTTCCAACTCATCGCAAATAAAACAATTCCTACCCAAAATACAGAAGAGCTATCATGGCGATTGCAGAAATTTCAAATCAAAAACTTCAAGAGTTGTTTTCGTTTAAAGATCGCGTTGCCATTGTCACAGGCGGAACAAGTGGAATCGGCTTTGAGATCTGCCGACGATTAATTGAAGCGGATGCAACGGTTTTAGTTGCAGGTACGCATGAAGATAAAGCGAAACAAGCTGTGGAAAAACTAACCGCTTCAGGTGAAAAAGCAATTCCTGCAATTGTAGATGTTACTCAATCTCAAAGCGTCGAAGCCCTTGCAGAGCGTGCAATTGCCGAGTTTGGGCATTTAGACATCTGGATCAACAATGCAGGTGTAATTCCAGTCAAACCAGCACTCGACACCACTGATGAAGAATGGCAGCAGACGATCAGCACGGATCTAACTGGAGCGTTTTATGGTGCGCGTGCGGCAGCACGGCGAATGCAAACAGCGGGCAAAGGTGGAGTGATTATCAACATTGCCTCTAGCCTTGCGTTTCGAGGAGTGCCCGATCAAGCCGCTTACGTGGCTTCTAAATGGGGTGTGCGGGGTTTAACGGCAGCCCTGGCGATCGAATTTGGTCCATCAAATATTCGGGTGTTGGCGATCGCGCCTGGACTAACTCGCTCTGCCAAGATGCTAAACATTATCGACACTGCGAACGCGCAAGCGGGTGGATCAATTCAAGATCAGTTTGCTGCTACTCTACCGCTCCAACGTTTAGCAGAACCCGATGACATTGCCCGAGTTGTTGTGTTTGCTGCTAGCGATCTAGCGCTGTTTATGACCGGATCAACACTCCTAGCTGATGGTGGAGAAGTTTACGGGGCGGGTGTTACGGCTGCAACGTGATCAGAAACAACGGGATAGATACGATCAATGAAGGATCTGAACTTCGATAAAGCCTTTCAGCACTGCACAATTCATGTCAATGGAGTGCGCTTACATTACGTTATGGGTGGGCAAGGAAACGCGGTTGTGCTTCTACATGGTTGGCCCGAAACCTGGTATGAATGGCGACACATTATGCCTGCTCTAGCCGAGCAATATACAGTGATTGCACCTGATTTACGAGGGTTAGGCGACTCCTCTAGACCGACGATCGGCTATGACAAACAAACGGTAGCGGAGGACATTTACCAATTAGTTAACCAGCTTGGATACTCACGCATTCTGCTGGTTGGGCATGACATTGGGGCAGGAGTGGCTTATGCGCTAGCGGCTCAATACCCTAAAATTATACGCTGCATGGTTTTCATGGAATTCACACTGGCAGGTTTTGGTTTGGAAGCCGCAATGGATGTATCGAAGGGTGGACTATGGCATTTCGGCTTTCACATGGCTCCTGACATTCCTGAATTGCTCGTAACAGGACGTGAGCGCGAGTACCTATCATTCTTCTACTGGAGAGATGCCTATAATCCAGCAGCAATTACATCTGCCGATATTGATGAATTTGTCCGATGCTATTCTGCACCGGGTGCGCTCCGTGCTTCGTTTGAGTATTACCGTTCCTTTCCTCTTGATGCAGAGCATAATCAGAACTTTGCAAAGCAAAAACTAGCGATGCCTGTGCTGGCAATTGGAGGAGACAGCAGTTTGGGAGAACGCCCCATGCAATCCTTGCGAAACGTTGCTGAAACTGTCCAGGGTGTCGTAATTGAGCGTGCTGGACACTGGCTTGCTAACGAGCGCCCTGATGCTCTCCTTAAGGAACTCCTGACATTTTTTGCAGATAATTCGTGAATCTAGTAGCCCCACTGAGATTTTAGTTTGTGAAGGACATCCCTTATGGCAATGACAGTTTCAACAATAGAATCTCCGATGCGAGTGCTAGGAATTCATGGTGGTGGTGGCGAAACCTGGCTCAAAGAATTGGGTGCACCTAGCATGATGTTTGGAGTCTGGGACGCATTTGAATATGTTGTGCTTCCGCCAGGTGGTACAGCAGGTGTACATCGACACAATCATACTGAAGAAATCTGGTTGGTTGTCTCAGGACGTAATACTCTGACAGTCGAGGATGAGCAAAAAGAGATTGGGTCGGGCGATGTTGTTCTGACTAGCTACCACGGGGCACATGGCTCTCATCAAGTTGGAGATGAACCATTCGTGATGCTGGTGATTGCTGCCGAGTACATTGGTCCACGCACTCTGCCTGTAAAAACAAAGGGGCATTACTTTGTTGGAAATTTACGCACTACAGCCCAAACCGAAACTAATCTGCAAGGAGGACGTGGAACAGCACGAGTTGGGGCGATCGCAGCCGACACAATGCGTCCAATTCTAGGAGCACCTTGGGATACGATCGCTTTAATTTCACTCGATCCAGGCTCTAGTCTTGGACCTCGTAATCTAAATAACGCTGAAGTGTTCGTATTCATCACGGCAGGACAGGGAATCGCGCATGTTGAGCAAGAGCATCAAATTGACCTTGCAGCAGGAACTTGTCTCACCTACGTTAAAGATTCTCTGTTACACCTTGAGCAAAAGGGCAATGAACGGCTGGAGTTTTATTTTGCTGAATTAGGTATCCCTGAAGCGGGATTATAATTCCAGCATGGTGCGATGGTTGGTAGAAGGTCGTAAAGGATACAAAGAGGAGACAAAATGGATGCCGCGCTTGATAAACTTTTCAGCCACCATACCATTCAAGTAAACGGTGTGAAATTGCACTATGTCATTGGTGGTTCAGGCGATCCAGTGGTGTTGCTGCATGGCTGGCTGGGCACTTGGTATGTGTGGCGCAAGGTAATGCCTGCACTCGCCCAATACTACACCGTGATCGCACCAGATTTGCGCGGCTTTGGAGACTCTAATAAGCCAGAAACAGGCTATGACAGCCGCACGTTGCAGGAAGATATTTATCAACTCGTGCAGCAACTTGGCTTTCAGCACATCTTCTTAGTTGCCCATGATATGGGTGCGCCGCCTGCTTATGCCTATGCTGTTGAACATCAAGATCAAGTGCGTCGTTTAGTTTACCTAGAGGAACCTGTGCCGGGATTTGGTATGGAAGAACTGCTGAAATTCTCACCCGATACGGCTAAGGGTGGTGGACTGTGGTGGTTCTTTTTTAATATGGTTCCTGATTTGCCAGAAACGTTGGTTAAAGGGCGAGAGCAAGAGTTTCTCGGCTGGTTTTTCGACCACTATTGCTACGATCACGCCTCAATTGATGATCAAGCAATGGCTGAATATGTTCGCTGCTACTCTCAACCAAACGGGTGGCGGGGTGGCATTGGCTGCTATCGTGCCTTGTTTGATACTGAACAGCAAAATCGGGAATACGCCAAACAGAAACTTAAAATTCCAGTTCTAGCTTTGGGTGGCGAGAAAAGTATGGGAAGCCATGTGCAGCGATTGATGCAACAGATTGCTGAGGATGTACGAGGTGGTTCGATTGAGCAATGTGGTCACTTTATCCCTGAAGAGCGTCCAGATTATCTCGTTGAGCAACTCTTGGCTTTCTTTAAAGAGGATCATTCTCAAGCTTAGGAGTCAGCCAAATGACTAACGTATTAATTGTGTATATGACACAAGAGCTTTTAGCGACGTTTACTGAAAGCTGAACCAAGAAACTACAAACGTCTTGACGCTAATCCTATGAGCCAATTTGCCAGCGACACATTAATGCAATCGATCGATGAGTGGGATCATATTCAAGGAGCAATCACAGCACCTGTAATTCTGGTGAAATATGGGGATTATCAATGTCCCCATTCGGCAGAGGCGCATCGTGTAGTGCAGCAGATTCAGCAGCGGTATGGCGATCGTCTATGCTTCGTGTTTCGCCACTTTCCTCTGACACAGATTCATAGGCAAGCCCAAAAAGCAGCGGAGGCAGCGGAAGTGGCGGCAAGGCAAGGCAGGTTTTGGCAGATGCACAATTTGCTGTTTGAGCGTCAGCAAGCCTTAGACGATGGTTCTCTGGTCGAATATGCAATGGAATTAGGTCTACATATGCCTCGCTTTCTGTGGAATTTCTCACAGCATGTTTGCGTGCAGCGCATACAGGCTAATTTGTTGAGCGGAATCGAAAGCGGTGTTACGGGTACGCCCACGTTTTTCATCAATGGAAACCGCCTGCACGACAGTTGGGAGATGGATGGACTTTGTAATGCGATCGATCAGGCGCATTGTAATTGAAGTTTAGAAACAAATACTATGCAAAACACAACTTTCGCAAACAGCGCTCTTTATGAGCGGCTGTCTCCCGACAATGCAGCACTACTACTCATTGATTATCAAACTGGACTGATGTTGGGTGTCGAAACCAGCGATTTCACAACGCTGAAAAATAATGCTTTGGCACTTGCTGCTTTAGGAAAAGTCTTCAATCTACCCACGATCTTGACTAGCGGCTTCTCAGATGGTCCTAACGGTCAATATATGCCTGAAATTGTTGCGATGTACCCCGATCACAATATTCTCAATCGCACAATGGTGAGTGCCTGGGATGATCCAAAGTTTGTCGCTGCGGTTGAGCAAACGGGACGTAGCAAGCTGATTATGGCTGCCATTACTACAGATGTTTGCTTGCTGTTTCCTGCCTTAGCTGCTGCTCAAGCTGGATACGATATCTATGCAGTGATTGATGCGTCTGGAACTTGGGGAACGCAGGCAGAACTGGCTTCGATGCTGCGATTGCTGCAGGCTGGAATCAAGACGACAAATTGGGTTTCGGTTGCAGCAGAACTCCTGCGTGAGAGTAAACCGATTGGTCAACACTTAGCACAAGTCTTTGCAGACCATCTAACTCCCTATGGTTATTTAATTGACAATCTCAAGGCAAAACCTTGAAGACCTAAATCTTTCGCTGACTTACATTTCCGCTGTACTCACTGAATTAGGAGAAAATGATGACTACCGCTAACGACCTACCGCAAGATCTGGCTGAATTTCAAGACAGCTATGTAAAGCTGTTTGGCTCAATGCCCCCGCTTCCAGGAGCCAAATTTGAATCGATCGCGGCGATTGATCCTGAATCTCTACGCCTAGCAGAACAGCAGCGTGCTCATGCATTCTATTCAGATGTCTTTGATATCAAAACAACGCAACTAATACTATTTGGAATGCTGCTGGCTGCTGGCGTTCCGGCGGCAAAGTTTCATGCGATCGCGGCTCGTCGAGCGGGAGCCAGTTGGGAAGAACTGCAAAAGTTGGAGAATTAGCCGCCGCAACTGCGGCATCAGGACCCATGAACACTGTAGGTTCAATTTTGAAGGACTTGCGCGAATCTGAAGCTAAAGCATGAGGTGGTTTGGAATGCAACATGCAATAGAAGTTTGTAACCTAGCCCCGATCCAGTCCGAAGCAGCGGCACAGGGCAAAGTAGTGTCATTCGTACTAACGATTAATGATTCACGCTACGAAGTTGAGATTGAACCCCGGGTCACTCTGCTGGATGCCCTACGGGAAGTAGTTGGTTTAACGGGTACAAAAAGGGTTGTGCACATGGTCAATGTGGCGCTTGTACGGTGTTAATTAATGGGCGGCGAGTGTTTTCCTGCATGACGTTCGCCATCATGCACATCAATGATGAGATTACGACGATCGAAGGACTGGCTCAAAGCAATGATCTGCATCCATTGCAAGCCGCATTTATTGCGTGCGATGCCTTTCAATGCGGCTACTGTACACCCGGACAAATTATGTCTGGCGTGGGGCTGATTGCTGAAGGTCATACCCAATCCGATGAAGAAATTCGGGAGTTTATGAGCGGCAATATCTGTCGCTGCGGTGCCTACTGAATATTACCGCTGCGATTCGCACTGTTGTAGAGAGGATCTAATATGCGCTCTTTCGGATATGTTCGTGCAAACGATATTGAAACTGCGATCGCTAGCGCATCTGAGTATCACAACGCAGCATTCATTGCCGGGGGAACAGGTATTGTCGATTTGATGCAGGATCAGGCTCAATTACCGGATCGAATTGTCGATATCAATCATCTGACGCTTGCCACAATCACCGGTGAGCCGCAAGGTGTTCGGATTGAAGCAATGACCCGCATCTGTGATGTAATAGAACATCCTCTGATTCGTGATCGCTATCCAGTCTTAGCGGATGCTCTGCGATACACGGCAACTCCGCAAGTTAGAAATATGGCAACGGTGGGCGGTAATCTTCTACAGCGCACTCGCTGCCCTTATTTTCGAGATGTCGCCTTTCCATGCAACAAGCGAATTCCTGGTTCGGGCTGTCCTGCGATCGAAGGTTTTAACCGTTCTCATGCAATTTTGGGCACAAGTGAAGCCTGTATTGCGACCCACCCATCCGATATGGCAGTGGCATTAGTTGCCTTAGATGCGATCATCCACACCCGACGCACTGCTGGCAGTGGCTCGTCAGCCTCATTCCAAGCTCGACGAATTCCAATCCGCGATTTTTACTTACTGCCGGGAGACACGCCCGATCGAGAGACAGTCCTAGAACCGGGAGAATTGATTCTTGCCGTAGAGCTGCCCCACTCTGATTTAGCAGCTCAGTCTCACTACTTCAAAGCGCCAACTGACAATTTCTCTCTAGCCTCGGTTGCCGCTGCTCTCAAGGTTGAGAATGGCATCGTTCAAGCTGCACAAATTGCGCTAGGTGGGGTGGCAACCAAACCCTGGAGAGCCACCGAAGCAGAAGCGGTGTTGCTCAACACCCGTTTAATCAAGCCACACTCAATGCTGCTGCTGTTGCCATCGTCCAAGCAGCAGCACCTCGGCTCCATAACCAGTTCAAAGTAGAATTAATTCAGCGAATGTTGGTCTCTGCGCTGTCGCAGTTAGGAGGACTCACATGAATAACAGCGTTACTAGCGGCATTGCACCGCCAACCGATCAGGGAATCAGTTCATTCAATCCCTTGATCGTCGGCAAACCGCATGATCGAGTCGATGGACGAGTCAAAGTCACTGGAGCCGCTCAATATTCTGCGGATATTGCTCTTCCTGAACTCGTTTATGGTGTCATTTTTGATAGTGCTATTGCAAAAGGACACATTCTGCAAATCGATACGAGTGAAGCACAGAAAGCTCCGGGTGTTTTGGTGTCATTACTCATTTGAATGCGCCCAAGCTGTATCCCGTCAAGATGTTTCCGTTTGGTCCGGCAGGCGAAACACTAGTGCCGCTACAGCAAGACACGATTTACTATGCCGGACAGCATCTTGGAATTGTGATTGCAGAAACATTTGAGCAAGCAACGGCTGCGGCTGCCTTAGTGAAAGTAAATTACAAAGCACAGTCTGCTGTTGCCAGGTTAAGCGACGCGATCGCACGTGGAGATACACCACAAGAACCACCTTCAGGCATTTTTGTAAATGGTGATGTCACACGCGGCGATCTACAGCGCGGTTTAGCAGAAGCGGATGTACGCGTTGAAGCAATCTACTCGACCCAGATCGTTCACCATAACCCAATGGAAATGTCAGCGACAACTGCGGTGTGGGAAGGAGATCACTTAACACTTTATGATGCCACGCAATGGATTTTTGGCGATCGCAATGCAGTAGCGACAATGCTCGGCATTGCTCAAGATCACGTTCGTATTGTTTCGCACTATGTTGGTGGTGCCTTTGGTTGTAAGTGCTTTACCTGGTCGCATGTGATTTTAGCCGCGATTGCTGCGAAGAAAGTCGGCAGACCTGTGAAAGTAGTGCTGACTCGTGAACAGATGTTTACTTCTGTCGGCTACCGCTCTCCTTCCTCACAGCACATTGTTTTAGGAGCAAAGCAAGATGGCACGCTGAGCGCGATTTCCCATGAAGGCACCGTTCAAACTTCCAGCTTTGCAAGTTATCCTACACCTGTAGGATTGCTAACCCCAATGCTTTATGCATGTCCAAATCTCAGAGTTAAGCATTATTTAATGCCCGTGAACGCTGGGACTCCCACCCAAATGCGTGCTCCAGGTGAGGCTCCGGGCATGTTTGCGTTAGAGTCTGCAATGGATGAATTAGCAGAGGCGCTGCACCTCGATCCAATCGAACTACGTTTACGCAACTACGCTGACCACGATCCAGCTAGCGAAAACCTTGGTCAAGTAAATCCTTGAAGCAGTGCTATCAGCAGGGAGCAGAGCGATTTGGCTGGGCGCGGCGCAATCCAAAACCGGGTTCGATGCGCGACGGTAGTTTTTTGATTGGATGGGGCATGGCAACAGCAGCCTATCCAGTTTATCGTTCTCCGGCTGCGGCAAAGGTGAAGCTACTGGCAAATGGACAGGCGATCGCGCAAAGTGGTTCGCATGAAATTGGCAACGGGACATATACTGTTATGACTCAACTCGCGGCTGAGGCGCTGGGATTGCCGCTAGAGAACGTCACATTTGAGCTGGGTGATACCAATTTACCTGTCACCCCGATCACAGGTGCTTCCAGAACCGTTGGTAGCGTTGGACCTGCTGTACAAGCAGCGGCAAGAGCTACACTTCGTCAAGTCATCCAGATTGCGATCGCGGATACTGCCTCTCCCCTCTATGGCTTGACTCAATCCCAAATTAGTGTGGCAGACGGGCGTCTATTTTCAACGGCGAATCCCCGATTGAGTGAGACTTATATCGAGATTCTCGCGCGCCATAATCTAGATCAAGTAGAAGCCTATCAAGAAACGCTGCCGCGTGATGCCGATGAAAGCGATCGCAACAAGGTATTTTCTGGCATCAATGCGCTACGCGGACCTGTTGACTCGCAGTACTCAATGTATAACTTTGGTGCCCACTTTGCTGAAGTCAAAATTAATCCAGTCTCAATGGAAGTGCGGGTGTCTCGGTTCGTTGGTGCCTTTGCTTCAGGTCGGATCTTGAATCCAAAAACTGCGCAGAGTCAGTTATTAGGTGGAATCGTCATGGGCATGGGCATGACACTGTTTGAAGAGACAGCGAGCGATCCCAATTTCGGTCGCTTTGCAACATCAAGTTTTTCTGATTATTGTGTGCCAGTCCATGCACATATTGGTGAGATTGAGACGTTGTTTGTTGAGGAACACGATCCCTTCATCAATGAAATTGGCACAAAAAGTGTGGGGGAAATTGGGGTCGTTGGAACTGCCGCCGCGATCGCGAACGCAGTCTATCACGCTACAGGTAAGCGGGTTCGGGACTTACCAATCAAATTAGAGAAACTACTTTAGCAGTGAAACCCTATTATCAAAATTAACAGGGACAAAGAATAATGAAGCAAAACAATGTTATTCCTCAGGGTAATGGTCAAGGCATCACGGCTGAATGGGTCTGGAACTATTTTCGCGCTGTTGATACTCTCGATCCTGAACAAGTAGTGCAGCACTACCTTGATGATGGCTCGTTTCGATTTGCTAATCAACCTCCAGCAAAAGGCCATGCGGCAATTCGATCGCTGCTGGCTAATTTCTATCAACAGATACAGAGCATGGAACATGTTAATACAGGATTGTGGCTCGGAAATAACACAGCAGTATTTGAAGCAGAAGCCTCGTTTGTGAGAAAAGACGGGACAACTTTCCTGCTGCCAGCCGTTAGTGTGATTCGACGACGGGATCATCTGATCGAAGATTTCCGATTTGTCATGGATGCGTCTCCCATGATGAGGACATGAAACGGATTTTACAGTTGCAACCGTATCGCAATCCGCTTATCACCCTCGACAAATTGCTATGAGTAGCGAAATTCAATCCATTTTGAATGCGTTTGAGCACAGTCAAGGCAAATCTGCATTTCTTGCAACAGTAGTCAGAACACAAGGTTCAACCTATCGTCGTCCAGGAGCACGATTGTTTATGACAGACGATGGACAGATGATTGGCTTGGTGAGCGGTGGCTGCCTGGAACGCGATATCTTTGAACATACGCAGCAGCGGATGCTAGATGAAGAACCGATTGTCATTACCTATGACCATACAGCTCCCGAAGATATTCTTTGGGGATTTGGACTGGGTTGCAATGGTGTTGTGCAGGTTTTGATTGAATCCTTGCACCCTCCAAATGATCCGCTTACCTTTATTGCTCAGTGTCGGCGGGATCGTACCTCTGGAGTTTTAGTGAGTCTGATTGAAGTCGAAGGTTGTGCAATTTCATTAGGGGCTTATCTTGCACTGTCATCTAATTCAGTACGTGTGCTGGGTCAAGTAGAGCAAGCGTTGGTTGATGTGATCGTTCCTGATGCTCAGTCAGTCCTACAGCATCAACAATCAGCGATCAGACAATATAAATTTGCAGCGCAACGGGTTCAAGTGTTTCTTGAATTTATTTCACCTCCGACTTCTCTTATGATCTTTGGTGCGGGTCAAGACGCAATTCCGGTCGCTCGCTTTGCCAAAGCTTTAGGTTGGCATACGACGGTTGTAGATTGTCGTGCAAATTCCCTTAGCTATAAACGATTTGCCAGCAGCGATCGCGTAATCTTGACTCGACGGGAATCACTCGATCAAGTTGCCATTGAGCCAGAATCGATCGCAGTGATAATGAATCATAATTACTACGATGATCTTGCAACTCTCAGGCAGCTACTACCCTCCTCAACTGGCTATATCGGCCTGCTGGGATCGAAACAGCGAACAAATCAACTCTTACAGGAATTGCAGGTAGAAATAACCAATGTCCAGTTGGCAAAACTATATGCTCCAATGGGTTTAGATATTGGGGCAGAAACTCCTGATGCCATCGCGTTCTCAATTGTGGCAGAAATTCAAGCTGTGCTTGCCAATCGTGCGGGTGGATCTCTTAGAAGTCGTCAAGGTTCAATTCATGCGGATGGAAAACATCATGCAATCCCTATCTCCTAAGGTTGGTCTCGTTATCCTGGCTGCTGGGGCATCCACTCGTTTAGGGCAACCAAAGCAATTGTTGATGTATAAGGGACGCAGCTTACTTAGTCATGCAGTTGAGGTTGCGATCGCCTCGCTCTGTCAGCCAATCGTGGTTGTTTTAGGCTACTTAGCTGAGCAACTGCAACTAGAATTAGCAGAATACCCAGTTCAGATTGCACAGAATCGATCGTGGATTGAAGGTATGGGTACTTCAATCAGCGTAGGAGTTCAAGCGTTAACGGAACTTCCGACTAATATTGAAGCTGTAATTCTAATGGTGTGTGATCAACCATTTGTCTCCGCTGAATTACTTAATCATTTAGTTACTCAATATACGTCAACAAACTGCCAAATCGTAGCTTCAGCGTATGGAGCTACACGTGGTGTACCTGCTTTGTTCAGCCAAACTCAATTTTTAGAACTCATCTCACTTAATGCTGATCAGGGTGCAAAGCAAATTATAAAAAGACAAAAAGATAAACTTATAGAAGTCCCGTTTCCAGCCGGAGAGATTGATATTGACACACTGGATGATTATCAGCAGTACTGTTGTTGAAGAATAAATAGAACAGTCTGGAGTTTCAGCACTGGAAAAAGCGATCGTATAAACTCTATCATTCCGTCTACAAACAGCATTACCTTACTTCTAGCGCAACTCGCATCAAATCATGAATCCACTTCACGAACGATTCATTAGGTCACTCATGGCAGCATTACTACTGCTGCTGTGCATTTCCATTCCAATCTATGCTCAAAGGAACTCAATGATACAAAACAAATATGTCACTATTTACGGGCAAAAGATTCATTATTTGGAAGCAGGAAGCGGACCTTACCTGATTCTGCTACACGCGGTTGGAGCGGATGCCTCCGAGTGGACGAGGGTGATTGAGCCACTGGCGCAACACTATCATGTCATCGCGCCCGATCAAGTTGGTTTTGGTCAATCAGATAAGCCGTATGTGAATTATCGGATGCAGACCTAGCAGACTTTCTTGGTGGTTTATACCAACAGCTTGGCATCGATCGGGCTTCGCTAGTCGGTCATTCTGCGTCGGGTGGAGCCGCTGCTAATTTTGCGCTTGCTCAGCCAGACAAGGTAGAGCGGTTAGTTCTATTAGATTCTGGCTATGGTTACGCCATTCCACAGACAGACGATCCGGCAATGCTGAGGCATACGCCAGGGACACTGCAAGTCATCAATCCATCTACACGCGACGAGGCTCAGAGGCTTACGGCTCTGGCAATCTATGATGCAGCAGTGGTTAATAATCCGGTGGAAGTTGATAAACTTTGGGCGAATACTATGCGATCGGCTTATGCGAATCAGAAGTTCGTTGAATCCTTCGCTCGCCGTGAAGACACTTTAGACGGGCGATTAGGCGCACTTAAAATTCCGACACTAATTATTTGGGGTCGCGAAGATAAGATTACTCCTGTTGCCCTCGGCGATCGCTTTCATCGAGAGATTACAGGTTCCTCGTTGCTTGTGATTGAAAAGCGCGGACATTCAGCGAACGAAGAACAGCCAGAGCAGTTTACTGCTGCGCTTCTAAATTTTATTAAAGATGGAGACACTACTTGATCTCTCCTGGAAGATGTCTAAAACTTTTCACTGGAGCTAACAAAACTGAAATGTTCACCAACTCTGGTGCGAATACAATTGCATTTGTAGCCAGGGATTAGTAGGTTGAATCACAAAGCGGATCTTTCAAGCCGATAGTGGATACGTTTAGTCAAATAGCGAGGTAGTCATACGATGAGTGCAAAGTCGGCTTCTAAACGAATCAGGATTTGGCGGCCTCACCATCTTCGATTTGTCGAAGTGGTGCGCGGAGTTGCTGAGGGCTATGTTACACCGCGTCATTGCCGGAATTGATACCAGCTTCTGCGCTGAGTTGCCTGCAAAGAGTATGGTTGCTGATGGGTATGACGTTACAGAAATGATTGATACATCGGGAAATACAACGAACATGACGCTTGTTAGTACCGTTGCGAATCCGACCCAAGCAGGAGTGCGCTGCTCCAACTGGGTGGACGTTGCATGTCAACTGCTGGCTGATTGGGCTGATGAGGAAAAAGGGCAAAAGTTGCTGGAGATTTACAGAGAACACCTGCCGAGATGGTCAATGCTAGAGGTAATCGATCAAGGTAAAGCCAAGCAGCTTGTTTCATCTTAGGTACGACCTCACTGTAGCCTGAATCATTGTTGGGCGTTGCTGAAAAGCAATATAGACCAAAACGAAGTTTCGGGCATGTAGCATCCATTTCATCGTTCAATTCAGCAACGTCCAAATTATTAGTCTCTTAAGGGTGTCACTGCGCTGCAAAATTAATACGAAAAGATAACATATCTCTAACCTTAGGCTGAGTCGGTAATTTGAGAGATCACCAACAATGAACACTCGTAAGGAGTGAGCAAACGTCTAGCTAAAGGCACATTTTGTAGTAAAGATTACTTGTTCAGTATATAGCTTGCTCAGTTATGAGCTAATAGGGCATGGTTAGTGTAAACCCATAAAGGTAGATTTCGATGCGTTATGTAGGCTGGCAGTGTAGCTGATTCATTAAAAGGGATAAGCGCATGGATATTTAATAGGTACAAACTCACGATATAAGATTTCGACCTCTGTACTCGCGTTGGGTGGTAAGGCGAGTGTGGGCAATCGCGTCAGAATGATGATTCAACAGGTTGCCGACAATACACATCGTGACGCGGTCGATCGCTATGGTCATTTTATTCCTGATGAACGTCCGGATTATCTGATTGAACAACTACTTACATTTCTGGCTAATGCATCAAACTTAACTCATAAATAAAGTTCATTTAATGTTATCGAGACTGCTCATTCATGCGATCGAGATGCGCTTCTCCCCAATTACAAAGTGCCTGTAGAACAGGTTTAAGGCTTCTACCGTAATCTGTGAATGAATATTCGACTTTAGGAGGTACATCTGGATAAACATTTCGATGCACAATCTCATCTCTTTCCAGTTCTCGAAGTTGTTGAATCAACATCTTCTCACTGATTTCCGGCATTAACCGTTTTAGTTCGCTGAAGCGTCTCGTCTCATCTTTCAAATGCCACAAAATCAAAACTTTCCATTTGCCACCTAACACGTTTAGTGTAGTTTGAACGAATTGTGTGCCTTCTGTTTGTTCATCTGCCATAACAAGCCTATCCTAAGACACTTACGAAAAAGTAAGTACTTCCAAAATAGAAAGCATAAGCATACTCTGAAGTTACTCTCTCTATCTACAGAGCGTTACACTATGTCACTGCAAGACAAGATCGCGATCGTCACTGGTTCTTCTCGCGGAATTGGGCGAGCGATCGCGCTTCGGCTGGCTCAAGATGGGGCTGCGGTCGTAATCAACTACACCCATAGCAAGGAAAAAGCAGATGATGTCGTTGCTGAGATTCAATCCAAAGCAGGAAAAGCAACAGCGATTCAAGCGGATATTAGTGATATTTCCGATATTCATCGTCTTTTTCAAAAGACAATTGAACAATTTGGCGCATTAGATATTGTGGTTAATAGTGCTGGTACGTTCATTCAGAAAAACGTTGCAGAAGTCACACCAGAAGAATTTGACCGAGTGATGAATTTGAATGTACGCGGCACATTCTTTGCACTACAGGAAGCAGCACGTTTGATTCAAGATAATGGGCGGATTATTAATATCTCGAGTGTGGGCAGCCGTCAAGCGTGGGCGGGAAGTTCTGTCTATGCCGCCAGTAAAGCCGCGATCGAGCTATTTACTCAAATATTAGCCAAAGAACTGGGAAATCGGGGTATCACCGTGAATGCCGTTTTACCAGGAGCAACTGAAACCGACATGATGGTGGATGAGATTCGTAAAACTGCGGCTCAGATGACAGCCCTCGAACGACTGGGACAACCCGAAGATATTGCCGATGTGGTTGCATTTTTGGCTAGCTACGATGCTCGCTGGATCACAGGACAACGAATTACTGTAGATGGTGGGTTTGCTTAGTTACATGAAATCGTAATTCTTCAATCAACAACAGAGGAGGCTAGATTTCTCATGGCAGCATTAACAGGTAAAGTGGCGATCGTAACAGGTTCATCTCGCGGCATTGGTCGAGCGATCGCAGAGCGTTTAGCACACGATGGTGCTCATGTCGTTGTTAACTACAGTGGTAATGCCGAAAAAGCGCAGGAAGTGGTCCAAGCCATTGAATCGACTGGTGGAAAAGCAATCGCCATTAAAGCTGATCTGAGTAATCCAGATGATGTGCGCCATCTGTTTGATGAAACCGAGAATCAGTTGGGACCCTTAAATATTCTTGTAAATAATGCTGGAACATTTGTGATGAAGCCCGCGATCGATATCACGCTAGAGGAGTTCGATAAGGTGATGTCGGTGAATGTGCGGGGGTATTTCTGGCATTGCAAGAGGCAGCTCGACGGATTCAAGATGGCGGACGAATTGTAAATCTCGCCAGCAATGCCACCATTATGAGCTTGGCCAGTCAATCGGTGTATGCCGCCAGTAAAGCAGCGGTAGAGCAGTTCACACGAGTTTTGGCGAAAGAATTGGGGGCGCGACAAATCACGGTAAATGCCGTCGCTCCCGGTGCCACAGAAACAGATATGGTACCCGATGTGGCGCGAGAGACGGTGCCGAAGCAAACCCCTCTGGGACGATTGGGACAACCGGAAGATATTGCGGATGTTGTCGCGTTTGTCGTCAGTGAAGATGCCCGCTGGATCACAGGGCAAATCATTGGAGCAAATGGTGGCATGAGTTAAGAACTGATCGGATTATTCATCGAAGTAGCAATCATCAACAACGAGAGCAGAACCCAAGAATGGAGGAATAAGAAGTGGCACTAACGCTTGAAGATAGGTTAGACATTATTGAACTATGTGCGCGATTTGATTTAGGGATTGATACGGGAGAATTTGAAATATCCGTAAATACATTTGCCGAAGATGGAACCCTCGAAGCATCCTATGGAAGTGCCACTGGAAAAGCTAATTTAATGAAGTTTCTGGATCAACTTGAAAACAGTGGCTTTTCCAAAGGTAAACGGCATTTATCCGTTAATCATGTCATAGAAGGTGAGGGCGATCGAGCAACGGCGACAAATTATCTAGTTGTGATTGAACGTGAAAAGAAGCCAGAGATTGTTGCAACGGCAATTTTTCACGATACTCTAAGAAAAATTAACGGTACGTGGCAATTTGTTCACCGCAAGCTTGAGATTGATCCGGGCTATCAACTAACCGAAACTGCACAACAGCAAAAGCACAAACTGCTGCCAGTAAGTAGCTGAGCGTGATTAATTGTAGGCGTTGGGTTTCGTATCTCTATGCAACCTACGCGATCGTCAATTTAATTTGTCCCACTTACCTACTTGATGACAAAGAACAGAACTTGAATCAATCAGTTTACAAGGAGAATCATGAACACACTAACGGTTTTGGTAGTCGGTTCAACCGGAATGCTGGGTTCTAAAATTGTTTCCGCGCTGCTCGACAAAGGTAATACCAATGTGCGGGCAATGGTGCGATCGATCAACGATAGCGATGAAAAGAACCGCCAGAAAATTGAGCAGATGCAGGCAAAGGGAGCAGCGATCGTGGAAGCAGATGTGATGCAACCTGAAACCTTGCTGCAAGCATTGGATGGAGTTGATGTCGTCGTGTCTGCGGTGGGTAACAATGAAGTCACGGTTCCAGGACAGAAAAACCTGATTGATGCGGCGAAGCAGAAGGACGTGAAGCGGTTCATTCCCTCTGATTACTCTGTCGATTATCGCAAGTTAAACTACGGCGATAACGATAATCTGGATATGCGAAAGCAGGTCTTTGAGTATCTTCAGCAGAGCGGCTTAGAGTACACTCTGGTTCTTAATGGAGCATTCATGGATAACGTAGGGACACCCTACATGCCCCAGTTTGATTTAGAACATCAAATCTTTCAATATTGGGGCGATGGAGAAACACCCTCGATTTCACCACGACAGATGATACAGCCAAGTATGTGGCGGAAGCGGTGAGTGATCCAGCATTAGCAAATACGGCGTTAGAAGTTGCTGGAGATACATTGACCGCAAAGCAGCTAAAAGCCGCTTATGAAGAGGCAACTGGCAAGATATTACAAGAGAAGCCGTTGGGAAGTGTGGACGAGTTAAAAGCCTGGATTGCTAGCAGGAAACCGTCTGCCAAATCGCCAGTTGAATATATCCCACAGCAGTACGAGTATGCAATGGTATCTGGTAAAAGCAAACTCGAGAACATTCAGAACGATCGCTATCCCCACATCAAACCTTTGACCGTCAAACAATTTCTGAGCAACGGAAAATTCTAATCTAGCAACCCCTATGAATCGGACACTGGACGAACAGCACATTCAGGAGGCGATCCAACAACTTGAGGCGGCATGGAATGCGGCTGACGGCAGGGCGTTTGCTGCCCCTTTCTCCGACGATGCTGACTTTACGGTGTTCGATGGCAAACGACTGACCGGACGGGAGGCAATCGCCAAAGACCATGCCCACTCGTTCGCCACGGGAAACAAGGACACCATCGCCACCTTCACGATTGAGCGGCTGCGGTTTCTGGGGTCTGATGCAGCGGTCGTACACCTCGATGTGCTGGTTGTGAAAAAGCATGGACAGTTATCTGCTCCAGAAGAGCGGATGGCTAGCCCGATGGCAGTCTTCCAACGGGTTGATGATACATGGCGAATTGTTGCATTTGCCAATGTAGTCCGGCGCATTCAGTTAGAGGTGCACCACCCAGACAACTGCTGACGAAGACTGCATTGTCATTATCCACACTAGGAGCAATTCCAATACGACAAATTTCCAGATTAGCATTTGCTTAGGAATGAATCCATGAAAATGATGAAAGCAGTTCAAATACATACTTACGGCGCACCAGACACCTTAACCTATGAGGATGTTTCGCGCCCTGAAGCTGGATCGGATGAAGTTTTAATTCGCGTCAAAGCCGTCAGTGTCAATCCTTTAGATTGGAAAATCCGACAGGGATACCTCAAGGAGATGATGCCCGTTTCCCTACCGCTCATTTTAGGCATGGATATTGCTGGAATCATTGAGGCTGTAGGATCGGATGTCAATACCCTATCTGTGGGCCAGGAGATCTATGCCGCCACCTCTGATATGACTCACTTTGGCGGATATGCTGAATTCACAGTGCGGAAGGTAAAGTATGTCGCCCCGAAACCTAAGACTCTTGACTTTATACAGGCTGCCTCCGTCCCTGTCGTTGCGGCAACAGCATGGCAAGCCCTCTTTGATGTTGGGCATCTCTCCGCAGGGCAGAAAGTGCTGATTCATGCCGCATCCGGAGGAGTGGGAATGTTTGCGGTGCAATTTGCGAAATTGAAAGGAGCTTATGTGATTGGCACAGCGTCTGATCGCAATCTTGAGTTTATCAAAGACTTAGGTGCAGATGAAGTGATCGATTATCGCAATCAGCGGTTTGAGCAAGTCGTAAGCGATATAGACGTGGTATTAGACACACTCGGAGGAGACACTCAAGCGCGATCGTGGGGTGTCCTCAAACCCAATGGTATCCTCGTTGCCACACCTGCCCCACCTGCTCAAGATCTGGCTACTCAATATGGCGTTCGAGCCGCAATGGTTGAGATTGATCCAACGGCTGAGATCCTGACACAGATTGCAGACCTGATCGATGCTGGCAAAGTTAAAACTGAGATTGATCGCGTGCTCCCCTTACAGAAGTACGACAAGCCCACGAATTAAGTCAGCAGGGACATGCGCGCGGCAAGATTGTGCTGCAAGTTGCCGATTAAGGATGAGAGCATTATGGAAATTAATTCTCTCACACCACTTGCACATACCTTTTCTCATCACAACGCGCAGGTGAATGGGATTAACTTGCACTATGTAATGGGCAGCAAGGGTGAGCCGGAGCTTCGTTGTTGCCGCAGGCAATCGTTTTATTGCATGGCTGGCCTCAAACCTGGTACGCATGGCGGCATCTTATGCCTGCTTTAGCACCCCACTTTACGGTGATTGCTCCTGATTTAAGGGGCTTAGGCGAATCAGATAAGCCAGAGACCGGATATGATAATCGCACTATTGCTAATGACATCTACCAACTCATCCAACAACTGGGACTATCATCATTCTGTCTGGTTGGACATGATATTGCCGCCGCGATCGCTTACGCTTGTGCAGCCACTTATCCAAACGCAGTGCAACAACTTGTCGTTCTAGACGGAACGATCCCAGGTTTGATGCCAGAACAAGCTTTTCAGTTCTCCCCGAACCAACCCACCTGGCAATTCATCTTTCATGCGGTTCCCGATCTGCCAGAACAGTTAGTTGAAGGGCGGAGCGTTTGTATTTATCGTGGTTTTTCACTCATAAAGCTTACCAGAAAGACGCGATTACCTCAGATGACATTGATGAATATGTACATCAATATTCCAAATTAGGCGCAATGAGAGCTGGACTTGAACATTACCGCTCCTTTTTTGAGAACGCTGAACAAAATCGCAAACATGCCGAGACAAGGTTAAAGATGCCCGTTCTTGCCTTAGGAGGCGAGCATAGCACAGGCATGTTAATGCTGAAAATGATGCACGCTGTTGCTGACGATGTGCAGGGTGGCATAGTTGCAGAGTGTGGTCACTACATTCCTGAAGAACGTCCAGACGATTTAATTCAACAACTGCTGACTTTTTTGAACGTGCGATCGACACTGAACAACTCTAAAAGATAACTACCATGGAAAAACAGCAAGCCATTAAACTGATAGCTCCGAACCAAGCCAATGCCGTTTCGGTTTCAGGCATGATTTTCCATTTTCTTGCTACGAGCCAAGAGACAAACGGTGAGTATGCCTTGATGGAAATTACTGTTTTGCCAAACATTGGTCCACCCACTCATCGCCATCGTGAACAGGAAGCATTCTATGTGTTGGAAGGCGAATTCCAATTCCACGTGGATGACAAAACTATTACTGGAACGACTGGCACATTCGTCAATATTCCCTCAATGCTTTTCCACGGCTGGCGGAACGTAGGCACCGCGATCGGACGACTTCAATGTTTGATTACTCCTGGTGGTATGGAAGGCTTTTTCATGGAGGCAGGTCATCCTGTCACCGATCCTCTGCACCACCCATCCTGCCTACTCGTGAAGACCTGGAGAAACAGCTAACCCTCGCTCCCAAGTATGGAATTGAAGTTGTACCTCCGGGAGAAACACCTGATTATGGCTTCAAATTCACAAAATAGCGATACAGAAAGAAGAGGCTTGAAGGAATGTAACCGCATTCAACTGAATAAATCAGGTTCGTTAACTCGTTAATAGACTCATTGAGCTGTACAGGAGCAATTATGGTTAGCATTCAGCCTAATGGTGATTTCGTAACTCAAATCAATCATATCAAAGTTAAACCTGGAGACCAGGATCAACTCGTGAAGTTAATGAGCGAGCAGGCAGAGCAGATAATGTCTAAGCAGCCTGGATTTATCTCGATCAACATTCACAAAAGTCTGGACGGCACACGAGTCGTGAACTATGTGCAGTGGACAACGAAAGAGCTTTTAGATGCGGCTCATGCAACCCCACAGTTTGTCGATTACTTTCAAAAATATAAGGAACTCATCGTTGAGGGTGGTCCACATTTGTACGAAATCATCTATCAGAAAAGCTCAAGCTGAACGAGAAAATCATGCCAACTATTGCTAAACACAATGAAATCATTACCGTAATTTTTAGCCTTGCCACTGAATCAGCCCGTCAGCAAGAGCTAATTAATTTGATCATTGATGCCTTAGAAACCACAACTAAACATCAGCTAGGATTTGTGTCTTCCAGCCTCCACAAAAGCCTGGATGGAACACGAGTATTCAACTACGCTCAATGGCGATCGCAGTCAGAGTATGAAGCCTTTGCTCAAAGTCCCCAAGATCAAGCAATTGGAGCAAAGCTGTCTCAGTTTCAACTATTAGATTCACATATTTACGAAGTCGTGATTTCTAAACCTGATCATGCCGCATTAAAAATTACGAAGGGCGATCGCATCCACTTTGCAGAGTTTCACGTTAAACCAGAGAATCAACAACGCTTGATTGAACTGGAACGTGAGAATGTTGCAATTGCGTTGAAACATCCCGATTTAATTTCTGCCAATTTCCATCGATCGCTGGACGGTACACGCACCGTTAACTATGGGCAGTGGCGCACCTTAGAGAACTTTGATGCTCTCCTTAAAAAGCCAGAATTTGAGCCTGTACAAGAGTATTGGAAGGGATTAGCTGAGAATGAATTCCATTTGTATGAGGTTGTTTACACTGAGCCTGCTGATTAATTCAATATCACTATACGAGCAATGCAATAAATAGAGAGGGGGATGCATGTCTGATTCATCAAGTACAACCTCGAATTCAATTCTTCAAATACCACCGATCGTTCAGAACGCCGCGTCGGCTCCTGCCTACTGGTTTCTGGACATTCTCTGGATCATTCTGGTGGATGGCGAACAAACCGACGGACGCTACTCCTTGATGGAGCAATTAATGCCAGAAGGGGTTGGTCCCACTCCCCATGTCCACCCCTTCAATGACGAAGGATTTTACGTCATTGAAGGATCAATGGATATGAGAGTCGGTGATCAAAATTTGAATGCGGCTCAAGGCATCTCCGTTTGGATTCCCAGGAGAACAATTCATGCCTTCAAGGTTACAAGTCCGACCTGTCGCGTGTTAAATAGCTTTGCTCCGGCTGGCATGGAACAACTGATCAAAAGTTTAGCTCGACCTGCCGATCGCCGTGAACTGCCGCCAAAAGGACTCGACACCGATCTCAAGAAAATTGCTGCTTTCGCTAATAACTATTGGGGCATGGAAATTGAATTTCCAGTCGCACAAGTCACATTTTCACGTTGAGGTTGTCTATCTTATTTTCGTCGGAGAAGCTGACACATGAACGTAGGCAAAAGCGACAGTGGACCCAATCGCATTATTCGAGTTTGGTTACGACAGCTCGATCGTTGGCGTGCGATTGCATTTCAAGTCACCAGCATTCCACATTAAAGATGTATCTTGAGGCTAAGGAGGTAAGGATATGGGCGCGTTAGCTGGAAAAGTTGCGATCGTCACTGGTTCATCTCGTGGAATTGGTCGAGCGATCGCTGAACGATTGGGGCGAGACGGTGCGAAAGTGGTTGTCACCTACCACGGCAACCCAGGATAAAGCCGAAGAAGTGGTATCAGCGATTAAAGCCAGTGGTTCAGAAGCGATCGCCTTCCAGGTTGACGTCCGAAACCTCGACGATATTCGACAACTCTTTCAGAAAACCATTCACCACTTTGGAAAAATCGACATCCTGATCAACAACGCGGCGGGAAAGAATATTTTCAAGCCAACGGCTGAGGTGGCTGAGGAAGAATACAACAGTATGTTTGACATCACCAGAGGCGTTTACTTCACCCTCCACGAAGCGGCGCATCATCTTGCTGATGGCGGTTGCATCGTCAGTACTTCTACCAGTGGAACAGTAATGGCAATTCCAGGCGGAGGAGCTTATGCCGGATGTAAGGCAGCGATCGAACAATTCAGTGCCAGTTTAGCCAAGGAATTAGGAGCAAGAGGAATCACGGTAAATACCATCTCACCCGGAATCACAGAAACAGATGGAATGGTGCTAGAGCAAGCGCAGATTGATCAGCTCGTTGCTCAAACGCCACTGGGACGATTGGGACAGCCAGCGGATATTTCTGATGCAGTGGCGCTACTGGTGTCAGAGGATGCCCACTGGATTACGGGACAGCATATTCGAGCCAATGGCGGAATTGTTTGATCATCGTAGAATCGTAGAAAAGCAGCAGTAACAGGAAGTTCATGAATGAGAACCAATCGCCTCAGAGTCAATCAGCTTTCGCCAGAAACTTACCACTGGTACCTCCACTATCTAGAGGTCTTAGACTCCAAAGATATTGAAGCCTATAGTACTTTTTGGCTGAAGACTGCGTGATGCAGTCCAATAACAATCCAACGGTTGAAGGGAAAGAAGCGATCGTCCAATTCCTGTCGAACTACTGGAAAACATTCACCAGTTTAGAACATGACTTGCTCAACATATACGGCAGTGATTCAGCATTTGTTTTGGAAGCATTGAATCACTACAAACGCAATGATGGGAAAACCGTGACACTGAGAGCCGTTGCGTTTACCGATCGCAATGCAAACGGGCTGGTCACTTCCGTTCGCTTCTATACCGATGTTGCCCCATTGTTTGAATACGAAAAACCTATGAAAGCTGCACGTCTTTATCAAATCGGAACACCACTCAGAATCGAAGAAGTTCCCGAACCAACATTGAGACCAGGAGGGGCGATCGTCATGAAATTAAGGCAGGTCAAACCCTTGTTGTCAACGGTGCAACTGGATGCATGGGCGCTTCAGCAGTCCTGGTAGCGCTGGCAAGTGCATTCATGTATCCTCTCCTCGGCAGGCTCCCGGTGATTTACTGCGAATGATTGCAGCAGGCACGTTAAACATTCAAGCAATCAGGGCACATACTTTTCCGCTATCTCAGATTGAAGAGGCGATCAGCAAAGCGGCAACGCTGAAAGGGCTGGAATACTCAATTATTGTGCCGAATTAACTGGTAAGACTGATCGCGGGCCTACCACTGGGGCGAGAGCGGCATTGCTGGCATTTCAGATAACTATCAGCGATTGTATTTTCCCTTACTTTATGAAATGGGGAAGACCCAATTCTGAAAGAGCGATGGTCCGTTTGAGAGTTTCTGAGCCAAAGTTACAACCATTGGTTATCGTCCCACACATCGAGAACTGAATTTACGAAAATAGCAACCTGAGTGCGATCGCGAAACCCTAAGCAATTAAGAATCTGGCTGACATAGTTCTTCACTGTTTTTCAGTAATGAAGAGTGATCGGGCAATTTCTCGGTTATTTTTCCCCTTTGCAATCAATCTCAAGACCTGCCGTTCGCGTGGAGTCAGTTCTGTAAGCTGGGGAGGGTAGGGTGCAGGCTTGGGCGGTAGAGCAGTCAGAGGCTCGACCGTAGCTTTTTCATACAGTCCAGGACCCAGGTAGGTATAACCCCTGTAAATTGAGCGAATGGCGATCGCAAGATCTTCCAGGGGAGTATCCTTCAGCAAATAGCCCTTGCACCAAATTTCATGGCTTGACAAACATAGTCGGTGTCGTCAAACGTGGTGAGCACCAGTACCTTAACGGACTCAAACTGCTGGCAAATTTCACGGGTAGCAACCACGCCATCCACTCCTGGCATCCGAATATCCATCAAAACAATGTCTGGGGATAGGCGTTTGACTTGCGCGATCGTATCCTGCCCCGTCGCGGCTTCACCCACAATTTCAAAATCTGGCTGAGTTGCAAGCAACCCGCTCAGCCCCTGACGCACAAGTTCCTGATCATCGACAACCAGCACTCGAATCATGCCGCAACTCAGAGCGAATCAGTTAAAGGAACCTGAACCATTACTTTACATCCTAATCCTAACTGGCTAGCAATGCTGAATAAGCCTCCCAGCGCCAGAACTCTCTCTTGCATCCCCTGAATTCCAAAGCCGCTGATATTTTGGTCTGGATCGTACCCAACGCCATTATCTTGAATGAGAACGTTCAGTTGTCTGGAGGTGGTTTGTAGATAGATGCTAACTTCAGTAGATTGGCTGTGTTTGGCGATATTGGTCAGAGCTTCTTGAACCACTCGATAAATGGGTAAACTGACATTTCTGGGTAGCACTTGGTTCAGTCGCAAGGTGTAACTGGGCATGATTCCCGTTGATTGATAAAAATTTGCAGCAGTTTGACGATCGCCTCATCCAGTGGAAGTCCTTGCAGTGGATCGGTGCGTAAGGTTGAGATTGCCTGCCGTACATCATTTAGGGCTTGAGAACCAAGTCGCTTTGCCTCATTCAGGGCGTGGAGTGCTCTATTGGGATCTGAGTTCCAAAAGCATTGAATGGTATCTAATTGAAGGCTTTGGGCGATCAACGCATGACCTAGAGCATCGTGCAGCTCACGAGCAATGCGGTTCCGCTCCTGCAATGTTGCCTGGTCTTCAACTTGTAAGGCGTAATGGCGCAGGTGATCGTGAGCCTGGGTCAATTCCTGACGGCTACGTTGTACAAAAAATAAAGCGTTGACGACGATTAGAATAAACGCGCTGATTAATGTAAACGCAAATATGGCATTGAGTTGCGCCGTGAACATCATATGATTAAAAAAATAACGCATGTCTACTGCTGCGCTAGGGACAACGCTATCTATCCGCTGCGAAAATAATGTGATGCAAAACAGGAAATTTGCAACAGCGGTCGTTATTGATTGACCCAGACCACCAAACATTGAGCAACTGCGAATGACGATGATCAGATGCAGCGGTGGAAAAATATAGGAGAGACGTGCATCAAGGAGGATGGGCAGATAAACCAGCCCAAATTCGCCAATGGTGTACAGAATCTTGAAACTCAGGTTCCGTTTCGGACGCTTCAGCCCCATCAGCCCAAATACTGCGATCGTCAACACCTGCCATAGAGAAATCCTTGACCAGAGGGGACTCATGACTGGAAGTTGACCCGGAAGCGGCAGCAGCAGATTGGTCAGGGTGACACCGATGAGAAACATCCATTCCAACCCTAGCAGCAGGGCAGTCGGCGTTCGCCTCTGCCAGGTCTGCAAAAGCTGTGTCACTAGCTTACTTTGGAAGGGTGCTGCACCCACTGAATCCTTTATCATCACTGGACTATATCCAACTTCCTTAAAAATACAGTACTGAAAGGGAAATTGTTTTTGCGCCGTTGACTGTAAATTTTGATCGATCAAAGGAGGGGCGTCCGCGATCGCCCTGGTTCGGCTCCTGGCTGGAAAATGCAATGCCCTCCTTGGGTCTGCCCCAAAAGCCTCGATTCAGCGTACCATCCTGATTCTCATCATGAAAGGCTGAAATGGCATACTCTCCCGATGGGATATTTTGAAATGTTGCTGTTACCATTGCAGCCGTCACTTTCACAGTGATGTGTTGAAACGATGCAGTGTTGGAACAGATGGGAAAGCCTTTGTCCTGTCGCTTCCAGAGACAAATGACAAGTTTTCCCTTGAGAGAATGTAGCCTGCTCACATTGACAGTCACCGACGATGGCTCGGCTGAGACGGGCAAACTCATCAAACTTGTAGCCAAACCACCTACCATCAACCGTATCCACAGTTCAGAACGCATTAATTTCATCACCAAGTCCCTGCCTAGATTCCTATTGCTTATACCTGTTATCAATCAGCAAACCAGTCAATTGTAGGAAGATTGATGCCCGGTGCTTAGAGGCTAAAGACCCGATTTGTAGCGGGGCTTTAGTCCTGAGAAAATCTTCAGCTTCAAGCAAAACCAGGACGGAATAGGGACTTCTGCCCCTATCAATCCGATTACTTCTGCTTCTACTGTGAATTGAGAACCGCAAACTTTTCGTAGAGGTGAGTGATGGATGTGAGAATCCGTCCTTTATTACCCCTGGCTCAGTGGCTCCTGCCTGCGCTGGTGGTGATCAGTGTTTTGGGAGCTAGCTTTTATGGGTGGAATCGTCCGAAGGTGCAAACAACATCCCCTCTAATGCGTACCGAAGGCAAAACAATCACAGCTTTAGGACACCTGACACCCCAGGGCGAAGTGATCCGGTTATCTGCGCCTTCCTCAATCGATGGAAGTCGGGTTGATCGCCTGTTGGTCACGGAAGGGCAGCATATTGAAGCTGGACAGACCGTTGCCATTCTCAGTACCCACGCTCAACAGCAGGCAGGTGTAACCGAAGCAGAAGCCGCTATACAGGTGGCTCAGAAAAACTGACCGTAGTGCAGGCAGGGGCAAAGCGAGGTGAAATTGAAGCGCAACAAGCAACGATCGCGCAATTGGAAGTGGAGCGCCAGGGCGACATTGATGCTCAAGCGGCGACAGTGGCACGATTACGGGCAGAATGGCAAAACGCAACGGTAGAAGCAGCACGTTACCAGATGTTATTCCAGTCCGGTGCCATCTCGGACTCCCAAGCAGATAGCAAACGATTAGCCGCCGAAACCGCCCGTCGCAGTATGCAGGAAGCACAGGCGCTCCTGACCCGTAAGCAACAGGGAAGTTTGCAACAAATTAAACAGGCAAGAGCGACCTTAGACCGCATTGTGGAAGTGCGACCGATCGATGTTGAACAAGCCCAAGCTGAACTGCAACAGACGATCGCAGCCGCCCAACAGGCAAAGGCAAAGCTTGAACAAGCTTACGTGCGTGCCCCCTACGCTGGGACAGTGATTAAAATCCATGCCCATCCTGGAGAACTGATCGCAACCGATCAAGGTATTTTAGAATTCGGCACAATCACTCAAATGGTGGCGATCGCAGAGATTTACCAGAACGATATCCACAAAATCAAGCGCGGACAGTCGGTTGAAGTGACCAGTGAATCACTGCCTAATCAAACATTACGAGGAAGGGTGGACAGTGTGGGCTTACAAGTCAAACGTCAATCCGTTGTCAATGCCGATCCTACCGCCAATGTTGATGCTCGGGTTGTAGAAGTGACTGTACGCCTAGAACCCAATTCGAGCCAAATTGTTCAAGCCCTGACTAATTTGCAAGTGATGGTCAAAATTGCTCTATGAAAAACATTCTATGGACATTGCGCAACCGAATGCCCTTAGGTTGGTTGCAACTGCGCCACGATCGCACTCGCCTATTCGTTGCCATGTCTGGTATTACCTTTGCCGATGTGCTGATTTTTATGCAGCTTGGCTTTATGAACGCCCTGTACGACACGGCGGTTCTCACCCACACCAAACTCAATGCCGATATTGTGCTTTTGAGTCCACAGGCGAAGACATTAGACAATGCCGAAACGTTTCCTCGTCGTCGCCTTTACCAGGTCATGGATATACCCGGTGTGAAATCAGCGGATGCACTGTATTTAGGTTTTGCCGAGTGGAAGCATCCCATCACTCATAAGGAAACGGCGATGATGCTGATTGGCATGAATCCTGAGCGCTCTGGTTTGCTCATTCCAGAAGTAGCGCAACAACTGGATCACATCAAACGACCCGATACCGTTCTGTTCGATCGCATGGCACGGGGCGATTATCAGGCAGTTTTAGCTCAAGTAGAGCAGGGGCAGCCTGTCACCACCGAAATCGGCAAACGAACCGTGACAATCACAGGGCTGTTTTCACTGGGAGCGTCTTTTGACAAAGATGGCACCCTGATCACCAGCGATCAAAACTTTCTCAGCCTGTCGCCTCAACGGCAAGCAGCAGAGGTGAGTATAGGGTTGCTAACAGTCCAATCAGGATATAACCCAGAACAGGTGATTGCCGCCATCAAGCAGCAGCAATTTTTGGATATCGTTCCGTATTCAAAAGCTGAATTTATTCAAAAGACCAAAGATTACATGGCAGCCAATCAACCGATCGGCTTTATCTTTTCTCTGGGAACAGCAGTGGGATTTTTGTGGGAGTCATTATTGTCTATCAGATTCTCTCAGCAGACGTATACGAGCATTTAGCTGAATATGCCACCTTCAAAGCAATGGGGTATCGCCATATTTATCTATTGGGAATTGTCCTAGAAGAAGCTTTGATCCTTGCAATCATGGGTTTTTGTCCGGGTCTCACTGTTTCACTCGGCGCTTACCTACTGACCCGACAGGCAACAGCTCTTCCAATTGTCATGCCAATGTCACGGATCATTTTTGTATCCATACTAACCATCTTGATGTGCATGTTGTCTGGCACGATCGCCACCCAAAAACTGCGATCGGCAGATCCAGCCGATATTTTCTGACCTGAGGGAGACCCTATCCGATGCATTCATATCACCAGCCTGTGGTTTCAATTCAGCAGCTCAACCACGATTTTGGTCAGGGTCAACTCAAAAGCGAGTGTTGCACGAGCTGACTTTGGACATTGATGCAGGGGAAATTGTCTTTCTAACCGGGCCTTCTGGCTCAGGCAAAACGACTGTATTGACGCTGGTGGGAGGATTGCGCTCAGCTCAGTCTGGCAGTTTGCGGGTGCTGGGTCAAGAACTGGTAGGCGCAACCACCAAACAACTTGTGCAATCCAGGCGGCACAATGGCTATATTTTTCAAGCTCATAATCTGCACAATAGCTTAACCGCCTTACAGAATGTGGCAATGGGACTGGAAGTACAGAGACAATTTTCGCGCCGTCAGCGGGAAGAATGCGCCCTGGCGTTGCTCCATCAAGTGGGGTTGGCAGACCAAGCCTATGCCTATCCAGCTAACCTGTCTGGTGGACAGAAACAACGAGTCGCGATCGCCCGCGCCCTGGTAGGATGCCCCAGTCTGGTGCTTGCCGATGAACCAACCTCAGCTCTGGATAGCGAATCGGGACGAAATATCGTGGAACTCATGCGAACCCTGGCAAAGGAGCGGGGCTGCACCATCCTCGTAGTCACCCACGATAACCGGATATTAGACATCGCTGATCGTATTGTCAGTATGGAAGATGGACGACTGAAGGACAATACCCCAATAAATATGGGGAAAGCAAATTATTGAAGTTACTCGTTATAGAAACCTATCCACATCAATTACTCAACACCCATGAAACGTCATTCATTTCAATCCCATCAAGCTCGTCGCCTGCTCTCAAGCTGGCTTATTCCAGGTGTTTGCATGACTGTGCTGATACACAGCGCTGTGCCCCAATCGGTTATAGCACAGCCATCAGCTCTGAATTCGCGATGTCAGACATCATTATTGAATGCCCACTGTCAAGCTCCTCAAGTAGCTCAACAAACAACAGAATCTGCACCACCACCGACTAAACCTCAAGTGATTAAGCTCAAACTCAATGATCTTTCTGGAGTTTCAGAATGGATTCGAGCCGAAGTCACCGGAAATCAGATCAAACTCCTGCATACAGTCGTGACCCAAAGTGGTCTGTCAAAATTCATCACTTCTGCGGCCCCAATTCGACTGCCGATCGCGATCGGGCATACCTGGTACGATCATCCAACTTCTCGCATTACCTTTCAACCGGATGGGTGTGAGAAAACGACTGCCTGTTCAGCGGGACAACCTCTGTTACATTACCTGCTGGTACTGATCTGCACCAGGGGCGATTTACTTTGGAGTACACAGAAAGTGGATGGCTGAGAACCATTACATTCCGGGTAGTGCCCTGAAGGAAAGGCAAATCAAACAAGAGCTAGCTTGCGTCGTCGTGTCTCATTGTAGTGATGCACAAAATTCCAAATGGCTGCAATGGGGTTGTCTAACTTTTGCGAGAACGACAAGCACCTTCTGAGGAATCGGGACACCCGTTGTCTCGAGGTGCAGTTGAATCGTTCGATGTCACTGGTCAACCCACTGTCTTTATCGACACTGCGATGCCGTTTCCTGGGTAGCACTGCACCATCAGCACTGCAATGGCCAGTGTCAATCACCGCCCATTGCCGCTACACAGGTGGCCTTGAACCCCACAACGCTTGAGCCGACAGCGCACTCCGGTCTCCTACCTGGACTCCGACGATTTCTCTCGTTTGAGCATCGAGCGCCAGCCAACCCCATTGCTCATTGCCTTTATCGTTGACAAATGACCATAACTCATCCATCGGCACATTCAGACGCTTGTTTGATTTCTCAGTGACCTCCACCGGTTGGGGGACAACGGCAGCTTTGGCGTTCACATAGCGTTGCACTGTATCTTCAGAAATTTGCAGAACACGGGCAATTCCAGCTAATGGGATGCGCTCGAGCAACATCCGCTCAATCAACTCATACTGCTCTGAGGTCATGGCTTTCCATGTTGGTCGAGCACAAACTGACGACCACAGTCGCGACATTTGTCATTTTGTTTGCCATGACGAGTTTGACCATTGCAACTAATCTCTTGTGACTCTCAACTTGGACAGGTATGCATTGTCATACTCACTGACATCCGCTCAAAACTTCTTTAGGTTCACCCCTATTCCATCCTGCCCTTCAGGGCACTACCCTGCTTTTTCACCATGCTTTTGAAAGACATTCCACAGTGAAGACACTTTTGTTCCTTCAACAATGCCTCAACTGAAAAGTTCTTTCGCAAGCCCAACATCTGGGGGTAAGCGCAGCTTGTGGCGATTGCATCCCTCAGTTGAGTGTAGTTGCCAAGCTATTCGATGGTAAGAGTCCTCCAAACAACAAGCGGCGCAGATGCGGATAGTGTTAGACTGCGATCGCTCATCTTTAGTAGGAATTACTTCATGTGGTTGAGATTAGTAAACTGTTCAACACGTTTGTAGTGATGGAAGTTTATAAAGAGTATTAGTATTTAGGTCGTAAATGACTTCGTCGCAAGTGATAGGTGCAATTCGACCAGAGTCTTTTACGAGTTGATATAGCATTTCATTATCAGAATAGTTACCTGTAGATCGACGAAGCATCTGAAGATAGCCTGCACGATGTAGGCGTTCCACATACTTCTCTAATTCCGATTTACCTATATCCGCCGAGGCTTCAATTTGGCTCAAGGAGAAAGAGCCAAAGATACGCATACTGGTCCAGGGTAAACGCATCTAAAAGAGAGGGGACAAGGGTGTAAGATGGGGGGTTCCCTCCTTTATGCCTCCGATTGTTAGCCGAGAGAATTTGTCTGCCTGCCTGAAGCAATACTTTGGTGACATTGCTGACCCTAGAGTCGAACGCACCCGCGCCCATCAATTGCTCGACATCATAGCGATTGCCTTGTTGGCGGTGCTGGCAGGGGCAGATAGTTGGGTCGCCATCGAAACCTACGGCAATGCCAAACGCGCCTGGCTCGAAACCTTCCTGGCTTTGCCGAATGGGATTCCCTCCCACGATACCTTCGCTCGTGTGTTTGCGCGGGTTGACCCTGAAGCGTTCGAGGCAAGTTTCCAGCAGTGGGTCAAAGCATTCGTGTCTTCGCTTGCAGCAGAAGTGGTGGCGATTGATGGCAAAACGGCGAAAGGCTCCTACGACCGAGAAGGCGGGGTCAAAGCCCTACAACTGGTGAGTGCTTGGGCAAGTGAGCATCAATTCGTGCTGGGACAGTGTGCGGTAGACTCTAAGTCAAATGAAATTACAGCGATTCCTGTGTTGCTGGAGCAACTTGCCTTAACGGGCTGTATCGTCAGTATTGACGCGATGGGCACCCATAGTCCGATTGCCCAGCAGATTCACCAACAGCAAGCCGACTATATTCTTGCCCTCAAAGACAATCAGCCCACGTTGTCAAAACAGGCGCAGCAGTGGTTTGAGCAGTTTCACACAGGTTCCGGTGAAGGAGTCGATTACACGCAGCACCAGCAGTGTGAGGCAGGACATCATCGCATTGAGTCGAGGCATGTGTTTCAATTCCCGATTGCCCAAGTGTTTACCCCCACGCAATGCAAAGATTGGGCAGGGGTACAAAGTCTGGTAGTTGTGCAATCTCAACGTCGGCTCTGCAACAAGGACACCTTAGAACCCCGCTATTTCCTCAGTTCCCTTGCCGTTGATGCCGCCACCTTTGCTCGCTATATTCGCGCTCATTGGGGCATTGAAAACCAACTGCATTGGTGTCTTGATGTCGTCTTCAACGAAGATGCTTCTCGCATTCGTAAGGATCATGCACCCCGCAACTTCAGTCTCCTGCGGCGGTTTGCCCTCAACCTGTTGCGCCAGGATGCCTCAAACGGAAGCTTAACGATGAAACGCTACAAAGCCGGACTCGACGACCAATTTATGCTGCAAATTCTCACCCCGCTCCGAGCGCTGGATGAAGCATAGTTTGACCCTCGATTTTGATGCGTTTACCCTGGCTTTGAAAGTGAGTACAAAAATCAATTTTTCCCGGCTTACTCAGATGATTCTTTGGTTTTAGAAATCAAAGGGCACATGGCGAGATTTGAGGCTTGCAGTAAATCAGCAATTTCATTGATTAATTGGCATGAACCTGTTCTCTATGTCGATGCACCTCATTTTGTACTGGGGTTTGATTTCCTGAATCCTGATTACCCAAAAATTGCAGAGTTAACAGAGCAGGCTAAAACACTGAGTATTCAGCTATTAAGGTACATGCAAAGAACGGCTAAAAACCTTGCCATGCTAATTTCAGGATTTTTGAGCAGCCTTTAAGATGATCTCCTTTCTAATCTGCTTCTGCTGAAGCATGCAGGTGTTACGCGACTTTACTGAGAAACGGTAAGCGTTGATAACAAGCATTAATATTGGGGCGCATTTAAAGCTATCCCAGTAATAACAGTTACGGCATATTCTTCACCGTCATGCCCATGATTATTAAATCTTTTTTCTTGCACTACTTCTATCGCTTTCCCTGACTGGCGGGGCTTTAGCTGAGCCGCAGTGGATTGACCCGCCTGTTGTTACTCCCGGTCGTGAATACCCCGGCTATAGTAGCCTGAGACAGGAAAACCCATTAGAGTTGTTCGGTCCTGTCTTATTTGGCAAAGCCATCGACTACGACAATGAAACTGCTAACGTTTGGGAAAGGAGGCTGGAATTTATTAGTCGGGATTCCTGTCTTATGGTCAAAGGGTTTTCTAATAAGAATCCTCTAACCATTTCTCATAACGGGGTTAACGTTGTCGTCAAGGAAGGAGATAAAGAAATCCAAACGGAAGGTTGTGGAATGTATCGGATATTACTAAGCCTGCCAAAAGGCAGCAGGCAGGGTAGCGGTTCTATTAGCAACCGATTGTCTAGTATTGATCAGCGCGGCTGCAAATCTCCTTCCGCTACATTCACCAAACCCGACATCGTTCCTGGGGTAGTAAAAATAAAATCTTCTAGGGCAAACAATTCAAATCATTTAAGACCTGCCTTCGGGTGGGTCTTTTTTGTGCTTTAGCTGAAGCACGTAAGCGTCAAATAAGGCTTTATTGAAGCAGTTGGTAAATGTTAATAAGCAGGGTGTGTTATGGGTGTACACCGGAGGTCACAAATGCTGATGGAGTTATGAGCGCAAATGGTATTGCTTGCATTGAATTGACGCAGGGCAAACGGGCGATCGTTGACGCCAAAGACTATGAATGGTTGAGCCAGTGGAAGTGGTGCTGTGTTTTCACAAGTTCGGCACCTGATTCATGCGAAGTTCGGTCAGGTATTCGGGGTCAACTTCGGCAGGTATAGAACTATTAATTCAGAGTGCGAATGAGATCGCATCGCTAAAGTATTCAAATGACACAAAACGAAAAGAATCAGACTGAAGCACTCTCTACTTGAGGTTGCAGTTTGCTGGTCAGTTTTCGCATGGATTCACCTTTGAGGATGAGTCGGAGTGAATCATGCACAATGCGGTCGAGGATTGCATCGGCTAGAGTAGGGTCTTGAATCTGCTGGTGCCATTGTCCAATCGGTAGTTGGGTGGCAAATAGGCACGATGTTTTGCGGTACCGCAAATCGAGTAGATCGAGGAAATCTCGTGCCTCGGAAAGTAACAACGGGTCTCGGAGCCAATCATCCAAAATCAGCAGTCCAAAGGTGGCTAATTGACGTTGGAATTTTGGAAAAGAACCATCGACTTTCGCTAATTTCAACTCCAGTAGCAGGTCAACGGTTCTGAAATAGCGAACAGTAAGCCCCTGTTTGCAACACTGGTCGGCTAAGACACTTGATAGAAAGGTTTTGCCCACACCTGTGGGAGCGACGAGAATGAGATGAAGTGCGTCTTGCACCCATTGGCCCTGAGCCAATTCCAGGAATTTGGACTTGGAAAGTCCGCGGGGACTGAGAAGTCAATGTCACTCAAGCAGGCGGAGGTGCTCAAGTGAGCTTGTTTGAGTCGCTTTTGCAGGCGTTGCTGAAACTCGTCTGAGATGTTCGCGAACTGAGGTCATGATACGTCGGCAGCGACTGCTGCTCACTCCAGGCTTCCAACATCCCTGTGAGGCGAAGTGCTTTGAGTTGTTCAACAGTGGAGGGATTCATCAGCAGAGGTTTAGTGAAAGTACTGGGGACCACGGACATTCGCATGCTCAACTACCAATACAGACGGGGACTCCTGAGGAATTGCGTCAGCGTCCAGGTGGGTTTCGAGAATGGTGCGAATCCGCCGTAAGCCAACAAGTCCAAACACATTGGCGCGACGACAAGCCGCTTCCAGACGTGTCTTGCCATATTGTTGGGCGAGGCGCTGGAGTCCCTTGAGGGTGCGAAAGGCTTGCTCTTCATGGTCTCTGCCCTGAAAAATGGCGTGCACTTGAGCGGTGGTTTGCACCCCGATTTGTTCGACCCAAGCGACAAAGCGGTCTTTCGACTGTTGCTTGTAAGCCCAGTGCTCTGGTGGCATATGCTCTGGCAAGGTCGTATGCCGATAGCGTACCCGCGAGCGTTCATGGCAGGCTATCCGCTGATGCTCATGAAAGACCTCACTCAATTGCTCTGCAACTTTGACCTGCACAGGTCGCCCGACAAACCAGTAGGGCACCGAGTAGTAGTGCCCCTCGACCTCAATGTGAATTCCTGGTACGTCCGATTGATACCGGGTTCGTAGCGGCAGGGGGCGCTGACGCCTGACTTGAGGTTATCGGGCACAATACAGCTCGGCACCCCACCGAAAAACGCTAGCATGCGTTGATGCGACCCAATCCAATGGTGCAACTCCTGGCTGGGCGTGGCTTCGGCATAGGTGTAGTTACTTGCACCCAGACACCCCACAAAGACCTGAGCACTCGTCACTGCTCCCGTTTCGGGATGGACCACTGGTACCGTCAGTCCGCAGTAGTCCACAAACAGCTTGTCTCCTCCTTTGTACACCTGCCGCATGGATAACTGCTGCTGGGCACGCCAGCGGTTGTAGCGCCGACAAAAGCCGCCCTAGCTCAATTGCCCTTGCCCTTTGTCTAGCCCTTCCTGCCACACTAGGGCTAGCGTTACGCCTTTGCGCTGCAACTCCATAGCCACCTGAGCAAAGTCGATAGTCTCGGCTTTGGGCAATACTTTGCGTTTGCCTTTGCCTGGCAATTCCAGCGCTTCGCTATCGCTCATCTGACTCAGTTGCCCATAGCTAAGGCCTTTCGCCGTCGCTCGCCGCACGTAATCTTGTACGGTTGAACGGGCCACAGCACAACTCGGGGCAATCGCACACTGGCTGTACCCCAACTCGTGCAGCCGGATCATTTCCCGAAACTTTGCCATTGGCAGTAATCCTCCTTGTTGCTTCCGTTTCACCATTTCCCACACTCGCACTAGATAAACCAGGGCAGTGTAGTCAGGGGTGCCGAAGTTGAACGTGAATTACCTGCCGAGGTATCCGGAGAATCCGGTGCTGAAAGAACGGTCATTCAGGTGCCGAAGCGTCCGGAGAATCCGGTGCCCACCTATCGCGAAATTTTGCAGCCGTCACACAGTGCCCTGAGATGTAATCTGGATGAGCGGGGTAACAATTAATGGTTCCCAGTTTGGATTAGGTGTGACAGCGAGATTTCCAAGGGCCGCTGCATTTGGAATAGCCGTTACAGGCCGCCAGAGCTTGTACTTGTACTTAACCTCATAACCTGCAATGTAAGCATCCGAGCCTGCAAAGTTGAGCAACGCAAAGAGCCGCGCGTTTTCAATCAGGCTATTCCCTTTTGCTGCCGCTGCTGCCCGAGATGGCGTATTCCACAGGACAACTGGGGAGATGGTAGAAAAGATGGCAGATGCCGTTTGATCCGCTGTTCGAACTGCACTGTTTCGCCCGCCAAGACGTTTAACTTCGTTTAAGTCTTTCGCATAAGCAGCGCTGTTGAACACCATGTCCCGCTGCTGCCGCCGCCTCTGCTGAAGCACCTGCGGAGCCTTAATATTGATCGCATAAGGAGTGTAACGACGATCGATAGCGCCAAAGGGCTTTACCGTGAGCCGACCAATCCTGGTGACGTAGCGCACATGAATACTCCTAATAGTCGATCGGTAAATAGTAGATTTACCTTGTGGGAGACAAATTCCTGTGTCAAGATTGATTTTGGGAAAGTTTTCGTAATAAACAGCTTTAGTACATAAAACCGCACAGATAAATGCAGGATTGCTGGCTGTTGATGGATGAAACCTGATATAGCAGTCCCAGATCAGTTGTGAGATTGAGAGGCTTTGTGAGAAAGGATTCCATTGGAATCCTTTCTCACAATCCATTTAGGATCGCGATAGCTTTCATCCATCAGTAAGTTCGGGCTAATTGCGTCCATTTACTTGTGGAGTTACCAATGATCGGAGCAACTCAGCACCTGCCCTAAAGTCTCTAAATCTTGGTAAAGATGAACGGACTAGTAACGCACTTTCAACTGGCCTTACAGCATTTACCGCAACGAATCTGGATGATATCTTGATCCTGATGCTGTTCTTCTCCCAGGTCAACACGACGTTTCGTAAGCGCCACATCGTTGCCGGACAGTATCTTGGATTTACCGCTCTCGTTCTTGCCAGTCTTCCCAGTTTCTTCGGTAGTATGCTTCTGCCGCGTTCTTGCGTTGGACTGTTAGGGTTGGTTCCCATTACGATCGGCATTAGCCGTTTGGTGAACTCTAGCCAGGAGGAGGATGCCTGTAATGAAGAAGCTCAAGCGCAACCGGCCTGGTTTAGCAGCTTCATCTCTCCCCAAGCCTACAGTGTGGCAGCGGTTACCTTTGCGAATGGCGGAGACAACATCGGAATCTACATGCCGCTATTTGCAAGCTGTACCTGGCAAAATCTTGCGGTTATTCTAGGCGTGTTTTCTCACTAGTTAGCGTGTGGTGTTTTACAGCCTATAAATTGACTCAAGTTCCCGCGATCACTGATAACCTGACGCGCTATGGCAATTACCTGGTTCCCTTTGTCCTGGTTGAGTTGGGTGTGTTGATTCTGATTGATAGCCGCACCTTAGAAAACCCTGGATTGGCAGTACTCATATTGGTAATAAGCGGGATTTATCTGCTGAAATTGGTCAAGAACATTAGCCAAACACTAAGGACTCAAGCGCCAGCATTGAACGTTATTCTTGAAGTAGACAAACTTTAATCCATGCCTTCTTAAGGATTTGAGTTTTCTGATTGTTGACTGAGCCGGATGTAGCAATTCTGAATCAGTTGTGGGATTGAGTAGTTGTGTGAGAGAGGATTTTACAGAAATCCTCTCTCACAGTCCTATTTATACCAAGTCGCTTTCTGGAGCGTAACAATCAAAATCCGCTAAACTCACTCAGCACTCAGTCCTCAGCACTCAGCACTAACTCCAAAGTTACCTTTTGGGTTGCAACTTGGTATTAGGGTTGCTCTTCTAGTCGCGATCGTCTTTCCAGCATCCGCAAAGCAAACCGAATTATCATCATGGAAAACGGACAAATCATTGAGATTGACAACCATCAACAACTGCTCAAGAATCACAGACTGTACTCAAAGTTACATGCTTTGCAGATTTAGAAAGCTCAACATTCTCCATCCTCAACTACCTCACTCACACAAGGCGCAACATTCAGATTTTCATCAAAGGTGATTAAGCAAAGATAATCCGGATTCTCCAACAGCGTTTTTGCAACAAGATAGCCAGCGATCGTCCATGTCTGATATTTACGGGCCTCTTTGCCAATCAATCTGCCGTTTCTACCGTCGTAATATTCCGGCCATTGATCGAGCAGGAGCCGCTTTTCTGCAACATCCAACGCTTTTTGGATCAAGTCGGGCCGGCCGATTTTTGTGCTGCCACTGCCAACGGCCAGAGCAACACAGGCCAGTTGCCGCCATTATGATAGGACCAGCGAATATTTTTAGGATCAGACCCCGTAATGGTGCGCCAATCCTGGCCTTCTACGGCTGGATAACAAATTTTTAACGGCATATGCCCAACCAGATCCTGCCAGCGTTGCTCCAACAGATTCAGAATTGACTGGGATTGCTGCTCCGTCGTCAGCGAGGTGACAATCGCCATCAAGTTCCCCTGCCCAAAGAAGCGAAAGTCAATTTGCCCTGGTCCCACATTTCCCACTAGGTAGCCCCCGTATCGGGCAACCAATCTGTTAACCAGGGCGGGATGGTGTCAGGGTAGACGTTGAACTTGTTGATGGCGGTTTCGCCAAACTCCTCCCCTCGATAGCGATAGATCTCGTTCAGTCGTTGCAGATCAAGCCAGTAGTAGGATCGGACGTGATAAGTTAGATGGCTTAAACGAGTCTGCACAGACCGTAGGTACATATTACCTGGGTCACCCGGCAACAGTAGTTCCTGGGCACTTCGTAGAGCAGCATAAAACAACCCTTGAATTTCCAGCGGGTAGCCGTAAACGCCCATGCGTCGATCAATCATAAAGGAACCGTCCGGTACCAGAAGCGTTGGGAACATGTCAAATCGGGATTCCAGGCACAGTTGCAGAATCAAATGAATACCATGCTGAAACTCATCCCGATGAGCCAGGGAAAAATCACCCGTAGCCTTAACGTACGCCCGCAGCAGCAAGAGCCACCAGAAGCAGGAATCGATCGGTGCAACTCGCGCGATCGCTTGCTCTCCAAAGTCGGCCAGCAAATACTCCTCGTTCCCCTGAGACACCACCTTAAAGCTGGCAGGCTTCATTCCTTGCCCCGGTTCAAAGCAGTCCAAGTGACTTTCGCGGATCTGGAGACTTAGAACCTCCACCAGGAAATTTCGGACAATCTCTGGCTTGCCTTCCATTAAAAAGACCAGTGCAGAAGAGACAAAGTCCCGCACAAAACATTGGTCATAGTTCAGCGCTTCAACTTCTGGATCACAGGCGGCAACAGTTCCGATCGGGTTTCCACGAAAATAGACGATCGACGATTCCAAAGCCTTGCGAGCTTCATCAACCAATGTACGTCCTGTTAGCATTACAAATCCGCCTTTCCGCTCACTGTTAGCCTCTACCTTACCAGGATTGAATTGCCTGAATTAGAACCCTCTTCCAATAGCAATAGCCATTGGTTCTGGGGGTCACAGACTTAATCTATCTGGGTAATTCATTATTAATCGGCATCAAATCTGCTTACGGTATAGTGATTTATGGAACAAAGATATTTAATAATCCGTTTATTGAATATCTGTTCGACGATTCCGATGTCTGGATAGCCTTTTGCGTGGTCCTTTCAACGAATTGCAATTGATGGTTTAAGTTGATACCGCTGCCCGCTGACTGGTCAGAATGATACAACGTCCGTTAACACTGATTCCTATTCTGTTAACCCTTGGAATTTTGGGCAAGGGCACGATCGTCCTTGCAGACAGTAAACCCACTCCCCTGCCAGTTCTGCAGGCAACTCCACCAGCACCCCCGTCAGCGAATCCAACATGCCCTCGGCAAATCCGGCTAGCAACCCGACGGCCCCTTCTGCAAATCCGTCCACTGAACCAGTTCCCCCGCCAATCCATTCAATACCCCAGCCTCTTCGCCTACCAATTCAACAGGGGATTCTAATACTCCTCCTGCAAACCCATCCGGTGATTCCAGTCCCCCCTGCAAATCCACCTGTAGATATTCATCGTCAACCCGGCAACATCATCGTTTTACCAAAAGTTCCTTCTGATAAACCGTTGAAGGAACCATTAAACGCGGATTCTCACTCCAAACCAGATTCCCAATCCAAACCAGATTCCCAATCCAAACCAGACAAGCCAGATACGCCCTCAAAACCAGATTCCGCTGCTCAAGCGTTACGGCTAGAAATTCAATTGAGCCGTCGTCGCGTTGTTCTTTTCAAGGGTGATAAAGCAATAAAAAGCTACCTGATCGCGGTTGGCCGTCCCGGTTGGGAGACGCCGAAAGGAACTTACAAAGTTAGGCAGAAGATTAAAGATCCAATCTGGATTCATCCGCTTGAGAAGGGAGTTGTGATTCCAGGCGGCGATCCTGAAAACCCACTTGGTCACTACTGGATTGGCTTTTGGACGAATGGTAGAAACTGGATTGGTTTTCATGGGACTCCCAACCCTAAATCCGTAGGCAGACCTGCTTCCCATGGCTGTATTCGCATGTACAACAAGGACGTCGAGGAACTCTTCAAGCAAGTTGACCTGGGTACAGTGGTAAAAGTTGTACAGTAATAATATGTGAGAAGAAATTAGGATTGAGATTGTAAGCCCTATTAGATCAGCCAATTCCTATACACCTCCTCTTAAAGCCTATGAAAGTTGCTGTCTTCAGTACCAAATCTTACGATCGCATCTTTCTAGAAGCCGCAAATACTGAGCACAATCACAATTTGGTTTTTCTGGAAGCCCAACTGAACGAGCACACAGCTCCTTTGGCAGCAGGCTTTCCGGGAGTGTGTATCTTTGTGAATGATAAGGCTGATGCTAAAACCCTGAGAGTTTGGCTAAAAATGGAACTCACGTCCTAGCCCTGCGATCGACTGGCTTTAATCACATTGACCTAAGGGCAGCTACCAAATTTGGGATCAAAACAGTGCGTGTACCCGCCTATTCCCCTTACGCGATTGCCGAGCATGCCGTGGGTCTTATTCTTATGCTAAATCGCAAGCTATATCGAGCTTACAACCGGGTTCGGGACGATAACTTTTCCCTTGAAGGATTGTTGGGCTTCGATCTTCACGGTTGCACCATCGGTATGATTGGTACCGGAAAGATTGGAATGATTTTTTCCAGAATTATGCATGGCTTTGGTTGCTCAATTCTGGGCTATGACGCTTTTCCAAATTCCCAGTTTGAGACAATTGGTGCCTCTAAATACGTCGAGCTATCAGAGTTGCTGGAAAATTCCGATATTATTTCGCTTCACTGTCCCCTTACCCCAGAGACGCTGCACTTAATTGATGAAAATGCTGTTGATCAAATGAAATCTGGCGTGATGCTGATTAACACTAGTCGTGGTGCATTAATTGACACAAAAGCAGTAATTACAGGCATCAAATCTGGAAAAATTGGTTATTTAGGAATTGACGTTTACGAGCAAGAGGAAAACTTGTTTTTTGAGAATTTGTCTAACACCGTCATTCAAGATGATGACTTCCAACGATTGCAATCGTTTCCAAACGTTGTGATTACAGCTCATCAAGCATTTTTTACACGTGATGCCGTAAGAACCATTGCAGAAACGACACTGGCAAACATCAGCACGCTTGAGCAAGGCTATACCTGTTCGAATGAGATTAAGTAAATTACCGGGCAATAGCAAAATATTATCTACGACAAGTAAAATAAGTAGGTCGCTCAGCCTAAGAACGTCAATTCATTGGTAGAGGCTCAAAACCACTGAATTGAGCGTCTAAATCTTTAATTTAGACTTCAAATTTGGAGATTTTCGGTTTAAATATGACAATTACTTGGACTTTATTGATGGTACCGTTTTGATTGGATGTGTGGTGTGTGTAGTTCCCAGGATGTATATGAACATAACGTGACCCGGCTAAACAATGAGTTATCAACCTCAACGTGACAACCTCGACTCTATCGTTGGTAAACGATATAAGCTGATTAGTCAGCTCGGAGTTGGCGGATTTGGTCAAACATTTTTGGCGCAAGATTTACACTTACCCGATCGTCCCCGATGCGTAGTTAAGCGGCTGTTGGGTCGGGCAAATAGTACGAAGCATCTACAGACAGCAAGACGTCTGTTCAACACAGAAGCTAGGGTGCTTTACCAACTGGGCAGGCATAGCCAAATTCCGTCTTTATTTGCTCACTTTGAGGAAAATCAAGAGTTTTATTTAGTTCAGGAGTTTATCGAAGGAGAACCGCTAACCCGGCAAATAATTAAGGGAAAACCTTGGGCAGAAGATCAAGTTATTATTCTCCTTAGAGATATATTGCAGATACTAGCATTTGTTCATCAACAGCATGTTATTCATCGAGACATTAAACCCTCCAACCTAATACGCCGACGAAGAGACAACAAATTAGTTCTAATTGACTTTGGCGCTGTGAAGCAAGTCAGTTTGCAAAGTGCCGCCCCTGACACAAAATCTGATTTGACGATCGCTATTGGGACCCAAGGCTACATTCCAAACGAACAGCTAGCCGGAAAGCCTCGTTATAGCAGCGATATTTATGCAGTTGGCCTAGCTGGAATTCAGGCACTCACAGGAGTTTCACCGATTGAAATAGATGATGACGCTCAAACCGGGGAACTTGACTGGCGTATTCATGCTCCTTCAGTTAGCTCTGAACTAGCTGAGTTCCTCGATCATATGGTTTGTTACGATTTCCGGGATCGATACCTAACCGCAGTTGAAGCGTTAGACGCACTGCAAAGCCTGTCAGTAGAAGGAATCGAATCTTTGCCGCATCCACTTGCAGAAGCAATAACTCTCCTTTCTCCACTACGGTTAGAGCCTACAGAACCTGAAAGGGCAACCTCAGAACTAGATATTAGTTCCCTCAAAATGGCTGCTCCAACTGATACACAAGACGAGACGCTTACTCTGGATGGAAACAGCAGTTTATCAGCGTTACACCAATCCTCAGAACAGCCTCTACTTACTAGCGCATCAATAACAAAGTCATCAAGCAAACGCTTCCGAAAGCTATTTCCAAAACGAGTGGCTGTTCTTACAAGTTTGGTCGCTGTTTGTACGTCGCTTGCCTATGCCAAATTTGGCAACTTTCTACGTCCTATCAGTGAAACGTTTGCACCTTTTAGCTCAACCGTTAACCAGCTAACCAATCAGAACCGTTTGTCTGCTGCCAGTTCAGTTCCTTCCTCACCAGAGCAGCAAGTTGTCAATTTACTAGACCAGGCAAATCAGTTTCGAAAGCAAAGGCAATACTCAGAAGCCGTAGCTGCTTACACTAAGGTAATTAAGCTCAAACCAACTATTGCACAGGCTCATTGGGGACTATGCGATAGTTTAGGTTCATTGCGACAGCCCAATGAAGCGATCGTTGCTTGTAACGACGCATTAGCTCTTAAACCAAATTATTCAGAAGCGCTTTGGAGTAAAGGAAAAGCACTTAAACAACAGGAACGCGTTGTAGAAGCGCTTAGACTGTTTGAACAAGCAACTGACATAAAGCCAGACTTTGCTGAAGCGTGGGTTGATCGTGGCATGGCCCTCAAGAGGTAGGTCGCTCAGTTGAGGCGATCGAAGCCCTAGATCAAGCAATCTCACTTAATCGCAATTCCGCTGAAGCTTGGAGTACTAAAGGTGCGGCGCTTTGGAACCTAGGGCGGTTTGATGCATCAATCATGTCCTTGGACAAAGCACTCCAAATCAACCAAATGCCACAAACGCACGTGCTTTGCGGCAACAAGCAAAAGAACAACTTGGATACTAGGAACTTTTGCCTTACTGTAAATAGGGCAAAAGTTCCTAAATAAACAAGCCCCGAACTGTAAAGTTTGGGGCTTATTTAAATATTAACCTGGCGACGTGCTATTTTTGCGGGACGCAACCGTCCAACTATCT